>JBDUEK010000001.1:0-178631 GCA_040002495.1 Ferruginibacter sp.
ATTGCCAGCAAAAACAAGGTTTAGTAATTCATGCCTGGGTTTTAATGACCAATCATCTGCATACCATCTGCAGTTGTAGAAATATTTACGACATCAAATTTTTAGTGTATGAAAAAAAGTGGGGCGAAAAAATTATTGTTCAATGAATTAAAGCCATTTTTTGTTGAAAATGGGTATAAACTTGTAACTACGAAATTTAGCGGTTTTACTAAAGAATATAATAATGATTTATTTTGGATTTATTTTGACTCTAAGGATTACAACCCTTGCCAGAATATTCGATACTATGTAAACAAGAGAATAAATATTATTGATAAAATTTGGATGGAGGTTGATAAATTGTATTTTAATATTGATAGAGTAAATTTAGAAACTGCATCTACGCTAACCTTTACCTATGAAAGTCTACATGGTATTCACGAAAGAATGGGCTATTTGCCGGATATTTATACGGTGGCGGATGTAGAAATAAATGCCAAATTGATTATTGAGTTTATGAGAGATACTGCCTTCCCTTTATTAGAGCGGTTTAATGATATAAGAGAAATTGACAAAGAAATAAATGGAGAAAACTTTTGGGGCGATGATTGGCGAAAGCTTTTTAGATTAAGTAAATTTCCATTTCACAGGACAATAATAGCATATCTATGTTCAAATAAAAGAATTGATGAAATAAGAGAGGATCATCTAAAAAGATGGACTAAAAGTTTAGAAGAATTTCCGGATTGTCAAAATTTGATTGATGCATATTTATATTTATTTGAAATTTTGAAGGGAATAAAACCACTTTAGCAATACGGGAGACAAACAAATTTAGGCGGAGGAATGAGGGTCGGGCAAAGAGTGATGGTTCCAATAGGCGCAGGTCTCTGACCTGTTGCCTATCGTTACTAATACTACGCTCAGTTTAAACTATCTTATATAAAAACCTTCCCACCGTAAAAATAACTTGCAGGTTGATTTTAAAATTGAATGAGTATAAAATATAAGGTTCTTGATAATTACGCTTCTATTTACACCATCCTCAGTAGTAGATTGGGTCGATGTATTTACCAGGAGCATCTACCGGGATATTTTGTTGGATAGTATTCGATTTTGTCAGTTAAACTAAATTATCTCCTATGAAGCCCTGTAACCGCAGGTTTTGTAAATGAAATCTGGTATTGGAAATGTAGTAATGCAATAGACTATTTTACAAACGAGAAAGGTTTGCCGGAGTCAATTATTTTGGTATCACTATAAGGATTCGTGTGTTAGTAACAATAGGCAACAGGTCCGAGACCTGCGCCTATAGTTACCTGGTAAGTTTATTTTGTTCCTTATTGATAAAATGTAAAAGAGTGCGTCCCGATGCAGCACACAAAACCTTACTCGGGATAAATAACGCCACCGAAGCTTAATTGAAAAGCTTCTGCCTGGTTCATAAAAAGTGTTCACTAAATGAATCAATTTTCAGTTGACGATTTCTCCTTTTTCTCCAGAATCAATTTAAAATAAGTGGCCTTAAAACGGCCGTCAACAATTTCGCCCTGCACGTTCGCCATTCTTACTGCATTACAAAAACCATCTTTCGCATGTGCATCGCCGTGGTCATCAATATTGGTTCCATCTACAAAATAAGCTTTGCCGTTAATGCGTACAGCAAGGTCACAAGACTTTCCTTTCATCCCAAACTTACATTCGCCACAGGCTACTTCAACCACCTGCATTTTGTCATGCTGCACTAAAGCCAATGTGGTATCGGTTTGGGCTTTCAATCCCAAACCGGCCATACTTAATATCAATAGCATCATCAACTTCATACCGGTTAGTTTTTACGCCAGGTTATAATTTGTTTTTCCGGGAACAGCCGATGCGTAAAAACCATCTGCATCCGGTAATACCAATGGCATTGCATTCCAGTCATATGCGGCTGGTTGCAAATTAAGTCCGCTGTTAATTGCCTTCTCCCATTGTACTTTTTGACCGCTGTAGGTTGCCAGCCGGCCAAGTATAGAAGTCATGGTACTTTTGGCGCCTCTTTCAGCATCCCAGAATTTATAATCGCCTTTCGCAACAGCCGCAAATAATTCATCATGCTCTGTTTGGTAAGGATTATTTTCCTGCTTCATATCATATTGATAAACCGGCTTTCCACTGGCATCAGTAATGGTTCCTCCACCACAATGTATTTTTCCTTTTGTACCAATTAATAATTCATCTACACGGCTCATCGTACCGGGCATATGGCGGCACTGGCTGTTTAATATCGTACCATCGGCATATTCAAATTCAACATAATGATGATCAAAAATTTCACCATTTTCTTTTCCTTTTCTTACCTGCCTTCCACCCATTCCTTGTGCCCTTACCGGGTAACCATCCTTAAACCAGTTAACCACATCCAGGTTATGAATATGCTGCTCGGTAATATGATCGCCACAAAGCCAGTTAAAATAATACCAGTTACGCATCTGGTATTCCATTTCGGTTTGTTCTGGTTTGCGTGGCCTTACCCACACACCATCATTGTTCCACCAGGCCTGGGCAGACGTTATGTCGCCAATCAAATCTTTTCTTTTAAATAGCTCCAGGTACGAATGCTGGTAACGTCTTTGTAATCCAACTACTACATTTAATTTTTTTTGTTTTGCAATGGCAGCAGCGGCCAACACTTTTTGAATTCCTGCCGGATCAGTTGCTACCGGCTTTTCCATAAAAATATGTTTGCCCTGCTTTACGGCTTCTTCAAAATGAATGGGCCTGAAACCCGGAGGTGTTGCCAATATAACCACATCGGCCAATTTTATTGCTTTTTCGTATGCATCAAAACCAGCAAATTTTCTTTCTTCCGGCACATCCAGCCTGGCTTTTAAATTGCCACCGGTTTCACCAATATTATCGGCACTTAATTCTTTATAACAATTATCCAGGTTATCCCTGAAAGCATCGGCCATTGCAACCAGCTTTACATTTTGTTTGGTAGATAGTGCCTGCATCGCCGCACCTGTGCCACGGCCACCGCAGCCTACCAATGCTATTTTAATAACATCGTTTGATCCTGAGAAAAAGTTGGCAGAAGAAAATAACGGAGCGGCAAGTATACCACCTGCCAGCAATGAAGATTGTTTTACAAAATCCCTTCTGGAATTACTTTTTGAATTAGCTGCATCGTTCAACATAATTGTTGTTTTTAAGTGATTTGAAATGTATAATCAGTTACCAAGATATTCTTTAAAAAATTCGTCCACCTGCTCTGCCGTTGGTTGCTGCTGTGGCCGCAGTAACCTAAAGCCTACAAAAGCAGCTTCGGTGAGCCACCATTTACTTTTAGGTATCTGTGGGTCACGCCTGTTCCAGGACGGATCTGACGGCTGCCTGTTGGCGCAACGTAAGGCATCTGTCGCATCTTCATAACTACCGCCTCTTGTTACTTTCGGATACTTTGCCATATTAGCCGTTGGTATGTTACCGATACTATTGTTTTGTATTTTGTCCAATGCCTTTGCATCATAATGATCCAGCGTCCATTCGCTTACATTACCAAGCATATCATATAGTCCCCAGGCGTTGGGTAATTTTTCTCCAGATTTATGAAATTTATTATCGCTATTACTTGCATACCAGGCGTAATTGCTGAGCTGACTGGTATCGTTGCCAAAATAATAGGTTGTGTTAGATCCTGCACGACAGGCATATTCCCATTCAGCCTCAGTTGGCAAGCGATAGAAAATACCGGTTTTGTTATAGAGCCAGCGGCAGTACATCAGCGCCGCATGTTGTGATAAACTATTTACCGGGAAGCCTCCTTCTTTACCCATGCCCAGGCTCATGTCAATGTATTGCGGACTGGGCCTTGTAATAGCATCTACTTTCGAATTCTGACTGGTATTTTCATCTTTATAAAACACGTCAAATTCGTCCCTGCTTACTTCAAAGGCTCCCATCCAGAATGGTTCAATTACAATTTTCTTTTGAGGGCCCTCATCTGCTTCCCGGGCCTTTTCTTTATCGTTACTACCCATTAAAAAACTACCTCCGGAAACAGGCACCATTTTAAATGAAAATTCAGATCCGGGAACTTTTTCTTTGTACGATATAAAATAAACTACAGGAGTTTGCGCCTGTATTATTATAAATGAAAAAAGAGATAAGGTTAGTACAAATATTTTCACTACGATTTAGATTTTTTTTTGGAGGATGAAGATATGAAAAATTATATGTTGACAAGTCGATATAACAATCCTTTTGTGAAAGGTTACAATTTAACAGTACACTTAATGTGAGTTGGCTGGTTTAAAATAAAGTTTGAAATTTTTCGACTGGTAAGTTTTTAGTTTGAAATTTTTAATTTCCGCAATTAACAATTCGGCGCCATAATAATTAACCAGCTTTATTGCTTTTTTAACAGGAAGCAGGCTGCAGGCTTTGGTTAGCCAATCTGCCAAGGTTCCGTCATCGGCAATCACCGTTACATTTCGCTGAGACGTAGTTCCAAAACCTGTTTTTGGATTAATAATATGCGAATATCTTTTTCCATTATGTTCAAAAAACTGGTACACGTCGCCGGAAGTTGTAACTGCCTTGTTACTTATTAGCAATAATTGTTTCTGTAATTCATCACCGCTCTCCGGCACATTTACACCAATTGTCCAGCCCATTGCGTCTGGTGGTTTGCCTATGGCAACAATATCACCACTTACATCAACCAGTGCATTTGCTATGTCATTTTCTTTTAACAGATCAATTACTTTTTGGGCAATATACCCCTGCGCAATTCCACCTAAATCGAGTTGCATGCCAGCCTGTGTTAACCGAACAGTCTGTTGCGCACTATCAATCATAATCTTGTTAAAACCAGTCAATGCAAGTTTTTCTTTTACTGCCGCTTCGGTCGGAAATACATGTTCCTTTCTTGCTTTGCGCCATAGCCTTGTTACGGGGCCCAGCGTAATATCAAATGTGCCGTTGCTTTTTTCAAAAGCGTGTTTTGATTGTGATAAAATATCCAGCAAAGGTTCTGAAACTCTCATTCCAGTTGTTGACTTACCGGCAGTGGCACATAACCTGTTGAGCTCACTGCTATCAATATAATCGCTAAAAATATACACGAGTGAATCAACCAAAGCAAAACAATTGCCGGCCGTATTTTTTGCAGTAGCACTATCCGTTGTGTACAGGATGATATTAAAAGGCGAGCCCATTTTTGAGGCCGAAAAAACAAACCGTTGATTTTGTGCGAAACAAAAAATGGGCAACGAAAAAATTATTAAAATGATAAACCACCGCATTCAGCTATAAATTTTTTAGGGGCAAAAGTTAAGCAATAGTTGGTAATTGTGGCTGCATGAGTTGTTCAAGGGCTATTTATAAAAGACGGGGAGCCGGGCATAGGTATAATGGATAGCCTAACTAAAATACGAGGTGTTTAATACCAGTTGGCTATTATCATCAACTTAAAATTTCAGTAAATTAATTATACTGCAGAATTTTAAGAGTTGGTAGAGACAGTACCGGCCCTTTAAAATTGAGCCATAAAATCGTATCTTACTACTCTCAATTTTACGAATATGAAAAGAGAAAAAGCGCTGGATACCATAAAAGAATTTCCCCAGGAATTTGAATTAGAAGATCTAATTGAGAAACTAATTTTTATTGAAAAAGTGGAGCATGGACTGGATCAATTAAACAATGGTAAAACCGTATCGCATGAAACAGTGAAAGAAATGGTGAAGAAATGGTGAATGTAATTTGGACAAATATTGCCATCGGCGATCTGAGATTAATTCACGAATATATTTAAGTGTTTCACGTCACTTTACACAAAACGAAACATTATTTTCTTCACTAAAATTTGCCTTGATATTCAAATGAACTTACTTTTTTTTAGAAAAATAGACATAGTTTCAAATTTGACAGAAAAAGAACTTTTAAAACGACTGACAGATACAGTTGGTTTTGAAAGAAAAAGATTCAGTTTTAACAATCCCAAGCCAAACAAACAATATTTGGGGAATATTGAAGGAAAGAAATTTAAGATTTATAGAAATGCAAAGGGAAGAAATTCATTTATCCCGGTTATCCAAGGCAATATTGTTGACAAGTTTACGACAAGAAATATAATGATCAAAATGAGGCCTCATTGGGGCGTCATACTATTTTTACTTTGGATTTTATGTTTTGTAGTTTATTATTTACTGAAATTAAATGACTGGAAAGGACTTGTGCTCTTTGTACTTATTTGTGGAATGACAATTTTCTTTTTTAATATTGAGTGTAATAAATCAATAAAAGATTTAAAACAGATTTTAGGAATACACCTGGAATAAGTCAAAGCGAATGCAGCAAGCTTTTTGGCAATTTGGCGGGGCGACGAATAACGCCGGGCAATAGAATAAACAATGAATTTTTATTTATAAATTTAGCTTCGGGTGAAGGGCTGATGATTTTCAAATACTGCCGCATCGCCAGCAAGTACTGTTAGCTAGCATTTTATGAGACTTACAATTGCTACAATCATATTGACATTACTTATTTGCTCGTGCAACAACACAAGGCAAGATAAGACTGAATTAGTTGACACTGGAAGCCAAAGGTTGTCTACTTCTAAGCAATCTGAAACTACAATGAAAGTTGACACAAACAAGATCAGAAAAACTCAATTTAAGTTAGACAATCTGTCCCAAATTCCGCACGGCAAAATGATTTTAATTTCAAGCGGACAAATTTCACCTTGTAAAACGGTAGTAATTAATGGCTACAATTTCGATTTGGTAACAAGCGATAATGACACAATTTATTTAGCGACCCATGACAAAAAATTTCAAACTCCGGAAGGTTTTAAAGTTGGCACAAAACTTTCAGAATTGCCGAAACGCATTCAAAGTGAATTAAACAAAGAGCCCGACTGGGGTTATTATTATAAGTTATCATCTGGATGGTCTTTGGGATTTTGTGAGGGGAATTCATGTACAGAAAATTATCCTAAGGAATACTCTAAAGTGAAATGGCTTTTCAAACGACGCTAATACCGCCAGTAGAACTCGGTTTGGCAATATGGCGAGGCAACGAGACCCGCTCCAAAAAGCAGGTCCCTAAATATTTCCCTTAAATAATTAATTGTTATAACTCATCTTCCAATGCTTGTCCTTCACATATTTTTCTTTACATTTTTTGTGAACGGATGCCGGCTGTTTAACACCGTTGATGATTAATTCCTCATGGCTTAAAAATATTTTCCATAATAGCATATATTTGTCCTATAAGGCACTAAAACGGGATTAAGACTCTCAAACAAAAAAAGTATAAGCTTCTTAAAAAACAATCATTATGCCTACATCAACAGATATATTTTTACCGCTCAGTTTTAACCAGGTGATTGAACTGGTAAATCAATTGCCCAGGCAGCAAAAAAAGAAGCTCGCCAATTTGTTATTAAACAGTGATGAAGATACCGTGGTTAATACACCTGAAGCGCAGAAAAAATTTGTGAGCAGTAGCATTAAAAAATACAAGAAAAATCCTGCTCTATTGATCCCCGAAGAAAAGGCCTGGAAAATGATAGAGGACAATGACTAAAAAATATACCCTCTACCTAACTCCACAGTCTGTGGATCACATCAGACGCATTGCTCATTGGTACAATAGTAAAAATAAGAGATTGGGTAACCGGTTTACCAAAGAATTAAAAGCGGCTTTAGCCGAAGTAAAGAAGCAACCCACCTTTCCATCGTTCAGATATGACGAGGTGCGCTATGCGATACCACGAAACTTTCCTTACGCCGCTCACTACACTATTGAAGGCAGTACCATTGTCGTTCACGCCGTTTTTGGATTTAGTGAAAATCCAGAAAAATGGAAAGAATAATCAAGGTTGATTTTGCATCCTTGGCCGGTGTCCTTCACCGACAAATGCCGATATAGTTGGCTACAAGCTGTATTCGGTGAGGATACCTGCCACGGGAGTAAAACCTAAAGTGTTTCTAATAAAATAGTTTATCTCCATCAGCTTATATGTATGTTGTAGGTGCATAGAGGTTAATGAATATATTCACTGGTATGTAACTTGCAGAAAAAGAAAATTGCTGCCTCTTGTCAGGCAGCAGTTTTAGGTAAGTCGGCAACTTGCAAACTCAAAACAAATAGTTTAAAGTCCCGATTTCAATGCATTTAAAACGGCTTCATACGCTTTCTTTTTATCACCCGAAGCATTATAAATAAGTGGATAATCTGCACCACTTTTATATCGCCAGCTTTGATTATCCAGCAAGCCCCAAATGGTTACCCCATAGCGTTGCGGCTTAGGAGTATTGCGCATATAGGAAGTGATAATATAATTGTACATATCTGCCTGTGCGGTTTCCAAAGCTTCCGTAAATACTATACTTGTTGCATTGGTTGTATTAACACCAATATCCAGTTCAGAAATATGTACCAGTAAACCGGTGGCCGCCAGTTTTTTGAAATGAATATCAATCAGGTCTTTGTTGGTGTTAATGTTAACATGCATCTGGGTACCTATGCCGTCCACCTTCGCTCCTTTGCCCCTGATTTCTGCCACATAAGCTATTAGTGAATCGAGCTTGGCGGTGGAAGACTCCAGGTTATAATCGTTTATAAATAATTTGGCAGCCGGGTCAGCTTCAGCCGCATAGGTAAATGCCTTCACCCCGAAATCACGGCCCAGGTATTCGCTCCATACAAACACGTCGCTGGCGGTGGCATTGGAAGTATTTGTATTGTTTCTGATTGCCCCGGCCGGACCATCGGAAAACATTTCATTAATTACATCCCAGCCACGCACTTTTCCTTTAAAATGCCCTGCAATAGTTTGAATGGTTGTTTTAAGCAGGCTATCTACTTTTGCATATTGGTTGTTGGCACCACCCGGGGTTGTTAATTCATTTACACTTACATCATCAATAAAGTAAGTATTGCTGTTGCGTCCCATATCAAATGCGATAATGGTTTGTGCTTCGTTAGCAGTAATGTTCCAGGTTACCTGTTGCCAGGAAGTGCCGATAGCCTGATCGGCCTGGTACATGGCAGAAGGCTGCGTAGAAAGCCTGATAGATCCATTTGCAGCTGTTGCTTTCACCCAATAACTAACCTGGTATTGTTTACCTACCGTAAGCGGAATGGCATCTGTTGCTACCTGCACACGCCATTGTTCAGTGTTGTAAGCTGTAGGATTTACTACTTTCATAGACCGGCTACCCCAATGTACTTCTGCTGTGCCGGTACCCACCGTTACCGCAGCATTTCCCGCAGGATTACCTGTATTTAAAATAGAGAAATTAGTAAAACTGATAGCATCCCCATTTTCAAAACCAGCATTTTGTGCCAGGTTGGTGGCACCCGGACTGGCAGCATTCAAAAAACTTCTATAGTAGTCTCCCTGAGCCTGAGAGTGCCAGGCTAAAACGTGACCATGAACCTGTATATTAGCCGCTTGCGCAGCTGCCACCATTGCATCTGCTGTGCTGAAGTTATACCCTCCTGAACCATTTCCAAGGGCATTATTTTTCATTTCATTTTCAAATGTAATTCCATTAAAATCTCTTTTCAGTATGCCAGATGATGTGGCATTGGTAATAAATGATCCATTACTACCCGCTACAGCAATAGGAAATGTTGACACCGATTTCAAGGGTACTGAAGCCACCACAGGCGGTGATGGCGGTGTTGGAGGAGGCGTGCTTCCCGGGGTTCCTCCATTTTTTTTACAACCAGCGGCGGTGGTTAATAGCAATACAAATATCCAAACTCCTTTTTTCATATACCAGCTTTCCGTTTACTAACTTTTGATCAACTGTTGTAATTTAGTTCACAAATGATGAGAAAATAAAGATTTTCTATTGAAATAATAATCCAATTAAAATTTCCTTTCTTTTATCCAGGCGTATAATATCGTCAAAATGCCGCAGCGATGCAAAAGTTTTTCACTGCGGCAGGCAAGAACATGAACCAGTTTATTAGCAGGTATTTGGTAAGGCTGTTGTTTGTCGTGGCTCCATTTTGTCTCAACTAAATAACAAAGGCAGACTAAATTTTCAACTGGATTTCTGTACATACATATCTACACGCAACTTTCTTTTGTTGCTGTTTTAAAATTGAAACGTTAAGCTTTTTAACCCATATTTAAATGCGTACATTTTAATCACATCGCCTTATATCTATGAAGCAAGTATTCGACTGGGCTGCTTTTGACGCAAAAAAAAAGACCCACTTCAAAAAGCAGGTCCATCATATTTTGATTATGATAATTAATTGTTATAGCTCATCTTCCAATGCTTATCCTTCACATATTTTTCTTTAAATTTTTTGTGAACAACAGCCGGTTGTTTAACCCCGTTGATAATTAATTCGTCGTTACTTAATTGATAGGATGAAAGATCATCCTTGTCTTTTATCAATTGTTGACTAATAAAATCAGTTACAATATCTTCCTGCATTTTCTTTGATACAGCTATCTCTTTTTGAGATTTTTCTATCGCAATTTTTGCAGCCTTCATATCTTCTTGTGATTGGGCAATTTGAAGTTTGGCCTGTTCTATCTGATTCTTCGCCTGGTTGATTTCCTTCGCTACCTGAACTTTTGCCAACTCAAGCGCTTCGGCTACTTCTTTCTTTTGTGCATCTGTAAATGCCACATCATGATTGGCCAATTCAATTTCTTTTTGGGCGGCTTCTATATCTTTAATGGCATCTTTATGTGCCTGTTCAATTTCCAGTTTAGCTTCCCGGATATCTTTCTCCATTTCGGCTATTTCTTTTTTAGATAGATGCATTTCAATTTCGACATTCTCCATATCTTCCTTTGAGAGCATCCTGTCATGCATAGCTTCAGCCACTAATTTCTCTACTATTGCACTATACTGCACCATGTCGGCCGCAGCCACTTTTTTATCATCCACATATACTTCTGCTACTTTATCATCATCTGTAACTACTTTATATTTTTTGCCATCTACGTTTTTTGTAATGGTTTCTTTTGTTGTTGATTGATTGTTTGAATTTACATCAGGAACTGTATCAGTAACCAATGTCTCGCCCGCTAAATTAGCCGCGTTAGTTGTAACCTTATCCGCCGATGGTTTATCAGCTTTGCTTTTAATTTTATTTTGTAAGCCATTAGATGTAAAGGCAAAAATAAACAGGCTGGTAACAATCAGTCCGGCAGCCAATAATTTCTTTTCCATGTTGTTTAAGGTTTTGTTGTTGTTATAAATAATTCGTTTTACCCGGTTTAATAATTGATTTTTTTCACCGGCAAATGCAGGTATCAACGACTGATTATTTTTAATTGATAAATCTTCAAATGCTACCAGCGCCTGTATGTAACTTTTTTTACAGGCAGTTTTATGCAGCGCAATATCATCGCAACAATTTTCTCTTTCTGTTTTTAAAATGGCTGATACCCACAACACTGCCGGATTGAAAAAGAAAAATATTTCAATGAAAGATTGTAGCATATTTACCAGGTAATCTCTGCGGCCGATATGTGCCAGCTCGTGCAGCACAATCGCTTCTGTTTCTGATGGAGATAAACTGTTAACCATACCGATCGGTAATAAAATAACGGGTTTAAAATATCCAACTACCGCCGGTACTTTTGTTAAACCGCTTTGCATTAATTTAACCGGCCTGGTAATAGTTAATTCGCCACAAAGACTAATGAGTTTGTTGTTCCAATAATCGCCGACAGAATAAAGTTCCTTTCTTTTCAATTCATAAATCCTGTAAAACCCGGCAGATAGTTGAATGCTTTTTATGAAAATGATAGCAAGCCAACCAAGCACAATCCAATGCGCATTGGTATTAAAAAAATCAATCCACATTTGAGTAATTGATTGATTGCTTTCATTGAACGCAACAATGGCTATTGCCGGTAATTGGTCTGTTACATTTGAATCGATCAGTAATAATTCATCAGCAGCTTGTGCGTTTGTAAATTGATACATAAACATTACACAGCAACCAATGATAAATAACAGCATGGCTCCTGTCAATAAATTATAGCGCAATGCCGGCGTTTTATTTTTTGTGAAATAGATGATACAACCTGCTACTAGTGCCAGTATCATTCCCTGCCAAAGTGAATGAAGTAGTGTCCAGCTAATTGCTTTGATATAACTCTCTGCAAAAATCAATTTTGAAAATAACGGTTGCATAAGGATTGTTTTATTGTTAGCTTTTATCCAATTTATTCAACAGGTCTTTAATTTCCTGTAGGTCTTTTTTTGATGTTTTCTTATTACCCAGCAACTGCATCATCAGGTTACTTGCTGAGCCATTAAACATGGAATCCACAAATTTCTCCAATAAAAAACCTTTTGTCTTATCTTCCTCCATTACCGGTATATACACATGCTTCATATTTGTTTCATCCCGTTCTAACATCTTTTTCTCTGCCATTATCTGCATCAGCTTTAGGGTAGAGGTATATTGCACCGCTCTCTTTTGTTCGTTGAGTATATCATTCACCACCCTAACAGTTGCAGGCCCGTTTTTCCAAAGCACCTGTAAAATTTCCAGTTCCGATTTGGTAGGCTCCAATGCCGGGGTATTGTCTTTTTTCAATTTCATAAATTAAAGGTAGGAAATATTTCGTACGAACAGACGTCTATGTTTGGTTTTTGTTTTATTTAACAACTTTTGAATTTGTACTGAGTTAAATATGCAACAGTAAATGTTTGATTGTAATTTTTATATAACTAAAATATCCAGGTTGATAACATCTTGCTTATGTAATTAATAGTTTGTACTTTTTGTTGTTGTTTTCCATGCAAATATTTTATTAGCCAGCATAACGGTGTTGAACAATTACTAACAGGCTTGCTTTTTGTACAAACTGTTTTATACCACAACTTATACAGCTCAATCAATCATTCATAAAATAAATACCAATGAATACAAACAGACTTTCAGACAGCATTGCTTCGGCATTAAATGATCAAATGAGTAAAGAAGCGCATGCTTCACAGATTTATCTTTCTTATGCAGCCTGGGCAGATAGCCAGGGATTTGGAGGCATCGCTAATTTTCTTTTCAGGCATGCACAGGAAGAACGCAATCACATGATGAAGATTTTGGAATACATTTTAAAGCGGGGAGGTAAAGTAAATATTACCGAAATACCGGCACCGCCTGCGGACCCGGTGAGTGTAAATAATTGCTTTGAAAAAGTATTCGGACATGAAGTGGACAATACAAAAGCCATCTACCATGTAGTGAAATTAAGCCTTGAAGAATCTGACTGGGCTACCTGGAACTTTATGCAATGGTTTGTAAAAGAACAAACAGAAGAAGAAACAATGGCCATGAATTTACTGGATAAAGTAAAAATTGCAGGTGGTGAAAAAATAAATAACGATACTTTATATAGTTTGGACCGCGATCTTCAATCTACTCCTGATGATGCAAGAATGGCAGAGGATGTAAGTGCTGATAATCCGTAATTCTGTCAGCGGAGATCGTAGTGTTTTAGAAAAAAAGTGAAGGTGCAAAGATCAACTCATTGATCTTTGCACCTTTCAATTTTGCCGCCTGCAGGAGTAGTTTAGCAATTGATTTGACTGGCATCATTGTGCAAAAATTTACCCATACTTCTCTCTATCCGCTATTCCAATAAAATGGTAGTAAAAAGAAATTGTTAATTATTTAAACAAAAATTATTCATTGATAACAATAATCTTACATCATACCCATATCGATTCAAATTCGCTTCAAATTAGCTATACAATCTGTGGTACTTTTGCAGTATGAACAGTGATACAGGAAAATGGATCATCATTGCTGGAATCATTCTTTTGCTGATAGGCATATTGGTCTATTTTTTTCATGATAAACTTCATTGGATAGGCCGGCTGCCCGGAGATATCCGCATTGAAAAAGAAAATTTCAGGTTTTATTTTCCTGTAACCACGCTGATTATTTTCAGTGTACTGGCTACATTAATATTATCAGTCATCAAAAAATTATTGCATTAACCGTATGGCGTTGTCCTCAATCATACACTCACTTGATTTAAATGTACTTGATCAAAAAGCTGTACCTGGTGGAGATATCAATGAGGCGCATTGGCTAAAAACACAAGATGCGGAATACTTCCTGAAATTAAATAATGCAGGTCGTTATACCGGCATGTTTGAGCAGGAAGCAAAGGGCCTTAATACGCTACGATCTGCCAGTAGTCTTGTTGTGCCCATTGTTATCCGGCACGGACAGGTTGAAGATGAACAATACCTGCTGTTGGAATGGCTACATAAAGGTTCAGTTGAGAAAAACAGTATGCAAAATTTTGGAGCTGCACTGGCAACGCAACATCAGCAAGCCCAGTCTTTTTTTGGATGGCACGAAAATAATTTTATCGGAAGCCTGGTGCAGTTAAATAATCAACACCCTTCATGGCATTCATTTTATGCAGCTTGTCGCATATTACCCTTGGTTAAACATTTGGTTGAAGCAGGAAATTTTTCCAGATCGGATAGTGCTGCAACATCATTATTATGTACAAAATTAAAGGACATGTTTCCCGAAGAACCACCCGCACTTTTACATGGCGATTTATGGGGTGGAAATTACCTGGTAACCAAGAACGGAAAGGTGGCGGTTTTTGATCCAGCCGTCTATTACGGGCATCGTGAAATGGACCTTGGCATGACCCGTTTGTTTGGTGGATTTGACGATTCCTTTTATGATGGCTACCAGTTAACCTATCCACTTGAAAAAGGATGGCAACAAAGGCTACCACTTACACAACTTTATCCAATACTGGTACATGCCGTATTATTTGGCGGACATTATATTGCCAGTGCAAGACAAATCATTCAGCAATTTGCATAAAAAATTCATTGATATTTAGCAGGTAATTTTATAAGGATTCTACATCCCCAACATTATCCTCTATCAAACAGCAGGATGATGAAAATAACAATGGAATAACTGTCATTTTTATAACCCATCAAAAACATGGGCAGTGGTTTGTTGGAAACACTGGTTAAAATATTAGCGCATTTAAATATAACTAAAATTAACCCGTAACCGTTAGTGATGAATTTTTTAAACGGTAGTTTTTTATTTTCACTGGGGGATGTAATTTCACCAAATGCCGGAAAAGAATCCCACTATAAAAAAACTGCTGGAATGTATCAACCTGGAGGAAAAAGAACAGGTAAAAAGATTTAGTTTTGATCAGCAACACACACTAAAATCACTCAAGGCAGAAGGCCTTGCTTTGCACCCGATTGTAGTTACACGAAAAAATTTCGGCTATGCAGATTATCCCGAAATCAGCTTCCGGCTAAACTTTCCTGCTGAAACAAATCTCTTTAAAGATGGTGCTGCCATTGAATGTTTCATTACCGGTGAAGAACCGATAAAAGGAGTGCTGATCAGTCTTGAGGGTAAGGCAGGTGAATTCAGGTTATTTGCACCTGATTTTCCGGATTGGATTGAAGACAATGGTGTGGGTATAAAACTGGCACCCGACCAGCGTACCACCACCATCATGAAATCGGTACTCAATAACCTGGAAAACAAAAAGGAACTTTATCAATTATTTGAACAGCTTCATGAAAACCAGGTTACAGAAAAAATAGCGCCTGCTACCAAAACAGTATCAATCAATTTTAAAAATGCGCAGCTAAATGAAAGCCAGCAACTGGCCGTTGCAGCCATTGTACAAAATGAAAACATTACGGTTGTGCATGGCCCGCCCGGCACGGGAAAAACAACCACCCTGATTGAAGCCATCATTCAATTAATTAACATAGGGGAGAAAGTGTTGGTATCGGCTCCAAGTAATACCGCGGTTGATAACATTACCAAAGGCTTAATAAGGCAAGGCATTCATGTGCTGCGGGTAGGCAATGCAAGTAAAGTAGATCAAACCATTTTTTCGCATACGCCTGAAGGTAAACTGGCCAACGCCAAACAACAGAAAGAAATAAAGGAACTAAAAATAAGGGCAGAACAGTTTAGAAAAATGGCACTGAAATACAAAAGAAGTTTTGGCAAAGCCGAAAGGGAACAACGCAACCTTTTATTTAAAGAAGTAAAATCAATCAGAACCGAAATAAAAAAACTGCAGGCATACAACGAAGAAAAATTGTACCAGGAAGCAGCAGTAATTTCCGGAACGCCCATTGGATTGTACGATGCAAAAATCAATCACCATACTTTTCATACATTGGTTATTGATGAAGCTGGTCAATGCATTGAACCATTGGCCTGGTGCATTTTTCCGCTGGCGCAAAAGTATGTGCTGGCAGGCGATCACCTGCAATTGCCGCCAACTGTATTAAGTAACGAAGCCGCCCGCCTCGGCCTTAACCGCTCCATTTTAGAAGTGGCCATTGCATCGGTGAGCAATATATTTTTATTAAATATTCAGTACAGAATGAGGGAAGCCATTGCCGGTTTCTCCAGCGATTATTTTTATAAAGGGTTATTGCAAACGGCTGCTCATCTAAAAAATACCGGTGCACATATTAGTTTTATAGACACCGCAGGTTCGGGTTATAATGAGGTAAGCGGCAGCAATGGAATGAGTCTCCAAAACGAAGGCGAGTTACAGCTTGTTAAAATGCTAATTGAATCAGAATCGTTAAATCCCCTGACTACCGCATTTATATCGCCCTACTCCGGGCAGGTAACTGCTGCCAGGGATTTGTTGCCCAAAGAAATGCGTGTAAGCACCATCGATAGTTTCCAGGGGCAGGAGCAACAAACCATCCTGCTTTCACTGGTGCGTAGCAATGATGATGGCGATATCGGATTTTTAAAAGACTACCGGCGCATGAACGTTGCCATCACAAGGGCGCAGGAACAATTGTTTGTAATTGGCGACAGTGCTACCATTGGCGGCGATGCCTTTTACAATTTATTTTTAACCTACATAGAAAAATACGGCACTTACCGAACAGTGTGGGAGTTTGAAATGTAGTTGAATTCAAAATAAAAAAATGATTGTCCCGGCAAAGTAATTCACCTCAACTTCGGTGGCGTCGCACTCTTTTACATTTAAACTTTATGGAACTTTTATTGCCGGCTAAATAAAAGGCAGCCGACTTTTTCTTTTGTTGCCATACTTAAAAAGGTATGGGATTGTGTATTAATCAATACTATTCAAATCCCATAGAGTATATAGGCCCCGCCATTTGAATTGCACTGCCTGCTGAATTGCACTGCCCTTCAGGGCGGTGGTAAATAGAACTATCCTTCATGGCTTTAGCCAAATTTTGTTTTGGCTAAAGCCATCCACCAAATTATAATTAAACCCCGCCCTGAAGGACGGGGCAAGTGAAACAGCCGAGACATCAAATTGAGTGGTAAATGGAACTATTCTTTAAGGCTTTAGCCTTATATTATTTTGGCTAAAGCCTTCTACTAAATTATAATTAATCCCCGCCCTAAAGGACGGGCAATTCAAACGGCCGATACATCACATTGGATGCTGCATTAATCAGGCAACTGACGCAACTACAATCATTCAACGATGATTCCCACTAAAATAAAATTTGTTCCTAATTGCTATAAAAGCACAAGAGAGTGACACAACGATGCCGCCATGAAAAACAAATGTTTGTCCCCTAATTGTACTATCCTGTTGAATTGCACTGCCCTTCAGGGCGGTGGTAAATGGAACTATTCTTTAAGGCTTAGCCAAAAAATAAAAATTCGGCTAAAGCCTTCTACTAAATTATAATTAATCCCCGCCCTAAAGGACGGGGCAATTCAAACGGCCAATACATCACATTGGATCCTGCATTAATCAATCATATTCATAACACATTTTGATGCAGCAGGCAGCATACAAACAATTAATTGAGCATTTTTAAAATGGGTAGCTTATTTTTAATAGCCTGATATTTTAACGATTGCATACTCCTTTATGAAATTAATAAAAATTATTGCCGCCTTTTTTCTATTTAACAGTTGCTCAAATTCTACAGAAAATAAATACAATACCTGGAGTGATTACCTTGGTGGCCCCGACAGAAATCATTACTCAACCCTTGATCAATTTGACACCACCAACATTACCCAATTAAAAGTTGCGTGGATGTACGATTCCCCTGACAGCGGGCAAATGCAAATGAGCCCCATTGTAGTTGATAGCATTTTGTATGGTGTAACCGCAGGCTTAAAAGCATTCGCATTAAATGCAATAACCGGAAAGCAAATCTGGCTCTACCAGGATTCAATAAATATTGTTGGCAGCAGCCGTGGTGTTGCGTACTGGGCAGAGGGCAATGACAAAAGAATATTTTATACAGTTGGCATTAACCTTATTGCACTCAACGCCCTTGACGGATCACCGATAACATCTTTTGGCAACAATGGAAAACTAAACTTACATACAGGCCTACCCGAAATTGCAAAAGACAAATACATCACCAGCAATACGCCGGGCACCATCTACAAAAATTTAATCATTGTGCCGGTAAGGGTTGCAGAAGATGCAGGCGCAGCACCTGGCGATATCAGGGCTTTTGATACCCGTACTGGTAAACTGGTATGGACGTTTCATACCATTCCACACCCTGGCGAAATGGGTTATGAAACCTGGCCAAAAGATGCCTATAAAAATATTAATACCGGTGGAGTTAACAATTGGGCAGGCATGGCAGTTGATAAAAAAACAGGTACTATTTTTATTCCACTTGGTTCGGCAGCGCCGGATTTTTATGGAGCAAACAGGTCGGGCAACAACTTATTTGCAAATTGTTTACTGGCGCTTAATGCTGACAGTGGCACCTACAAATGGCATTACCAAATGATCCATCACGATTTGTGGGACCGTGATCCACCGGCTCCTCCAAACCTTATTACCATAACAAAAGAGGGCAAAAAAATAGATGCGGTAGCACAGGTAACAAAGCAGGGATACACTTTTGTTTTTAACAGAAATACGGGTGAACCATTGTTTCCTATTAAAGAAGTAGCGGCACCGGCTTCGGTAATTCCGGGAGAACAAAGCTCACCCACACAACCAGTTCCGGACCTACCAAAACCATTTGCCCGGCAGGCTTACCAGCTTACTGAAAATGATTTGAGTCCTTATGCGAACAATAAGGAGGAACTCAAAAAAATATTCCAGGCATCAGATAAAAGATTATTTGGTCCACCTTCTACCAATGATGGGTTGCTGTTACCGGGCTACGATGGCGGCGAAGAATATGGTGGTGCCGCTGCAGATCCGGGTAAAGGCATATTGTATGTAAATGCTAATGAGATGGCATATTATTTAAAACTGGAAACACAAAAGGCAGCCTCTAATACTGATAAAAATGCTCCTCATATTTCCGGAGGGCAACAAGTTTATACTGCCTATTGCAGTTCCTGCCATGGTAAAGACAGAATGGGTAATGCTACCAGTGGTTATCCTAACTTAACAAACATTGCCCAAAAACAAACACAGCAATATGTACATCAAATGATCATCAACGGAAAAAGAATGATGCCGGCATTTGCCTTTATACCAAAAGAAGACAGGCAACGGCTGGTTGACTATTTATATGGTACAGATAAAACAGAGGCGGCTTCAGCTAACCTTTCAGAAATTCCAAGGGATGCGTACACACATGCCGGCTATAAAAAGTTTTTAGATGATAAAGGGCTTCCTGCTATTTCACCGCCCTGGGGTACACTTACTGCCATTGACCTGAATAGCGGCAAACATCTTTGGCAAATTACGCTGGGTATCACAGCAGGCTTACCCAACCAGGATACCAACCCTACCGGCTGCGAAAGTTATGGTGGGCCGGTTGTTACCGAAAATGGTTTGTTATTGATAGCCGCTACAAAAGATGGTATGTTTAGGGTGTTCAATAAATTTACCGGTAAATTATTATTTCAAACAAAATTACCGGCTGCATCTTTTGGAACGCCTGCCATGTATAGTTGTAATGGTAAGCAATACATCGTAATGGCTTGTGGTGGTGAAAAACTGGGTACACCTAAAGGAAATAAAATTGTTGCATTTTCTCTTTAATAACACGATGTCGTTTGTAAAGTTTTAAATAAAACTTTACAAAAGGGAAGCTGTCTAAATTTAATTATGTAAAAAGATTATTGAGGGAAAAGATGCCATAAAAAAATAAATTTGAACGGAGCGTCGCCAATGAAGATGCATAAACTACTAATGCTAGTAATCAAAAAAATCATTTACCTACAGTCTATCAGAAAAATAATATCTTAGTAAAACACAGTTGGTAATCCTTCAAAAATAAAATTGCTATTATGAATTCACGCCGCGACTTTTTACAAAAAATAACTGCCTCAGTAATTGCATTTCATTTACCGGGCATTGGTTCTGCAGGTATTTCCAATTTATATAAAGAAGTAAATGATGGCCCGGTGTTAAGAGTGGCAATCATGGGGCTGGGCAGTTATGGAAATCGTGTGGCAGAAGCAATGCAATCCAGCACAAGGGCCAAATTGGTGGGCGTTATCAGTGGAACTCCAGCTAAAATTAAAGACTGGCAAAGCAAATACAATATCCCTGAAAAGAATTGCTACAATTACGAAAATTTTGATGCAATAAAAGACAACCCTGATATTGATGCGGTGTATGTTATTACACCCAATGCCTTACATCATAGCCAGGTAATACGTGTGGCAAAAGCCGGCAAGCATGCCATCTGCGAAAAGCCAATGGCGGTAAATGCAAAAGAAGGACAGGAAATGGTGGACGCCTGCAAAAAAGCCAATGTAAAATTACTGGTAGGATACAGAATGCATTTTGAACCAAAAACACTCGAGATCATTCGTATGCGAAACGATGGTGAATTTGGAAAGGTGCTTTTTTTCCAGGGATTGTGTGGTTTTAGAATTGGCGACCCTACCCAGTGGAGATTGAATAAACAATTATCTGGCGGTGGTTCTCTAATGGACATTGGTATTTATGCAATCAACGGTGCCCGGTATATGATTGGCGAAGATCCGATTTGGGTTACGGCCCAGGAAACAAAAAATGATCCTGTTAAATTTAAAGAAGGCGTTGATGAAACAGTGATGTTTCAATTTGGATTTCCGGGTGGTGCTGTTGCTTCCTGCTTATCTACTTACAGCATGAATAACCTGGACCGCTTTTTCTTAAATGCTGAAAAAGGTTTTGCAGAATTACAACCATCAACCGGTTACGGCCCAATAAAAGGGCGTACCAACAAAGGCGAATTAACCCAGCCGCATGTAACGCATCAAACCGTGCAAATGGATAAGATGGCTGAAATAATTTTAGATGGTAAAACAGCACCCGTTGCCGTTGATGGGGAAGAAGGCGTAAAAGATCTTAAAATAATTGACGCCATTTACCTATCCGCAAAAACCGGTAAAAAGGTTCCGTTAAAATTGTAACCATTTAGGTTGACGAAAGTTTTATAATTATTTTTCAGCACTAAAAACAAGTGTGCTGGCATCTATGGCAACTTCGCCATCTTTATATTTTTGCAGCACATTTGCAAGTACCTCTTCCTTTATTTTTTGTTGCATTGCATCATCTGCTTTACTCAAGGCAGCTACAATCGGGGCAGCAACTTCATTCATCATTTGCCAGTATGTTTCCACATAACCAACATCCAATTTGGTGGGCACTTCCTGTTCGATGATATTTTTAAACCCGGCGTTTTCCAATAAAGTTTTCATTTGCCCCGGCTGGCAACAGCGAAACATTCCCGGCGCACCTTCCGGTGGTTTTGGCAACTCCATATTTTTATTGATAACACTCATAGTGGCCGTAACCCAAAAATTTCTATCTGGCACATTCCAAACAGCCGTCGCCATTTTTCCGCCCGGCTTCAATACCCGGTAAATTTCATTGGTAGCTAACTGCATGTCAGGAAAAAACATGTACCCAAATCTGCAACTTACCGCATCAAAACTTTCATCTTTAAATGGCAGTTCGCATACATCACAAACTACGCTTTCAATATTGTCAAGGTTTTTAGCTTCTGCATTTTCAACTGCAATAATCAACATTTCTTCAGAAATATCTGTCATTACAACTTTATCTACTCCCGGTAAAGCTGCAATAGTTAAGGCGGGTTCGCCGGTACCGCTTGCTATGTCAAGTATTTTGGCATCCACAAATGGTTGAATTGCATCTATAATTGCATCGCCCACCGGTAGCATAAAGCGCATGGTAACTTCATCCCATTTCTTCCAGCCTGGCGAAAATTTATCCCACGACTTTTTTTGCTGGTCTCTTATGTCAATTAATTCCTGGTTCATAAGTTTTATTTATAAAATGAATAAATACATTACTGGTAAATTAGATCAAATAATTATCAAATAAAAGCATTGATAAGAAAACATATAAATAATGCAAATTTTAATGAAGGGAGCAGTGGAAATTGATGAAGTACCCTGAATGAACCTCTTGCTCACCTGTTTTTTATGGTAAAGTTTTGCACTACAATTTTTTGAATTTAACGCAGTGGTTAAGTGGTTTTATTAACTGAGGCGCCTGTATAAAATGTACTGGAATAAGTAAATGGCTGATCTCATATAAGGGCCACATAATCTCAGGATAGGTCAGGATGCCATTTTTTAAACACATTGTAGTTTTACAGTCTTATTTAATTTTCATTTAAATGCTGCTATATGAAATGTAACTGTAAAACAGTTGGGAGTACCGTGGTATTCCTGCTGCTCCTATTCACAAATCCCGTTTTATTAAGTGCCCAAAACATCAACGTCTCAGGAAAAATTGCTGATGCATCTGGTAATGGGCTTGATGGCGTAACTATCCTGGTAAAAGGCGCCGGAGCAAGCACCATCACAAATGAGCAAGGAAATTTTAGCCTTTCCGGTGTTAACCCAACTGCGGAATTAACTTTTTCACACGTAGGTTACGAGGACCAGGAAGTAAAAGTTAATAACCGTACAGTAATTAACTTAACGATGAGCCTTATACAAAAAGTAATGGAAGATGTTGTAATCATTGGTTATGGTACTCAAAAGAAAAAAAATGTAACAGGGGCCGTATCATCCTTTGATGCAAGGAAATTAGATGAACGTCCTTTAACCAGGGTTGACCAGGCACTTGTTGGCCAGTTGGCTGGTGTGCAGGTTAAGCAAACTTCAGGTTCATTGGGTAAAGGTTTTAGCATACAGGTAAGAGGCTCTGGTTCAATATCTGCAGGTAACGAGCCACTGTATGTAATTGATGGATTTCCTTTAGCAACCACTTCACCGAACGGATCGGGCAATTACGGATCTGGTAATCCTTTGGATAATATTAATCCCAACGATCTTGAGTCGGTACAGGTTTTAAAAGACGCATCGGCGGCGGCAATTTATGGATCAAGGGCGGCAAATGGTGTTGTGTTAATCACCACTAAAAAAGGACAAAGTGGTAAAGCAAAAATTAATTTGAATGTATACGGCGGATATATGGAACGCAGTCGCAAACTGGATATGTTAAGCCCGGAAGAGTGGGTAGACCGTTCTACTGAAATCATCAATGCACAATGGGTTGCTTCAGCACCCGGCCGTACTGCTTCCCAAACAAATGAAGAACGCCGCATTATTTTAGGTCTTGCTCCGGGCAATGTTAATACCGGCTTAATGACGGATGATCGCTGGGCCATGCCAGGGCATCCGGGCTTAAATTATATTGACTGGCAGGATGCTGACTTTAGAAAAGGAAAAACGCAAAACATCCAATTATCTGCCAGTGGCGGAACGGATATTGTAAAATATTATGCTTCCGGAAACTATATGAAACAGGATGGCATGGTGATCAATACAGACTATACCAGCTATTCTGCAAGAGTAAATTTAGAAGTAAATGCCAGCAAAAAATTAAAGTTTGGTGTAAACATTTCTCCGTCTTATTCTGTTAACAACGATCCTGGTGTTGAAGGAAAAGATAATATTCTTCACCAGATGATCAGTTATTCTCCTGTGCAGGAAGATACCATGGGGCTTTTATCAAATATTGGAAGCAATGGCCAGTACCGTTGGAGTAATTCACCCAATAGTAATTATGGAAAATTGCAAAGCATCGTTGGCCAAACTAAACGTTTCCGAACAATAGCTTCAGTTTTTGGAGAATACCAACTCATCAAAGGCCTTAATTTTAAAACAACTGTTAACCTCGACAATACAGATAATAATACCAACTCCTATGTACCCTATACTGTAGGAAGTTCGTCTGTAAGTGCCAGGCTATCGCAGTTGACTGCCCTTACTTCGGGTGTATATACCAGCTATCGAAGACAAACTTTTGTAAATGAAAATACCCTCACTTACAACAAAACCATCAATGAGGTACATGACATTTCAGTACTAGCTGGTCAGTCGTACAACTCTAACCGGCTCGATGCTGTTAGGCTTGCTTCGCAAGGTGGTTTCCGTGGCAACTCTATTCAAACTTTATCCGATGCAAATGCGGTAACCGGAACTACAACGGGTACCAAAGATGTACTGATTTCTTACTTCGGCAGGCTTCAGTATGGCTTTAATGGCAAATACCTGGTATCTGCAAGTTTACGTCGGGATGGTTCATCAAGATTTGGAGCCAATACCAAGTGGGGAACTTTTCCATCTGCTTCAATTGGATGGAGAATTATCCAGGAAGATTTTATGAATGCATTGCCGGTAGTTAGTGATTTAAAACTGAGGGCAAGCTGGGGTAAATCCGGTAATAATAATATACCTGATTACGGTTCTATTGCAACCCTGGGTACCTACAATTATTCATACAATGGAACTGGTGTAGTTGGACAAGCACCATCTGGTATTGCCAACCCCGATATTACCTGGGAAAAATCAGAAACATTTGATGTAGGCCTTGATTTCGGCTTTTTAAACAACCGCATTACGGCATCGGTAGACTACTATAATAAATTCAATACAGAGTTATTATTAAACGTTCCGGTATTGGGTGTTACCGGTTTTAATACTGCTTTAAGCAACGCCGGAAAAGTTAGAAACAAAGGATGGGAACTTGAAGTTACCAGCCGGAATACTACAGGAAAACTGGAATGGTCTACATCTGTAAACCTGAGTCACAATGCAAATAAAGTAGTGGAATTGGCAGGTGGACAAGATCAAATTTTGATCCCCTCTGCTTTTGACATTTCGCATTCGTTGCTAAAAATTGGCCAGCCGATTTATAGCATTTATGTGGTTAAACAAATCGGCATTTTATCGGCCGATGATATTGCAAAAGGTGTAGCGATTTATGGTTCTGAAAAAGAAGGCGATCCAAAATACCAGGATGCAAACAACGATGGCGTAATTGATGCCAATGACAGGGTGATTGTGGGAAAGCCAAATGCATCTTATACATGGGGGATTACAAACACGGTGCGTTTTAAAGGGTTTGATTTATCAGTATTGGTCCAGGGGCAAAACGGTGGTAGTATTTACTCTTTATTAGGCAGGGCCCTCAACAGAACAGGCCAGGGCTTTTCAGATAATGCGTTGGGTTATTACCGCGACAGGTGGCGATCTGCCGCTGATCCGGGTGCCGGAACAGTGGGTAAAGTGTACTCAACTTTTGGCCGTATTAAAAATACCGACTGGTTATATTCATCCAATTATGTGAGGGTACGAAACATTACGGCAGGTTACAACCTGGGTAAATTGTTTAATACCAAATATGTTCAGGCAGCAAGGATTTATCTAACACTTGAAAATTTCTTTGGAAAAGATAAATACCTGGGAGGGTTTAATCCTGAGGCAAACAACACCGATGTTAGTGGTAATTCAGCATTCCCTGAAGCAGGCGATTACGGGGGGCTGCCTTTACCTAAATCCTTAATCTTTGGTGTAAACTTCACATTTTAAACATTACCAAATTATTCTATTATGAAAAAGATAAGCTATATAATTTGTTCGGCTGTTTTGCTTTTTTCTTCCTGTTCAAAAGATCTGAACCAGGTTCCGATTTCTTCGGCAACAACCGCAACATTCTATACACAAACAAACGATTTTATCCAGGCCTCTAACGCGGTGTATTCCGATTTAAGAGGTTACCCGGACAGGCAATTAAATCTTTCAGAAACAAGGTCAGATAATTTGTATGCTGTTTCTGATGGAGGTGTTCGTGACTGGGAAGGCATCAACAGCTTCCATAAAACCATTGCTTCAAATGTGTACGTTTCTGAAGCCTGGAATGCAGATTTTAATGGTATTTCAAGAGCCAATGTATTGATGGATCAGCTTCAAAAAAATGGTTCAGTAATTAACAACGCTGCATTACAATTAAGGTTGGAAGCGGAAGCTAAATTTTTGCGTGCCTTCTTTTATTTTGATCTTGTAAAATGGTTTGGTAAAGTGCCCATTGCCGATCATCCGTTAACTGCGGCAGAAGCGCTGGATTTGCCAAGAGCAACCGTTGCAGATGTGTACGCATTAATTTTAAGTGACCTGCAGTTTGCCGGTACTAATTTACCAGACAGCTATGGAAGCGCTGATAAAGGAAGGGCTACAAAATATGCAGCTAAAGGAATTGAAGCATTGGTTCACATGACAAGATCGGGGCCAGACTATGGTATTGAAGGACCCGGGCTTGGTTTAAATGAATGGGGTGCAGCCGCTACATTACTAAATGAAATTATAGCCAGCAATAAATATTCTTTTCTTTCCAGTTACACCAACATTTTTTCTTTTACCAACGAAAACAATGCTGAAGTAGTTTTTGATGTACAATATGTAACCGGCCTTAGCCCGGTGGTTGGCAGTACTTTTCCCTGGGTGCTTATTCCAGACTCATGGTTTCTTTCGCAGGGTAAAGCAGTGCAGGGTGGTCTCCAAATCCGGCCAATTGCTGAAGATCTTTTAAATGATTACGTAGCAGGCGATATCCGGAAAGATTTCTGTATTCAATCTGGCTTTACCAATGCAGGCGTTACAGAAACAAGGTCTTTCTTTAAGAAATTTGTTGACCTTACAAAAGTGCCCTCCAATCGTGTTGACTGGCCAATTAATTTTATTGTATTGCGCTACACAGATATTTTGATGTTGAAAGCTGAATGTATTTTAAGAGGTGCAACCGGCGGAACGCAAGGCGATGTGGATGCAATTGTAACACAGGTACGTAACCGTGCCGGTATTGCAGGTGCTGCTACAGGCGTTACATTCACAGAATTGCTGGATGAAAGAAGAAAAGAGTTTGCTTCGGAAGGAAGCCGCTGGCACGACCTGGTAAGAAGCGGAACAATTGAAACCGTTATACCTGCATGGATTGCAGCAGAAGACCTCGCTCACCTGATGCAGCCATTTCAAAAAAATTATATCATCTACCCCGTACCACAGGCCGAGCTTGATGCAAGGCCAGGTTTATACACTCAAAACCCAGGCTATTAATAGCCTGATGAATTATGATATTTTAAACCTGAAAAACCTGGATGTATGGATAGAAGAAATTTTATCACTCAACTCTCTCTTCTATCTGCTGGCGCCTGCTTTCCTAATACGGAAGCAGGCGCTTTTTTTTACTGAACGATGAATCGTCTTTTGAAAAACACCTAAAACCTGTTGGCAGGGTGCTTGAATTGGAAGGCTATTATGTTTGGTGCAACAGCCCCATAATTGATGATGAAGGAACTGTTCATCTTTTCTTTTCAAGATGGGATGCCAAAAAAGGAATGGGCGGCTGGATAAAAGGCAGTGAGATTTCGCATGCAGTCAGCAAATCGCCGGACGGCCCATTTGAAGTTATCAATACAATACGTGCCCCACGCCCCGGATATTGGGATGCCACTACCTGTCACAACCCATTGATAAAAAAAGTAGATGGTAAATACTGCTTGTTTTTTATGGGCAATTCAAATGGAAAAACCAATACCAAACGAATAGGGCTTGCATTTGCCGACAGCCTGTATGGGCTCTGGCAACTGCCCGATCAGCCTTTGCTGGAAGCAGGTGAAGCAGGCGCATGGGATGATCATTGCACCACCAATCCTGCTTTTATTAAACATGATAACGGCCAATACTGGTTATACTATAAATCATGGAACACGCATGATTATGAAACTTCTACAGATCCGTTTGTAAAAGGGAATAGAAAATATGGCCTTGCCATTGCAGATAAATTAGCAGGCCCTTATATAAAATATGCCGGTAATCCGGTAATTGATTTTTCATCAAAGGGCAACAACAAACAATTTGAAGATGCTTTTGTATGGAAGAAAAAAAACAATTTTAAAATGATAGCCCGCGATATGGGATTCTACAATCATACCTACGGAATCATCATGGAATCAAGAGATGGCGTAAAATGGAAGGAACCAAAAATAGCTTATTACGGAGCCGAAAAATATATCATTCAACCGACCCCACCACCTTACCTAAAAAAGTATGGCCGTTTTGAAAGGCCACAATTATTATTTATCAACAATAAGCCTGCTTATTTATTTACTACTTCACAGGGTGGAAAACACATGACTTCTTCGCCGTTTATTTTTAAAATTACCTGAGTTTATTTTTTACTAAATACCGGTGTAATTGTAAAATCCGGCAAAGCCTATACCGCTCTATCCCTTGCCTAATATATATTACAGGTATTTCATGATTTTTGCAGTTCCTTTTATTCTCAAAAAAAATATAGGTAGGAAACCATCAGGAAATATATTATTTTGATGTAAAATCCACCAGGTGTGTAGAAACAATTTAATAAAGGGTCTATACACTTGCATCCAATTTTAAACATTCCAATTCATTCGATTTTTAACCTTAAAATCAATTATTATGAATTCGCTTTTAAAATTGTTATTGGTAAATGCACTCATGTTTTTATTATCAATGACGGTGGCAGCACAAACAAAAATGTATATGCGTTTATACCCCATGAACTTTGCAAAAGCCGATAGAGGGTTTTATGCAGGGCATACCAACAACGCAGTAATTCTTTCTACAAAGTCAGGACCTGATACGGTTCTATTTTCAAAAATCAGTAAAATAAAAACCAAAAGGACTGTTGGCCATGGGATATTTATTGGCGCTCTTACGGGTTTTTTTGCGGGTGGCGTTACCGGTTTAATTGCTCATAAGGATCCTGCTCCTACAGATCCGAATTGTTATTTGTGTGGTGCCTTTGCTAACTTATATTACACAACTGCAGCAGAAGACGCATTAGCCGGATCCATATTAGGTGCAGCAGCAGGTACACTTGTTGCAACGGTGGTAGGTGTTACTAAAAAAAAGGAGACCTTACTAATTTCAGGGGAAGAAGGAAACTGGAAGAAAATACTACCAATCCTTGAAACTTACCCGGTTTACACACAATAGATCAATTCATAAAAGTTACATTAAAAAACAGGTTTGGTTCTATTACAGATTGAAAATTAAAGGGAGGTATACGATTTTTCGTTTCCTTTACATCTCAATACCAACAGCATGCTTAAATCTGAAAATACCGCTTACCCGCTTTATGTTAAACTTACCATGATCCTGATATCAATCATTGCTATTACTTATATAAGTGTGATTATTAAGGAAGTGCTTTCACCGTTATTATTTGGTTTGTTATTTTCAATACTCCTGCTTCCGGCAGCTGGTTTTTTTGAAACTAAATTAAAATTTTCCCGAAGTGGAGCGTCTGCTGTGTCTGTGCTTTTGTTGCTGTTATCTATAGTTGCAGTTATGTTATTGCTTGGGTCGCAAATTACCAAACTTGCGCAGGATCTTCCTCTTTTGCAGGAACAGGTAAACACTTCTTTGCATGGCATACAAAAATGGATTTCTACAAAAATGCATATCAATATTGATAAGCAAATGGCTTACATACAAACAGCAACCACCAATATTAAAGCCGTGTCACCATCTGTGATTGGCTCTACCTTTCTGTCCTTGTCATCCATATTATTATTTCTGGTGTTTGTAATTTTAGATACTTTCTTTATGCTCCTTTACCGAAGGAGATTATTGAAATTTCTTGTAGATATTTTTGATAAAGAATACACTGCTACTGTTTATGATATTGTTTCTACATCTCAAAATATTATCAGAAAATATGTGGTTGGTTTATTCCTTCAGATGAGTACCGTTGCCGCAGTATGCTGTACGGTGTTCCTGATGTTAGGAATTAAGTATGCAATACTTTTAGGGCTTATAACAGCCATATTTAATATAGTTCCATACATTGGTATTTTTTCGGCCTTACTATTAAATGTATTGATCACATTTGCAACAACAGCTGTGGCAGGCAAGGTTATTTTGGTTATTATAACCGTTGTTGTGATGCACCTGGTTGATAGCAATATTTTACTCCCCGTAATTGTTGGATCTAAAGTAAAAATTAATGCCTTTATAACATTGCTGGGTGTTGTGCTAGGCGAAATGATTTGGGGCATTTCAGGGATGTTTTTATCGATTCCTGTAATTGCAATTTTAAAAATAATTTTCGATAGAATTGAAACACTGCAACCCTGGGGGCATTTGTTGGGAGATGAAAAATTTGTAAAGAAGAAAATTATAGTAACAGCTGAAAATAAACCACTAGAAGAAGACACAGTCTTGTAAAATACATTATTGTCGGTATACTTTTTTTACGAAAACCGGCGAAGAAAAAAAGGCACAGGATAAATCCTGTGCCTGCAAAAATCAACCCCAAATTCTTTAAATGGACCTATGCATTTTTACCAACGTTTTTTATCGTACCTGTCATAATGATTGTTTCCGTGATTAAATTTTATATACACCATTTTAATTTCATCTCTGCGCTGCTCTTCCAATGAACGTATAATGCTACGCTTTTTACCGTGGCTCATAAATACCTTGTGCTGTACGTCAAATATCCTGTTATCATATTCACGGTTAATATGGTTTATCTGCATATCTCTTTCCCTTGCGCTAAAATTGTAATCATGATTATCGCGGCGATCGTTATGTTTATTATCCCTGCTATCATTGTAAACAACATCGTTTCTTTTGTCTCTTTGGCCTCCGGAATTATACTGGGCAAATGATGAAGCAACCAATATAAATGAAGCGAAAAATGTAATAATTTTTTTCATAATAATAAATTTAAAAAGTGATTTAATAGTTATGAGATGGATTGAAAGCCAACATGTTTACTAACGGTTTGTTAATGTAAAATTTTGATTGAAACGGCGGTTTTTGAAAGAGGCTTTTTGCTCCAAATGCTAAAACCATTTCTCTATGGAATAATGATCTTAGTTTATTTAATTCACTAACAGCGTAAAATATAATGGATCTAAATTGAACAGCCATGCAAATATGCATGGCTGTTGATGTAAATAGTAATTCAATTAATATTGCAGAGTTGCAATTTGATAAAATGCCAAAAGCACTATTCTACTCAGTTACCAACGGAACTGCTTTTTCTTCAGTTGATCTTAGCATGGGTTGTATCTTCCAATAAGTAAGACTTCTCCACATCCATTCAAGTGGACCAAATCGAAAATAGTGGAGCCAGATATGACTCCAGATAATTTCAACTATCCAAACTGCCAGCACCACATAGTAAATTTCGAATCGCTGTAATTGGCCAAATTTTCCAAAGCCAAATCCATAAAAGTAAATGGCGCAAATCAATGATTGCATCAGGTAATTGGTAAATGCCATCTGACCTACTGGTCGCATTAATAATAAAAGCCATCGGAACAAGCTTGATTTATACATCAACATAATGAGACCAAATATCCCAAGTGAACGAATGGTTCTTGAAATTTCATAGTATTCAAAATGTACATTTTTGATGTATTGAAAACGATCGAATTTATATTGTAGCACCGGGCTAAGCCTGAAATAAGAGATAGCCAAACCTGCTCCCAATCCCAGTAGAAATAAGGCCCAATATAATTTTGCATTTGCATCACCCGTTAGTACGCCTGTTTTATAAAAGGCCATGCCTATAAACATAAACGTTAGTATATCCCATAATCCATAATAGGTGTAGTAAAACTCTGCTTGTGTGCTGCCGTTACTTAAGTTTTTATATACCGAGGCATAAGAACCCGTTATCTCCCTTTTATTTTTTTCCATTTCTTTACGCTGACTTTCTATTGAGCTTTTCTCTTTAAAACCCGTCATAGCTTCTAGGTCTGACTGTTGTTGTGCAGTTAACTTTACAGTAGTTGTATCTAGTTTTGCAATTGCTTCTCCTTTTACAATCATATTTTGATGACGGACGAGATCTACGTTTTCTCTTACGGTCATTAACAACATGGATACAAATGCTGCAATCAATAACAACTTTGGAGATAGCCGCCGGAAGGCAAACACCATAATTCCTACAATGGCGTATTGAAACAAAATATCGCCGGGCCATAACAACACGAACGCATTCACCAGGCCAAAAAATAATAACCACAATTGGCGGCGAATAAAATACTCAGCAGTCATTAATCCCTCCACCCGCTTTTCAAGACGTGAAATAAACAGCAGGATGCCGGCACCAAAAAGCAACGAAAAGATGGCCCGTTGTGACCCTTCAAGAAACCAGTTTACATAATACCATGTTTTTTGATTGATGGTACCCATTTCATTGGTCAGCATAAGATTGTCAGGGACTGGTTCAGGTAAGGCAAAATAGGGCATATTCATCATAAGGATTCCAAGCAGTGCGATGCCTCTTAAACTATCTATAATGACTATACGTTCTGCTTGAGTTACCGGCCCTGCGGTACTAAACTTAGAAAGGGTTGAATTCATATTCGTTGTTTTGATGGTTAATATTCAGGCAACGACAGTGTTGTCAAATAGAAGAATACATTAAACAAGATATAATATGAATATTTAAAATCAAAGCAAATGCAAAAAGATAGTTGAAGTGCTTGAAGCAATTAATGGTTCAAATAGATATGAAAATTATATTACTCACAAAGGGTTTCATGGCAAACGCAAATTTTTAAATTGCTTTTATAAAAGTAACTTTTATTGATCTGAAAGAATCAACCCACATTAATAATTCTCCAGGCGTTCAATATATTCACCCAGGCGGCTATAGGCCATAAAATTTTTCTCCAGGTCAAGGTTAAATGGGATAGGTGTATCCAATGAGGCGCAACGCATAACCGGAGCATCTAAATGATCAAAACAATTTTCGGCTATCCATGCGGCAACCTCTCCCCCAATGCCGCCGGTAAGGGTGTCTTCGTGTAGTACAATTACTTTGCCCGTTGCTACCACAGCATTTTTGATAGCAGTGTAATCAAGCGGTAACAGCGAACGCAAGTCAAGAATATAGAGAGAAATCTCCTGGTGGTTCTTTGCATAATCCAGGGCCCAATGCACACCTGCACCGTAAGTAATAATGGTGATATCATCGCCATCCTGCACCAGTCTTGCTTTACCAATCGGCGTTTCATAATACCCCTCAGGTACGGGACCGGATATACTTCTATACAGTGCTTTATGTTCAAAAAATAATACAGGGTTAGGATCATTCACTGCGGCAATCAGCAAACCTTTTGCATCCAATGGTGTTGATGGATAAACTATTTTTAAACCCGGTGTATGCACAAACCAGGCTTCGTTGCTCTGGCTATGAAATGGCCCGGCACCTACACCGCCACCCGTTGGCATCCTTATTACCACATCGGCATTTTGCCCCCAACGGTAATGTAATTTCGCCAGGTTATTTACCACCTGGTTAAAACCAACAGTTACAAAATCGGCAAACTGCATTTCCATCATTGCCTTATGTCCCTGGAGCGACAGGCCGAGACAAGTACCCACAATAGCACTTTCACAAATGGGCGTGTTGCGAACCCTGGCCTTACCAAATTTTTCTAAAAACCCCTCTGTTACTTTAAATGCACCTCCATATTCTGCAATGTCCTGTCCCATTAAAACCAGGTTGGAATGTTGCTCCATACTTTGATACAAGCCTTCTTTAATCGCCTCAACAAAACGCTTTTCATTTACCGGCGAAGCAGCAAGCGGAATTGATTGAGCGTTGTCAATCTTTACTATTGACGCTTCACCCACTTTTATTACAGGTAAGGCATACACGTCATTTATTTCGGTGGTAGTATCCGGTATCAACACAGGCGATGCATTAGCTTGTTGCAACTCAGTTTCTATGTATCCCTTAAGTTCATTGCGTACATCAGTAACAGCTTGTTCAGTTAAAACCTGTTGTTCCAGCAGGTACTTCTCAAACGTATTGATGGGATCCTTTTTTTGCCAGAGATCAAAAAGATCTTTTGGTACATACTTTACACCACTGGCTTCTTCGTGCCCCCGCATTCTGAAAGTCATACATTCAACCAGGTAAGGCTTTTGATTGGTGATACAATATTCCCTGATTCCTTTAATTGTTTCGTAAACAGATAATATATCATTGCCGTCAATCCGCACACCTTCCATGCCGTACCCTTTTGCTCTTTCAACCAGACTGTAACAACGATATTGTTCACTAACCGGTGTACTTAATCCATAACCATTGTTTTCTATCACAAAAATTACGGGCAAATCCCAAACGGCGGCAACATTTAATGCTTCATGAAAATCACCTTCACTGGTACCACCTTCGCCGGTAAAAGCCAGTGAAACTTTTTGCTCTCCTTTTAATTTATGCGCCAGTGCAATACCATCGGCAATGGCCAGTTGCGGGCCAAGGTGAGAAATCATTCCACAGATATGATGCGCCGCATTGCCAAAATGAAAACTCCTTTCCCGGCCTTTACTATACCCACCTGGTTTGCCTTGCCACTGATTGAATAATTTATTTAACGGCATATTGCGGGAGGTAAACACACCCAGGTTTCTGTGTAGTGGCATGATCCATTCGTCTTCCTCCAACGCCATTGTTGCTCCTACTGAAATAGCTTCCTGGCCAATGCCACTAAACCATTTGGATATTTTTCCCTGGCGTAGCAACAGCAGCATTTTCTCTTCGATCATGCGTGGCAACAACAAATTTTTATAAAGGCTAAGTAAGGTTTCGTCGCTTAAATCTTTCCGGTTGAACTTCATGGAATCGTTCTTTTTCTGTTTACTTTTTTTAGGAGCATGAAGGTAACAATAATACCTGCATTACAACCTTTGCAAATTGCTGAATCATACCTTGTAATCTGCAATTTGCTAACAAGCTGTTAAATGACAGAGCAGAAAATTCCACTTACACTTGGCCTGTTTTAAAAAATATAAATTTTTATGATGGGCATTATGCAAAATGCAGGATAACTGCATCATGGAACAAAACTATTAATTATGAAAAAACATACAAGGTTTATTGCAGCAGGTATTATTCTCTTTTGCGGTTTCACCGTTTTATCATTCAGAACACCATCTCCAAAAAAAATTGTAAAACCAGTTTCAGAAGTAAACTTAAATAAGAAGGCCCATAAAATTCAGGTGGCCATTTTACTGGATGTTAGCAATAGTATGGATGGATTAATTGAACAGGCAAAGGCGCAATTATGGAACATGGTAAGTGTGATGGGAAAAGCAACCTGCGATAATGTTGCACCTGAAATTGAGATTGCTTTATATGAATACGGCAGAAGCGATAACGATGTAAAGGTTGGATATGTAAAACAGCTCAGCGGGTTTACAGAGGACCTCGATAAATTATCACAAACCTTATTCAACATCAAAACAAATGGTGGTGATGAATACTGCGGACAGGTAATGTACACCTCATTAAAAAATTTGAACTGGAACGAGGATAGCGGAAATTATAAAGTAATATTTATTGCTGGTAACGAAGATTTTTTACAAGGAAACCTGCGCTACACCATGGCTTGTACAGAAGCAAAGAAAAAAGGGGTAATCGTCAACACCATTTATTGTGGCGACCGGCAAACCGGCCTGCAGGAACATTGGAATATTATGGGTGAATGCGGCGGCGGGAGTTTTACCAACATTAACCAGGATGCAAAGCGGGATGATATTGCAACTCCGTACGACAGCGTGTTGTTTTCATTAAATGAACAATTAAATAATACCTATATCGCATACGGCTACGCCGGACAGGCAAGTATGGAAACACAGGCTAAGGTTGATAAAATGAATTACAGTATGAACAAGTCTGTGGCAGCGGAGAGGGTAGCAGTGAAAGGTAAAAAAGGATTGTATAAAAACGAGCATTGGGACCTGGTAGATGCTGAAGATGCAGACAGTACATTTATTGCTAAGGTGGATATGAAAACGTTACCTGATAGCCTGCAAAAGAAAAGCCGCACCGAATTAAAGGCAATTGTGAATGCAAAAAATATGCAGCGTAATAATTTACAAAGCCAGATTGCCGACATCAGCATTAAAAGGCAAACTTATATAAATGCAGCCCGGGCCAACAAAAACAATGGCAACAACAACGCAACCCTGGAGACTGAAATAGAGAAAATTATTAAACAACAGGCAAAGCTGTTTAATATGGTCATTCAATAAAAACTCAATGATGATCTTATTTTCTGTCGGGAGCCTTTTCATTTGGAAAGGCTCTTTTGTGTACAAATGAATTGAAGAATGCAAGCAGGATGCTGAATAAAAATGCATGCCAGAAACTGGCAACTTTAAACCCCGCCACAAATTCATCTGCTATTAAAACAATACATGCATTGATTACAAATAAAAACAATCCAAGTGTAAAAATAGTTACAGGCAGGGTAAGCAAAATCAATAACGGTTTTACAAATGCATCCAGGAATGCCAGTATGATAGCAACAAGAAGTGCTGTAAAAATAGAATCGAAGGATATGCCATTTATTAAATATGCCAGGATAAAAGCATTCACGGTGGTGATCAGAATTTTTAGCAGGTATCTTTTAAACATGGCAATTCTGCGGTTTGATTACTTAGGAATTGTAAGATCGATAATTGTTGCCGGTTATGCAAGTAGCTTTTTAAACTACAACCATTTCATAAAAATCTTCCGGCACCAAATATTTTTGCGATAATTCCTGTAACTCTTTTGCAGAAATGGTTTTGATGGCTTTTATAGAATCATAATAATATTTTTCATCAAGGTTATTAAGTATGATATTTTTCCATCTGCCAATGATATGAAACGGTCCATCAAGATCACCCAAAATTGAACCAATCATATAATTACGCACCAGCAATAATTCTTCTTCATCAATCAACTCTTCTCTTAATATTTTCATTTCCTTGTACACTTCCTCAATGGTTGCTTCTGCTACATCTTTGCCGGCTTCGGTACTAATTAGCCAGGCTGTATCATCCATGTGATTTTGTATGTAACTATGTATGCCATAAGTATAACCTTTTTCTTCCCTGATATTGCTCATCAATCTTGACCCAAAGAAACCGCCAAACACTGTATTCAACACCATTATACCCATAAAATCGGGGTGATGACGGTTAGGGAACGGACGTGCAATACGGATGGCTCCCTGTACGCCTTCCACATCGTTTGTAATGCGTGATTTCTTTTGTATGGCCCTGTCAACAGGATGAGTAATACGTCTACTGCTGCTTACATGTGGCTTAATTGCCAGGTTACCAAAGGATTCGTTTAATGCTGCAAACATGCCTGCCGGCAATTTTCCTGCAACAAAAATTACACAGTTGCCATTTAAATAGTATTGGTCAAAATGTTCTTTTAATTGTGCCGAAGTAATTGCTTCGTAATCTTCAGCAACCATATATTTTCCATATGGATGTTGCTCACCATACACGCAAGCATCAATGAGCCGGTTGGCTACAAAATCGCATTTTTGTAAATTAACGGACAGCTTTTGCTTTACATTCTGCTTAAAAATATTTAACTCATCTTCAGCAAATATTGAGTCGGTTATCATCTCCTTCATTACCGGTAACAATTCATTTAAATGCTTGCTTAAAGTATGCAGGGAAATTACGGCAGTTTCATGATTGCAGGAACGATTGCAATATGCTCCAAAATATTCAAAATGTTCGTTTATCTGGAAAGCCGTTTTTGTGGAAGTGCCATTTTTCATTAAATGGTTGGTAGCAGCAGCAACACCTTTGGCTTTTTCATAACTGTTACCGGCAAAAAAAACCAGCTCTATTTGTACCACATCCTGTTCACCTGCATTGATGGCAAAAACTTCTACGCCATTGTCTAGAATAAATTTTTCATAAGGCTTTAGCGGTAATTCAAATTCTATAGCGTCTTTTATTAAAGGAGCGATTGTTCTGTTCATTCGTTGTTTAGTTGTTTGCAAAATAGTAAAGTGTATTGCTGTTTTTATCGTCAAAAATCACCCTGCTTTCCAGCATAATTTCTTCACTAGTTACAGCCTGGTAACTATTCAGTTCTTTATTGATGAGGTCGGCATCGCCCAACAATTCGTACATGGCAAGACTGGTAGCCCGGCTCATTACACTCATGTCTTCAAAAGCCATCATACTTTCTGTTTTATTCTTAACTTTTTGCAGTTCTTTTTCAGTAATACCTTCTTGCTGAAGCGCTACAATTTCCTGCATAAGGGCAGCTTCTGCGTCTGCCATTTTTACGCCCTTTACTAATCTCCCTTCAATAGATAATAAGCCGGCGTCGGTACTACCATAATGCGAGCAATCAATGTGACTGAATAACTGCTTTTCTTTTACCAGCGCCTGAAATAAACGGGAAGATCCTCCACCACTTAAAATTTCAGTGATTAGATCGGTTACATAATAACGTTTATCGAGCCGGGAATAAATATGCCAGCATTTGTACAAAGCATCCAATGGTACATTCTCCTTTACTTCCATTGATTTGGGAGCCGTTTGCTTTGGCTCTATGGGCAGGTCGCGGTCGTATTTTACACCAGCCGGTATGGGGCCAAACCATTTTTCGGCTAGTTCTTTTACACGTTCAGTAGTTACATTTCCTGCAACAACTAAAATGGCATTTGCAGGTGTATAATGTTTAAAGAAAAAATCTTTTACATCCTGCAGTGTTGCGTCTTCCACATGCTTCAATTCTTTACCAATCGTCATCCAACGATAAGGATGTGTGGTATAAGCGAGGCTCCTCATTTTATGCCAGGCATCGCCATAAGGTTTATTTATATAGTGTTCCTTAAACTCTTCACAAACTACTTTACGCTGCACTTCCAGGCTGTTTTCATCAAATGCAAGACTTAACATGCGGTCACTTTCCAGCCAAAAAGCTGTTTCAATATTTTCGGCCGGAAGCTGGCAATAATAATTGGTGAGATCGTTGGTAGTAAACGCATTGTTTTCACCGCCTGCCATTTGCAACGGTTCGTCATATTCGGGAATATTAATGCTTCCACCAAACATCAGGTGTTCAAATAAATGGGCAAAACCGGTTTTTTCCGGGTTTTCATCTCTTGCACCTACATCATAAATCACGTTAACTACTACCATAGGTGTGCTTTCGTCTTCATGCACTACTACCCTCAATCCATTGTCGAGGGTAAACTTATCAAACTGAATCATCCGGCAAAGTTAAGGACTGATACAATAATTTACTGCTTTATAAAAAGTGAAATAATTGTTGCATGAAAAATTCAGGATAGCAGAGACTTGTAAATCAAGCTGGTTAACGAAGGCTGACAGCTTTTATTTTTAATTGCATTAACACCATATTTCTACTGATAGTAACCTTAATTTTCTCGTTCAGCGTTTGAAAGATTGATTTGTACTGCATAATATTATTGGAAAAATTATTTCCAACCCCAATAATAATATCGTCCACTTTAAAACCAGCGAGTTCAGCCGGGGAGCTGGGAATTACATCTTCCACTACTATAACACCATCAATATAATAAATAGCCAGTCCGGTGTAAGCGTAATCAAAAGGATCCTTAAAATGACTATTGGGAAGTAAGTGTATTTCTCTTTTGGGGTAATTGAGGGTGAGATTGAACCGACGTAAAAGATCGTTGCCTAAAAGGCCACCCACAAATGGATAAGAAGTTACATTAAAATCATCTTCATATAAGTAGGTAGGTACATTTCTGAATTTATACTTACCCAACTGCAGCATTTTAATTACCGAAATACGCATTTGCAATCTTCCGCCCATGCCTTCGGCTTGTGTATAAAAGGGCTTTCGTTTTGGCAATAATACAGCACTGTCACGGGCAAATTGTTCACTCATCAAAAAGCAAAGGCCTGCACCTGTATCAAAATAGAAATTGAAATCAATTGATTTGCGATCTTTCAAAGTTAAATTTTGTATTGGCAAAGTTGTAAAAGCCGGCCTCAATATTGTACCTCCTCTGGGATAATCCATCTCCCCCGGCGTATACACTTCAATCTCGGTACTATCGAAATTTATTTTAACAATATATCTTCTAAAAAAACTGTACCCGATAATGCCGTCAATTTTCTCGCCGTACACACTTGTTAAAATTTCGTAATCATTTACATGAAAATTTAGTCCTTCAACAGTTAATCCGGGTAAACGCAGTTTTTGGTTAAACACAAAGCTTACTTTATGTTCGCCCCCCATACCTTTGATAGTTGTATCAGTTGGCGTTGGTTTAAGCTTAAGGTTTGCGCAAGTAGTGGAATCAAGTGAAATACCTCCACTACCGGTATCAAGAATAAAAGTAAGTGAGTCCGGGATATCTGCTACAAGTGCACGCACTATCATAACTCCGCCACTATACTGTTTAAAGGGAAAACGCGTAACTAGTTTAGCCTGGGGATGTGAAATGAGTATTTCCTGTGCTTTTCCAATAACAAATGAGCAACAACAACAAAAAAGTATACTAATAAACTTGTTCATACAGCGTATTTAAATATACGACCGAATGAATGTACTTTTGTAATAATTTTATAAACGGTTTTATGGATATTAATAATTTATTTAAAAAGGCGCTCAACTTCGAATTTTTGTCGGTTGAGGAAGGTGTGTTTTTGTTTGAAAATGCGCCCCTGGCAGAACTGATGTATGTAGCAGATGAGCTTAGAAAAAAACAAGTACCTCATGGAAAAGTTACCTGGATCATAGACAGGAATTTAAACACCACCAATGTGTGTATTGCCAATTGTAAATTCTGCAATTTTTACCGCGTACCCGGTCACCCCGAAGCTTATATTACAGATATAGAAACTTATAAAAAGAAGATTGATGAAACCATCCGTTATGGTGGTGAACAATTGTTATTACAAGGCGGCCATCATCCCGACCTGGGCCTGAGCTATTATGTAAATCTTTTTAAAGAGCTGAAAAGTCTGTATCCTAATATTAAGTTACACACACTTGGCCCACCTGAGGTAGCTCATATTACCAAACTTGAAAAAAGTACTCACCGCGAAATTTTAGTGGCATTAAAAGAAGCAGGACTAGATAGTTTACCAGGCCCTGGTGCCGAGATATTAACGGATAGGGTTAGGCGCCTTATCAGTAAAGGAAAATGCGGTAGCCAGGAATGGCTGGATATTATGCATGAAGCACATAAACTAAATATTACCACCAGTGCCACCATGATGTTTGGGCATGTGGAAACTATTACTGAACGTTTTGAGCACCTGGCTAAATTAAGAGAAGTTCAAAGTCGCAAGCCAGCAAATGCCAAAGGTTTTATTGCCTTTATTCCATGGACCTTTCAGGATGTGGATACACTGCTGGCAAAAATCAGGGGTGTACATAATTTAACCACACCGGAAGAATATATCCGGATGATTGCTATGAGCCGCATTATGTTACCTAACGTAAAAAACATACAGGCAAGTTGGTTAACGGTTGGTAAAAAAACTGCACAGCTTTGTTTGAATGCCGGGGCAAATGATTTTGGTAGCATAATGATTGAAGAAAATGTAGTAAGCGCCGCAGGTGCACCACATCGCTTTACCAGTAGCGGAATACAGGATGCAATAAGGGAGGCTGGTTTTGAACCACAGCTTCGTAACCAACAATATGAATTTAGGGCAATGCCTGCCGTAATGGAAGAGCAGGTAATTGATTACTAATAATAAGATGAATGGATGGTTTTGTCAATTTTGAAGAACACCGTCCATTCATCTTCTCCACTCCGATCCGATTAGGGGAAAAATATTTTTTCTACTTCCTCCCAGGTAGTTACTCTTTTATGTTTACCGGCATCTGTCAATACATTATGCGGTTGCGTAAATAAAATAGTTTCCCCGGTAAAATAATCCAGGTTTTTAAAATGGTCGTCTATCATATAATCGGCCCGGATGATTGCTTTTGATCCGCAAAAAACCATTTGTTTCCAGGAAATAAAAGGAAAATGTTCATTTAACCAGGCTTGCTTTTCTACCAAACTATTTGGAAATTCCATTGCTGCAGAAACGATGTATACGTCAAAACGATCATTCAATTTTTGTACAATGCGCTGACTATTTTCTATTACAGGGGTGTTGCGAAAAAATCCATTACTAATTACATGCCTTCTAAGTGCAGGGAAAGCTTCATCTTCGGTTTTACCATTCAATTGCTCTCTAATTAAGGTTTCTCCGAAATCTGCTTTGTGTAACTCAATAAAATGGCTGTATACATCGGCCATTACACCATCCATGTCAATTGATATTCTTTTCATTTTTTTATTTAAGCTGTATTAATTATTTATTAATGGCAATCAATGCCGTAATTTTTTTACAAAGTTGACGACTTCCTTCTGTTTGGCAATAGTTGGCAGTTTTTTAACCAATAATATTTGTTTTTAACAATTTATTGAGAGCAATTTTAGTTTACTAAAATAAAATAGATTTAGCATAGTAACAGCTTTATAAGCCGGCGTTACTTATACAGTATGAATTGCTATGCGGCAATTATTTGCATTAAGGTAATTTAAGATAAACTCATACACCCCTGTTTCTGTGCCTGGCAATTTTCCCGACTAAAATGTGATTAATGCGAATTACATTATTCAGAAACAACTCTTATTAGCAGGAATTATCGTACGTATAAAATAAACACAAAGTTTTATTTGCCATTAAACCTAAGGAGTATTTGGCTGTTTAAGAACTAGCGGCATTGTTACTTCAAATCCTTTACCGGTGTGACTTTAACAATACAATAAATTAATTAACTAATCGTTTAACTTATATAAATTATTTACCATGCCCGATACAAATAAAAAAAACAGCACTAATCCATTGATACAATTGGTTAGAAATCTACTACACAAATTTTTGCAAAGCCCGGATATTTATCCCATAAAATATTATAAAAAAAGTAAACGATTTCGCCATTTCTAAGAAGAAATATTTACCCTGATAATATTTGTAACCCCCGTTGCAACAGCCCTCACTTATATGAGGGCTTTTTTATGCCTGAATTATTTTTATTAAAAAGATGGTTTATTGTAAATAAAAATTTCATTAAACCATTGACCTTATCATTGATTTAGCCATGGCTTTTACATCGTGGCTGGCACCATCATTTACCAATTTAAGGAGATGGCTATTTTGATTAACGCCATCTATCCAAATCGTTGTAACGTCATCTACTGATCCCTGCTTTAATTCTATATGATAGGTGGTTTCCTTATACTTGTAAACAATTTTTATGATTGGCCAATCTTCCGGCAAGCAGGGCTGAAAATGTAGCACGTCGCCTTCCTTTTTTAACCCAACAAATGATTCAATAATTAATTGGTACATCCATCCTGCGGAACCGGTGTACCAGGTCCATCCTCCTCTTCCTTTGTTGAGCGTTTCGCCATAAACATCTGCAGCTACCACATAGGGCTCTACCTTGTACTCAGCAATTGTTGCCGCATCTTTTCCGTGATTAACCGGGTTAATCATTTGCAACAATTCCCAGGTTTTTTGCCTGTTGCCCATAGCAGCAAATGCCATCACCAACCACACTGCGGCATGTGTATACTGTCCACCGTTTTCTCTCACGCCTGGTACATACCCTTTTATATATCCTGGATTCAAATCCGATTTATCAAATGGTGGTGTAAAGAGCTGAATGATTTTATCATCCTGACGAACCAGGTATTTATAGGCTGATTCCATTGCGGTTACAGTCCGGTTTTTATCTCCTGCTTTTGATAAAACAGACCAACTTTGGGCAATGGAATCAATTTTACATTCTTCGTTTTCGGAAGAGCCTAATGGCGTACCATCATCAAAATATGCCCGGCGGTACCAGGATCCGTCCCAGGCATTTTTTTCAATGTTTTTCTGTAAAAGGTCTGCTGCATTGCGGCAGGTTTTTAAGAATACACTATCCCCCTTTATTTTTACTACTTCCATAAAGCGGTCTAATACATCGTACAAAAAGAATGCAAGCCACACACTTTCTCCCTTCCCGTGTTCACCTACTTTATCCATACCATCGTTCCAGTCACCAGATCCAATAAATGGCAAACCATGTGTACCATATTTTAATGCATGATTAATTGCAATTACACAATGCTGATATAAAGTTGCACTAACATCAGAATGTATTGGAAGATCATAAAAAGATTCTTCACCGGCATTCAATAACCTACCCTCTATAAAATTAACTGACTCATCCAGGATGGAAATATCACCGGTGGTTTTTATGTAGCGGCTGGTAGCAAGCGGAAGCCACAAATAATCATCTGAACAGGTTGTTCTAACACCCCGGCCCAATGGAGGATGCCACCAATGTTGTACATCACCTTCTTTAAACTGGCGGGATGCACATAACAAAATCTGCTGCTTAACCATTTCAGGTTTTGTATGTAATAAAGACAACACATCCTGCAACTGATCCCTGAAACCAAATGCGCCACCCGATTGGTAATACCCGCTACGGGCCCATATTCTGCAGGCAATCGTCTGATAAGTAAGCCATCCATTTGCCAGCATATTTACAGACTCATCCGGCGTTTCAATCTGTATGGTTGACATTGCATCTGACCAAAATTCGTGCACTGCTTTTAGTGCGTTTTGTGCTGCAGTACTACCTTCGAATTTTTGGATAATATTAAGTGTCTCCTGCATGTTAACGCCTGCTCCCAGGCGAAAAACAACTACGTGTTCTTCTTCCTCTGCCAAATCAAAAACTACCTGTAATGCTGCACAGGGATCCAACGATGCACCAAGTTTTCCGGATAGCCTCGACTTATTCATTGCTTCCGGATTATTCATGGTTCCATTGCGGCCAATAAATTCAGTTCGGTCTCCGGTAAATGAACGATTAATATCATCCACATCAAAAAACGCCACCCTGCCCGGAAACTCGGTATTGTATGCGTTCGTTGCCAGCATGGCTCCGCTACGGGTATCCATTTCTGTTACTACATGCATTTGGGTGCGTAAACCAAGATCTCCCAATATCCATTCAACATAACCGGTAGCAGAAATCTTTCGCATCCTGCTGGAATTATTCCTGACTTTTAACACTATAAATTTTAATGGAGCATCTACGTCAACATATACAGTCATCTCAGAATAAATGCCATCTTCACTGTGTTCAAAAATACTGTACCCAAATCCATGCCTGGTGATGTAGGGCGATTTACCCCTGCACGGCAATGGTGACGGCGACCAAAACCTGCCACTCTCTTCATCCCGCAAATAAAATGCTTCGCCTTTTAAATCATTAACCGGATCGTTGTTCCACGGAGTAAGGCGGAATTCATGTGCATTTTCTATCCAACTATAAGATTGTCCGCATTCTGAAACAATGGTGCCAAAATTTTGATTTGCCAACACATTTACCCAAGGTGCGGGGGTAGATTTATTGGGTGTGGTGGTAATAACATATTCCTTTCCATCTTTTGTAAATCCACCATATCCGTTAAAGAATAAAAGGTCTTTCCTTGCAGGAACTTCTGTAAAGACAGAAGAGTGAAATTTAGTTGGATTGAAATAAGGAATCGTAGACTTTAACTTGCTGCGCCTGTTAATCTGTTCTTCCAGCGACCCCAATTTATCTGACAATACGATGTGTGCAACTGTTTGAAAAAGTATCCTGTCTTCATTCGAGATTTGATCTGCTGAACGAATAAATATACCACCGGGTTGATCTTTTACATCCGACATTGCCGGTGTAATTAATCCAAGTATTTGATTATTTAAATCATTGCGATAACCACCTCTGTCTTCATTCCAAATTACGAGGTCAATTGCAATACCTTTAAGCCGCCAGTAATAATGCGCCTGCACCATTTGCTTTACCAGGTCTATGTTGGCAGCATCTTCAATCAACAATAACACAATTGGCAGGTCGCCTGATATTGAATAGCCCCATAAACCAGATTGGCCGCGTTGATTCTTTATAATGGTGGATGGATCTGTCCTTAATGAAGGATTTGGAAAAATTACGGAAGAAGAAAGTTTCGCAAACAACTGGGCATCTGCTTCGGTTGCATTGATCTGCCGTAAAATAAGCAAGCTATGAGTCCAGGCAAGTTCCAATACACGACGGGTGAGGTAACGATCCTGGTATTTCTCAATAAGGCTGTTACATTGCTCCTTGCTTTCCGCAATTCCCATAATCATATCAACAATAGCCGTTTCACCCGGTTCAATTACAACCCGGTATTGTATTGCAACAATGGGATCTAATACCGACCCGGAAGTTCCTGAAAGTGGTCCATCCTTTGAAAGTGCCTCGGGATGTTGTAAAGTATATCCCCGGCCAATAAATTTAGGCCGACTAGTTTCGTAAGAGATATTTTTGATTTCAGCATCGTGTACCTTCATTAAGTGAAACATCCAGGGTGTGCGTTCATCCACCGACCTTGGCCTTCGTGTACACATAATTGCATGGCGTTGTTGTATGATTTCTGTTTGTACAAAAAGGTTACTAAACGCCGGATGCATTTCTTCGCCCAATGCTACAGCCATTACTACTTCAGCATAACTGGTTAATTCAATCACTCTTTTTCTGCGGGTTCTATTGGTGATATGTACCCTTCTTAATTCAATGTCATCTTCCGGCGATACGACAATTTCCGTGTGAGTATCCAATGATAAATCACGCCGCCTGAATTCAGCACGCCCTTGAGAAAAGACCGCTTCATAATTTTCGCCCTGTTGTAAGGTTGGATGATATGCACCTGACCAGATAGTATTGTTATCCAGATCCCGGATATAACAAAATGTTCCAAAATTATCGCAGGTAACATCCTGGCGCCAACGGGTTACCGCCAGGTTTTTCCAACGGCTGTAACCGCCACCGGAGTTGGTAACCATCACATGATATCTTCCATTCGACAATAGCTCCACTTCGGGTATTGCTGTATGCGGCGTGGTAATAACCCGCATTGAATTATCTGCGTATGGAACGGTACTGATATCTTCAGCATGTACACTTGGTGAATAAAAAGTAGCAACCCTTGGCACTTTTTCCTGAAGTAAAAGGAGGGCCGATTTCATCTCTACATCAGCCTCAAATAATTTTTGCATTGGCCGGTCACCAAGCAGGTAGGCAAGGGATAAAAAACTCATGCCCTGGTGATGCACCATAAAAGATTTAACTACCGAAAAAGTTTGCTTTCTTATCAGCCTTGAAGGTGTATAATCGATGGCCTCATAAAACCCGTATTTACTTTCAAAACCCTGTTTTTTTAAAACTTGTAAATTTTGCCAGGCAGCTTCAGGCGCCACCATCAACGACATAATTGTAGAGTAAGGAGATATAACCAGATCCTCACTTAAACCTCTTTTAAAACCAAGACCAGGTACTCCAAAAGCACGGTATTGATAATTGAGACTGGTATCTACCATATTATACCCCGACTCTGAAATACCCCAAGGCACGCCTCTTTTTTTTGCATAATCTATTTGCTTTTGGATGATAGCAGTATAAGTTTGATCTAATAAGGTATTGTTATAATTAGGCATTACCAACAAAGGCATGAGGTACTCAAACATAGATCCACTCCAGGATAAAAGAATGGGCGTTGTACCCAGGTTAGTAAGCTGCCTGCCTAGTGCAAACCAGCTTTCCTGGGGTAATTTTCCCTGTGCAATTGCAACAAAAGTGGTGAGTCTTGCTTCGGATGCAAGCAGATCATAGAAACTATTATCCCGGCGTTGTTCCTCAACATTATAGCCGATTGACAATAAATGCTGCGACCTGTCATAAAGAAAATCATATTCAATATTTGCCAACTCGGTACACTTAATTGCCAGTTGCTCCACTGCAATTACCAATTCTTTTGCACGACGTCCGGCTTCGGTGATCATTGTACGGAAATTATTGAGCCAATCAATTTCTGCTGCACTGTTTGAGGGCGAATAGCAATTTATAATGCTATGCAATAAACTTTCTTCAATTCGTGCCAATTGTTTTGTAGTTGGTACCTGTGGCAATAATGGAACCAGGTGTTCAAATTTTTCCGGAGCCTCCTGCAACATAATCCATGGTACCATAGCTACTAATTCAGTTTTGGCCTGCCTAACCTGTTTCAATAATTTTTGTGCCCACCAAATGGCTTCCTCCGAGTTACCTAAATTAATTCTTGCATGAATGACTGTAAAAGAAATTTCCAGCTTATCTAAATATGTATTGGTTTCAGCAAGACTGTATGTATCAACTTGCAACACTTTTTGCAGTTGATCCTTAAAATTATCAAGCAAATCAAAAGACGTTGTATTATCCATCAAAACGCCCAAAGTATCTGCGATGCCATTAAAAAATTCGGTGCCAATTATGTTTTTATCGGGCATTGCCAATAAACCTTGTTTCAATGTAATAAGGTGCCCTGCAAGGTTTCCACTATCCACCGTAGAAATATATCTTGGCATTAAAGGTGAAAGTGTAAGTGTGTCGTACCAATTATACAAATGCCCCCTGAAACGTTCCATTCGTAACATGGTGTTGAGGGTATTACTGGTACGCTCAATCATTTGCCTGGCGCCTATAAATCCAAAATCAAATGCCGATACATTTGCCAATAACGACAATCCAATGTTTGTGGGAGAAGTGCGATGAGCAATTCTTTCAACGGGATCTTCCTGGTAATTATCAGGCGGTAGCCAGTTATCGGTTTCGCCTACAAAAGTTTCGAAGAAGGCCCATATTTTACGGGTAAGTTTTCGGAGATAAAAAATTTCATCAACCGAAAGCTGTGCTTTCTTTTCCTCGAAAGTGTGACTGACATACCACACTATTAATGGAGCAACCAACCATAATATCAGTATTGGAAGCGCAACCAATAAACTGATGGGGTCATATATACTGAGATATACAAATAATAATACAGAGAAAAAAGGTGAAAACCACATGGTGGTAAAAGAACTTACTATTGTATCCTGCGAGCGCTGGCTATGACTGAATGGATTCCATTGCAGCAGATTTTTTTGCGTTATCCAAATACGCCACTGCGTTCGCAATATGGCATCTATATTGGAGAATACTTCGTACGGAAGACAGGTCAGGTCGAGGAGATGTTGTATAAAATGATTGGTGGCGGATTTTAGTGTAAAATTGAAATGCTGTAAAAATGATTCATCCGCAGGTTTCCAGCAAAGTTCCCAAACGAAATTAACCACCGAAGGCACTACAATAATCAGGGTGACAGCCAAAGTCCACAACCATGGTACCGGCGAAAGCATCCATCCAAATAAAAACAATAACAGGGTTGCAATGGGTACCAGGCTTCTTCGCAAATTGTCAAAAATTTTCCACCTGCTAAATAAGGAAATCGGGTTTCTGCGTAAGCCCCTTTGTGCCCCCGGTACAAAAGGAAATATCCAGCTTGCAATTTGCCAATCGCCGCGTATCCACCGGTGCCGTCTTTTCATATCTGTCACATACCTGGATGGGTATTCCTCGTATAATTGCACATCAGAAATAAGTCCGGCCCTGCTATAACATCCTTCCAGTAAATCATGACTTAAAATTCGGTTGGGAGGAAATTTATTGCTAACCGCAATTTCAAATGCATCGATATCATAAATTCCTTTTCCTATAAAAGACCCTTCTTTAAATAAATCCTGGTATACATCAGAAGTTGCTCTTGTGTACGGATCGGTGCCAGGTTCGTTACCATGTAAACGGGCATACCAGGAGCTGGTACTTGCTGGTAAACTGTTGGAAACCCTTGGTTGTAAAATGGAATAACCATCAACCACTCTTCCTTTTTTAGGGCTGTACAAAGCGGTATTAAGCGGATGAGCAAGAGTACCCACCATTTGCCAGGCCGTATCTCTTGGTAATTGTGTATCGGTATCAAGTGTTATCACAAATTTTATTCCTGTGTAAACACTTGCTTCGCCAACTATCATTGAAAAATATTGCTCTCCATGGCCTCTTACCAATGCATTAAATTCTGTTAGCTTTCCTCGTTTTCTTTCGTAACCCATCCAAATTTTGTCTTTTGGGTTCCATTTACGAGGACGATGAAATAAAAAGAAAATATCATTTGCAACACGTTCGTATTTACGATTGAGGTCAATTATTTTCTGTTTGGCAGCCTGTAATAAATTATCATCTTCGGGTATATTTTCGGCAGCAGCGTCACCAAAATCTGTTAACAATGCATAATATAAATTCACATCGCGGTTAGCAAGAAAACGAACTTCCAGTGTTTCAATAAGATCATCGATACCGGAAACACTATTGAGCATTGTAGGTATTACAACCATTGTTCTGTAAGTGTCCGGAATACCTTTGGAAAAATCCATCCTGGGCAACAAATGTGGCCGGGCTAAAATTGTAGTAGCCCAATTTATAATGGATACTGAAAGGCGACTGGTAGCCAACACAAGAATAATAGCCAATAATACTTGTAGCGACCTTTGCAAGCCATCATAATTTGCCCTGGCAAAAAGGGCCCATGTAAACAATGCAGTTAATATGATTATACCTCCCAGGTAAACAAACAGGGGGTGGCTGTTTACAAAATTGCGGCAGTAATCGAACCTGGATATTTTTGATCTTGCTTCTTTTTGTACCTTTTTAACGCCATCGCACCTAAGATAATAACCAACATGGCTAAAGCGTTTATCTACACCGTTATTAAAACTTTCTTTCGCAAAATCAATGGCCATTTCGGCCACTTGCTGTTCGGATATATTGCTATTTTTTGCAATTTTTTCAACTGAATGCCGATAGTTATCACGGGTATTAAAATCCATCTGTATGTAAATACCATCAATATCTTTCCTTAAAATTTCTTCAACTACACTGGTATTTTCTACAAAGTCCCGCCAATCAGTTGTGCTCAAAAATCGCAGGCTGCTGATGCTATTGCTGATAGATACCTGGTCTGCCGCCTGCTTCTGATTTTCCTGTTGAATCAGTTCATTGCTGGTAAACCCGTTTTCATAAAGTCTTTGTTCTATCCAGTTAAGCGGCAGTGTTACAGAACTGCCTTTTTCCTGCAAGCGCCGGGATAGTTCAGCTACAAAGGAACTTTCCATAGGAGGATCGGACCGGGCCATGTCGGCAATTACCAATACTAAATTTTTGGGATCTTTCTCAACTGTTTCCAGCATCTTATCGGCCCATTGACCGGCGAGTGATTTATTATTTATATCTATGGCAATTTGAATTGCAAGCCTTCGCAGATTTTCTATTAATGCCAGCCGAAGCATAATTGGCATTGCCCATAACTCACCCAGTTTTAAAAAAATTGTAGTTTGATACGCATTAATAAAACCCAGTAAACTGCCGATATTTACATAGCCGTCACTATGGGAAATAATTTCCACAGCAAGATCATACACTCGGGGTAACCCTGCCGACTTTCCTTTTGCCAATTGTGGCAAACCCTTGCTATATCCTTTTGGTAAATGCTTTTTGCCGGTATACACCTGTTCTTCAACTAAATAGAAATTATCCAATAACCATTCTCCGGCGGGTGCAATTCTGTTGTTTTCTCTTACTTCACTGGTAAGCAAGGCGTGTACTTCCAATAATATCTTTTCGTTTTCGGCCAGGCGCTTCAGCAACTGTTCTGATGGAGGACCCGATATAAGTATGTGTTTTGCAGCAAGCCCTCTGGCGTGGTGTTCCAGCTGCTCTTCAGTAAATAATTCTGAGCGTAGGGGAGGTCTTTTATCTGCAAATTTCTCATTCAGATTGTCTCCAAATATTGGTTCAATAATATTTTTTTTGAAAGAAACTATTGCTTGAGGAAGCAATTCAAAGATTTCCTTGGGCCTATTTTTTCTCTCATCTACTTTCATTCCTTATATAAATTTAAATATCAATTTTTGCGTTTTTAATCTTCTATGCGCAAGTGCAGCTATATGAATTAAAGCTAATTCTATACCCGTTTTATTTATTCGGCATGTATTTGGCAATTATATTGTACGCTTCATAAACTGCTTACCGGTTTTTACAAATGAATGGCGCATTAAAAACTATTGTATGAAAAAAACACTTTATGTATCTTCCGTTTTACTCTGCGCATTTGCATTATCATGTACAGATCAGGCAAAAGCACCAGGTGAGAAAACCAAAGAAGTAATAATTGTGCAACCTGCTCCGCAGGTAATAACAAAAGAAGCACCTAAAAAAACTACTACTATTACGTTGGATAAAAACGGCGTAAGTGCAACAACTAAAAATGTTGATATAAAGGTTAAAACAGATAACAAACCTGATAAATAATTTCTTCCCCCGACCTCGGATATGCAGTTATTCCATTGAATGTAATGCCTCATTTAATTGATACTGCTCACTTACCCAAATGTGTACACTAAAATTATTTAAATACAACCAGTGTTAAAAATATGTACCTTAATATACATAATTTTAGCTAAGATTTTTACTTATTAATTTATGGGTTACAACATCGCAATGGTGGGTGCAGGTATTAGTGGTATGTCTACAGCCTACCTGCTTAAAAACCAGGGACACAAGGTCACTATTTATGCAAGTAATTTTTCACCAGATATCACATCGAATAAAGCTGCAGCGTTCTGGTTTCCCTATCATATTAGAAATGATAACAGGGGTATAGAATGGTGCCATACCACGTATAAATATTACCTGCATTTTGCAGAAGATCCGAATACCGGAATTTCCTTGAGGCAACTGCATAAAATTTTACGTGAGCAGGTAGCCGAAGAAGAACCGATATGGAGAGATTTTATGCCGGCTGACTCCGTTAGAATGATGGATTCGGATGAACTGCAACCGGGAGTTGCAAAAGGTTATGACATTACTGTACCGCTTATTGAAACCCAATTATTTTTACCCTGGTTGATGCAACAGTTACAGCAAAAAGGCGTGGCATTTATTTTAAAGAAAATTGCAGATTTCGATGAGTTAAGTAGCAGTTATGATATAATAATTAACTGCTCGGCATTGGGCGCAAGAGAACTTTGTAAGGATGACCAGGTTATTCCTGTTAGGGGACAAGTTGCTTTAATTGCCCCCGGTGATGATTTAACAATTTATCTTGATAATGAAAAGCCATTATACGTTGTACCGCGTAAAGATGCGATCATCATTGGGGGCACATATGAAATGGATGAAGAACATGCAATTACAAAACCCGAAACAATTAACAGGCTGTTAAAGACTGCATATGAAGTATTTCCGCAGCTTGCTCAACACCAGGTTCTTGGCAGTTGGGCAGGTTTAAGACCATATAGAAATGAGGTAAGAGTTGAGCGTGAAGCGGGTAAAAACATCATTCACAATTATGGGCATGGAGGCAGTGGCTTTACGTTGGCTTTTGGTTGCGCCGAAACAGTTTGCAAAATACTGCAACAGGAATTTTAATTCGACTCCACTTTATTGTTTTCTGAAAAAAATATCTATAAAAAAACTTCCACAGCTACTGGTTTTTCATAGTCTGTGGAAGTGCCATTTTTTCGAACCAACTGATGGTTCTAAGGGGGTTAAGGTTAGAGGACTGGCCTCTCCAGTATTAAAATAATTTAATGCTGGTTTCTGTGTTTGGTTTTTAGACATCATCGCTTTTTAAAGCATAGTCCGGCTTGGATATTGGATAAACGGTTTTGTTCTTGATAGCTGCAAACAGCCAGGATTTGTGATTTCAGGATATTCTTAGGAATTGGAATCTTATTATTGAAATTGATTGCAGTTATTTATCAATCATTTTCTAACCCAAAGATGCAGTACAAATCTTTACCGGAGAAGCGAAAATCTGCTCTTTTTTTTCAATGTTATATATACGGCAGCTATGGTAAGTTTCAGGCCTTCTTTTGAAATACTCCTTTTTAAGTTTTAGTATAACTACTACTATTATTATTTACTCTTGTTTATAAAATGTAAACAGTCGAATTGATAGTGACTGAAAATTTTCAAATTAAACAAGCAGCAAGTGAAACAATGAAGCCCTTGAAATTTAATGATGTTTAGGGCTTACGGAAATGAAAAAAAATTGAGTGGGTACTATAAACTGTTGACAAGTTTATAAAAGCAAAAACTTCCACAACTATTGGTTTTTCATAGTCTGTGGAAGTAAGGTGTTTGTAGAGCCGGCTTTCGCAGGTTCCGTCAGGATGGAATCATTTTGAGGTATTACCCCGGCCAGAAAATCTTGGTCAATTTGCTGGTGTAGTTTTTGGTTTTTAGATCATCATCGCCTTTTACAGCATAGATCCAGGAAAATGGATGTTGGTTGTTTTTTAGGATTTGGATTGTTTTTGGATTTGAACATTGATTTTTTATCACCAACTTCTGATACAAAGATGCACCATTCCTTTATTAGAGACAAGAGCATAAGTGCGTTTTTTGTGTAGTTCTGAATATACTGTGGCTATAGTAATATATCCATTTATAAGTGGGTAATTTACCTTTTTCAATAAGTATAAATACGTTTAGCCATCAATGCAAATGAGTAAACTGTTATAGCAATTTTATTTTTGCTGTTTAATTTCCCGATTTTAAAAAAGGAATTTGAATTTTATCCAAATGAAAATGTGCAGTGCTCTTTGAAAAATTAGCATGTTGAACCGAACCCATCATTTACTTTAATAGAAACATTTTATCTGCCTGTATTTTTATAAACTCAATTCTATGTTTTTTTTGAATGTGCCAAATTGTAACCTTTGCTACGAAATTTGATTGTGGGTGCAGACATTTGTGTATAGTAAATATTTTTGGGTGTTCCTTTGATTAATTCCAATCTTATTATTACCTGGAGATGAACATCAACTATCTCCTTTTAACCAACTGAAATTTTTAATAATGGAACATCATATTCCTACTGAATTTGATTGCACTTGATTACGAGGTTTTGAAATAATTGCACACGTATAATAGCAAAGATTGTTGTGCTTAAAACAATTAAATTTTTGAAGAAAAGGAACTGGTAATATTATAGGTTGAATTTTATAAAATGGAATAATGGAATCTGCATAAAGGATGAGAAGCAATTTAAAAATATTGATTGACTATGAGATAATCACTCTTCAATATCATCATTCGGAAGGAATGGCCTATTTCCAAAAACAGGCATTGGGTTAAAAGAAAAACTTCCACAGCTATTAATTTTTCATAGACTGTGGAAGTAATTTTTTGTGTACCTGCTTTTGGCAGGCTCACGGGGATCATTAATGTTTCGAGGTTTTGGGCCTCCCAGAAAAAATCATAATAATTTGTTCCTGGTTTCAGTGTGTTCGGTCTTTTTCTGCCATCATCGCTTTTTACTGCATAGGCTAGGATATTGATTCTTTTGGTCTTTTGAGTTATCATCGCTTTTTAAGGCATAAACTCGGGATACTGGTTTTCCTGGTCTTCTTTAGGATTTTGGATTCTTCTGGTTTTTTGGATCATCATCGCTTGTTAAAGCATAGATCCGGATACTGATTTTTTTGGTCTTCTCTAGGTTTTGGATTCATTCGGTTTTTGGGTTATCATCGCTTGTTAAGGCATAAACCCGGATAATGGTTTTCTTAGTTTTCTTTAGGTTTTGGATTCAGTTGGTTTTTTTGGATCATCATCGCTTGTTAGGGCATAGACCCGGGACATTGGCTTTTTTGGTTTTCTTTAGGGTTTGGATTTTTATTTTTTGAATTTGAGTGACGATATCTTTCCACTCATTTTCATAACACAAAGATGCACCAGTTTAGCATGGTTAACAAGAGCAGTATTGCCCTTTTTAGCCCCCGCAGTAAATACTGAATAGTAAGTAAGTATCCGGAAATATAACTGGTGATTGTACTGACCAATAGATAGTATATGTACGTATTGTATTCATATCTATTTAAAAATCAACCTTTTATAAGCCTTTATTTTCTTCCTGAATTTATACTGAAAACAGCTGAACAAAACGGGTAGCAAAGTATCTACATGTAAATGGGCTAAAATTTTCCAGGAAATGAAGAAAAAATAGTCAAATCAACACTAACAAATTTAAATTTTATTTTTCCAGCTTTTTCAGTCTTCAATATACATATATATACATGCAGATATTACTGCTGTGTAAGCCAAGGATATACTACAAATTTAATTATGGCACGGTTTTGGAAATCATGCTGCGGGCGCCAATAAATTTATTCCAATAAACTATTTATCAAAAATTCAAGAAATCTAAAACTTTAATATCATGAACACTTCAGATAATTTTCCAACAACTAGTCCGGAAAGTAGACCGGAAAAAAAAGATTACAGAAACCTGGTAATCGGTATACTTGCCGCTGGCATTATAGGATTAGGTGGTTATTTAGCAGTTGATAAAAATAAAACAGGCGAAGTTATTAAGCAGCAAGAAGGAACGATTGCTACAGTAACAACTGAAAAAAGTGAAGTACAAAAGAGTTTTGATGCATCATTGGCAAGACTTGATTCAATGTCTACTGCTAACACAACTTTAGAATCTTCATTAAAAGAAAAAAATGGTGAAGTTTCAAAAGTTAAGGCTGAAATACGCAGCATTTTAAATAAGAAAAATGCAACAGCTGCTGAATTATCAAGGGCTAAAACATTAATTGCCTCATTAAATACTACAATTGAAAGCATGCAAGCTGATATTGCACGCTTAACTCAGGATAATGAAACATTAACTCAGGATAAAGTTGTTTTAAATCAGGAGAAGGTAAAATTAACTGAAGATTTAACTGCAACTACGGTTGTTAAAGAAGAACTTGCTAAAAAAGTTGATATAGCGTCTACATTAAATGCTTCAAACATTTTAATTACCCCAATAAATGTTAAGAATAACGGCAAAGAAAAAGTTTCTACTGTTGCAAAGCGTGTAGACAAATTAGTTGTTAGTTTTGATGTGGTAAATAGAATTGCTCAATCTGGCACAACGGATGTATATGTATTAGTGATTGGCCCTGATGGCAAACCTGTATCTGCAGAATCATTAGGATCTGGAACTTTTACAACCCGTGAAGAAGGTGATAAATCTTTTACAGCTAAGTTGCCGGTTGAACTTGAGACAGCTAAAAAAAGAAATGTAGAATTTGCATTTAAGCCAGGTGTTAATTTTCAAACAGGAAATTATACAATCCAAATTTATCAAAATGGATTTAAAATTGGAGAAGGAACACGCTCACTTAAGAAAGGTGGATTATTTAGTTAATTGAATTACCCCCTTATAATTATAATAAAAAAAGCTGCCTTTTTAGGTGGCTTTTTTTATTGTGTTTTTTAAGTGGTTGTTGTCTTTTATTGAACAGTTAAGCCCCCCTCAATTATCATTGACACATTTTTGTTAACAATAATGCTACAACCGGTGCTTAGTGAATAAGGTACGTTTAAAATACATTGTCCGGCTGCCAAAGGGTCAATAAAAATTTCGCTATTAAAAGGAAGTACAGCTGGTGGCAATAAATTATTAATCCAGTTACCGGCAATATCCCAATTTCCATTACCAATAAACTGGTAAGTTGAAGCAAGGGCAGATATTAATTGGTCTGTAGCAAATGAATGTAATTTAGAGGTTACAGTTATTATAGGATTGGATCCAATGTATTTTATAAATTTTTCGTTGGTAATATATCCATAATTGCTGCTGCTAAAAGTTATGCCTTCTGCTTGTCCCATATAGAATACATCTTGCAGGTTTACATTTCTTTTACTACCATTAAAGTATAACCCGCTGTTATAATCAGATAACAGGTAAAGAAAGTGATTGGCTGTTCCGGAATTTTGATAACCAAGTAGTGCTACCAGTTTTTTTCCAGGTGCTTTATCTGCTGCTGTTACCAGGAAATTGGTTGCAAGTGTTTCAACCGGTAAGGCTGTGTAAGTTCCGGCAGTTACACCGTTAATGACGTAATGAGTGGTTACAAAATTTACCCAGTTTTTTGTGAACAGGTGAATTTTTCCGCCATCTACAATCATTGCTTCACAATCAAATTTTGTAAAGTTTGCGGCAACTGCTTGTAATGGTAAGGGTTGATCGCTATATGAAAAATTAATTTTCTGTATCATGCCCGCAGGAATTGTATCTATAGGGTGAGTTGCTGCATCGTGTATTGCACTGTATGGAAATCGATAAATTTTTAAATCGGCCCTGGCTCCATTTGCGTTGTTGCCAAAGTCGCCAACGTAAAAATAAGTTCCATCAAAAGCAATGTCTTCCCAATCAATATTTACTGCTCCGCCTAAATACACTCTTTGTAATAAGGTGTTGCTATTTGTATCTGTTTTATATAACTCAGGCTGGCCGCCACTGTCATTAAAAGTCCATAAAAAGTTATTTACAAATTGTAGTCCACTGGTCTCAATGACGCTATCGCTGAGTGGATCTAGTTTTACAGGTGGCGAATAATTTGCTGTGTTATAGGTACAACTGCCATCGTTTACCGTTGCAAGTGCATTGTAATTATTTGACAGCGGATCTGTACAACCTAAAACCTGTCCGTAAACTATTGGTGTAATAAAAAATGTTGTTGCCGTAATAAAACAGGTTATCCCGTTTTTAAGAAAGTTTGTTCTGATTGCCATTCCGTGATGTTAAGAAAAAGGTAAGCCCTGATTTTTATTATGTAGTAGCTGGCGGGAAAAATTTATTGTATTGCATCAATTAATGATTGCTTACTTGATAAGTAACTTGTGAAATCTTTCAACTTCTGCTTTTTCAATAGCTGAAATTACTTCATTTTTATCGTACTTCATTTTTATAAAAACAACCCGTTTATGGATAGGATATTTTTCAAGAATTTCTTCTAAAAGCTTTTGCAATACAACATCTTTTTCGGGCGGTAGTGTTGCGGTAGGTAAAGGCGATTTATAGCGGGTTGGCTTCTTTAGAATGATAGCTTCAAGGGTTGCCAATTTACCAGGAGCAATTGTACCAATTTTAGATGCTTTGCTATGAAGTCCCTCTAATTGCTTTTTACTAAGTCCACCTCTTTCCATGTATTGAAATAAAAGACTTTCTACAAATGGAGACTTGGGTTCTTTTTGCAAAGTTTCCTTTAAAATATCCATTATTACATCAACCTCGGGCTTAATTTTATGCATAGTTAGTATTCGAATTAGTTAAGGAAAGTAAATTTACGCAAGCAGGTTTTTTCAAATGATGCACATTAATGCTGCTAATCTATTAGATCTTTTTCTGCATAACGAGTGTTGTCATACACCGAATGTCATTAACATTTACCGTTTTTATGGGCTCTAACATTAATAGAGGCTGCTGTGTTAATATATCTGAAAGTAGTATTTTAGTTAGTAAAAAACGGGAGGTTTCATCCGGGATTAAATAGTTACCGTCTCCTGTGTGTACAACGCGTTCTTCAATACCAATATTAGAAGCCATCCGAATAAAAAGGCTTCCACCAGTTTTTAAAACTCTTACAATCTCTGTGAGCATTTTATAAAAATGGTCCTTGCTTTTTGCAAAATGTAAAACAGCACTGCAGATTACATGATCAAAAGTTTCGCCCAAATATGACATTTCTTCTACTTCAGAAACCTTCCACCGATCAACATCGAGAGAAGGATATTGTAAACTCAATTCGGCTATCGCTTCAGAACTTTGGTCAACTCCAAAACATTCTAAATGATTCAATAAAAACCAGTGTAAGTTTCGTCCGTTTCCGCAACCGGCATCCAGCAATGTTTCATGTGCCTTATATCTGCCTTTAATAATCTGATCTATTAAATAAATATCTGTTTTGCCAACCAATTGCTGTAAAAAAAATGCTTGCATACTTAAAAATAAAGAAATGAAAATTAATTAACTCACTTCAATCCAAAATGATGTGAAAATACCCTGGAGAAAAGGATATATGGGTTAAAATATTGAACAGGTATGCTTTATGTTTTACAGAAAGATTTGGTTTGATATTAATATAAAAACCCAACGGTAATATGCTTTTTTTTTATTAAATTAGTATACCCGCATTAATTATTAATCCCAAAATTATCTATCATGACAAAATTTATAATTGAAAGAGAAATACCAGGAGCTGGTCAGTTTACAAAAAAGCAATTGGAAGCTGTAATACAAACTTCAAACGATGTACTTGGACAAATTGGCCCACAAATAAAATGGGAACATAGCTACTTAACCGACAATAAAATTTATTGTATTTATTCAGCTACTAACAAAGAATTAATTCGTGAACATGCAAGAAAAGTAGGTATTCCGGCCAATAACATTTCTGAAATTATTGAAGTAATTGATATGTCTACCTATCCATCGGACCAGGTACATCAGGAATGGTACTATGAATAAATTAGTTTAGCTCTTTTAGAGGCCGGGCGAATTTTAGTGCCTTGTATTTAATAAGTTAGAATAAACAAAGAAGATAAATTCAAACTCAAAATGACCCTGCGTAAATAAATTGATTTGTAGCTGAATTTAATCTCAATTGGCTTTTATCCAAAAACCATCAGTCATCAAGTAATTGGTGAATAAATTTTCATTAAGGCAGATTTCTCTTTTTCTCCTCAGCTATTTTAAAAGACCAGGGGCCATTGCCCACAATCAAAAAGTAGATTAACAGTAGCAGCACTATAATAGAAAGGAATAATTCGGAATAAGGACGGAGCATATTACCGCCGGTATTAATAAATAGTACGGCCACTAATAAAATAGGAATTTGAATTACACAGGCAAATCTGGTAAAAAGTCCAAGGGTTAATAATATGCCGCCTAATATATGGGCAAATGTAATGTAATGCCCAAGCACGATAAACATGAGCGAACTAAACTGCACTTTGTTAGACATAAGTCCCATCAGTGTGCCCATATTTTGTAAAAAATCAATGCCCTTGTAACAAAGAAAGATTCCCAGTATGATACGAATAATGTCAAGCCATTTTGGATGATGCGCATTGCCCCAATGTTCGAAACGCTGAAGGATATTCATATAGTCAAAATTTAAAGTTATAATCAGCAGGCAATTTAACTTACAAAACATTTTTGTCTGTATCAATAAGCAATAACGCCTGCACGTAGTTAATTATTCCAACAAACCAGTCGTAAAAATTGCACCAATATTTCTTTCTATAAATACAATCGACTATCAATTATTCAACACATTAATCAGGTAAGACATTGATTTATATAAATAAATAATGAACTGCTTATAAGGTTCAAATCACTGGTTTCTGTAAACCTAAGGAATTGATAAATTAAAAAGTTTCAGCATTAATCACTGTCTTCCAAATGAAGTTTTTGATGATGTGCACCTGCGGCTATATGTAGCGCAAAGCCTACAATTGCAGTATCCTTTAACAGATTTATTAATGCTATTTGTTTCATTTCTTTATCACCCGCATTTAAATAATTAGGCAAGTGAATACTTAGGATAAATAAAATCAACAATATTGCTAATACATATCCTGCTAACTTGACCATCCTGTTTGTTAAGAAGGAAATAGCTACTAAAATAAATGCTGCGCCAACAAAATACACCCAAATAATTCCGCCGGGAATAAAGGAAGGAACATAAATCAGTAAATCGTGCGGATGTAAAAAATGAAAGACTCCAAATACAAACAAAACAATTGAGAGCAGATATATCGCAATTCTTGATATTAAATGATGCTGTTTCATATTATGCAAGTTTGAAAGTAAAAAGTTACAACAAATAAGATGTTGTTGCAACCCTTTTCTGATATTTTTATTATTTATCTTCAAGTAAGCCTAACCGGAAGTAAAGCCATTGCAAGCCTGCTATATAATAATTTAATTTTGGTGATATATGTGGAAAAAACTACTCGCCATAATATGCAGCTTAACCGCGAATAAACTGGCATAATATTTTCAACTACATAAATGAAATATTCACACATTGTTTGGGCAAAAACCAAACAACAATTAATTTACCAATAAAAAATACAACTATGCGTACGATAAAAACACTGATGACAGGAGTAATAGTGGGAGCCATTTTAGGCATTTTATATGCCCCTGAAAAAGGGTCAATAACCCGGAGAAAATTATCAAGAAAAGGAGATGATATAAGAGACAAATTCAATGATCTTAAAGAGCGTATAAATGAAAAACTGGAAGATTTTAAAGAAGATGTAAACGATATGGCCTACCAGGAAATGCAAAGAATAGAAAGTGAAACTGCTGCGCCTGTTTACATAAAATAAAATTACTATTACTTTGAAGCAAATGAAAAGCCCGCATTAATGGGCTTTTTTATTTGCTTATATTTTTTTACATCCAATAAATAAAATTATTTACAGCCTATCTTTATAAAACAGCAAGCAGCTTTTTTTAAAAGCACATTGCAAATTATTTTTAAAGCACAACTGTATGAAAAAGGTTTTATGTATTGTATCTGCTGTGCTGATATGTTCAATAAGTTTTACACAGGTTATCAGAAAAGTTTCGATAAACTACAGCGGATCAGTTCAAAATATTTCAGTGCTGGTTGATCAAAACGTTATAATAAATTTTACAACCGATGGCAAAATTATGGACTGGGGAATAGAAAATAATTCGGTATATAATTACCAGGAAAAACTTGATCGATACATGGGGCGTGTAGACTATTATGCTGCAAATGACAACCCTGCTTATTCAGGAAAAGTTAAGTACATTGGAAGAACTTTAATAACCTATTACACTTCTTCTGAAAATGAATTTTGGCAGGGTAAATTAAAAAGCATCGGAATGATGCTTTTTAATTATTATGATGTTTATGATGATGAAATATTTCGTAATAATATTAAAAATGCCGGTGCTATTTCATTCAGTTGGTTTGGGTCGATCGACAATGAAGGATACAGGGGTAAATTAAAAACATTAGGGACTACAGCATTTACATATTTTGCATCGTACGATGACAAAGCATTTAAAGGAAAAATTAAAAGCATTGGTAGTAATACTTTTACCTACTATGCTTCTTTCGATAAACCGGGCTATGGCGGTGCTATGAAAACAGGAAATCGTTCATCCTTTATGAATGGAATAAGATACCTGGTTGGTTACTAATTTTTTCAATCCCTTATTTCTTCTTTAAAACCAACGCAGTTCTGTTGGTAAGGTAAATACTTAGCATTTGATTTTCGTCCGTGGGATAATCAATTTTATCCTCAATTCTGTCAAAGCCGCCAAATTCCTTTCTGTCCGAATTTAATATTATTCTATACACACCTTTTTCAGGTGCCCAAAATTTGTAGCCAAAAATTGAATTATGAGCGCTGAAATTGAAAATGAATACCAGGTTATTTCTTTCAAAAGCAATTACTTTATTACTGTTATCCATTTGTAATTGCCGTGCACCGGTTGAAGAAAGAATTTTATATTCTTTAATGATATAGATCATTGTTTTATCCCAGTTACCAAAATACTTGTATTTGAGATCTTCATTGTCTGCAAGTGACCATTGTCTCCTCGCATACTTATAACTCCAGTTATTACCTTCACGTGGAAAATCAACCCATTCAGGATGGCCAAATTCATTGCCAATAAAGTTGAGGTAACCTTCACCACCAAGCCCAATGGTAAAGAGCCGCAATAGTTTGTGTAAAGCAATACCCCGGTCAACAATAATATTGGCATCTTCCACTTTCATATGGAAATACATTTCTTTATCCATCAACCAAAATGCCATGGTTTTATCTCCCACCAAAGCCTGGTCGTGGGACTCTGCATATGCGATCGTTTTTTCTTTATATCGCCTGTTGCTTAGCACCGACCACATTTCATTAATATCCCAATCTTCATCAGATTGCTCTTTCAATATTCTTATCCAGAAATCCGGGATCCCCATTCCTAACCTGTAATCAAATCCCACCCCACCATCTTTTGGTTCACGGCAAAGGCCAGGCATACCACTAACATCTTCTGCTATTGATAGGGCATTCTTCTTAAATTGATGAATTACTTCGTTGGCTAATTGCATGTAAGTAACAGCATCCCAATCCACCCCTTCTTTAAAATATTTATCGTAATGATCAAACGAAGTTATTCCATGATGAAAGTATAGCATAGATGTAACACCGTCGAAACGATAACCGTCAAAATGAAATTCTTCCAACCAATAACGAACATTGGAAAGCAGGAATTTTTTTACTTCCCATTTTCCGTAATCAAATAGTTTAGAATCCCACCCTTCGTGATAACCTCTGCCACCTGCATGAAAATATTGATGATCGGATCCGTCAAATTCATTCAATCCTTCTGCCACATTTTTTACAGCGTGAGAGTGTACAATGTCCATAATAACGGCAATGCCCATACTATGCGCCTGATCTATCAGGTATTTTAGCTCTTCAGGTGTTCCAAAGCGTGATGAGGGGCAAAAGAAATTAGAAACATGGTATCCGAAGGAACCATAGTAAGGGTGTTCCATTATTGCCATTAACTGAATGGCATTGTATCCTCCTTCCTTAATTCTTGGTAAAATGTTTTTTGCAAACTCCAGGTAAGTTCCTACACCTTCTGTTTCCTGCGCCATTCCAATATGGCACTCATAAATAACTGGCTGCTGAATATTCTCATCCAGCATGTAGTTATGCGTCCATTCAAATGGCTCTTCAGGAAACCACAATTGCCCCGAAAAATCATGGGACACCGGATCCTGGATCACCCTGCGTATGTATGCGGGTATTTTATCAACCGATCCCATTGTCGATTCCACAACAACCTTCACTTTACTGGCGTGTATGAAAGTATCCTTGTATTTTTCGAATGGAAGAAATATTTCCCAGTCGCCTTGCTGATTTCGTTCCAGCTTTTCGGAAGTTCTGTTCCACTCATTAAAATCGCCTGTCAGGTATAGTGCATCAGCATTTGGAGCCCACTCTCTGTACACCCATCCACTTTTCTCTTTTATAAAATGTATACCATAATAATAGTGACCCTTTGCAAAATTTAATAAACTTCCTTCGGCTCTTTCTATATCGTTTAGTGTGTGTTTATAACGCTGATATCTTTCATGTACATCTGTAACGTATGGATTCAACCAGGGATCTTCCTGTATGATAGATAATTTGATAACTTGATTCGACATATGGGGTTGTAGGTTAGCTACTAAGTTAGAAAAATTAAACTTGCTGAACAATCTTAATATTATAACTGCCAATTAAATTTCTATTTTGATAATATCTTGAATTTTAAATACCCGAAAATGAATTTTCGCTAACCATTAGGAAGTTTTACTGAATCATTTTATTTCAGTACCGGAATAACGGAATGGTTTCATTTTGTGTGAAGTTTATATTGAGCGAATGGTTAAAAACAAAAGAGGGCCCGTATAGAAATACAGCCCCATTTTTTTTATCCAATATCCTATGAAAAACCTATAACCATATATGTAAACTTCATGCCAGTTACATTTTAGTATTTATTGTAGAAAAACTGAGGAAACTTTTCCCAACTAAGTCCACACTAAGTTATTGTGTGGGAAAAACATCTACGATTCTCTTTACGTCATATAATCTTTTTAATTTATTTCGGTCAGCAGGCAACCCTATATATTTTTTCCCGTTTTATTGGGTGTGAAAGTTGAATTGCTGCGTATTTCCTTTTGATAGAATTAGCATTCCACTATTTAAAATAATAAGTATGAAAAAATTCATTTTAACCTGTTTAATACCTTTGTTGACCAGCGCCATTGTTTATTCAAAAACAATTACTATAAGTGTAAGAAATTTTCAATTTGTGCCGCAAAATATTCCCGATGTGTTAGTGGGGGATGTGTTAATATGGGATTGGTCAAATGGTGGTCATACCACCACCTCCTTAACTGTTCCATTGGGTGCGTCTGCCTGGGATGCACCTATTGATGTAAACAACACCAGCTATCAATATACAGCACTTATAGCCGGAAACTACAGTTATGAATGTTCTATTCATGCTACGTTTATGGTTGGGTCATTTACCGTATCAGCACCAGTTCCGGTGGTTTTATCTGAATTTAAAGCAAATAGTAATGGAGAGCAATCAACCCTTTTATGGAAAACTTCCAGTGAATACAATGCTGATTTTTTCATGGTGAAAAGAAGCCTCGATGGAACCGATTTTAAAGAGTTAGGCCGGGTAAACGCTACCGGATTTTCAAACGTTGAAAAAACATATTCTTTTACTGATTATAAATTGCCATTGGGCAACAAATACCTCTACTACCTGGTTGAAATTATTGATAAAGATGGGAAAATTCAAAATTCTCCGATAAGACTAACGGTCAACAATAAAGCACATTCAAGGATTATTACTTCCCTAACTCCGAACCCTGTTAGCAAACCAGGACATTTAATGTTGAAATTTAATGCTGATGAAGAAGGAGTAATGGAGGCTATATTATTGGATATGCAAGGAAGATCTTTGCTGTCAACTTCGCTGGAAGCAGTTAAAGGAGTTAATAACGGACACATACACCTGGGGGATATTCCGCCTGGCACTTATAATATCATATTTATTTTAAAAGGTATCAAAGAAGTGCATCGTATTATTGTAAAATAGTAAAGCCTATATTGATATCATCCATAATCAAATTCCATTGCTATTACTTTTACGGCTGAATTAATGGCCAAACGAATTAAGCCAGCAGCATAATTTCCATCACATCTCGCAACTGAATTGTGTATTAACTATCGTAATTTTGCAGTACCTAAAAAAGTTACTATGTGGTGGATATACGCCCTGCTTTCTGCACTGTTTGCATCGCTTACTGCCGTATTTGCTAAAGTAGGAATTGCAGGGGTAAATTCTAACCTGGCTACCGCAATCCGCACTATCATCATTTTATTTGTTGCCTGGGGAATTGTAATTGCAAGGGGCGAAACAAAAGGGCTTAATACTATCTCCAAACATAACCTAATCTTTCTTGTTATTTCAGGACTGGCAACCGGACTTTCCTGGATATTTTATTTTAAAGCTTTGCAAATTGGTAAAGTATCACAGGTGGCGCCTGTTGATAAATTAAGTGTTGCTTTAACCATCGTATTATCTGTAATTTTTTTAGGTGAGGCGCTCACAATAAAAACTGCTATTGGAGCATTGCTTATTATTGCCGGTACATTAGTGTTGATTTATTAGGTGTTAATCATCACCTGACATTGCAATACTAATACATGTTTGCCATACAGAGTAAGTACAAATGCCGGAATTTCCAACGATTTATATCTTGCAGTGTGAACAAGCGCAGGCTATATTTAAACAAAGGTGCAATTATTGTACATTTTCAATTTACATGGAATGGATTTATGATTTGGAATAAAACAAATCTTAATTCTACTTTGACATGTTCAGAAAACGTAGTTCAGGGTTACAATAATCTTAATTATTGAACGGAAAAGTTGCCATAAAAAACTACCGTACAAGAGAGTGACACAACGATGCCGCCATGAAAAACGGCTGCTGGTCAACAAAAAATTAAAAATGTTTGATTTGTCAAAGTAGAATTAATAATTAAAAAGAATATTATGAAAATAGTGGTAATAGGTGGTGGCTTTGCCGGAATAAATTTCGCAAAGGCTTTAGGGAACAATAGCAATTTTGAAATAACATTGGTTGATAAAAATAATTATTACTTTTTTCCTCCTTTAATATACCAGGTGGCTACAGCTTTTTTAGAGCCTTCGAGTATTAGTTATCCGTTCAGGAAATTATTTGCCACCAGGGCAAATGTAAAATTCAGGATGGGGGAACTACAAAAAATTTTACATGCTGAAAATAAAGTTGTTTTAAACAATGGTGAAATTTCGTATGACCGATTGGTGATTGCTACCGGTGCGGAAACCAATTATTTTGGAATGGAAAATGTTATGAAAAATGCCATTCCGATGAAAACATTATCGGATGCATTGGATATGCGGAACCGGCTGTTGGAACAAATGGAACAGGCAACAATATTAAACGATGCTGAAAAAATAAAGAAATTATTGACGGTAGTTATTGCTGGTGGTGGTCCAACAGGAGTTGAAGTAGCTGGAATGCTTGCTGAAATGAAAACAGGAATTTTTAGAAAAGAATATCCACAGCTTTCCGGAAAAGGCGGTGAAATTTATTTGGTAGATGGCGGACCGGTTGTACTTGCTCCAATGTCGGCCAAATCGCAAAAAGATACGTATGATGCACTCTCCAAACTTGGGGTAAAAATTTTATTAAACAGCCAGGTAAAAGATTTTGTTGATGATAGGGTAATACTATCGAACGATGAAAGTATTTATACAAAAAACCTGATTTGGGCCGCAGGTGTTTCCGCAAAAATAATGGAGGGTATTCCTGCAGAAAGTTATGGACGTGGCAGAAGATTGATTGTTGACGGTTATAACAAAGTGCAGGGAGTAGATAATATTTATGCTTTAGGAGATACCTGCCTTCAAACTTCAGATAGTCATTTTCCCAATGGCCATCCACAGGTAGCGCAGGTTGCCATTCAACAGGGAGAAAACCTGGCACATAATTTTAAAGCCGAAATTAAAGGTGGAAAACAAAAGTCATTCAAATATAATGACAAAGGGTCAATGGCAATTATTGGTAAAAACAAAGCGGTGGTAGATTTGCCAAAACCTAAGCTGCACTTTAAGGGGTTTTTTGCATGGATGATCTGGCTTTTTATTCACCTTATTTCATTGATTAGTTTTCGCAATAAACTACGTACGTTTTATAATTGGGTGGTGGCTTATTTTACAAAAGATCAGTCCTTGAGAATGATTATTAAACCTGCAGGTAAAAGACCGGTTTCTTAAGGTGATAAAACTATTACCGACAATTTTTCTTCGTTTATTAAAACCTGAATCCTATAGTGATGTAAGGAAGGACGCCGTCTTTTGATACACCAATTACCGCCTGTATTAACACTAGTCGTGCCGGTATTAAATAAATTCCACCACCGTAAGAGTCGTGCCATTGTTTAGAGTTTTCGCCTGGCGTCCAAACCCGGCCCACATCATTAAAACCAATGAGGCCAAGGGTGCCCGGTATCAGGTAGGAGTTGAAGTCGAATAATTTTAACCTTAGTTCCAGGTTATGATAAAGAATTGTTTTGCCAATGAAGCGATTGGTATGAAAACCACGCATAAGTTGAGCACCGCCCAAACCTAACATTTGAAAGAATGCGGGTTTACCAACAGTTGTACCCGTACCAATTCTGTTGGCAATTACCAGGTTTTTCTTTTTACCGATGCCTGTATACCAACTAAAATCTGCAGTTAACTTTCCATAACTTTTACTTGCACCATTGAGCGCTGTCATGCCGGTTAAAAGTACATTCCATAAAAAGCCCTTGGTAGGCAATGCTGCATCGTTTCTTGAATCTACTACCAGGCCTGCTATTAAACCCCCGTACCATTTATTTCCAAATACATTTTGTTGCGGATTAAGGGTATCATATTTATTTAAAAAACGATCATCGTTTCTACGGCTGGTGGCAGTATAATATTGGCCTGCCACACCTGCATACACTGCCGCATATTTTGATAAGTAATGCTTTAAACTTACATCTACATTAATAATGTCATACCTGTTTCTATAATAACCGATCTTTTTATTTCCCCTGTTTATAAACTCAGACTCATTTCCAATTCCAAAAAAGTTACCCGTGTTATTAGGGCCTTTTGCTATAACATTTACATTCAAATCATTTTTCTTTATCACTCCTTTAAAATCGCCGGCGTAGTCAAATGAATACGATCTTCTGGCCGTAGCATAATTTGCCATTATTTGCTGTTTCCTGGCATAAGGCTCCTTTCTGAAACCTTGTTTCTCTGATAAAAATCCAACCTTAAGTAACAGCCCGTGGTCTATATTATAATTGGCTAATACTAACGGGCCCGACCTGTCGTATTTAAAACTTTGATCATTGTAATCATTTACAGTGCTATCGTTTGAAACACGAATTTTTACCTGGCGGCGGGATGGTAATTTATTTGATCCATCGATGTTGTCATACACAAATAAATTACGTTTGTTGTAAATATTGGGAGCTATATAAAAGCTATCTTTTCCTTCTCCACCAATCATTCGGATTTTAATATCATTGCTATTTTCTCCTCTTACTGAAAAGGCATCTTTTCCATCAAAGCCATACAATCTTACTTCTTGGGTTACTCCCTTTACAAAAACCCGGTGATAAATTATATTATCCTTTATACCGTCTTTTTTGGTTTTATAAACTGTTATATCCGCATTGCCTTCGGGAGTATAATTAATATCAAATAGTTCGTGTTTATCCGACGCAGGAACCTCCACTGTTTTTGCAATGAATTTGTAATATTTCATTCCTTCTTCTGATAAAGCAAGTCTTCTTGATTTTAAATTTTCAATTAATTTTTCGCCGGAAAGCGCATAAATTGTATCTGGTAATTCATGAATTGCAGCATTGATAACACTATCTGTAAGATGATCCTGAACATAGATTATTGTTTCCTGCCAATCAGTTTCATTCAGAGAATTCAGGAAGTACCGGTCAAAATAACGGGCATTAAAATTAAATCCTGTTATATCCCTGATGCTTTTGTGAAAACCCTGGAATTTCGACATCAGCCATTGGTGTGAAACCACCCACGGAAATACACCAGAAGTGTTATAAAACACCTGGTCCCGGTCTCTTGGAACTGGTGTGTACATGGTTCCGTTATGAATCTTATTTTTCTCCCAACGCCATTGGTCCTCATGCCGGTCCCAGTCACCTAACATCATATCCAACAGCCGGGCCCGCAGTACCAATTTTTGATCTACGGCATTGTCGTTATCTTTTTTTAACTGCTGCTTTAACTTCAAGGTGTTGTCCGTGTTTTCACCAATGGGTTCTCTTTCTTCAAACAAAAAAGCTGCGTTGCCAAAATCATTCATATAAACCCCTAAGGCTGTATCTGCGGGTACATACACAATTTGCGGATTGGAATGTGCAATACCAAGTGCATTGGCAAATACGGGCACAGTGAGCGATCCAAATGGATGTACTGTTGATACCTGATCCTGCAAAATATCTTTCACTACTGTAGCACGTAAATGTTGGGGCAAGCCATTTTCCGGATATTTTTGAATAGTTCTAAGCACCCATTCCTGACCGGTAGCATCCCGCAGTCGCAGGCTTTTTGTTTGTAGTCCACCACCTTTTTGCAAAATGGTAAACCCTCCTTTTTCCTTTTCAAGATTAAACACTTTTAATTTTACCGGAGTGGCCCATAGCTTCCGGTAACTCTCTCCCAGCCAAAACCGATGGAAACTATTTACGTCATTATACTGAGGTTCTATTGCTATTGTGATGCTGTCGGATGTGTTGGTTGATTGCGCAGTAATATTAGAAAGGGCACATAAAAATGTAGCCGTTGCTAACAGCATATTGAATGCTAATTTACCTGTAGGCATGATTTCAAGTTTTGGATAAAGATGCTGAATTGACCATTCCACACAATATAATTACAAAATTGAAGGTTTATAATATTTGACTCATGCCAAATTAGAAAAATCTACTTTTTATTTATAGGCCATATGCATCATTTAATTGTACCAATGATGAATTAATCCATATTGAAGTAGCACATTTTTTTTGTGGGGCAAAAGGAGTTAATAATTTAGAGAAATGAGACTGATGTTTTGATATTGGGTTTTAACTCTACTTGAAATGAATAAATGGTTTTCAAGATTAACAAATCTTGCATAGAAAAACTAAGGCACAGGAGTGAATAAGGTAAAAGTTATTTTACCGGATAGGTACTAATGCCGATAACTTTAAAAATGCGTTATCAAATATTCAGGTTAAACTTTTGTTGTATCCAACCAGTAGAAAATCCATAAATTACTAATGCCAGTAACACCACAATAACAATTATCATTACCAGGCCGGTAGTAGTATTTCTTTTTTTAATTGGTGTACTTGCGTAGGTATTGTTTTCAGGGATAACAGCCTTTTTTGCTTTAATAACTTTTCCTGTAAATCTTGAAGTAAACGTATCAATTTCTGATTGGTTATTTACAACCTGCTCTGCTATAAAAATTTCACTACCGTTACTGATGTCAAATGCTTGCAGCGTTACGGGCAAGTCTTCATTTCTAAGATCCATGGCAATTACGTTTTAAATGGTTAAATAGATATAATGATTGGTTGCAATAATGCTGCCATTGGCTTTTTGTACCAATGTATAGCTCTATATGAAAGCATTTTTTATTAATTGTTCAATAGCATTGCGTTTTGGGGGGTAGATGGGGAATTATTTCCCTTAAGATGTAAGTGATATGGTGAGCATATCTATCCAATGTGCCATTGCAAAACTTATGAGATACATACTTTGATTGACACAGCATCGATGTTCCTGTTGCCCGCTTGAATAAAAATTGCAGAACTGTATAAAGATAAAAACATTTTATTTTTACAGCACCCACTGAGTAGCGGCGGGTCTTGCAGCCCTGCACAAAACCCAAAGCAACAACCCGCCTGGGAAGTTCATGAGTTTGTGGAGTGGTTGTTTTAGTGTGGAAGACTTTGAGTGGAATTAAAACTAATGAACTATCAAAGTCTGTCGATCCTTTTTCTTCATCTACTAAACAGTCAAGAAAATTATTAAATTACGATTTAATGAATTCAGAAATACACGAAAGGATTTAATTAAATTATGTATAAGAAACTAACTCTTTTTCAACCATCCATTCCCACACTTCGATTACGGTAGATTGATCAAAACGTTTTTTCGCTTCCGACCATTCATAAAACCGCTTGATCAATTCATCCTTTGATATAGTATCAGATATTTTTTTAAGTTCTAGGTGGCAGGAAAATAATGTGGCCACGATTTCTGTTTTATCTGTTTTTACATTTCTGAAAAGATCAATGACATAAAAAATGGACTCTTTACTCGACCCAAAATAAGATTCAAAATAAGGTTTGTATTGTTCAATCTTTTCAAGAGGTTTGTATTTCGAACGAAACATTTTGCCATCGTTGGTTTTCTCTACTTCGAACCAGTATTGCTTTTTAAATTCAGTTTCAATAGTATGCATGAATTTATTATCGAAAGGACCTGCAACCTGCTTACTATATCGGTCCTGCAAATTCATTTGAGCAGCATGCTCACATAAATAGACCAGTTTCTGAAATTTTACCCTCCCAAAAGTTGCTTCTTTATATAATTGATCTGCAATCGCTGCGGCAAGGACAACCCGTTTAAAATACAGTATTCTTTTTTCATTATTCAATTCCTTTTCATATTCCTCAAGTCGCCTCCGATCATTGATATCTGCAATAGAATTTGGCATTACTAGCCCTGCCAGCATTAGTCCTTTCTCGAAATCTTCCATCGAGAAAGTTCTTTTTTCATTGTTTGTTGATTTCATCAATCGCAATTTTGATTTTTGTAATCGCTCTTTCCCTGATCTTACGAATACTGTCTTTTTTTACACCCAAACATTGTGCTAAATCTTCGTTGATTTCATCAGGTAGATACAAGCTGTGCTTTTTATGGTCTATATCCGTCAGTATGACCTTTTGCTCCTTGGGATTCAGTTTTTTTAGGATAGTAAGGGAGGTATCTCTTTTCCATTGCAGCAGGTCGCCTGTATCGGGCATGATGACCCGGGAAAAAAGTTCATCAAAATAGGTCTTGTTAACATAGCTATTTCTGTTTTTTTTCGCCTTATTGTGCCAGTCATTAAACAAATTTTTGGCGATACGGTATAGATAAACCAATATACCCGTGTGGGATGATATTGCAGTAACTGCGTCTGACTCAAATGATTTGTATTTGCGTAACTTTTCAAAAACATCGTGTGCAATCTCTTTGCCAACATGAAGATCCAGTTTTCTTTGTTTGCAGATTTTTATACACTCCGTTTCTATTTCTGGTAAGAATCTTTCTACAAATTCAACATAAAAAATATCATCGTCCTGGCTGGTGCACAGAGCTGTAAGTAACTCCAGGTCGCTGAGTGGTTGGCTTTGTTGTAAGGGCTCCAATGTTTCTTTTTTTATACTGTGAAGCGTGACATTTTCAGTTTTCTGGAGTTGTCACGCTTTAAAGTAATGGTAGAGAAAAGATAGCAATTAAAATTATAAAGTAAATTAAAAAGTTATGGAAGAGAACGTAAAGAAAAAAGTGACCATTATTGTGAATGGCACGTCTCACGAGGAGGAAAAAGATGAAGTCAGTTACAAAGAAGTGGTAACACTTGCCTTTCCTGATTTCCCACAGCACCCAGAAAGGACTTATTCCGTAACTTATAAAAACGGGCATGGTAATAAACCTGAGGGTATATTGTCTCCAGGTGAATCGGTTAAAGTAAAAGACAGAATGATATTCTATGTTAAACACACTGGCCAGTCATAATGATGACATAAAGAGGTTGCTGGACAAAGGATACGCTGTTTCACTGGATAGCAATTGTCTGGTGGTCCGTGATATTCCTTATCTTGATAACAACAAAACACTTCAATGGGGAGCGTTTGTATCCAAGTTGATTTTTTTCGATCAGAAGGACAGGGTACAGATGGAAGATCATCAGGTATTTTTCTGTGGATTACATCCACATCAGCTGGACGGCACCGCCATCCAGAACTTGGGAGGCGGCCCAAACAGTTTTGCTTTGGCTTCACCCGATCTTGTGGTACAAAGATCTTTTTCCAATAAACCCGAAAAGGGTTTTATAGACCTGTTTGAAAAGATAGAGAGCTATACTGCGATCATTGCTGGCCCTGCTATCACTTTGTATGAAGCTAATCCCTACACTTTCAGGATAGTTGAAGATGTGTCTGCTTCAGTGTTTAAGATAAGAGACACGTTGACCAGCAGGGCTGAGATCGGGGATCTCGCCATGAAATTTAATGAAGATGTGATAGCCATAATCGGGCTGGGCGGTACAGGGTCCTACTTGCTGGATTTTATTGTAAAAACTCCGGTTAAAGAAATCCGTGGGTTTGATTTGGACCTATTTCACCCACATAACGCTTTCCGTTCTCCTGGACAACTAGATCTTGAAGAACTTGGTAAAAGAAAAGCTGAAGTCTACCAGAGCCGCTATGAAGGATTTCGTACAGGCCTGACTGTGCATTCCAGATTTATTCTGGCTGATTCCATGGAGGAATTGGAAGGGGTAACATTTGCATTTATCTGTGTCGATAAGGGAACATCACGGGCTGGTATAATAGAAGCATTGATAAAAATGAAAATTCCGTTTATAGATGTGGGGATGGGCCTTCAGAGAGATAAGGGCCCAATCAGCGGTATAATCAGGACAACCTATTTTAGCAATGAAGCGGCACAGGCAACACTTGAAAAAAACTGGATACCTTTAACTGATCCTTCTGATGAGATATACCGAAACAGTATACAGATTGCAGAGCTTAATGCACTTAACGCCTGCTTGGCGGTAATAAAGTATAAACAGTTATGCGGGTTTTACGCTGATGATAATGCTTTTCAACATATATTATTCACATTAGACAATTTTCATTTAACAGGAATATAGTGGAAACCATTATACTGCTTAAAGTTTATTATATGCCTACAGATTTGCAACCTGGAATATTATATATATCAGAAGAATTTGAGGTAGCGGGACATCTGTGTGCTTGCGGCTGCAATAATAAGGTAATTACTCCACTCGGGCCTACAGAATGGTCATTTTCAGAAGCTGGAGGTAAACCAACTCTTCGGCCCTCAATAGGAAATTGGGAACTGCCATGCAGGTCACATTACATCATTACAAAAGGAAGAATAGAATGGGCAGATCAGTGGACACAAGAAGAAGTGCAAGTGGGACGTATGGCGGAAGAAAAAGAGAAAAGGCTTTATTATAAATCGCTACGGCAGATACATAAACGGCCCAGCAAATTATTGCGTTTTTTTAGCTGGCTTTTTGGAAAATAGGGGGAGAAGGTTATTTTATTTTCGGATAAAATTGGAAGGGAATCACCGATAAATCTAACAGAAAGTGATAAAAATATTGATAAAAATTTCCAATAACAATTTAAATTTAATACAATGGCAAAAAATGGTAAAGCTGGTGATAACCACAGAAATGGCCAGGTAAAAGACAGAAGTCAAACCTATAATCCAAAAACTGAAACATGGGTTAAAAGGGATACAAACACTGGCAAATTTATGGATCGCAAATCCGATTCAAAACCTTTTAAGGGTGTTCGAAAGGAAGATTAATTGACAAAACCTAAAGATTCAAGGTAAGAGTGAAGTGATTTTTTAATTCATAAATTTTTAATTCATAAATATATCCTACTTCCGCCACGAGTCTTCCAAATGTAAAAGTTTTACACAGATTATACTGCCTCAGTTTAAATTTAAAAATTCCCAGGTGAGTCTCCACTGCTAGCTTTGCAGCCGTGCTGTGGGACTCACCGCTATGCAGAAAATCTGTCTAAATTCATATCATCCAATTCCCTTAAATTAAAAACGGGATACACTTCCTGTTCTCCGCTTAAATAAAATTTTGCAGAACTGTATAACGATAAAAACATTTTATTTTTACAGCACCCACTGAGTAGCGGCGGGTCTTGCAGCCTTGCACAAAACCCAAAACAAAGACCCGCCTGGCAGTTCATGAGTTTGTGGAGTGGTAGTTTTATTGTGGAAGACTCTGAGTGGAATTAATATTCAGTCTTATCAAGGCTTTAATAACCACCCGGCACAGGAACCCCATCGCACATTTCCCACGCCTCATTCCTGCGCCTATCGTTACGGTATTGCGCCTGTTACATAAATCGTGGTTTCTACTTCTTTACATTCTTGCGCCAGTATGGTCTTCCAAAATATCGATATAATTGAAAATGTAGTATAATTGAAAAAGGGTTTCAAACCTTAATCGTCTGAAACCCTTTGCTGTATTTGCTCCCCCTTCTGGACTTGAACCAGAGACCCTCTGATTAACAGTCATAAATTTGCCACTTAACAACATTTAAGCAAACATCAATTATCAATAACAAAACTCAATGTAGTAAAGGCTTTCATTCAATAAAGATAGTGGTTTATTTATTGTTGTTATGTGGTTTATGAGTGTATTTGTATGCAAATTGTATGCAAACGATTATTATTTGCATACATTCGTGCATACAAATTACAGCAATAATGAAAGCAGTAGTCATTTTAGATACACGTAGAGTTAAAGCAGATGATACCTACCCCGTTAAACTTAGAGTTACATTTGACAGAAAGCAAAAATACTATGCGACACCCTACGGCCTTACAAAAATTGGCTTTAAACGGGTAATGTTTGGGGAGCGACTAAGTGCAAAGGATAAGGAATTGAAAAAGAAGATTCAAGCCTTTGAAGATAAAGCTACCGGGATAATAGAAAGCCTTCCATTCTTTACCTGGGTAGGATTTGAAAAACATTACCTATCCGAAAGGGCCGCAAAGGGAACCATTAAGCAAGCCTTTGAAAATTACGCCGCCGATCTAAGGGAAGCGGGCCGTATTGGAACCGCCGTTTCCTACGAATGTGCAATGAACAGTCTTAACACGTTTGCAAAGGATTCAAAGTTTACTGATATTACGCCGGAATTATTAGGTAAATACGAAAAATGGGTACTTTCTCACGGTAAAAGCATTACAACCGTCGGCATTTATTTAAGATCACTTAGAACAATATTCAATAATGCTATTGCTGAAGGTTCGCTATTAAAAGAGTTTTACCCGTTTGGGAAAAGGAAATATGAAATACCAACAGGAAACAACACAAAGAAAGCGTTGACCCTTTCAGATATTGGAATGATTTATAATTATAAAGCCGAACCCGGCACAATGAGAGATAGAGCAAAAGATTACTGGATATTTATGTATCTGTGTAACGGTATCAATACAAAAGACTTATGCTTATTGAAATATGAAAACATTAAAGGCGACGTATTGGAATTTATAAGGGCAAAAACAGCCAGGACAAAAAGAAAGGTTGAACCTATAAGGGTATCATTGACAGAAGATTTAAAAGCCATCATTCAAAAATGGGGAAATGCTAATAAGGATGCCAGTAATTATATCTTCCCTGTTTTATCAAAAGGCATAACACCCGACCGGGAACGGCAATTAATACAGCAACTAACCCACGTTATCAATGACCACACTAAAGCCATTGCAAAAGAGTTAGAAATCAATAACGATGTTACCACCTACACCGCCCGTCATAGCTTTGCAACAACTTTAAAACGTAGCGGATTGAGTACAGATTTTATTAGCGAAGCATTGGGCCATAGCAACGTTAAGACAACACAAAACTACTTAGCCGGGTTTGAAGATGGAAGTAAAAGGGAAGCGGCAAAAGCATTGACAGCGTTTAAAGAGACCGAAATAAAATAAAATGGTAGTGGCTTTTAATAAAGTGCTAAAATAAAATATTGTTTTCGTCTACATTATCTACATAGTCTACATTTTTTCTTTCAATTAGCCGCCCGGCAAAGGTCTAAAACAAACAATAAAGGGGTGTGCGTAAAATTGTGGAAACTCTTATTTACACGTAAAAGACCGCAATTAAACCGCAATACACACACTTTCACACAAATGTGGAAGTTCCTTAATTATACTTTTATTTCAATACTCTTTATTTGCACTACGAAAGATAACAATCGTTATTGATTTTATACCTAAAAAAAATCCACTACTATGAATCAAGAATTATTAACCCGGCGGCAAATCGCTAACCATTTTGGGGTTACTTATGCTACTGTTTACCAATGGGAACGAAAAGGAATTATTAAACATCATTCCACATTTAACGAACGTCCACGCTATAATCTACAGGACGTTATCAATTCGGTAACAAATAAAAAAGGAGGTGAAGCTAAATGCAAATAACATTTGACCAATTACCTGAAGCCGTTAACCAGTTATCCATTAAGATGGAAAACATTGAAAGGCTTTTAATGCAATGGAGTAAGCCAACTACCACACAGCAAAGCGAAGACCTTTTGACTATACAGCAAGCCGCCGACTTTTTAAGATTATCCATCACTACTATTTATGGGTTTACCTCACGTAATGAAATCCCATCTATGAAAAAAGGGAAAAGGCTTTATTTCTCAAAGGATGAATTAACCACATGGATTAAGCAAGGCAAACGAATGACAGCCGCCGAAATTGAAAGCGAAGCGGACGTTTATTTAAACAGTAAAAAGAAAGGGAGGGCTTAAGCATAACATCGGCGTTAACAGGTATTTTAGATAAAGCCATACCATGAATAAAAAATTAAAAGTTCGCTCAATAAATTTTATCAAGACATTCAAATTATAAAATAATGCCCACATCAACACCGCCACCCGATACGCCGCAAATGATAGGCGGCTTCCCTACAATGTTTGGTATTAAGCCAACATTCGGCCCACCATTTTACACGCCTGAAGGGGTATACATACAACGGGGCGTACCTTCGAATATTAATAATAGTGCCGACCCGGCCATAAATTCACCAGGCGTACCGATGACGGTAGTTAGCACATTCTTAAATAATAAGGAATGGACGGGGTCAATTATTAACGCCGATTTGTAGAATGAAATAATAAATTATAGTAATCAGACCCGGCTAACAACCGGGTTTTTTTATTTGCACAAGGTTGGGACGGAACGACAAAGAAACCGGATTGACTACTAATGTTTACTATGAAAATTATCAGTTTCCATCACCCAACAAAAGCGAAGAACCTAATTACCAGGCTACTTAAAAGGCCCGGCCCGATGCCCGTTATAATTGTTAAGCCGCCGCCCTTACCCATCTACACCCCGCCGCCTGTTGTCACCCACGTAGTAAAGACACCTACACTAAAAAAGAGAATTATTGATGATAGAGCAAATAGGCTTTTTGATGAAGAGTTAGAGTACATCAAATTGCAAAAAAGAATGGCGAAGAAAGTAGGCGAAATGCAGCGGGACGGGTTAATTAAAGAAATGAAAACAAGTTATAAACCTTCCCCAACGGCCCCGACACCGGGAGCAAAGGCCGGGCTGATGGATTGCATAGGAGAAATATTTGAAGCTACCAACAACACCCCACACACTTTTAAAAGACACCATGACCTTGGACAATATTAAACCTAATACTATGACCCGTGAAACTATAATAAAAGAGTTTACCGATAATATCGAAGCCTTTGAGAAATTGGCGTATAACATCGCAGGCGAAGACGATGCAGAAGATTTATTCCAGGAATGTACTTTGATGTTATTAGAATTTCCTGAAGATCGTTTAATTAGCTACCACAACCCGACACAAGGGTTAAAGCCTTTCTTCATTCGCATGTTGATGAATCAATATAGAAGTGAAACATCAAAATTTCACAAGAATTACAGAAAGCAGGAAAGTGATTTACGTAATAAGATGGAAGATATTATTTTGAATGAACCACAAAGCGAATATGGCCCGTCTTCCAATTTTATGGAACTGGCAAATAAAGCATGTGACAATATTTATTTATCCAATGAAAATAAATTAGCGGCTGATATAGAAAACATGGTATGGACGCTGTTTGTTGAAACGGGTTCGCTTAGAAAGACATTAACCGCAATCCCTGAAGAGTACGCCGACCTATTCGATTTAAAGACGGTTCATGTAATAGTTAAAAAATTCCGGCGTACGATTAAGGAAAAATTATCTTTAGAAGTTTAGGGGAACAGATTATCAACCGCCCGGCATAATCGTAAGGGTCTCTTAATGAAAGTTGAATAATTAAATGCCGTCATACTTGAAAGAGTACGACGGTTTTTTGTTTAATGGTAAATAAGCCCTGGAATTTCTATTCCGGGGCAATTCCTTAAAAGTTACTAAGGTTACTGAAGGTTACTGAAACACAGTAACCGATAAATCATTAATAATCAATTACTTGCAAGGGTGTTACTGTGTTACTGTAATTTCTTCATTATATCTAAAGAGAAAAGAGATATATATAAGAAAGATAGAAAGGGGTGTTTTTGGATAACCTGTTATTTAATATTTGATTAAAGCCAATACAGTAAAGGCTTTCAAAGGTTACTAATCAAAAAAACTTTCAGTAACCGCCCGGTAACTTATTGGCCTATTTAATAGGGTTGATGGAAAATAGAGCGCCGTCACGTTACCGCCGCCAATTGGAATAGTAGGGGTATGCCCGCCAAACAATCAGAAACCGCCCAAATTTCAATTTAAAATCTTTTTAGGTACTATCTACCCAAAAAGCCTTTATTTCAAACGATGGGCCTTAAAATAGGTAATAGCAAAATTAAACAAAATAAACCAGAGTACAAAACTTTTTTCAATGCATGGGTTTTTTGTTTAATGGTAAATAAGCCCTGGAATTTCTATTTCGGGGTTAATTTCAGTAAAGGTAACTGAGGTATCTAAAGGTAACTGAAACACAGATACCGGCAATTAATTGATAATCAGTTGATTGTATAGCAGGTATCTGAGTATCTGAGTTTCTTTGTATAATACCTAAAGAGAAAAGATATATATATAAGAAGTATAGAAGGGGGTGTTTTTGAGATACTATTAAATTTAAAAGCTGTCAAACTCAATGCAGTAAAGCCTTTAGGCGGTAACTGATTAAAAATACTGTCAGATACCTTTTAACCCGAATTAATAGGGGTGATTGAAAATAGAAGCCGATGCATATTTCTTTTACCTTTTTATCTACCCAAACTAATAACATCAACTTGAAAAATATTACAAGTAATTTACTGTTTACTATGTTTACCCACTTGTGCATTAAAACAAGCTATTTTCGATACTATAATTCCCACTTGCTAAAAAAGTCTATTTAACATAATACTGGTTATGAGGAAAATATTTTGAATTTTACAAAAATTCCCACTTGGTTAAAACCCTTACTGGTATTGAATTACAGGTCATATCAGCCGTAAATATACAAAACTATAATTTATTTTTGCAAGTTTAAATTATACACCTGTCATTATAGCATGATTTAACTGTTTACTAATAACAATGTTTATTTGTTGTTTAGTAATTATTTACCTATATTTGCAGTCGAAACAAATATTAAAATCTCAAAAAAAACAAATGACCACAACAAGCGACCTGCTAACAGGCAAATCACAAAAGAATATGAATAAAGCAATAGCGAAAGCCGCCAATTGCGAAACTATTACCGCTTACATAAACGGCGTGCATGTATCAACTCTTTTAAAATCGGAATATTGCCCCGATACGCTTTTAGTTTCAAACGAAATGTTTATTTCTCTGGCATGTTTATGCAACAAGGTAGGGCGGGACACCCTGGCAAGTTCACCTATCTTTGAAATGATGTTTCACGGTGCAAGCAAAGCGAAGATTAACCGGGAAATAATCTCTATGATGCAAAACAATAACAACTAAAATAAATTACATGCCTAAAACAAGCAAACCAGGGGCGGGAAGTCCTGATACTGAAGCCGCCGCCGGGAAAGCAAAACGGGGCCGCCCGGTAACACAATTCAAAGAGACAACTAAAACCTCACAGGATGGCACAAAAGAGAATGAAACGAGAGCAACCTTTATTGTTAATGAGTTACTATTGGATAAATTAAAGGCAATTGCCTATTGGGAACGGCTATTGATTAAGGATGTAATAAATGAAGCTATGCAGGACGCAATCAACAAGTATGAAAAGAAAAACGGCTTAACTCTAACCATTCCAAAAAGATAAAACATTCACCCGGCGTAAATTGGCCGGGTTTTTTAATGTCTCAATGTAGATGATGTAGACAATGTAGGCTAAAAACATATTTTATTTTGGCGACTTCCTATTGTCATCGCTGTTTCTGTAGGAATCTACTAACCAGTAAACCAGCAAGCGAAGATAATTAGTAGGCCATTTGTATGCAAATTGTATGCAAATGGTAAAAAAGCAAAAGGGCTTCAATTGCTTGAAACCCTTTACTGTATTTGCTCCCCCTTCTGGACTTGAACCAGAGACCCTCTGATTAACAGTCAGATGCTCTAACCAACTGAGCTAAGGAGGAGTGTACCCTTTTTAATTGGGAGGCAAAAATAAGGCTTTTTAGTTTTCAACAAAAAATAATAGCCAACTATTTCAGCCAATTCAAAAAGTTATTTTCTTCAAAGCCAACAAAAATGCCTTCTTTTCGTATTTCTATCGGGAAAGTTTTTAAAAAATACCCTTCGCCACTTGTATTTCGTCCATTTTGCAGGTTGAATTTGTACCGATGTAGCGGGCAAACTATATTTCCCACTGCATCCAGGTAACCATCAGCCAGGGGACCACCTGCATGTGGGCATTTATGGGCGCAACCAAATAATTTTTCGTTGTGTAAAGCAATACATATTGATTTACCAGCCACCTTCACTTCTGCCATGTTATTAGTCGAAAAAGAAATTTCTGCTAAATCATCTGCCAGTTTATGCCATGAATATTTCTTTTCTGCCATTTACTTTTTAAGAATTGCTGGTAAATAAAAACAGGTATCTGTTTCTGTTCAGGCTTAGTAAAAAAACTCTGCCTTATAAGGATATCTTATCTGGTACATATCCCTTACTTTATTTAAAATTGTTTGCCTGAGAATCTCAATATTTAGTTTTTCTGTAGCAGAAACAAATACACAATTGTCCTTTGTTTCATTTTGCCAACGTTGCTTAAGATCCAACAATAATTCCTTTTTAACTTCTGGCTCAAGCCATTCATCAAAAGCTTCCGTTTCGTATTTATCCATTTTATTGAAAATGGTAATTGTCGGCTTATCTGTGGCACCCAACTCGGCGAGTGTTTTATTTACTACCGTCAATTGGTCTTCGTAATGTGGATGAGAAATATCTACAACGTGTAATAATATGTCAGCTTCTCTAACCTCATCTAGCGTGCTTTTAAAACTTTCAACCAGGTGATGCGGTAGTTTGCGGATAAATCCAACAGTGTCACTTAAAAGAAAGGGGGTTTGCTCAAAAACTACTTTTCGTGTGGTAGTATCCAAGGTGGCAAATAATTTATTTTCTGCAAAAACTTCACTCTTGCTTAACAAATTCATGATAGTAGATTTGCCTACGTTGGTGTATCCAACAAGCGACACTCTTATAAACTCTCCTCTTTCTTTTCTTTGTGTAAACGACTGTTTATCTATTTCACTTAACCGCTTTCTTAGTAAAGTAATTTTATCTTTTACAATCCTACGATCTGTTTCAATTTCCGTTTCACCGGGTCCCCTTGTTCCTACGCCACCGCCCTGTCTTTCCAGATGCTTCCACATACCTTTTAGCCGGGGCAAAATGTATTGGTATTGGGCTAGTTCAACCTGTGTTTTGGCTTGGGCAGATTTAGCCCTGCTGGCAAATATATCCAGGATTAAATCGCTTCGATCTATCGTTTTAACCCCAAGTTCTTTTTCAATATTTTGAATTTGAGAGCCGGTAAGTTCATCATCAAATATCACCAGTTCAACATCGCTGTGCATGCTCACATACTTTTTTATTTCTTCCAGTTTTCCCTTTCCTACAAAAGTTCTGCTATCGGGATGAGGTAATTTCTGCGTGAATTTCTTAACGGTCATCACCCCGGCAGTTTCTGCCAAAAAGGTTAATTCATCTAAATACTCCGTTAACTGTTGCTCTGTTTGGCTGGCCGTAACCAATCCCACCAACACTGTTTTTTGCTCCTGGGTAAATTTTTTATTTTTCTCTATCAATTGCTTTTATTTTATTCAATTTACGTAAATCCTTCGGGTCTTATTTAACCATTATCTACTTAACAAAATTGTGTCATTGAATTTATCCGGTAAAATTTGATAAAATGGCACTTGTACAAAAGTAAAGCGTTCCGAAAGTTATCGGAACGCTTTAAAAAATTTAATACAATTATTCTTTAGTTGGATGCAGTTGCATTTGTTGATGAAGACCATTTTTTCATTGCTTCGCAATCTCTATATTCTTTATCAATCATAATATAATAGGTTGAAATCTTTTTATTAAACCATGTTTCAAGGGCTTCATTCTTTTTTTCATCCAGCGCACGTTGCGCTACCCTGTTATAATCATCTCTGATGTTTTCTTTGTGCGGCTCACTTCTGCTTTTTAGATAAACGATGCGAATTCCTTTTTTACCCTTTTCATCTGTAAACTCAGTGGGCTGAGAATATTGTCCGACCTGAAGATCTTTCATCATTAAAACCAGGTCCTTATCCAACTGGTCGATGGTTAGGGTGCTTCCACCTTCGTTATTTTGTTTGAAGCCCCCGGTGAATTTACTGCTTTCGTCATCGCTATATTTATTTACCGCTTCACCAAATTGTAATGAACCGGTAATTAATTGTGACCTTACCGTATCTAATTTATTGATCCCTTCATCCAATTCAGTTTTTGTAACCTGCGGTATTTTTAAAATATGGCGAATCACGGCATCATCGCCAGCCCTGTTTACCATCTGTATAATATGATAACCAAACTTTGTTTTAAATGGGCTTGATATCTGTCCTTCCTTTAAAGAAAATGCCTTGGCAAGAAACACGGGATCCCATTGCTTTTCATTCCTGTTTACATCATATTGACCTGCATTGTCTTTACTTCCCGGATCATCTGAATAAACAGCAGCAAGCGTTTTCATATCTTTTCTGCCGGTTTCTAACTGAGTCTTAAAATCGTTTAACTGTTCAATACAATATTCCTCGGCTTCTCTGCTGGGCTTTGGATATTTCACAATCTGCCCTATTTCAACTTCACTTTCGTAAAATGGTAAACTGTCTTTATTCAGTTGATCAAAATATTCATTTACTTCTTTAGGTGTAATACGAATGCTGCCCACAATTTTATTACGCATTGCAGCGGCCATTTTTCTATCCCTGAATCCTTCTTTAAAATCTTCTTTTAACTGGTAAATTGTTTTTCCGGAAATTTCTTCCAGTTTCTCTTTGGAACCATATCCCCCCGGACCGGTAAAATACCTGATCTGGTTGTCAATATCTGCTGCCACTTCCTCTTCAGTAACTGGTAAAGAATCTTTTTCGGCTTGTAATACAAGGGCCTTTATACCCATTGCTTGTTCCAAAGTAAGGCATCTTGCATCTGGAGGAACTGCCATTCCCTGGCGCTCCATATCAACAATACTGTTATCAATATCGCTTTTTAAGATAACTTTATCACCTACAACTGCAATGATTTTGTCTGCCACCACTTTATGTGGTTGCGCAAATGCAATCGCACATAATAAACAACTGGCTACGAATGATAGAATGAGTTTCTGTCTGGTCATTTTAATTAATTCAGGTATTTACTTTTATAAATTCGGATCCCCATTTTCTATTTATAAAATACCGATGGGTACCAAAAGTAAAGAGCTATCTTATCAATAGCTCTTTCACAATTATGTTTAACAAAAGATTAGAGCGTAAAATAATTTTCCTTCTTTGTATCATCAATGGCAATTAATGCCATTAGTATTACAAGTAGTTTATGTTCTTATAAAGTACGCTTCACTTCTACTTCTTCAAATGCTTCTACGATATCACCCACCTGGATGTTGGAATAATTTTTAATTGTTAATCCACACTCCATATTATTGGCTACTTCCTTCACATCATCCTTATAGCGTTTCAAGCTTCCTAACTCACCGGTAAATATTACAATACCATCTCTTACCAAACGGATGCGGTTATTCCTGGCAATCTTACCTTCAATAACGATACATCCTGCAACGGTTGCTTTATCAAACTTGTACATTTCTTTAATCTCAACATTTGCCAGTATCTTTTCTTCAACACCCGGCTCAAGCATACCTTCCATCGCACTTCTGATTTCTTCGATGGCGTTGTATATAATTGAGTACAATTTAATCTGGATAGATTCAGCTTCTGCAAGACGATTCGCTTGTATGGATGGACGCACATTAAATCCGATAATGATTGCATCCGATGCATTTGCCAACGTTACATCACTCTCTGTAATGGCACCCACCGCTTTATGTATCACTTTCACTACAATCTCTTCGGTACTTAATTTTTGTAGTGAATCACTCAAGGCTTCAACAGAACCATCCACATCACCTTTAATAATTACATTCAATTCTTTAAAGTTTCCTAAAGCCAATCGACGACCAATTTCATCCAGGGTAATATGTTTTTTGGCCCTCATACCTTGTTCCCTCATTATCTGGCCACGCTGATTTGCCTTTTCTCTTGCTTCGCTTTCATCCGCATACACCTTGAAAGTTTCACCCGCCTGTGGTGCTCCATTTAAACCAAGTATTAATACCGGAGTTGATGGTGGTGCAATATCTGTGCGCTGATTTCTTTCATTATACATTGCTTTAATCTTACCAAAATACTGACCAGATACAATCATGTCGCCTTGTTTCAAGGTGCCATTCTGAACCAATATGGTTGCTACATATCCACGTCCTTTATCCAATGACGCTTCAATTACAGTACCGTTTGCACCTTTTTCAGGGTTGGCCTTCAGTTCCAGTATATCAGCTTCTAATAATATTTTTTCTAATAAAAGATCAATATTCAATCCTTGTTTGGCACTTATTTCCTGGCTTTGGAATTTACCTCCCCAACTTTCAACCAATATATTCATGGATGCCAGTTGCTCCTTTATTTTTTCAGGATTAGCTCCCTCTCTATCAATTTTATTGATAGCAAAAATCATTGGAACATTTGCCGCCTGCGCATGAGAAATTGCTTCTTTTGTTTGCGGCATCACCGCATCATCTGCTGCAACAACAATAACTGCTATATCGGTAACCTTAGCACCACGGGCCCGCATGGCTGTAAACGCCTCGTGACCTGGTGTATCCAAGAAAGTAATTGCCCTGCCATCTTTTACTTTTACTTCGTATGCTCCTATATGCTGTGTGATACCACCGGCCTCACCTGCAATTACATTGGCATTACGTATATAATCCAGCAACGATGTTTTACCATGATCTACGTGGCCCATGATGGTTACAATTGGAGCTCTTGGACGTTGATCTTCTTCATTATCATCTACATCATCGTCATCAAAATCTGTTACGTCTTCAACACCAATAAATTCTACTTCAAAGTCAAATTCACTTGCAACCAATTCGATAACGTCGGCCTCTAAACGTTGGTTAATAGAAACCATGATACCGAGGTTCATACATTTACTGATAACATCTGCAAAACTTACATCCATCAAACCTGCCAACTCACTTACAGAAATAAATTCTGTTACCTGTAACTTATTGCTTTGTTCTCCATCACCCATTCTTTGTTCTGCCTGTTCATCTCTCTTGGCCTTTCTGTATTTAGCTTTAAGACTTTTTCCACGACCACCGCCGCCAGAAAGTTTAGCCTGGGTTTCTTTTATTTTATCCTGAATTTCTTTAGCGTCAATTTCTCTGTCCTCTCTTCTTGGAGGTGCTGCATTTCTGTTGTTGTTGAAGCGATTGCCACCCTGGTTAGCGCCACCTGGTCCTGGAGGCCTGTTACCTGGAGCACCACCTGGCCCACCTGTATTAGGGCGATTTCCAAAAGGTGGCCTTTGTTGCTGATTACCTGCCTGGCCTTGTGGTCCACGATTTTGCTGACCCGGCGGTCCTTGTTGTTGATTCGGTTGACCCGGAGCCCCACCTTTTCGTTCCATCGGAATACGTTTCCGTTTCCGCTTATCATCATCTCTTTTAGGCCTGGTGTCGTTATCGACTGGTAACTGAATTTTTCCTAATATTTTAGGGCCTTCCAAACGGGCGGCTTTTATATTCTCAATTGTAGCGGGTATTTCCACTTTAGGTTCTTCTGTCTTTAATTCTGCGGCAGGTGTAACTTCTGCTGCTGGTGTCGGTTTGATTTCGGTTTTTGGGGCAACATTAGTTACCGGCTTTTCTTCCGGTTTTTTAGTCGATTTTTTTGGGCGTGTTGAAGAATCAATCGCATCAAGATCAATTTTATTCAACACTTTTGGTGCCGCAAGTTCCGGTGCTTCTATTTTTGTAATTTCTACCGACCCTGCTTCAGTCCCTGGCATTTCCTGGTCTGTAGACATTGGTGCCGGTGATACGGCTTCTGGTTGTACTGATGGTGTTTGTTCCACAGCAACCGGGGCTGGTGTTTCTATAATTGCAGGCGGTGTTTCTTCTTCAACCTTTGGTTGTTTAATTACTGTAGCAGCCGGTACTTCCTCTTGCGTTACTTCTCTTTGCTCTACCTGCACTTCAATAACAGGGGGTGCTTCAGAAGTATCGTGAGTTGCAGCATGTGCCCCATCTTTTTTCTTAAAGGACAAATCTTCTTCATCACGCTTTCTTTTAGGTTCGTTTGAACCTGCTCCTTTTGGCAAATCAATTTGTTCAGCTTTTTGCTTTGCTGCTTTATCCTGCTGAAACTCAGTTTGCAAAACCCGGTACATTTGTTCCGAAAGTTTTGAATTGGGTGTCAAATCCTCGTTGCTGAAACCTTTGGACTCAAGAAACTCAATCAAGGTATCTTTACCTATGTTAAATTCCTTGGCCGCCGCCATCAATCTTGGTGTATTCGTTACTACTTCTGACATTCTTATTTTTTAGTCAATATATTATTGTTCCTGGTTCAGATTCATCCAACGATGTGGATATAGTAGTGTAATTCAATTACTATAAACAAACACCTTTGAAGGATGAACTGTTATTCCTTTTCAAACTCTTCTTTTAAAATTCTCATTACATCAGCAATTGTTTCTTTTTCAAGGTCTGTTCTTCTCTCAAGCTCCTCAGCTGTAAGCGCCAACACTGAACGTGCTGTATCGCAACCTACTTTCTTAAGGGCTTCAATTACCCATCCTTCTATTTCATCGCTGAATTCTTCGAGATCGATATCAAACTCATCTACTTCACCTTCATTATCTCTGAATACATCAATCTCGTATCCTGTAAGCTCACAGGCTAGTTTAATGTTAACACCACGTCTGCCAATTGCCAATGAAACCTGGTCTGGTTTTAAATATACCGTTGCATGTTTCTTTTCTTCATCCAAATCTATACTGGTAATTTTTGCAGGGGTAAGTGAGCGTTGTATCAGCAATTGTACATTGCTGGTCCAGTTGATTACATCTATATTTTCATTTTTTAGTTCCCTTACAATTCCGTGGATCCGGCTTCCTTTCATTCCTACGCAGGCGCCTACCGGGTCAATTCTATCATCAAAACTCTCAACTGCAATTTTGGCTCTTTCTCCCGGATCCCTTACTATCTTTTTTACAACAATTAAGCCATCAAATATTTCCGGTACTTCAATTTCCAATAATTTTTCCAAAAACGTTTCACTGGTTCTGGATACGATTATTACGGCCTGGCTATTTTTTAATTCTACCTTCCTTACCACACCTCTTACATTTTCTCCCTTTTTGAAATAGTCAGATGGTATTTGCTCAGATTTAGGTAAAATCATTTCATTGCCTTCTTCATCCAGCAGTAAAACTTCCTTTTTCCAAACCTGGTAAACTTCACCACTTACTATATCGCCAACTCTATCCTCGTATTTTTTTATTAATAAATTCTTCTTTAAATCGTTTATACGACTGGCTAAAGTTTGTTTACCAGCTAAAATGGCTCTGCGTCCAAACTCTTTTTGAATATCTACTTCTTCGTAAAGTTCTTCACCTACTGCGTAATCCGGTTCAATTTTAATAGCATCACTATATTCTATCTCAGTTAACGTATTGTAGATATCGCCATCATCCACAATCATACGGCGACGGAAAATTTCCAAATCACCCTTCTGGTCATTTACAATTACGTCAAACTGATCATCACTGCCATATTTCTTTCGAATCAATGTTTTAAATACATCCTCCATTACTTTCATCAACGTTGGACGATCAATGTTTTCCGCTTCTTTAAATTCCTGGAAGGAATCAATCAAATTAATACGTGCCATATGCCTAACCAGCCTCACTTTTGTTTCCCCGCCGGTATGGGAGTTTTATTTATTTATCTAATTAAAATGCAATAATAATAGTTGTCTGTTTTATCTGGTCAAAAGCAATCTCTTTTTGTAAGGTTATTGCTTTCTTATTTTTACCTTCTGTGTATTCTAACTGAATTAAGTCATCGTTTACTGCTATCAGTTTACCTTCTTGTATTGTATCATCATTCAATTTAACTGATACACTACGGCCAATATTTTTCTTATACTGGCGAACTAGTTTTAACGGTTCGTCTAAACCAGGGCTGGAAACTTCCAGCGAAAAATTACCATCCGGATACCAACCTTTCTCTTCAATGATGTGGTACATGGCACGATTTAATTTCACACATTTATCAATACTTAATCCATTATCTGCATCCAAAAAAACCTTGATATTATTGGTAGGCTTTATACGTACCGAAACAAGGAATATATCCTGCATTTCATCTAAATCTGTCAATAACTGACCTACTAAATTTTCTATTGCCTGAAGGGATGTTGTGTCTTGCATCATGGTAAAAGAAGAAGGGAACGATCATCGTCCCCTTCTTTTGTTTCATTTTCCGAGTGCAAATATATGTAACATATAATTAATTGCCAAAATACTCTAACTAAATATTGATAATGGAAAATTAAATAATGAATAAATTTTAACAGGTTTATTTTTATTTGAGTTATACCTTTACATTATGAACATTTTTAGACTTGCGCTTGAGCTGTTTGTGCTCTATCTTTTATACAAATTGATTTTTGATTTTATCATTCCTGTAACAAAAACTACCAAACAGGTAAGAAAGCAATTTGGAGAAATGAGTGCCCAAATGCAGGAAAAAATGAACCAACAGCAGAATAATTATAACAACGCTTCTGCCAAGCCCGAAAAGAATCCGGATACACACGATGATTACATTGAATTTGAGGAAGTAAAGAAATAGCCACTTTTATCATAAAAAAATTCCTGTTAAATTAGCCCCAGATCCTGTATTTTTTCTGAGTGCAATAGCAGGTGAGTCTGCAATCCTGCCTCGTTTGCTCCTTTAATATTATTAATTGAATCGTCAATAAACAAAGTTTCATCTGCTTTTAAACCTGCATCCCGCAAAACCCATTGATAAGTTGATGGATATGGCTTACGCAACTTTATAAGGTGCGAATAATAGCTTTTTATAAAATAAGCATCCAGTGAATTTTGGCCGGTTTGGTCAGCCAAAATTTTATTGAAAGCAGTAAGATGTATACTATTTGTATTGCTTAATAAGTAAAGGTTGTATTTATCTGAAAGTTTTTTTAGAAACTCAAGGCTACCCTCACGGAAATCTATCAACATTTTATTCCATGCTTCTTCCATTTGTCGTTGTGTTGTTTCAGGCAAACAATAAGTGTCGATGGTTTCATAAAACTCATCCTCTTCAATAGCACCTGTTTCAAGTGCTTCAAATAAATGATTGGCATTTGCCTGGGAGTATAAATCGTCAAAACCAAGCACTCCCAGTTTCTTAAAAGCCTGAGAAGTTCGGTTATAATCTATGTTAAGTAATACTCCACCGAGGTCGAAAATGATATTTTTAATTGGCAACATTTATTTTAAATTATTTTGGCTGCAAAATATCTTATTTTACTTACTTTTGCCATCCGTTATTAAAAAATAACAGGGCCTATAGCTCAGTTGGTTAGAGCACCTGACTCATAATCAGGTGGTCCCTGGTTCGAGCCCAGGTGGGCCCACGATTAAAATTAGCCCCGCAAATCGGGGCAATTTTTTTAGTTCATTTAACCTTTCATTAACCATGATGGCGGCTACTTTTGTAGTCAACAAAAATTATGAAGAAATTATTATCAGTTTCAGCCCTTGTATTTCTCTCCACATTTTTATTTGCACAGGATTCCACTATTACAACAATAACGACCAAAAAAAAGAAAGATTGGAGCAAAGTTTCTCTTGACCAAGCCGGCGATCATTTTATGATAACTTTAAGTAGTGATCATTGGAGTGGGGCGCCAGACAGTATTTCAAGCAGAATGAAAGGTTTATCACGTGGCTTAGCAATAGCCATCATGTTAAATAAACCATTTAAAAGTGATCCACGCTGGAGTGTAGCTTTAGGTTTAGGCATCAGTAACAGCAGCATGTTTTTCAAAAACACTTCGGTTGATGTGGCAGGGGGTGGCTCTACGCTGGCATTCAGCAACCTCGATTCAACTGATCATTTTAAGAAGTATAAATTATCTACCACTTTTGCTGAAGTTCCGGTAGAATTAAGGTATACCAAGGATCCCGAAAATCAAAAGAAGAGTTTTAAAGTTGCACTTGGTGTTAAACTGGGTACGCTTCTAAATGCGCATACCAAAGGAAAAACTTTACAAAACAAGAGTAATACCACCATTAACAATTTAACAGAAAAAGAAAGTAAAAAAGCTTTTTTCAACAGTACCCGCCTCGCAGGAACTGCACGGGTAGGATTGGGTAATTTTTCATTGGTAGGAACTTATACCATTACATCATTCTTAAAAGATGGCGCTGGTCCTACTATTAGACCATATCAAATTGGATTTTGTATTAGCGGGCTTTAATTGTGTTATTAACAATATTAATTGCAGGTCCCGGCTTATCGCCGGGATTTTTTGTTTTACAATCACTTAACTTTGCACCTTATTTTACTTCATGAGCGACGAAATTAAACACGAATGTGGCCTCGCCTTTATTCGACTTCGCAAACCTTTTAGTTACTACCAGCAGCAATATGGATCAGTTTTGTACGGCCTTAATAAGTTGTACTTATTGATGGAAAAACAACATAACCGCGGACAGGATGGTGCAGGTATTGCAACAGTAAAACTAAACGTAGAACCAGGATACCCGTTTCTGCATCGTTTGCGCAGTAGTGCCAACCAACCAATAGCCGACTTGTTTTTAACGGTAGGAAAAGAAATAGAAGAGCTGGAAAAATACCAGCCTGACATTAAAAGCCATCCTGGATTAATGAAAGGCCACGTTAACTATCTGGGCGAATTGTTACTGGGGCATTTGCGATACGGAACCCAGGGAAAAAACAATGTGGAGTTTTGTCACCCTTTTATTAAACGGCATACTATTCCTGCAAGAAACCTTGCATTAGCGGGTAATTTTAATTTAGTAAACACCGAAGAATTATTTGGTCTTATAAATATTGACCCCGGTGTTTTTCAACGACAAAGTGATCTTGCTGCCATGATGGAAGTTATTCATCATTTCCTTGTACAGGCAGATGAAGCCGCACCTGAGAGTCTTGATATCAGCAAAGTATTAAAAAAAGCTGTTCCTCTTTTTGATGGCGGTTTTAATTTTTGCGGACTGGTTGGAAATGGAGATGCATTTATTATGAGAGACGCTCACGGAATAAGGCCTTCCTACTATTACGTTAATGATGATGTAATAGTTGGCGCCAGTGAAAGGGCAGCAATAAGAACGGCGTTTAATGTGGGTGAAAATGAAGTACAGGAATTAATGCCAGGTTGCGCATTATTGGTAGACCCTGAAGGTAATTACAGAATTGAGCAAATTGTGGAGCCGAAGGAAAGAAAGGCTTGCAGCTTTGAACGAATATACTTTAGCCGTGGTAGTGATGAAAAAATTTATAAAGAGCGTAATGCATTGGGCTACAATTTAAGTGAAGCGGTATTAAAATCTATTGATTATGATTTAAAAAATACCATCTTTTCATTTATACCAAATACGGCTGAGACTGCATTTTATGGTATGCTTAAAGGAGCAGATCATTACCTGAATAAAAGAAAAGTTGAGAAAATATTAAGCTGGGGAAATGATTATGATGAAGAAAAGCTTACAGAACTCATCAATCGCACCATAAGAATTGAAAAGATTGCCATAAAGGATGTAAAACTGAGAACCTTTATAACTGAAGATAGCAGCCGCAATGAAATGGTGCAACACGTATATGATATAACTTATGGTACTGTGAAGCCGTTTGTAGATACCCTGGTGGTAATTGATGATTCAATCGTGAGAGGAACCACTCTAAAAGAGAGTATTATACGAATGCTATCCCGGCTAAATCCCAAAAGAATTATTGTGGTATCCTCGGCACCCCAGATCAGGTACCCCGATTGTTATGGAATTGATATGAGTAAAATGGGGGACTTTATTGCCTTCAGGGCTGTTATTGAATTGTTGCATGAAACAAACCAAGAGTGTTTATTGGAAGAGTTACTTGAAAGATGTAAAGAACTGCAACGTAATAATCAACTGCATACAGAAAACGTGGTGAGGAGATTGTATAAACCATTTACCCTTGAACAGATTTCAGACAAAATAGCTCAGTTAATTACTCCTAAAGAAATAGAAATTCCGGTCGATGTGATTTATCAAACAATTGAATCCTTGCACCTTGCTTGTCCTACAAACACAGGTGATTGGTATTTTACAGGTAATTATCCAACACCAGGTGGCAACCGGGTTTGTAATAAAGCTTTTATGAATTATATAGAAGGTAAAAACGTGCGGGGTTATTAAAAAATTACTTATTCATTTTTTGGTACGGTTTTGATTACTAATTTAGAGAGATGAACGAAACCAATGTACATACCGACAGCAAATCAGCTGATGTTAAATTGAAAACCTTACTGGTTATACGGCATGCTAAAAGTAGTTGGGATATTAGTTCGTTAAACGATTTTGAAAGACCGCTAAATGACAGGGGCAAAAAAGATGCTCCAATGATGGCGAAACGGCTAATTGAAAAAAAGATTCATATAGACGCATTCGTATCCAGCCCGGCCAAAAGAGCCAGAAAAACCGCAGAACTATTTTGTAGTGCCTACAATAAAGATGACGACTTTGTTATTTTTATGTCGATGTTATACCAGGCATCTGTGGATGTTTTTTATGACGTAATTGATCAGTTAGATGATCAATTTTCAAGCGTTGCTATTTTTTCACATAATCCCGGCATCACAGAATTTGTAAATACATTGATTGATTCTGTTCACTTAGATAATATGCCCACCTGTGGCATTTTTGCAGTTCAGATTCATTGCGAAAAATGGAAGGATTTTAAGAAAAGTAAAAAATATTTTCTCTTTGTTGACTATCCTAAACTGGTATAATTTTCCCGCTTTTACATTAATCATCATAACAATTTTTCAAAATATACCGCAGTAGATATTGGGTTAAAATAGTAAGCTGGTATTTCGTAAAACCCGTTTTTTTTGTACAAATTGATAGCTGGTATCATATAGTTCAATGTGTCCAATTGTAATTTTTCATACTTGCAATCTTTAGCCAATACCAACGCCTTTTGAAGTAAAATTTTTCCAATACCCATTTTTTGATGCGAAGGTTTTACATACATCCGTTTTAATTCACCATTTTCAGGAGTAATTTTCCTTATGCCAACACAACCAATATATTCATTGTCATCTTTACCCAATATTATTCCCCCAAAGGGTAAACAATACATTTTATCCAGAGCATTAAGTTCTTCATCAAATTTTTGAAAGCCCAGGTTAATATTGATAGATTGGGCATATGCTTCAAAAAGTGCCTTTACTTCACTATATTCAGTTGCCGTACTTGCATTCAGATACTGAATCATCCTATAATTTTTTGTTCCGGAAAAGAGATAAGAGAAATATTTTAGATCGATTCAACAAACAACTTGACTTCCTTTTTATATTGATTCATATTAAAAGAAGGAATGTAGAAATTAAATTTGCCTGCCATTTCGATGGCATCTTTTAGCACAAATTTGTCCTGCTTTGCTGCAAAGAAAAACTTTTCTTTCATTAGATAATCAGCCAGGTATTCCTGTTCGGTTTGACCGGGCGTTGGTATTAAAATTGCTTTTTGCCCCAACTTTACCAGGTCCATAATAGTTGTATATCCACTTCGGCAGATTACCCATTCGGCTGCGTTAATTGCATCATTTAACTGATCTGCCGGTAAATGATTTTTTATGGTAACATTATCACAACACCCCGGTTCAGGTAGCTTTTCATCCTTGCCTGGCAAACCTCTTACAAATAATATCTTGCCATCATAAGTGTTTAATTGGCTAAGTAATATATTTTCGAAAATTGTGCGTTGAGGTTCAGGGCCGGAAAGCAACAATAAAATTCCCTCTTTTTTTATAGTTAATGGTTGCTTTTCAAACCGTGACAGGCACCCAATAAAACTGGTATTGCCTGGTAATTTTTTTGGGCAAGATAATTCACCTGCAAGATTTGGCTGTTCCTCAAAATCTGGTACCCAGCAATATGTATATTTTTTAATGAACCAATAATGTATTTTCTGTGCAATTTTTTCGGTAAAATGACTCCCCGTTTTTATTAATAGTTGATGGGTAATATAAACAGTAGGAGTGGCTTTAAGATATAATCCAAATCGATTATCTGAAATAATTGCATCAATCTTAAATTTTTTTTTTACTTTTTTTAACCAAAAATGTTCCCTTGTTATATTAAATATAATTCCGGGTATTTGTACCATAATCTTCAAGGGTAACCAATAGCTGGTTTTGGAATATCGAATACGATATCCCGGTAAGTCTATAAATATAAGTTGTTGAAATTCATGTTGCAACAGTGATTTTACGGATTTTTCAGCTCCAACAATTACTTCACAACCGAGCTCTTGTAATTCTTTAATAAGGGGAATACAGCGTGTAGCGTGGCCTAAGCCCCAATCAAGTGGTACTAATAAAACCCTGTTTTTTTTAGAAATTTTGTTAACTTTTTTATTTAACATTTTAAGAATACAATAATTATTTGTGAAAATAGTTTAATTTAGTAATCTCATCTTTATGTATCGCTATTTAAAAATAATTTTATCGTTGATGTTAATTGCTTCCATCACATTAACCAGTTGCAGTTCTTCAAAAAAGAGCCAATGTGGTTGTCCCAGTAAAAAGGGTTTGGTTGGATATTAATTGCAAAAACAGGTAACAAAACTTAGAAAGTAAATGAATAGAATGAACCGGGATCTGCTGGTATTGTTCAATCAGGAACTATTGAGTCCTCAGGCCATTGAGCATGAGGTAGAGATGTTACATGAATTATTGTTTGTAGTGGAACGATTAGATAACCTGGTTGTAGCCCACGAAGTGCTGGATCTTAACAAATACAAGGTTATCAACAAAAATGTGGTTGTTCGCAACACAATTCACAAACAGGAGTTAAAGCCTTTTGTGTTTTTGAATTGTAAAAACTAGTCTTTTCTCTTTTTTTAGCTATTAATACTTTCCGGAAAAACAATATTCCAGTTGAGCCTGACACCCGATTCTACCCACTAATCGTTTAGCTTTTCAAGCGCCAATTTTAATTTTTCCAGCATTTCATCAATCTGATCCAACCTACTGGTGCCAACACTTAACCGATACCAACTGCTGGTTGCAGGTGCACCAAAGGCAACGAAAGGAACGATGGCCAGTTTTGCTTCATTTAATAAATAAGATGTTACATCTGCCTGGGTAAGTAGCTTTTTGCCCTCTGCAGTTGACTTTCCAACCAGGTTCATTTGTATGGTTAAATAGATGGCTGCCTGTGGAGCCACTGCATCAATAGCAAAGCCCGCTTCTTTTAAAGCTATCAGGCCTTCATAAATTTTAACCAGTCTTTCTTCCAGCGATTTTTTAAAAGTTTCAAAATACTGATCTACCTCAGCCGTTTGTAAAAGAAACTTTGCCACAGCATTTTGCTCCGCCATTGGTGCCCATGCACCCAGGTGACTATTGATTGCTTTCATTTTATTGATCAGGTGAACTGGTCCCAGTGCCCATCCAACTCTAACACCGGTTGCGGCAAAAGACTTACTGATTCCATCAATAAATATGGTATAAGGCTTCATTTCAGGTCTTAATGAAACAGGATCATAGTGCTTAACTTTTCCATAAGTAAGCGTCCAATATATCTGGTCATACAAAACATAAAGCATTTTTTCATCCGGACCACGTTGTGCATTTTCTTCAATTACCAGGTCGCAGATGGCTTCCAAATCTTCTTTGGTAAAAGTAGTACCAGTTGGGTTAAGGGGGGAACATAAAGCTACCAATGATGCTCCCTTTAAATGAGGTTTAATTTCAGCCGCGGTGGGCATAAAATTATTCTCCAGTTTACTCTCTATCAATACATGCTCGCCTTCAGTAAAATGCACATAATGATTGTTATTCCAGCTAGGTACGGCATATATTACTTTGTCGCCCTTATCCACAATTGCCCGATAGGCAGCATAAATTAATGGCCTTCCACCTGCAGCTATTAATATTTCATTGGCACCAAAATGAAGGCCCAGTCTAGTTTCTATAAACCCTGATACTGCATTTCTTAGTTCTGCAATACCTTCTGCCGGCGGGTAAGTTGTTTGGTGATGTTGATATGCGGCAATAATTTCTGCTTCTAATTTTTCAGGTATTGGAAACACAGCACTATCAAAATCGCCGATCGTATAATTATAAATCTGCTCACCTTGTTTGATCTTTTCTTTAATATCTGCCCCCAACTTAACAATTTCAGATCCTATAAGTGTTTCGGCAAGTTTACTGAGTTTAGTAGAAGACATGACTATTTTTATTTTTTTAGTTCCCTGAATAACAAAAGTAAATTTTTAACCTGCCATAAAAAAACAAACATGTTAATTGGTAACATTCCACTGGCTTGTTTTGATATTTTGTTTACACTGAACTTTCGTTTTCATAAAATCTCACATAACACAACCCTCATCCTTTCAGTTAGTATTTCATAAGTCGATTCATCCTTGCTTTTCCTGGTAAGTTCCCAACGTTCTTTACTTATCAAGATCAGGGAAACGAGGAGTTGTCTAAACCGTAAACTTAGCTCCAATTGACAAAAATTTACCAGTTTGCTTGCAAATACCGTCTTAGTTTTTATAAAACGTAAATATTTTTAATACTTTTCAATCGTTTCCTGCCAATATTAAAGGATTTTCAAAGCTGGTACATTATATTTGCCGCTCTACAAAGGCAACCTTAAACTATGTTGAATTTAATACTCTTTGGCCCTCCGGGCAGTGGAAAAGGCACTCAAAGTGAAAAACTCATTAAAAAGTATGGTTTAAAACACCTGAGTACCGGCGATCTTTTACGGACTGAAATTGCAAATAAAACTCCACTTGGACTTGAGGCAAAAAGCCTGATGGACAAAGGTCAGTTGGTGCCAGATGAAGTAGTAATTGGTATGATCAGTTCTTCGTTGGAATCTAATCCAGAAGCGAAGGGTTTTTTATTTGATGGTTTTCCACGTACCTCCGCCCAGGCAGAAGCGCTGGACCGTTTACTCGATCTAAAGAATACTTCTATAAACATCATGCTCGCCATGAAAGTGAGTGAGGAAGAACTGGTACATCGCTTACTTAAACGTGGCGTCACAAGTGGTAGAAGCGATGATAATAATGAAAATGTAATACGGGCCAGAATTGCTGAGTATCACAACAAAACCGCTGCAGTTGCAGACTATTACAAAAAATTCGATAAGGTTGTAATGGTTAAAGGCGAAGGAACAGTAGATGAAATTTTTGAAGGATTATGCAATGAAATTGACGCTGTACTTCAACAGTAAAAATTTTAAAAATATTTAAGTAAACAGCAAGTCTCAGGGCTTGCTTTTTTGTTTTACTTTGTAAATAAAATCTAAATGGATCAGGCAAAACTTAATTTCATTTCTAAGGATCTCGTTCCACTTTTAAGAACCCTGCCTGAAGACGCCATTAAGAAATGGGGGAAAATGAATGCCCAGCAAATGGTTGAACATATATCGGGCTTCTTTAGGGTTTCTACCAATAAGTTACATTTTCCTTTACATACACCCGTTGATCAGTTACCAAAGTTTAAAGCCTTTTTACATAGCGATAAAGAATTCAGGGAAAATACAAAGGCACCAGTTTTACCCGAGGAGCCATTGCCTGTTCAGTTTGCAAATTATAAGGATGCAGTGAACGACCTGGAAAAAGAGGTGAAAGATTTTCTGCAACAATTTGAGAATGATCCAGGACTAACAACCCAACATCCGGTATTTGGTGACCTCAACTTTGAGGAATGGGTTTTATTGCATTACAAGCATGTTGTTCATCACTTAAAACAATATGGTTTACTATAAATTATTAGCATCTATAAAACCTCAATAGTGTAAAAAATGATAAAACCGCGGGTTCAACTTACGCTTTTTGTTGATGAAAATAAATCGCAGGAGATTGAGCAAATCAGGGAAAAATTTAATCCTGAACAATACCGGTTAATTAAAAGCCATGTAACACTTTGCAGAGATGAAGAACTTCAGGAAATTGAAAAAGTACTGATAAATCTGTCAGGTTTAAATCATTTTTATATTACTATCCACTTCGGACAAATGATTCGTTTCGCAGAAGGAAAAGGAGTGTTAATGCCTGCAACGGGAGTTAATGAGCCTTTTCACCAATTAAGATCATTCGTTCTGCAGGGAATAACCAATCCTCTCAAAAAATCAGCGCCTCACATTACGCTAATGCATCCCCGCAATTCAACTTGCACCGACCAGGCATTTGAAAAGATTAGTAAAACTCATACACCATGTATACTTGTATTTAATACAATCAGTCTTATTGAACAACCTCCTGATTGCAAATGGAAAACTTTAAAATCCTTTGAGTTGAAAAATCCTTTTGGTTAAATAACTTAGCTATCACAGAGTTTGCTTAAAGCACGGCCTTTGCTTTTTCAATTATCAGCGAACATAACTAGTTTACTTCTACATTAAAATGATCATTTTTCATTCGTAGCTTTATATTAATTACAACCTTCGCAATGCAAAAATTAGGAAATTATATAACCGGTAATTGGATTGAAGGCGATGGCAACGGGCAACAATTATTTAATGCCGTTACAGGTGAGCCGATAGCAACAGCCAGTACTAAAGGACTCGACTTTGCAACAATTACAGACTATGCCAGAAAGGTAGGCAACCCGGCTTTGCGTAAAATGACATTTCATGAACGGGGAAATATGTTGAAAGCACTTGCCCTTCATTTAAGAGAACATTTAGATAAATTTTACCATATCAGTTACCAAACCGGCGCAACCAAAGCAGATAGCTGGGTAGATATTGAAGGAGGTATTGGTAATCTTTTTGCCAATGCATCGCTTCGCAGGAAGTTGCCAGACGAAAGTTTTTGCATGGATGGCGAAAGTCATAACCTTGGCATCAACAACACTTTTATGGGTACACACATATTAGTACCTAAGGAAGGTGTAGCCATTCACATCAACGCCTTTAATTTTCCTATTTGGGGTATGTTGGAAAAGATAGCCGTTAACTTACTGGCAGGCATACCTGCAATTGTAAAGCCAGCCACTATTACTTCGTTTCTTACAGAGGCGTTTGTAAAAGAAATCATTGCTTCCAACATTTTGCCCGAAGGAGCTTTGCAATTGGTTTGCGGCAGTGCTGGCGATTTGCTGGATCACGTTGGCTCGCAGGATGTGGTAACTTTTACAGGCTCTGCTGCTACGGGTTTGATGTTAAAATCGCACCCAACAATTTTAAGGGAATCGGTTCCATTTACCATGGAGGCAGATAGTTTAAATTGTATTGTGCTGGGCGATGATGTAATACCTGGTATGCCGGAGTGGGATATTTTTGTAAAAGAAGTACGCAAAGAAATGACATTGAAGGCAGGGCAGCGATGCACCGGCATCCGCAGAATATTTGTGCCTGAAAATAAAATGGAAGATATGTGGAAAGCAATTGCAGGCTCACTTTCTCAAACAACCATTGGCAATCCTTTAAATGAAAAAGTAAGGATGGGTGCCCTTGCAGGACAATCGCAAAGAGAAGAAGTTAAGTTACAGGTTCAAAAGTTACTGGCGGCTGCACAAATTATTTATGGCTCACTGGATAGTGTGGAAGTAGTAGATGCCGATGCAATAAATGGTGCATTTATTTCACCATTGTTATTAATGAATGAACATCCGTTTCAATCAGAAGCCGTTCACAGTATTGAAGCTTTTGGGCCGGTGGCCACTATTATGCCCTATAAAAGCCTGGATGAAGCAATACAACTTAGTAAAAAAGGCAAAGGCTCGTTGTGCAGTTCTATTGTAACGGCAGATAAAAATATTGCCCGCAACTATGTTGTAAATGCTGCTACCCATCATGGACGCATATTGGTATTAAATAACGAATGTGCCAAAGAAAGTACCGGCCACGGCTCACCTTTACCGTTATTAGTGCATGGTGGGCCAGGAAGAGCCGGCGGAGGTGAAGAAATGGGTGGCCTGCGTGGATTAAAACATTACCTTCAGCGTACAGCTATCCAGGGTTCGCCCAATATGATTACAGCAATTACGAGCGTATATCAGCAACATGCAACTGGTATTAAAAGCGGTTTACATCCATTCAAAAAATATTTTGAAGAACTTGAAATAGGGGACCAAATTGTTACGGAAAAAAGAACGATTACTGCGGAAGATATTAATCGTTTTGCTGACTTAAGTGGCGATCACTTTTATGCACATATTGCTACAACAGATTTTACAGGTACCATGTTTGAACAACAGGTAGCACATGGATATTTTATTATGAGCATGGCCGCCGGTCTTTTTGTTGATAGTTATGAAAAAAATCCCGTGTTGCTCAATTATGGTATAGATGAGTTAAGATTTACAAAACCCGTTTACCCCGGTGCAGAAATTTTTGTAAAGTTTACCTGCAAAGAAAAATTAAGCAATGATAAAAAAGAAGAAACAGATATTGATAAAGGCATAGTGAAATGGCTGGTAGAAATGATGGACACAACAGACGAACCACTGGTTGGATTGGCAACAATTTTGACTATGGTTAAAAAGAAAGAAATTTAATCAACCTAATAAAATCAGCATGATACATCAAATTAAGGAGGGTTACGTAAAAAATGAAACCCACAGAGGCATAACAAGCATTGAATTTTTTCATCCCAAAGGAAATTCGCTTCCTGCTAAAATATTGGAAGAGCTTACCAAAGAAATTCATTTTGCAGGAACACATTCTGAAACAAAAGTTATTATCTTAAAAAGTGATGGAGACCGTACATTTTGCTCGGGTGCGTCTTTTGATGAATTACTTGCCATTGAAACTGAAGCGGCCGGCACACAATTTTTTAGTGGATTTGCCAATGTAATCAATGCAATAAGAAAATGCCCGAAATTTATCATAGGCCGAATACATGGAAGCTGTGTGGGTGGCGGAGTTGGTATTGCTGCAGCGGTGGATTATGCCATTGCACATACAAAAGCAGATTTAAAATTAAGTGAACTTTCGCTGGGTATTGGCCCATTTGTAGTGGGGCCTGTGGTTGAAAGAAAAATTGGTACCGGAGCATTTAATGCTTTAGCAATTGACGCAGGAAAATGGCGCAATAGTGATTGGGCCAAAAAGAAAGGGCTTTTTGCAGAAGTCCATGAGCATATTGAAAGCATGGACGAATCTATCAATAGCCTGGCAACAACTTTGGCGCATAGTAACCCGGCGGCGATGGCCGAAATGAAAAAAGTTTTTTGGGAAGGAACCGAGCATTGGGATCAATTATTAAAAGACCGTGCTGCCATCAGTGGCCGATTGGTAACAAGTAGCTTTACAAAAAAATTCATCGCAGATTTTAAAGAAAGGAACTTGAGAGCCAAAACAATATAAATAACAGGTTGGAGTAAATAAGATGAAAAAAAAATTGTCGCCGACGCTCACTTTCAACATAAACAATTTTGAAACAATTTGTGATAAGCTGGCCAAAAAAGATATCGATCTTAGAAAGATAATTCACAGTTATGGTTATCCGCCATTTTGGGATCGGGTGGCAAGTTTTGAAACGCTTGTTTATATAATTCTGGAACAGCAGGTTTCACTTTCATCTGCCCGGGCGGCATTTTTAAAATTAAAAGAAAAGCTAACCGATATTACCCCCGAAAGTTTATTGCAACTAAGTGACGATGAAATGAGAGCCTGTTATTTCAGCAGGCAGAAAACAATTTATGCCAGGGACCTCGCCGGGGCTATACTATCAAAAAAACTTGATCTGGATTCGTTTCTAAATTTAGAAAACGAAGAAATAAGGACCGCACTAACGCAGGTAAAAGGAATTGGAAACTGGACCGTAGATGTTTACCTGATGATGGTGATGCACCGCACCAATCTTTTTCCATTGGGGGATGTTGCACTGATCCGAAGCATTAAAGAAAATAAGGAATTGCAACCTGGCATTACCAAAGAGGAGATAGCTGAAATTGCAAACAGTTGGCAACCCTATCAAACTATTGCTGCCTACCTCTTGTGGCATGCATACCTCTGTAAAAGAAAAACAGCGCTATAAAATAAATTACAGCGCTGTTGGTATTATATAGTTTTATAGGTTATCATATTGATAGATGGGATCTGTATATGTATTTGCTTTCATTTCAAATACGGCATTGATCAATCCATCTTTTAAGCCATAAACCCAACCATGTAAATCGGGTGCCTGGCGATTTTTCCAGGCTTTTTGAATAACTGAAGTTTTTGCCAGGTGAATTACCTGCTCCATTACATTCAATTCTGTAAGGCGGTCTGCTCTTGTTTCTTCGTTGGCTATGGCATCAAGTTCTGTTTGATGCAGGCGATAAACATCTTTAATATTTCGCAACCACATATTTAAAATCTGGTTAAAATCATGGTTGCTCATCGCTGCTTTTATGCCACCGCATCCATAATGACCACAAACTATAATATGCTTTACTTCCAGGTGGGTAACTGCATAGTCCAACACACTGAAAATATTGGTATCGGTATGTATTACCAGGTTGGCAATATTGCGATGCACAAAAATTTCGCCAGGTGCGGTGCCGGTAATTTCATTGGCAGGTACACGGCTGTCGCTACAACCAATCCATAAAAATTCGGGCGTTTGTAATGCGGATAAATTTTTAAAAAACATAGGGTCATCTTCTACCCTTTGTTGTGCCCATGCTTTATTTTCAAGTAATAATTTTTCGTATGATTTCATTTTAAAAAAATTTTAATTTTTAATGTGCTGAATCGTCATAAACGGGTTCAGTTTTTTGTACCAACTCATGTAATAATTTATAGGTGCTCTTTTTTATTTCCACCTTTATATTTTTCAAATGGGCATGTTCATTAAATTCATTGATGGTATCTATAATATCCTTGTCAATAAAATCTGCCCTGGTTATGTCAATAATTACAAAGGCATTTGCCGGTATTTGTTCCAGTTTTCTTTTAATTCCCGGCTTATTTAAAAATGACACATCCTTTCTTAATCTGAATAAAAACTTGTTATTGTCATTTACAATAAACACCGCCGATTTATAATTGCTTCTTAATACAAAATACAAACCTACAATTAAACCGATTATAATTCCCTTTAACAGATCAGTAAATAAAATTGCCAAAATTGTTATTATAAAAGGTAAGAACTGATCCCAACCTTTACTGTAGAATTCTTTAAACAGGGAAATATTTGCAAGTTTATATCCAATGTAAATAAGTATTGCTGCCAGTGAGGCGTATGGTATTGTGTTAAGTAGTAATGGAATAAATGCCACACATAGCAATAATAATACACCGTGCAGAATGGCCGACAATTTTGATTTTGCGCCGGAATTAATATTAGCCGAGGACCGGACGATTACAGATGTTACCGGTAAACCACCAATCATACCCGAAACGATATTACCCAGTCCCTGCGCTTTTAATTCTCTGTTATTATCTGTAACCCTTTTGTAAGGATCCATTTTGTCCGAAGCTTCAATACTTAATAAAGTTTCAAGACTTGCTACCAGCGCCAAAGTAACACCAGTTATCCATACATCGGTATTTGTTATAAATGACCAATCAGGTGTTGTAAAAAAGGAAGTAAATTCTGTAAACGAAGCGGCAACTGGTATGTTAACCAGGTGTGCCGGATCAAGTGCAAATTGCGCATTGTTCCTGAAGGCAATCGTTAAGAGTATGCCCGATATTACTACAATCAACGGGGCCGGAATCAGTTTAAATATCTTCGATTTTTTCACCAGTACTTTATCCCACAAAACCTGTATTCCCAAACCCAACAAACCAATAACTATAGCAATCGGACTTATGTAATTCAACGCATACAGTAATTCTGAAAAAGTATTATTTGTATCTTTTTGAAAAAATGCCTGATCACCATTAAAATCTTTATCATAACCCAGCAGGTGAGGAAACTGTTTTAAAATAAGTATGATACCAATTGCGGCAAGCATTCCTTTAATAACACTGTTTGGAACATAGTCGCCCAGTAAACCTCCTTTCAGGAATCCAAACAATATTTGAATCATTCCGGCAATTACAACAGCGAGCAGGAAGGCTTCATACGCTGGTAATTTGCCCAGTGCTGTAGCAACTATTGCTGTTAAACCAGCAGCTGGTCCACTAACACTAAGATTGGATCCACTCAGCGAACCAATAACAATACCCCCTACAATTCCACCAATTAACCCGGCAAAAAGATTGGGTGCATTCGACCCCAGCGCTATTCCCAAACACAAGGGAAGCGCTACCAAAAATACTACTACAGAAGCCGGAATATCCGCCCCTGCGTTTTGAAATAATTTTTTCATTCTATATACGTATAAAGATTAGCCCTTAAAAAAGAGCAAATTAGTTGAAGATTATGCAATTAACATAAACGAGCAAAAACGTTAAATGTAGAATGCGTTGGGAGGCGGGGTATGTATATCAGGAGCGTGAAAAAGAGGTAATCTTTCCGAATTTTGAAAAAAAACAATATTTTCTATGAGGTAAAACTGAGGAGTGATCTGCATGGTTTCCCACAAAAAATTATGATCCTCATCCAAAAGCCGGAAATTTTTAGTGGCATTTTTATTTACATGCAAAATTTCTTCAACCATTACATTGTCAATAAAAAAATACCGGATAGCCTGCTTCACCGGCAGGAGTTGTAAACTCATTACCAATATTAGACAGCATGTTATGATTTTTTTTATTTTCACGGTGTGTGCAAATATATTGGCTGAAGAACAACTTAACCAGAGATGTTAATATTATTAACAATTTTATGACAATAAAATGTATTTACCGGGTGATGGTTTTAACTATTAAATATTTAACCCTCCACAAACACTTAACACCTGTCCGGTAATATAAGCACTGGAATCGCCTGCAAGGAATAACGTAACATTAGCGATGTCTTCAGTGGTTCCAAATCTTCCTAAAGGGATACCTGCTTTATATTTATCAGCACCATCACCATCTTTTAAATATCCGGTCATATCAGTTTCCACAAAACCCGGGGCAATAGCATTGCAACGGATACTGCGACTGCCCAGTTCCTTTGCAATACTTTTAGTAAATCCAATAACACCCGCCTTACTTGCTGCATAACTACTCTGACCCGCATTTCCCATTTCACCAATTACGCTGCTCATATTAATAATACTTCCGGATTTTGCCTTCATCATCGGACGTATTACGTGTTTAGTCATGTTAAATACGCTTTTTAAATTAGTCTGCATTACTTCATCCCACTGTTCCGGCGTCATGCGTAACAATAAATTATCTTTTGAAATACCTGCGTTGTTTACACAAATATCTATTTGTCCAAATTCTTTTATTACTTCAGTAACCAGGTTTTCGCAAGCTGCATAATCACCCGCATTTACCTGGTAGGCTTTAGCTTTAACTCCCAATGCACATAACTTTTCAACCAACGCATTGGCCCTTTCGGTACTGCTATCACTAACATAGGTAAAAACTACATTGGCGCCCTCTTCTGCAAATTTAGTGGCGATACTTTCTCCAATTCCACGTGCGGCACCCGTTACGATGGCTGTTTTATTACTTAGTAAGTTCATGGTTGTCAGTTATGTAAATTTCAAAACGCAAATAAAATGAATTTATCTTAAATATTGAACTATTCCAAATCAACTGGAATTATTACAATGCATTATAAGCAATGTAATATGCAATCGGTCTAATGCAAAAGTTATAAGGCTAAGTTTAAAATTTCTTCCAGCAGATTTCTTTCGTTGCTTAACCGGGGCACTTTGTGCTGGCCTCCCAACTTCCCTTTGTTGCGTAGCCATTTAGTAAAAGTTCCTTTTGGCATTACATTTACAATCGGTAACCTTAGTGCAATATTTTTATGCCGCTTCGCTTCATAATCGCTATTGCAATTTTGCAAAGCCGTGTCTAATTCTATAATAAACTGTTGAAGATTATTGGGCTCTTTGTCAAACTCAATCAACCATTGATGTGCCCCATTAGTTTGTTCACTAAAATAAACAGGTGCTGCAGTGTAATCATTTACAACAACGCCGGTTTTTTCGGCGGCTACGGCAATGGCGTGATCGCTATTATCAACAATCACTTCCTCACCAAAAGCGTTCATATAATGTTTCAACCTGCCCGTTACTTTTATTTTGTAGGGGTGTACAGATGTAAATTGTACTGTATCACCTACAAGGTATCTCCATAAACCACCTGTAGTACTTACAACAATGGCATAGTTTCTACCTACAGCTACTTTGTTTAATCCAATGGTTTGCGGGTTGGGTTTACCATATTCTTCCACTGGCATAAATTCGTAGAAAATGCCGTGCTCTGTAAACAACAACATACCTACATCGTCCGGCGATTGTTGGGCAGCAAAGAATCCTTCGCTGGCATTATATATTTCCAGGTAATTTATTTTTTCTCCGAATATTTTGTCGAATTGCTCCCTGTAAGGAACAAACGAAACACCTCCGTTTATATAAAGTTCAAGGTTTGGCCAAACTTCTTTAATGGTGGATTTTCCTGTTATAGCTAAAATTCTTTTGAGTAACAATAAGGTCCAGGTTGGTACACCTGCCAGCGAGGTTACATTTTCTTCAGATGTTATTTTGGCCAACTGCTCAATTTTATTTTCCCATTCATCCAACAGCGCTATCTGCAATTCAGGAGTGCGTAACCATTGACCCCAAAACGGCGTGTTCTGCATTAATACGGCACTTAAATCTCCATATTGAATTTCGCCATTCATCTTACTTAACTGGTGGCTGCCACCAATTACCAATCCTTTTCCAGTAAGCAGATCACTGCCCGGAAAATTATTATAGTAAGTAGTCAACAAATCTTTGGATGCTTTAAAATGATTGTCTTGCAGGCTTTCTTCGCTGATGGGTATAAATTTACTTTTATCTGAAGTGGTGCCGCTGCTTTTTGCAAACCAGGTTATTGGTGTGTTCCACAATATATTTTCTTCGCCTTCCATCATGCGCATGATATAGGGCTTTATATCATCATACTCATGAATAGGTACATTTTTTTTGAATTCCGTTAACGTAAAAAGTCTGTTGAAGCGATATTTTTTACCAAATTCTGTATACTGTGCAGCGGTAACAAGTTCCTGCAAAACTTCACGCTGTGCAGCTGCTGGTTGATGGCTCCAGTTTTCAATACGCCAAAAACGCATGCGGGCAATTCGTGATATGGCGGGGGATAGCAGTTTCATTAACAGTTAGCAAAATACATATTTGTAATGAAAGATAGTAATACCTGTTATCATATAAGTAATTAACGATTAACAATCTGTCAATCTTTTAAAGGTAACTTCCTGATGGGTGGGTGAATGTATGGCTTTTCGGGACTAAATAGTAATATCTTCTCCGGGTTGTTCTTCGGTAAGCTCTTCTATTACTTCGCGGTTTAGCAGGTAGTCTTTACGTTTTAAAATAAAATTGCGACCCAGGTACAAACGCCTCACCTGTTCATCTTCAGCTAGTTGTTCTGCGGTTCCATGTTTAAAAATTTTGCCATCAATCAACAGGTAGGCCCTATCGCAAATAGACAGGGTTTCATTTACGTTGTGATCGGTTATAAGGATACCGATATTCTTAAATTTAAGCTTGGCAATAATCTCCTGTATATCTTCTACAGCAATAGGATCTACACCGGCGAAGGGTTCATCCAGTAAAACAAACTTGGGATCCACCGCTAAAGCCCTGGCAATTTCCGTTCGTCTTCTTTCGCCACCGCTAAGGGTATCGCCATTATTTTTCCGTACATGTGTAAGGTGAAATTCTTCGAGCAGGCTTTCCAGTTTTTCTTTCTGATCTCTTTTAGTGAGCCTGGTCATTTCCAGAACGGCGGTAATATTATCTTCAACACTTAGTTTTCTGAAAACACTTGCTTCCTGTGGCAGATAACCTATGCCCATTTTTGCCCGCTTATACATGGGCAATTTGGTAATATTCAAATCATTTAAAAACACTTCGCCTTCATCTGGCTTTACCAAACCAACCACCTGGTAAAAAGAAGTTGTTTTACCGGCACCATTGGGGCCAAGTAATCCCACAATTTCTCCTTGCTTTACATTAAAAGAAACCTTGTTAACCACGGTGCGGCTACCATATACTTTTACCAGGTCTTTTGTTTGTATTGTAAGGCTCAAAGTTGATTATTTTTTACAAAAATAGGTGATGTAATCGGGTAAGGAACTTTTAGCCGGATATTAGTAAAACTTTAAAAGGGCTGAAAATAAAGCCGTAACCAATTGAAAGCTTGGAAATATTTTGATGTTACAATGTGGCGGTATTCATTTAATTGAACGTTGAAATACAATCGCACTTGATAATATGGCTAATATAATTTGTCTTCGCACTTTGTAATTCAATTAAACCTTGTTGTACAAACAACAGGGTTTTTTGTGTTTAGCCTTTATCTTTGCATCCATTTTATAAATATGAAAGTAACCGATCACATAGCACAGGCAAAGGAAACGCTTGTTTCGTTCGAAGTATTACCGCCTTTAAAGGGAAGAACCATTCAATCAATTTACGATCATTTAGATCCTTTGATGGAATTTAAACCTTCCTTTATCAATGTAACCTATCACCGCAGCGAAACAATGTTTAAGAAGAAAGCGGATGGCACATTTGAGCGTGTTGAAGTACGTAAACGTCCGGGTACAGTTGCTATTTGTGCGGCTATCAAAAATCATTACAATATTGATACGGTACCTCACCTTATTTGTGGTGGATTTACAAAACGCGTTACGGAAGATGCCTTGATTGATCTTAACTTTTTGGGAATAGATAACGTGCTGGTGTTAAGAGGAGATGCTGCAAAAAATGAAGCGAATTTTGAACCAGAACCGGGCGGACATGCTTATGCAGTAGACCTTTTGAAACAGGTAATGGATCTTAAAAATGGTATTTACCAGGAAGAAGATATTAAGAATGGCGGCAAACCCGATTTTTGCATTGGTACGGCAGGCTATCCTGAAAAGCATTTCGAGGCACCTAATTTACAAACCGACCTGATGCACCTGAAACATAAAGTAGATTCTGGAGCGGAATACATCATGACTCAAATGTTTTTTGACAATAACAAATTTTTTCAGTTTGTAAAAGATTGCAGGGCTATTGGTATTGATGTGCCAATTATTCCGGGTTTAAAACCCATCACCAATAAAAAGCAATTGACCATTCTTCCTAAAATATTTCATGTGGATATTCCTTCGGATTTATCTGATGCCATATCAAAAGCAAAAACAGATGCAGACGTAGAGGAGATAGGAACAGAGTGGCTGGTGCAGCAATCAAAAGAATTGAAAGCTTTTGGTGTGCCGGTATTACATTACTATACATTAGGTAAGCCAAAAGTTATTTACAATGCTGTAAAACAAATCAGGTAATTATTTAATCAAATTATAAAAGGAGCAAAGGATAAGTTTACTACTTTATCTTTTGCTCCTTTTTCTTTTTAATTTATATCATAATTTATCTACCAATTGGTATACCTGCAGAAATACTAAACGTGCGATATTTGTTTTTATCATCGGCTGTATTATTACTTTGTGTACTGTTTATTTTAGCAAGTCCAATACCAAAATTTGCCTTTAAAATAAATTTTCCAAAATCAACTCCACCACCGGCATTGAATCCATAATCAAAGCGCTTTAGTTTATCGTAAGCAGCATCATCCTGTTGTGATGTAAACGGATCGTCGTTGCTGAATTTAATATCGCGGCTACCCGTTGAAGTTACTCCCAATAATTTTTGTTCCACTTTCGATTTGCCTCCAACACCCAGTGCAATGTAAGGCCCGGCATGTACAAAAATATTTGCCTTTCCCTTGGCTTGCAATGGAAATTTAATCACTGCATTTAACGGAAGTTCAAGATAGATGGGATTAAATTTAGTTTTCACATAATTGTCGTCCGTAGCGTTGGTAAAGTATGTTTGGGCTTTTGAACCTTTGCCTGTTAACAACAGTCCCGATTCCAGGTCAAAAATATCTGATATACCAAATCTTCCCATTACACCTGCATTAAACGTGGGAAGCCAGTTGTTGTCTTCTGTTTGTCCTTGTTTTGTGGCTGTAATGTTTGCAAGGTTTAATCCGCCCTGAACATAAAACTGCGCTTTTGCACCTATACCAATTGCAGTCAGCATAGTTAAGGCAATTAATTTCTTCATAATCATAACTTAAAATTTAGAGGTTTTTAATATGTGGGATAGCAATGATTTCATTTCTTATTTGCTACCTGGTATATCATAAAACAAAAAGCCTGCCACCAGATTCTGGTAGCAGGCTTTTAAAAATATATCTAACAATTTATTGAAGCAACGACTTAAAAACAGTTTCGTTAACCTTAACGGGATACTTCGTTTTCAACTCATTCATCCACTTTTCTTCGAGGAAACCCTGGTAATCATTGATAACCATACCACGGGCTTCGGCAAATGTTCGCTGTTGTTTTGCGGGGAAGATTTTCAACACTTTCACAAAACTTGATGTGTTATCACCGCCATTTGTTAAAGGTTTGGTAATCAACCCTTCAGCCACGGCAGTACCGGCAGGAAACTGTATTTGCCCCAGTTCGTACCTGCCTGAATCGGTTTGTATTTTTCCATCACTTTCTTCGCCTATTAATTTCCATTCTTTGCCTTTTTGTACATCGTTAGCTGCCTGTGTGGCCGTCTTTTCATCACTGCAATTAAATAATAAAATATCGGCACTTTCTGCCCATAAATATTTTGCAAAATGCTCTTTATAATATTTTTGCAAACCAACACTGTCACCGCTTGCTTTGCTCCAAACATTTCTCTCCATTATTTCAAATAGCATGTTACCTTCTTTGAATTCCTGCAGTTGATTTTTAAAATCGGCATTGTACTCTTCCAGGTGTCTTCTGTAATATTCCAATGTAGCAGTTTCAATATATTTATCGAATAGTTCTGTATTATTTTCTCCCTTATAAACATCCCGATTTAATTTATAATCTTTTACAAAATTCAGCCAGTCAATTCCTCTCACGCTCAGTTTTGCAAATGAAAAAACTGTTTTGTTATTGATGGGAAAATATTCAATACCACCGGCAGCGGCTACACTATCTGCATATCTAAAAAGATCGGCGTCTTTTACCAACGGATTTCTTTTAAAACCCGTTTTAATTTTTACCTCTTTTAAAAACATTGCTTTAGCCGCATCAATTCTTGTATCCTGCAACACCTGTTGTTTTATGGCTGCCACTGCTACCTCGTCTTTATTATCCGAAGGTGCGTCTCTATGGTCAATTCGTTTTACGATGTGGTATCCATAACCCGTAAAAATTGGCTTGGTTATGTCGCCATTATTTTTTAATTCAAATACGTTGGTTTCAAAAGGCAATTCATATTTTCCTGTTCCAAACTCAGGCAACTCACCGCCGTTCATATAAGTAAGTTTGTCTTCGCTGAATTGTTTGGCAGTTTCTGCAAAATCGGCACCGTTTATTAATAACTCATAAACAGAATCTGCACGATGTTCGAGTGCCTTTAAATCAACACCGGAAACATCTGGTGGGATTGAAATTAATATTTGTGCAACCTTCCATTTGCCGGCACTTTTACGCTCATCTGCATTTTTAAAAATGTGTAAAGCAGATTTGGTACGATATAATCTGCTTATTTCGCCGGGGTGTAATGCATACACCAGGTTTTCAATATCGTATGGAAGTGAGAAGGCTGTAATGTAACCAACATCCTTACCCTTAACTTCTATATATTTTTCACTAATTTCTTTTACTATTTCCGGGTAACCTGTTTCGCCTTTTTTTAATTCTTCAGAAAGTTCTTTCATGGCCTTGTAAATCTTTGAAGTATCGGCAGGGCTCATTTTATTATTGATGGGCACATAAAAATGCAACAGATGTATGTCTTTCTGACTGCGTAATAAGGCTTCGTCTACCAATACGTTTACCCCTTTTTCATCGTTCATATAACCTTCTTCAACCTGGCTGCGAAAGTTTTGCAGGTCAAATTGAAGTTGCTGTATGGTATCGAGCTTTTGTATTTCGGCAGATTTTACTTTCAATTTAAATCTTGAATAAAGGTCGAGGTATTCTCTAAGGGCTTTTTCTTTATCTGCTACCGGAGTTTTGTTTTTATTGTATGCCTTTAAGAATTCGGCTTTTGTTACCGAATAAGGACCATACGTAAAAAGCGTTTGTGAAAAAGCTTGCATCATGCCAAGGCATAACACAAATAAAAAATATATTTTCTTCATTTTTAAAGCCGTTACTTTTTAGTGGGTGGTTTATTTTTCTACTGTGTTATTTACCTGCTTCCATTTAACCTGTAATAATTCATCTATTTGTTGCCAGGTCAATTTTTTACCAATAATTCTTTTTTCATTATCCAATAAGTATAGTGTAGGGGTAAGTGTAACATCATATAACTGCCTGTACCCTGCTTTTTGGGCAGCTATTACGGCCTCTTCTGCTTCTTTTGTTTGATAAACGTTTACCCAGTCTTGCAGATTGTGCTCCTTCGTATATTTTGTCCATTCTGTTTTTAGGTTTTCTTTTGAATCTGCTGAAAGCACGGCATATATTTTTACGCCATGCTTTTTCCAGCTTGCTTCATAAATTGAGTCGAGCCTGGGTAATTCTTCTTTACAATGCCCGCAGGTTGGATCCCAAAAAACAACTACGGTATAGTCGGCCTTTACATCATATAAAGGATAAGGTTTTCCTGTGCTGTCTACCATTTCCAAATTAGCAGCCTTCAATCCTATCAGGTTTGCCATCAACATATAAGCCCTGCGACTGATGGCTTCCTGTTGCTTTTCGTTGAGCCAGCTTGTTAAACCTTTGCTGTGATATTTTTCAAACAAGTGTACAAACACCGCATCTTGCCCCATGTATTTGGGATTGATATATTCGTCTGTAAGCCAGTTCAACATAAACTTGTAAACTTCCGGATTGTTGCGTGCCAATAGCAATTGATAATCTGCTTCAGCTATAATACTATCGGGGTTTGGAACGATTAACTCCCTGTAATAACGCTCAAATTTTGGTAGAAAGAAAGGCGTTCTTATAATGCGGTCATCCATAAAACTAATGCCATCCCAGTAATGCGACTTGTAATAATAATAGTTTTCTAGTGAATCATTTCTTGTCTGCATTTTATTTCCCAGCGAAGGAGGCTCTTTCATTGCATTTAATAAAACCGCCATCATAGATTTAGGCTGGGTTTTAATTATGCTTTCCCTGTATTCATTCAACTCTTTATTGTATTTCAGGTAGTTTGCCTCGTGCATTGCAGAATCAGATGCATTGGAAGCGGTGGAATAAGCAGTTCTTTCAGTTTCTAACAATTTTCCTTTGCCTGATATGTATTGCTGGTATTGCTGAAACAACAGGTTTTCCTTTGATCCCGTTACTATGGTTTTATTAATAAGATCAGTCGTATCTACTTTAACAGCAATAACCTGTTCTTTATCCACCAAAAAATCGAAAAGTATGCGTTTACCTGGCAATACCATGGCATAAATTCCGGGAAGTAGTTTTCTTTTTCCAGTAAAAACAGCTGTTCCGCTACTGTTTATTGCTGCAGAATCTTCTACATTCAGGTTTTTACCCATGTGATAGGTAAGATAAGCAATGCCCGATTTGTATTGAGGTGACTTTAACGTAACGGTAAAGTTTTGTGCGGAAGCCAAATAGCCGCATTGAACGGTAAGGAGTAAAATTAAAATTCGTTTCATTGGTTTTTTAATGTGGAATCAAAAGTATTTAAAATCAATGGTTAATCGTTACCTGAACGAAAAGCAGCGGTGAAAATTACAAATCGTTAACAAAATAATAAGCGCTGCATTATACCTGATATCAGCCAGGGAGGTGTTATTTTTGCAGCCGTGAAAAGAAAAAAGTTTTTATTGGAAAAAATCGCCGTAACCGGCTATGCAGCCGAAGGAAAATCGCTGGCAAGATTGGATGGAAAAGTATATTTTATTGAAGGCGCCGTACCGGGGGATGTGGTAGACGTTTTTATAAGTACTAATAAAAAAGATTACGGAGAAGGTAAGGTTACCCGTATTCATGAATATTCGAAAGAGCGAACAACTCCGTTTTGTATGCACTTTGGTATATGCGGTGGTTGCAAATGGCAAATGCTACCTTACCAGAAACAACTGGAATATAAACAGCAGGAAGTAGCGCAGAATTTTCGGAGAATCGGAAAGGTAGAGCTGCCGGCAATGATGCCTATTGTGGGAAGTGACGAAACGATACATTACCGAAACAAACTTGAATTTACATTTAGTAATAAAAGATATTTAACCAGGGAGGAACTGGACCTGCTGCCTCCGCTGTCGGATAACAAGTCGCCGGAATTGGCAGAAACAAACGCTACTACCTCAGAGAATTCAACAACAGATCAGGCTTCCATAGTCCGTGGTGGTGCATTGGGATACCATGTTCCCCGCATATTTGATAAGATTATTGATATTGAAGAATGTTACCTGATGGATGATATCAATAACGTTATTAGAAATACCATTCGTGATTTTGCGTTGGCAAATAATTATTCCTACTACGATATTAAACAACATACAGGCTGGTTACGTAATATTATCATCCGCAATTGCACCACCGGCGAATTGATGATAAACATCTGCCTGGGCTATGAAGATGAAGTGGAAAGGATTCGTTTGCTGGATCATATATTAGCCACCATACCAGGTATTACTACACTTTTTTATACCATCAATACAAAGTGGAACGATAGTATTTATGACCTTACACCGCAAGTGTACTTTGGAAAAGGTTTTGTGATTGAAAAGCTGGGCGACTACTCTTTTAAGATTGGGCCCAAATCATTTTTTCAAACCAATACCAAACAGGCGGAAAGATTGTATACCATTACCAGTGATTTTGCAGGGCTTACCGGCAACGAAATTGTGTATGATTTGTATTGTGGTACCGGCAGCATTGGTATTTTTTTAAGTAAACTGGCAAAAAAAATAATTGGTGTTGAAGTAATCAGCGAAGCTATTGAAGATGCAAAAATCAATGCAACACTCAATAATATTTCGCATACTGAATTCTTTAGTGGCGACGTTATTAAGATATGTAATGACGAGTTTTTTGCGGCACACGGAAAACCGGATGTAATTATCACTGACCCTCCAAGAGCAGGAATGCACGAAAAACTGGTAAATAAATTACTGGAAATTGCTGCTCCAAAAATTGTGTATGTAAGTTGTAATACAGCTACACAGGCAAGGGACCTTGGATTATTAAGTGCAAAATATAAAGTTGAAAAAATTCAGCCGGTTGATATGTTTCCGCACACGCATCATATAGAATGTGTGGTGTTGTTGACACTTCACGAATAACGGTGCAGGCACCACAAAATTTTAGTTGTATGGATATTAAAGTAATTGCTTTTGACGCCGATGATACACTGTGGATCAACGAACCATATTTCCAGGAAACTGAGCAAAAATTTTGTGCCCTGCTCGAAGACTATCTGCCACGCCACACGCTGGCAAAAGAGTTATTTAAAACTGAAATTCAGAATTTGCCTTTGTATGGATATGGTGTAAAAGGCTTTATGCTTTCAATGATTGAAACCGGGCTAAGAATTTCTGATGATACGCTCAATATTGATGTACTAAAAAAAGCCATCGAATATGGCAAGGAACTCCTCGAAAAACCAATTGAATTACTGGACGGTGTTGAAGATGTATTAAAAACGTTAAAGGGCAGATATCGTTTAGTGGTTGCTACCAAGGGCGACCTATTGGACCAGGAGCGTAAACTTAGAAAATCGGGGCTGGAACATTATTTTCACCATATAGAAATTATGAGCGACAAGCAGGAAGCCGATTATCTTAAGCTGATTAAACACCTTGATATTCATCCTTCCGAATTTTTGATGTTGGGCAATTCACTTAAGTCGGATATATTGCCGGTGCTTGCAATTGGCGGGCACGGTGTGCATGTGCCTTACCACACCACCTGGGAACATGAAGTAGTAGAGCATCATGTAACCCATGATAATTTCAGGCAGGTGCATGCCATCAATGAAATTTTGCCATTTTTGCTTACGTAAAATGTTCGCTAATACATGTGTACTGCGTCACCTTATCCGACTTTTTAATTAGACAACTACTGCTTAGTGAAAAAAAATTTTATACTCATATTCCTATCAGCGTTATTCGCTTTTATTCCAATAACGATTATGTGGACATACCATTACTTCGTTACTGGTTTAAATCCATTTATAGCTATTATAATGACACCTTTAATGTTATTGATAGCCTTTCTTATCTACCGTTTGCTTATAAAGATTTTTAAAAAGTATATCAGCTTTACACCGGATTTGCTTTTTGTGATTGGGTTATTTAGCTGCCTCATTTTAATTTTTATACTACAAATCTTTTATGGAAATTCCGCTTTAGACATTCATTTGCATGACACATATTTTGTAATGCCAAATTCTTACTCACTTTTCTTTGTCGCTTTAGCATTTGCAATTTTTGCAGCGACTTATTACTGGTTTGACAAAATACTCAAGAAAAAGATGAATTGTACTTTAGGTTATATTCATTTTTGGGTTTCATTTTTAGGCATAAGTTTTATTCTACTACCATTCCGCTATGTGGGACTTGCAGGAATGCCGCGTCGTTATTATGATTACAGCGACTCTGCTAATTTTAATGCATTTACCAATCAAATCACATTTATGTCTGGTTTGACGTTTTTCCTAATTATCGCACAGTTACTATTTTTTTTTAATTTTTGTTATTCAATTTTAAGAAAACCTAAGTAAGAAAGGCGAACGCACAACTAATGACTTGATATACTAAAACTGCTGCTAATAAAAGTGTTTGCCAAAATAAGGCGTCTTAAAATTTAGTTTAAGGAGCCCTAAAACGAAAACGATGAACATTGAAAGTTTACTAAAAGTAGAATTACATCTGCACCTCGATTGTGGACTCAGCTATGAAGTAGTTTCAAACATTGATCCATCCATCTCCCAAGAAATTTACCTGCAAGATTTTGTCGCCCCGGCAAAATGCCATGACCTTGGTGACTTTTTAACACGTGCCATTAAAGGCTACAAATTGATGCAAACAAAAGATCAGTTGCAATGGGTAGTGCAGGATCTTTTTCAACAACTGGTTCCTTCCAATGTATTATATGCCGAAATAAGGTTTGCTCCATTGCAACATCTCGAACAAGGGCTTACACCTTACGAAGTTGTAGCCTTCACCGAAGCTGCATGTGCTGCCTCCATCAAAGAAACAGGCGTTGAGGCAAGGCTGATACTTTGTACACTGCGTCATTATACCGAAGCACAAAGTATGGAAACTGTAAAACTGGTGGAGCAGTTTAAGCACACAACAGTGGCAGGATTTGATATAGCTGCGGATGAAGCTGGCTTTCCCATTGATCCACATATCACTTCATTTAAGTATGCGAAAGAAAAAGGTATCCACCTAACAGCACACGCCGGAGAAGCGAAGGGTGCTGAAAGTGTTTGGGAAACATTAAAATATTTTGGCCCAACACGAATAGGCCATGGTGTAAGAAGCATTGAAGACCCGGAACTGGTTGCTCATTTAAAACGCCATAAAATACACCTGGAAATTTGCCCATCCTGCAATGTGCAGATTAACTTATATGATACCTACAAAGATCATCCGATTGATAAATTATACAGGGCCGGCGTTTCGTTGAATGTAAATACCGATGCGCCAACCATTGTTGATATTACGTTGAACACGGAATACGAAAAATTGCAGGAAACATTTGGCTGGACTAATAAAGATTTTTATCAATGCAATAAATATGCGTTGGAAGCGGCATTTATTCCACAGGAATTAAAAAGGGATTTATTAAAAAAACTACAGGCCGGTTATGGCGTGGGGTAATTGTTTCGTTAAATCCTTTTTCAGGCAAAATAGAAAAATTACCTTCGTTGCAAATTTCAGTATAAATTAACCCATAGCATTATTCAATTATTTAGCGGTCAAACCAGTAAAACCGATAAGTATCCCGAAATTGCAACCTAAATTAAGTCAATGCAAAAAATTACTCCCGTTGTTCTAAATCTTATAATTATTAATGTTTTAGTTCTCATTGCCCAGCATGCTATAGGGGTTGTTACCGAATGGGGTTCCCTGCACTATTTTAGCTCGGCTGCCTTTAAACCGCACCAGTTAATTACTCATATGTTTTTGCATGATCCTAATGGTTTTGCTCACATATTATTTAATATGTTCACTTTATGGATGTTCGGTAGTTTCCTGGAAAATTATATTGGCTCAAAAAAGTTTTTAATTTTTTATCTTATTTGTGGTTTAGGTGCAGGTATTTTAACACAGTTAACCATCCCATTTAGCGCAGAAGGTTTTGCGAAAAGCCAGGAAGGCATTAGAGTAGCGCTGGATAATAATTTAAGTGCAGCACAGGTGGTAGAGATTTACAAAAATCAGTATTCTATGATCGGCGCTTCAGGGGCTATAATGGGTGTAATGGCAGCCTTTGCCTATTTATTTCCAAATATGGAATTATACATCATGTTTATACCGATCCCGGTAAAAGCAAAATATGTTATTCCTTTTTATATTTTAATTGATCTCTTTGGCGGGCTTAATACCTCTGCTAATGATAACATCGGGCACTTTGCTCACCTTGGCGGAGCTCTTGTGGGTTTTCTTTTGATCATGTACTGGAACAAAACCAATAAAAAAACGTTTTATTAGCGTTACTATAACAGGAATGATAAAGTCCGAATTCGGCATCAAGGTCCAATCCCTGTTTTAATTTGAGTAATTCGTCAATAAAAGTCGTGTTACATACGTTTAATTTAAAACCGGAAACTTTACAACATTTTTGACAAGCTGTTTTTGTAGATTTGTAATACAACTATTTTAATGGGAGAATCAGATAGATATTCGGATTATCAGCGCCCCAGGAAGCGACTTACCCTGGGAAGCGATGGCAATGCCCTGGTAGGTTTGTTCACAATAAACGTGATCTTTTTTTTGCTGCTCATTACCATAAAAGTTGTTTACAATTTTTTTCAAACAGGTGATGGTGCTTTCGATACACAGGTAGTTCAGTATTTTGAAATGCCGGCCAGTCTTACACAACTCAGCGAACGGCCCTGGACAATATTAAGTTATATGTTTACACATGTTGGTGTATTACATATTATCAGCACCATGCTTTGGCTGTGGGCATTTGGGTTTATTTTACAGGAACTTACCGGCAACAAAAAACTGATACCCATTTATATTTATAGCGGCCTTGCCGGTGCACTGGTTTTTATTTTAGCTAATTATTTTATTCCATCAGCAAAACCTTTTCTCAATAGCAGTTCACTGATTGGCGCCAATGCGGCCACCATGGGTGTGGCTGTTGCAACTACCACACTTGCTCCAAATTATCGTTTCTTCCGAAACTTAAATGGTGGCATACCCATTTGGATTCTTACGCTTATTTATATTGTTATCGACTTTATCGGTGTTGCTTCGCAAAATTCAGCTTATAGTTTATCCCACCTTGGTGGTGGATTGGCAGGATTTTTATTTGTGTTTATGCTTCGCAAAGGCAAAGATGGCAGTATATGGATGATTGCCCTGTACGATTGGTTTATGAACCTCTTTAACCCAAAGAAAAATGATAGCGGCTCAATAAAGGAAAAGGTTTTTTATAACTCAGACGGCAGAAAGCCGTACAACAAAACATCTAACGTTACCCAACAACGCGTAGATGAAATACTGGATAAGATTAACCAGAAAGGCTATCATTTTTTAACGGACGAAGAAAAGAATATTTTAAAAAGAGCCGCTGAAGAAGACCTTTAACTAAATGCAGTTTGGTCATTTAATATAGTTGCCTGTTTTTTCCGTTTCTATTCCTGAGATCTAATTTCTAACAGTTCTTTTTGACTGATTTTAACCGGCATCCATTATCTTTATCTCATGCCAACAAGCATTTTTCGCTGGATTGTTAAAAGATTTTTTATCCTAACCAACCTTGTGTTAGCAATACTTTTTTTGTTGGGTTGCTACAGCGAATATTTCTTTACTTCATTTTGGTGGCCACTAGGTTTTTTAACCTTGTCTTTATTTTACCTGCTTTTACTTCTTTTTATATTTTTCATTTTCTGGCTATTTTTAAAACGATGGTGGGCAATAATTTTTATTGTTACAGTTGCACTTTCCTTTAGTCACATCACCAATATTATCCCGGTTCGGTTTTCTTCATCTTTTACGGTGCAGAAAGCAGCAAGCAATTTTAGAATTATGAGTTGGAATGTGGCACAGTTTGATATCATGCATTTTAAAGAAAAGCCTGCTACGTTTAATAATATGATTGATTTGATCAATCAATACCAGCCGGATGTTGCCTGTTTCCAGGAAATGGTTGGCGGTGATACCCTTGCAGATCTGAATACACCTTATTATAAAAAATATAGCTTCTATTCTATCTTCGACATTTCGCATAAATTAAATATGCCCCAATCATTTTACTCGTATAATTTCAAAGAAAATTTTATGAGCCAGCAGCATTTTGGTATCATTACATATTCTAAATACCCAATCATCAATAAGCAATATTTTACCAGCGAACCTGCCGAATACAATTCCTCCTTTCAGTATGTTGACATTGTAAAAAATAGCGACACCATCCGGGTTTTTAACCTTCATTTACAATCGCTTCGTTTTTCACCAACCAACCTAAAATACCTTGAAAATATTTCCATAAAATCGGATGATGATATTGCAAAATCGAAGAGCCTGTTGAGTAAATTTAAAAATGGATTTCTCAAAAGAAAGGTACAGGCAGATAAGATAAAAGCCGAAATGGATAAAAGTCCTTACCCGGTAGTGGTGTGTGGCGACTTTAATGATGTGCCCAACTCGTATGCTTATGAAACCATCGGTAAAGGTTTGCAGGATGCTTTTGTTAAAAAAGGAATTGGTATTGGAAGAACATTTAGTGGCATAGCGCCTACTTTAAGAATTGATAATATTTTTGTTGATAAACGTTATTCGGTCAATCAATTTGTACGAATCCCTAAAATGCTCAGCGATCATTTTCCGATTATTACAGATATCAGTCGTTTACCGGATTAACCGAATAACCTATATTTGCACTCATTTATGCTTTTAAAAATCCACACATATTATTTTCTTTCCTGTTGCTGTTGTTGCTGCAATTAAATATGCAATCTTTGCCTGTAACCGGTTTTTAAGTTGTTATACTATACTCGGTTTTCATTGTGTTTAACAGGGCTTAAAAAAATTATAACAAGTCAGGCAGTTGCATAAAACCGCTTCAATAAATCATTCCTTTTTAATTTTTATACTAATTAATAATGTCGTTAAAAGTTTATAATTCTTATACCCGGCAAAAAGAAGTTTTTACACCCATTACACCTGGCCATGTAGGCATGTATGTGTGCGGACCAACAGTTAGTGGCGAAAGCCATCTTGGCCATGCAAGGCCCTATGTAACCTTCGATTTTATATATCGCTACCTCACTTACAAAGGTTATAAAGTAAGGTATGTACGTAACATCACCGATGCCGGTCATTTTGAAGAAGAAGGCCGTGAGGCAGAAGATAAGGTAACCAAAAAAGCATTGCTCGAAAAACTGGAACCAATGGAGCTGGTGCAGAAATACACCAACCTTTTTCATTGGGCCATGTTGCAGTTAAATTGCATTGAACCAAGTATAGAACCTACCGCCACCGGCCATATTGTAGAGCAGATCAATATGATTGAAACAATCATCCGGGAAGGTTATGCTTACGAAATAAATGGCTCTGTATATTTTGACGTAAAAAAATATGCTGAAACCCACGACTACGGTAAGCTGAGTGGCAGAATTATTGACGACCTGCTGGAAACAACCCGTGAACTGGATGGGCAGGAAGAAAAAAGAGACAAGGCTGATTTTGCTTTATGGAAAGCTGCAGCCCCTGAACATATTATGCGCTGGAAAAGCCCCTGGGGCGATGGCTACCCCGGCTGGCATATTGAGTGCTCGGCAATGGCAACCAAGTACCTGGGTGCTGAGTTTGATATTCATGGCGGCGGCATGGATCTTCAGTTTCCTCATCATGAAAGTGAGATTGCACAAAGTACTATCTGCAACCATTCCACCCCGGCAAAGTACTGGATACATAATAATATGATTACGGTAAATGGCCGTAAAATGGGCAAGAGTTATAACAACCAGATAATGCTTAGCCAGATGTTTAATGGTACGCATCCCTTGCTGACGCAGCCTTTTGGGCCAATGACCATTCGTTTTTTTATTTTACAAAGCCATTACCGCAGTCCGATTGATTTTAGCAGTGAGGCATTGCAGGCAAGTGAAAAAGCTTTAAAACGTTTATGGGAAGCTTATGAAGTTTTACAGGATTTGGCTATTCCGGAAAAGGCATCTGCCACAGATATAGAACTGGACGAAAAAATTGTAAAGTTGGTAAATGAGTTCGAGGCATTTATGGACGATGATTTTAGTACAGCAAAAGTTTTGGCCAATATGTTTGAGCTGGCTCCAGTTATCAATTCAATAAAAGACGGGCATATTTTACCGGGTGCAGTTTCCGCCAATACATTGCAATTATTAAAAAATGCCTTTAAATTATTTTTAGAAGATGTGTTTGGCATAAAGCAAATCTCTGCCGCTGATAACACTGTGTTGGATGGTGTAATGCAACTGCTGATTGATATCAGGAAAGAAGCAAAGACCAAAAAGGATTATGTTACTTCAGATAAAATAAGAAAACAACTGGTAACACTTGGTATTGAAATTAAAGATGAAAAAAATGGTGAGATTAGTTGGGGCATGAGTTAATCGAACAACAACTTTCCACTTATAGTTAACTACCCGATGTTGGTCAACAAACAATAGCCAAAAGCCCCCGTTAATAGTTTTTGAGGCGGGGCTTTTTTTGTGGGGACTTTCTGCTGTTGTTCTTAATGTTGTGTGTTGATTTTATTTTCATCCAGGGTCTTTCTCAATACGCTTGAACTTTTCTTCCATGATATAGATTCCCGCAAATAGTGGAAGATATAATTGCTCGTTTGTTGATTTAATCTCTCCCTCAAAAATTTGGTCTGGATTTATATAGTTTGTTACTAAGTCAGGAGTCATTTTTCCATGATAAAAAACGTTATGGTCCTTAGAAAATAGATCAAATCCGTATATACTCCAGGTTGCTGGCTTCATCATATGCTTATGATCATTATTTTCCCTCCACTGATAAGTCTCACCGTTAGATAAATACATTGCTGCTTCCCCGACATATCCGTTTGGTATTTCAAAGCATCCCAAAGTCTCACCAGTATATTGATTGTAAAATGTATATTTTGAACTTTTGAAAAAATTATAGGTGTGGTCAATTCTAATTTTTTGCTTATTCATTTCTATAAAGGAGAAATTGTCTCCCGAATAAAAACGTCCGAGTATTACCTTGGAATAAAAAATATTGTACAGTTTACAGTTCTTTATGATCTTTCCAGTCTCTTTAATCAATATGTCATCTATAAAAGATCTGCGAAATGTGAGCATAAATTAGGTTATAGCGGTATGGTTTGGCGATGTGGCGGCGTTTGAAAATCGGCAGTCTCTAACCGCTGCTAAATTTATAAATAAAAGTTCATTGTTAATTCTTTCAACTGGGTAGTAGCACTAACCACTTGGCTGTTTTCTTTTTTTAGTTTGGCTTTCAGGTATTTCCAATAGTTGCGGGTTTTGGTGTAATCGTTTTGGTTGGTAAGCACAGCAACAATATCCAACACGCTAAACCTTGGTTCGTGGCAAACGACCCATTTGTGCGATTTAAAAGTAAGGTTTAAATTGTAAGATTGTTAACCGCTTTGCATGGTAATTTAACAGTTTTTAACGGTGTAGCGGATGGTTCGTGTGCCATGAACCAAGGCGTAGGATACAGGTGTAAATTTTTAAAAAGTTAAAAGAGATCATGCAGCTTCCAGGTGCCAAAAGCACTTTCGATGTCTGTTTATAGAAGTGTACTTTTTCATATTATAGCATTGCCTAAAATTATACTGCCATGTAAAAAGTAAACCCAAAAAAATATTTTTAGCACAACATACAGCGGAATCTCAACATAGAAGAATTCCGTCCGCCGATAACTGAAGTTGAGTCAAGTTGTTTTGTTGAAGTTAAAAACTGAAGTTGAAAGTTGCTTTTCAAGCCAGAACCACTGTTTGATTTTATACACCTGTTGATTTTACTGCCGTCAAGCCCCACTTGCAGCAATACTTTTATTAAGCGAAGTTTTTCTACCATCCTTCTTCAACAAAATTTCATGTGTCTCAAGATCTTTAATTCGATAGATAAGGTCGCTGTGCTTATTTGAAATCATTTTAAGCTCTTGCTGTAAGGTTAATAATTTTGCATCATTGAAACCAGCAGGATCTTGGGAATTCAATTCATGAATTTCTTCCGATAATTTATTTTCTAGAATCTTCTTTTTCTCAGATATGTAATTATACTCACTTTCTAGCATAATTCTTTCTTTAAATAACCTTTCTCTTGCGTGAGCTGTTTCAAGGTAGACTTGTTCTTTAATAATCTGATTAAGCCTTTCTTGTTCATCTAATTTTCTCAATTCTCTTATCTCATCGATAGCGTTCTGATTAATATTTTCATTTAAATAATCACGAGCAAATTCCAAGAACCGATCTGATTGGTACATATAAAAAGATTGGTTAGTTAAAGCAATAAATTCTTTGATTAGTTCGGGTCTCGGGTGCAAAGTTTTACCTTTAAATCTCACCCACCAATCTTCTTTTCTATCATCTGTCACCAAAATTATTCCGGTTTTCAATTCATTTGATTTAATATTTATCTGTTTCCAAACAAAAAAGTCTCCGAACTTCCTTGTATCGCTTTCAATGTCCCCTTTTTTTGCATCTTTAAACCCAGGTGGGATTTTATTTTTAAATCTTTCTTCGCCTTCCGTAATCAAATTCCCTAATTCAGATTCTTTAAAATCATCACCAACTTTGTCATTAAAAATAGATTGAATTTTTTCGAGTATCTCGTCGTTAACTATTCGATTAATGTGAATTTCTTTATTGGAATTTAATTCTGCGCAAATTTCCTTTGTTAAGGAAGAAAATTTAGATAAAAGCTTATTCGATAAAAATGGATGTTGCCTAGAATTCTCAAAATCCTTTAGAATTGTATTTAATGAAGCTATAGCATCCTCGTAAGACTTTTCCTGCTGACTAATTACAGATAGACGATTGTCAAAAAATTCTTGTGCCGCTTGGTGGGGTATCCAAACTCTATCTTTAATTTTTTCTAAAATCTTGAAAAAATCTTCCCGTGTTTCATCTGAATATCGATATAAATTCAGAAGAATATTTGCGTCAAATGCGAACAATGCATTCTCCCATAGAGAATGAAGTTCTTTTTCTTCTAGTTTAAAATATCCAGGAAACTTTGTTTTCATTTACTTGATTTTTTTTAGCACCTGATACTTTCAGACTTTGATTGTCTTGAAATTTCGCCTAACATTTATATTTACATTATTAAACGCAACTTGCCTAAAAGTAAATGACTCATTATTAATGCTTATTGGGGGGCGCATTTGGTTTTGCCTGGTTGCGTCAATTCAACTACCAACAAATTAATGGATTTATTTAAGCTGTCCAAAACATTTGGAAGAGTCAGAGTAGTCTCTCTTTTTAACTTGCAAATAGCGTTGAATTGTTTTAATGTTTTCTGCTGTGGAAGGTGGCTCACCGACCGCTTTTCCCAATTTTAAATTGTTGGTCTAATTGATAAGCAAGATAATTTAATGTAGCAAGCCGGTGAAGACAACGGCGTTGTAGTCTGTGTATTTCAACCACGGCGGTAGATGCCATGAAAATACATAAGTACAAGAGAGTGACACAACAATGCCGCCATAGAAAACATCTGCTGGTCAACAAAAAAACAGGATAAATTGAACAGGATAAAGTAAAAATAAAGCCCCTAATGTATCCCTTGCAAAGTATAGGTTATAATTATTTCAACCAATCCATGTCAGGTATGGGTGCCGGTTCTTTAAAATAATTCAATCTTAAGGAATCGCTCCATCCATTGGGATTTGATTCAAAGGTTTTACTGCTGAAAAATATCATACCATTAATATTGGCTTTTTTTCGCAGGGCTTCTATTTGCCTTGGTAATTGTTTATTATCTCTCCAGGCTGCATTGCTGTTGGCTTTGTAAATGCCCAGCCCTATATAACAATGCTTTCCATAACTGTGCTTGCTCCACCAATCCAGCAGCACTTCGTAAGGCGCAATGCGATGGCCAAATTCCCAGTAAAGTTGGGGAGCTACATAATCAATCCAGTCGTTCTTTAACCACAATAAAATATCGGCATACAAATCATCGTAGTTGCTGGAAGCGCCATTTGTTTTACTGCCATTTACGGGATCTTTTTCCTGGTTGCGCCACACGCCAAACGGGCTAATACCAAATTGACAAACCGGGTTTTCTCTTTTAATGGCACGGCTTAATTTGGCAATGATAGAGTCTGTATTGCTTCTGCGCCAATCATCTTTCCGCATGCCATTGCCATATTTTCTAAAGCTGGCTTCATCCGGAAAATCTTTACCTGCAATGCGGTATGGATAAAAATAGTCGTCGAAATGTATGGCATCTACCGGGTATCTTTTTACAATATCGGTAATAACTGCAGTTACATATTCCTGAGCTTCTTTATTACCGGGGTCAAAATATCGTTTATCCCCATAAGTAACAAACCACTCCGGATGTATACGGGTAACATGTGTTGGTGAAGTAACGGAAGTGTAAATATTGAACTCTGCACGGTAGGGATTTACCCAGGCATGAAAAACCATTCCTCGTTTGTGCGTTTCGGTTATCATAAACTCCAGCGGATCGTAATAGGGTGATGGCGGCTGGCCCTGTACACCGGTTAGCCATTGGCTCCAGGGTTCGTATTGAGACGGATAAAAAGCATCGGTACATGGCCGCACCTGAACTACCATTGCGTTGAGGCCATTGCGCTGGTGCATATCCAATAGCTTAATAAACTCCGCCTTTTGAGCATCGCTGTCAAAATTTCCGGCAGATGGCCAGTCAATATTGTCAACTGTAGCAATCCAAACCCCACGGAACTCAGGAGTTGCCTGCGCTTTAATTTGTGTTGCAAATAAAACTTCAAGGGTAAATAATAATATAATAACAGAAAACTTAATCACTAAACTCAAATTTGTAGAACAGGAAAACAACAACTCCTGCCCCGGTAACTTTAATCAGATTGACGAATCTTGTCCAATAATTTATTGAGGGTTTTTGCGTCAGCTTCAGACAAGGTTTGCATAATGTTTGACATTTCATCTTCCTGCAAATCAATTTTAGCAAGTACTTTTTTACCCTTATCAGTAATACTTACGTCTACAAGCCGTTTATCAGATTTACAGGTAATTTTTTTTGCCAGCCCTTTTATGATAAGCCTATCCACAATTCTGCTGGTATCGCTCATTTTATCGAGCATGCGTTCCCGTATTTGAAGGGTGGAAAGTGGCTTGTCGCTACCCCGCAATATGCGTAGTATATTAAACTGCTGCATAGTAAGCCCTTCCTTATCAAAAATGAATTTTAATTTTTCGGTAGTCCAATTATAGGTGAAAATAAGATTGATGATGGCACGCTGATGCTCACTCTTAAAACTACTTTGATTAATGTCTTTATCTATACTCATAGTATATTGCTGCTTTATTCCTTTGTTGATCTCACTGTTTTACCAGAAGCAAATTCGTTGATATAAATTTTAATTAAAATCAAAAAATAACTAATTAACAAGGGGCCAAAAATTAGCCCAATAAAACCGAATAATTTAAGTCCCACCAAAACACCTAACACGGTAATCAGTGGATGTACATTTCCAATTTTTTTCATAAGCCCAAGCCTGGTAATATAATCTACATTGCCTGTAACAACAACGCTATAAATTGCCAGTCCGGTTGCCGTCCAGTTTTGCCCGGTAGAGTACATATAAATTACCAATGGCACCCAAACAATCATTGTACCTACCAATGGAAAAAAAGCAAACACACCTGTTACAAAGCCCCACATACCCCAGTCTTTTACACCAAAAATTAAATATCCAATCGCTGCAAATGCGCCCTGTACGATACAAATTATAGGTATGCCTACCGCATTGGCACTGATCATCATCTGAGTTTCCTTTGCCAGTTTATCTACATTTTCGGGCTTTAACGGTATAATGTGATCCAGGTATTTTTCAACCTCCTTACCTCCTACCAACAAATAGTACAATAAAAAAAACATCATCAGCAAATTGGTAAGTATGGTAGCTGTGCTGTTTAAAAAGGAGGGAATAAATGACGAAGCGCTTTTTGTAAGTGATTTTAAATTTTCGTCTGTAATTATTTTGAAGCCTGTTGCAGCTTCCACTTTATCCGAAAAAATCTGAACACCCTTCACTACTTCCTGCTGATTGGTTACCAGGGCATCTATCTTGGGTGTTACCATTATCACTGAAAAATAAACCGGAATCGCAATGAGGATAAGTGAACCAATAATAAACAATAATGCCGTTAAGCCCTTTCTCCATTTTTTATCAATGGTTAAATAGTGATACCATTTCCTGGTGAGTATGTAAAATGTAATGCCGCCTAATAAGCCCGGTAAAAAAATGTTGAGCTGATTTATCATCATAATCCCCAACACAATAATTAAAGCAAGTAAAAGTATTTGTCGGAGTTGATTGTTGAAAGTGCCGGCCATTTAATAAAATTAAGTAAATATTTGAAGTGTAAAGGGTCAACAGGTTTACTGCAAACTTTCAAAAGATTGGTGGATAAAAAAACGGTCTGCAATCAAAATAGTGTTAATCCTTCCAAACAGAAACACCTTCGCTGCAATTGGCGCAAATATCAATGTTCTTTCTGCTCTTCATCAGTTCAGACCGAAACTGTTTGTAATTATCATTATTCCATATTTCCTTAAATGACTGGGTTTTTAGATTGCCCAGCCGATGCGTTGCATCTTTATCAAAACAACAGGGTACCACCAATCCGTCCCAGGTTATCACATTGGCATGTTGCATTTTCCAGCAGCGGTTTGCCAATTTATTTTTTGCTTTGTAGGTGCCATCTTCATTTTTTGTGTACCGGCTGAATTTGTCATTTTCAGGTATCAGGTTGTTGGGATCAGTTTCATAATCATATACCTGGGCCGTTTTAAAACGTACTTCATCCACACCTACTTCTTTTGCCAGTCGTTTTATATCTTCTACCTGGTGTTCGTTTGGCTTAACTACTAAAAACTGAAAGAACACAAATGGTGTTTTACTGTTCAGCTCTTTCTTCCACTTTACAATATTTTTTGCTCCGGCCAGTACTTTTTCAATATTGCCGCCCACCCTGTATTGCTGATATACATCCTGCGTGGTGCCATCAATAGAAATGATTAACCTGTCCAATCCACTTTCGACTGTTCTTTTTGCATTAGCATCATTTAAATAATGGGCGTTGGTAGAGGTGGCTGTATAAATGCCTTTACTGCTGGCATATTTTACCATATCCAAAAACCCGGGATTGAGGTAAGGTTCACCCTGGAAATAAAAGATGAGGTACAATAACTCTTTATGAATTTCATCGATGGTCTTTGTAAAAAAATCTTTCTCCAACATTCCGGTAGGCCGGGTAAAGGCCCTTAAGCCACTGGGGCATTCAGGGCAACGAAGATTGCAACTTGTTGTTGGTTCAAATGAAATTGAAACGGGGTAGCCCCACTGAATTGGCTTTTTTAATAGCCTGCTGGCGTAAAAACTGCTCAGCACTTTCACTCCATTCCAAAACCTTTTAAAGGTAAGCTTACCGGCAAGGTTGATGGTATCATTCCAGTTTATTTGAGGCATGCCGCAAAGTTAACTTTAATGAAACTATAAACTGCCCTTCGAATGCTTAATTAACGCAGGCGCATCAGAATTTTCCAAATCGCCGGAGAGGTTTTGATCAAAATTAATCGGCATTTCAATTTTCTGAGGCGTAAACCTCAGTTCTTCTCTTGTAAACAGGTCATAATTATTAAATATCACATTTACTGCAATAAAATTCATTACATAAGCCTGGGTTTCGGCTGGCAAATATTTTTTAATATCCCAAAATGTAGGGTCGTCTTTTTTACTTCTCCTCATGGCGGCTCTTACATTTCCTCCACCACAATTATAACTTGCCACTACCATCAGTAAATCTTCATCCAGCTCTTTGGTTCTGTCGCTCAGGTATTGGGCTGCAGCATGGGTGGATTTTGTAAAGTTTTTGCGCTCATCGGCCTGCCTCACAATTTTTTTGCCTTTATATTTTGATTTCTTTTTGTAATACGAACCTGTTTTTAATCCATATTCACGTGCAGTTGCGCCCATCATCTGCCAATACCCAACGGCTCCCGCCCTGGAAACTGCGTTGCCGTTGTAAGCCGACTCAAGCGCCAACAGCACTTTTAGTTCTACCGGCAGGTTGTATTTCTCTAAAATTGTCTCAGCCATAGGCAAAAGTTTTTTGCCTTCTGTGTACATTTTAATAAGATAATCCCGCTTTTTTATGCTGAATTTTTCAATATACTTTGTTGCTTCTTCTTCATTTCCCTTTAAAACTTCTGGGAATTCTGCATTTGCAGCTCTTATAATATAACGTACTTCAGCTTTCTTATCTATCGCCGCCAGTAATGGTTTTTTTAAACTGTCTGCCACATTTTGTGCAGCCACATTTTTAAAGCCAATGGCCACGAAAAACAGTATGAAAACAATAAAATGCTGAAGGGAAGCCTTAAAAAGGCACTTATTTAATACCATGCTTGCTCTAATTTACTAATATTTTAGGATGTTGGTTTTATCGCCGAACGGCAAATTTTGTGCCTTATTGCTCATGGCTAAATATTTTATGGTCGTTTAACTTATAAATAACCAAAATAAATAGCTCCTTTTTTTATTTATGATTTTTTATAGATGGTTTTCAGGATTTTTACATCCATGGCGGCAAAGAAACGCAAAAAATTTACAAGCACATTCACTTTTTTTATAATACTACTGGGCGGATTAGGTGTAGGAATCTATTATATAACGAGTTATATCAATCGGCCAAAGTTTGTTAGGTATCCCGGTTTTGGGATAGATATGCCAATAAGTTACAGCATTCATGGTATTGATGTTAGCAGGCACCAGGCAGTGATTGATTGGGGAGATGTAAAAGCAATGCAAAGTAAAAACATCAAGATTGGATTTGGTTTCATGAAAGCGACAGAGGGCCTGGAAACTGTGGACGTTCGGTTTAAAAAGAATTGGTACGAAGCAAAAAAGGCCGGAATACCCCGTGGAGCCTATCATTTTTTTAATGCCGGCAAAAGTGGTAAAGGGCAGGCTCTAAATTTTATAGAAACAGTTCATCTTGAACCTGGTGATTTGCCACCCGTATTGGACGTTGAACAAATAAGGGGCACCAGTGTAAGCAATCTGCAACAACGGGTGCGTGATTGGATTGACCTGGTGGAAAAGCATTATAAAGTAAAACCCATAATTTATACCAATGCAGATTTTTACGAAAATTACCTGGCAGGTAAATTTGATGATTATCCGCTTTGGGTGGCGCATTACCTGGTTAAAGACAAACCAAGGATCAGAAGAAACTGGATTTTCTGGCAACACAACGAATCGGGCCGGGTAAACGGCATAAGATCATTTGTTGACTTCAATGTTTTCAATGGAGACAGTACAGATTTCAATAACTTATTGATAAAAAATAAGGGAGATTTGTAGGATAGTTTGTCAACAGTTTTTGTTTACGCTTGTTATCATAGTTATACTGCGCAAGGGATAAATTGGTGGTATGTTAAATATTTTTTTTCTTTAACCTTAGTAGAAATGTTGATTAATTTAACTGGACCTTATTACCTTATTTTAACTGCTTTTTTTTGAATAAGGTCTATTCATTTAATGATTAGGATTCTACTAAGGTTCAAAGGTGACAGAAGAGCTAACTCACTTTTTTATCCCTTGCGTGTACTATAGTCATATTCACGGTTTTTCTATAAGCATTCATTCCTGTATTTAATTTTTATTACAGACAGCTTTCAAAATTTCGTGAACATAAGTCGTTGGTTTTACCTTTATTCTTAACATCGCCAATAATATGGAGCCAGATATAAGAGCCTTCCTGATTAGAATTGTTCAGTCTATTTCAATGGGCATCTTATGGTTATTGATAAATATGAGTATTGGTATTTATTTTGGATTTGCTTTTTTTGAAGGCAGCCCAACCCTGGGTAATTATATATATTACGTAGCATTTTTAGTCTCGCTTTTTTTTCTTTTAAGATATTTAAGAAAAAAGTGGAAAGGCTGGGAAGAGATCAACTATTAACTGGTATGGTCAACTACAATAACCCATTTATTTTTTATTTTTTTGAATAATAATGTGAACGTGCCTCCAATATCTCCAATACTCCTGGTTAGCTGCCATTTTCCGATTACGAAAAAATATAGAACCGATAATCGTTTTACCTCCAGCAAATCGAATTGAAGCTGTCCCATCGCCGTCTTGTCCGGGTATCCTTTTATATAATTATCCAAGGTATTTTGCCAGCCATAAGTAGCACCGCTTTTTCCGATAAACGCCAGGGAATCATTTTTCCAGTACCCCTTCATAAAAGCAGGAATGTCGCCTGCATTCCAGGCCTCGGTTTGAACACGCAATGTTTCTCTCACGGCCATCTCATCAACAGATTGCGCATTGACGGTTGAAATAAAACAACAAAAACAAACTGATAGTACATACAACTTTATCATAACTGAACTTTTATCAACAAGTTAATAAATCATTCAATTCAGTGAAAAGAGAATACTGCGGTCGTTAAAAAAATGAGGATTAAACTTTTATTTCAAAAACGCATGCTGGCTGCGGCCTCGAATAAAAAGTGCTAGAAATTTTCAACATAAGCCGTTAAGAAATCAAGGCTGTTTGAGCCGGCAGAAACTATAAAGTATTTTACTATGGCGGCGAGTTCCTTGATTTTAGGCTTATGTTGAAAATTTCAGCCTTTTTATTCGCAGCCTTGATTTTTTTTGTTTCTTTTTTTTATCAAGAAAAAAAAGAAAATAGGGAGTTAAACAATAGAGTAAAGACTTTGCGTAGTAAGTGCCTAATCCAATAAAAAATTAATGTTTATGATGAGGAGAACTACACTTGCTTTTATGGCACAACTGAAAGTTGTAATAATGCGCCCAAACAATCATTGGCACAGCAACTAATAAAAACCAGTTTTCAAAAGGATGAAAAAACTGTTTCATAACCAGGAATACAAAGCCGATTAAAAACAGCATCAGGGGAGTAACGATACGATGATGTTTAAGATACCCATGAAAAAGGGAATAAGATCCAACAACAAATGCCAATCCAATCATGGACCACTCAAACCACAAATTGTGTATGATATTAATGCCAAAAACAGGCAAACTGCTAACCACTACCGGTAATAATGCGCAATGTATAGCGCAACCGATAGAAGTTATCACACCCATCATATCCCAATTGATTTTTGTATCCATTTTAGTAAAGCAAAGATATGGATATTTGCAATACGGTTGCAAGTGTTAAAATATTTGAATCGATGAATTGGGGTTATTTTAACGGCAGGAATGGGTGTAACTTTGCTAAAATTTTATTTTGTATGAAAAATTGGTATTGGTACGCAGGTTTCTTTGTTATACTTTTTGGTGCTTATTTTTTATATGTTTTTAGCCAGGAAGACATGAATAAATCTGCCTTGCCGGTTATTAATGATGTACAACCATTTTCGTTTACCAACCAAAATGGCAAAACCATCAGTGATCGGGATGTGGCAGGTAAAGTTTATGTAACTGAGTATTTTTTTACCACCTGCAAAGGAATTTGTCCGAAGATGAATGCCAATATGCGCCGTGTGTATGATGACTATAAAGACGACAGCAGTTTTATGATTATTTCGCACACCTGCATGCCCGAAACCGATAGCGTGCCTTTATTGAAAAAATATGAGCAAAAGATGATTAACGGGAAACTGGAAAAAAATGTAGATGGTTCTTTCAAAATTTTATACGACAGCACCATGCAAACCGATGTTAGCGGAAATAAAAACTGGGATTTTGTAACAGGTGACAAGACTGCTTTGTATACCATGGCCCGTCAGAGTTATATGATTGACAACAATCAAACCGATGCGGCTACCAATATTAACGACCAGTTTATACATACACAGTTTTTTGCCCTGGTAGATAAACAAGGCAGGGTTAGAGGAATTTATGATGGATTAAAAGAAGACGAAATACAAAAGTTGCTAAAAGACGTAGCTGGTGTATTAAAAGAGAAGTATCAAAACCGGAGCCTGGTAAATTAGGGTGGATGCATTTCAAATTTTCGCTTTTGCCGTGGCTGGTGTCTCCACCAGCCAGCGACAATTTGAAGTGCACCCATTAGAGTTACCTGTTATATTGAAGAAACAACTTTCTGTAACTTCAAATTGTACGATTATGTTAATGGACATTTTAAAGAAAAATAAACTCAGCGTTACCGATGGACGCAAAAAAATTCTGGAGCTTTTCCTTAATGGTGAAGGCGCAATGGCGCATGCAGATATTGAAAAGCAAACCGGTGAAATGTTTGACCGGGTTACTGTGTACCGTACCCTGCAGACTTTTGTAGAAAAAGGTATTATTCACTTAATACCCACCAAAGACAATTCTATCCTTTATGCGCTTTGTAAAGACAATTGCGAAGAAGGCCATCACCACGATAACCATGTACATTTTATCTGTGATAAATGTAATAAAACCATTTGCCTGGAAGAAGTAACCATTCCGGCGGTAAAGCTTCCAAAAGATTTTGAACCCAAACACGCCGAAATGATTGTGAATGGTACTTGTGGGGATTGTAAATAATTAGTTTATTACCCCATCTCACTTTTTACAAAATCCATCAGCTTTTTTATCTGGCCCGAAGAAAAATCAAATTTTAACCCGGCTGCTTCAAATAAATGAGGTAAGGTTTTAGTAGCACCCAAACTCAGGGCCGTACAATAATTATCCAACGCTTTTTCACGATCGTTTTTAAACTGCATCCACATACCAATGGCACCTAACTGCGCTATTCCATATTCAATATAATAAAAAGGCACTTCAAATAAATGAAGCTGGCGTTGCCAAAGATTACTTCTGTATTCTTCCAATCCACTATAATCAATCACATTATCGCTAAACTCACTTAGTATAGAATTCCAGGCGGTTGTTCTTTGTGCTGGCGTATGTTCAGGATTTTCGTACAACCAATGCTGAAATTTATCAACTATGGCAATCCACGGAAAAATAGTGATGGCTCTTTCAAGTTGGTATTCTTTTGCTCTTGCCAGTTGTTCCTTATCGTCGAAGTAAACGTCCCAATGTTCCATCGTAAATAGTTCCATGGCCATACTTGCCACTTCTGCAATTTCCATGGGATATTCTTTAAATCCTGTCAGTTCAAGTGGATGTGCCAAAAAAGAATGTACGGCATGGCCACCTTCGTGAACCATCGTGGTAAGATCCTGCATCTGTCCGGCGGCATTCATAAATATAAAGGGTGCGCCACTTTCTGCCAACGGACAATTATATCCGCCCGGTGCTTTTCCGATCCTGCTTTCCAGGTCAAGGTGTTTCATCTCATTCATTTTAGCAAGGCAATCACCAAAAAAAGGACGCAGTTTATTAAAACATTCGATGGATTTGCTGATTAATTCTTCACTTGTTTTAAATGGACGCAAGGGTTCCGTGCCTGCTGGCTCAGCTTCTACATCCCAGGGGCGTAATGAATCCAGTCCCAGTTTTTCTTTTTTCTTTTGATAAATGATATTTACCAATGGCAGCACATGCGTTTTTACAGCATCATGAAATGCAAAACAGTCTTCTTTGGTATAGTCGAACCTGCCCAATTCTTTAAAACGAAAATCGCGATAATTCGAAAATCCTGCATTAATCGCTAACTGGTGGCGCTTTTTAACCAGGTCGTTAAATAAGGTGTTCAGTTCTTCTTTATCTTCCAATCTTCTATCCTGTATTTTTCGGTAGGCTTCTTCCCTTAAACTTCTATCGTGACTTTCTAAAAATTTAGCCGCCTGCTGCAAGGTATATTCCTGCCCTTCAATGGTAACCGTCATTTTTCCGGTAATAACACCAAAATGCTGCTGCATTACTGCCAGTTCAGCCTGTATTGGAATATTTTCTCCCCTGAACAGTTCAATACTTTTACCAATGGTACGCAGGTAGGTAAAATATTTTTCGCCATCCAGTTCTTTTGCCAAAGGATGATTTATCAGCTTTTTATTCAACGCATCAGCATAGGGCTGAATTTTTGGTTGAATCTCCATGCAATAGAAATTAAAGGCAGCTTCCAGTTCCTTATTTTCTGTATCGCAGGTCATTTTAATTTGCCGCCAGCACGCATCTTCACTTACCACCGCTTCCAGTTCACTCTGATCTTTTAACCATTGCTCCATACTTGCTGGTGTATCAATATTTCTTTCTACCAATTCCTTAAAAAATGGCTCCAGTGTTTCCCAATTGGTAACTATAAAATCCTTTGGTAAATAATGACGGGGTATTTTTTGAATAGCTGCTGTATACATTTGAATTTTTTTATGCTTTTATACTACGCAAGGGATAAATTAGTGATCCGATTCCCTGGTATTAAATTATTTTGTCTTTTAACCTGAGTAGAGTTAATGATTAAATAGAGTAGACCTTATTCCCTTATTACTATCTGCTTTTTTGAATAAGGTTTATTCATTTAATGACGAGAATTCTACTAAGATTTTGTTTCAAAAGCGGCAGAAGATCTAACTCACTGCTTTATCCCTTGTGTAGTTTAACAAAACTACCGTAGTTGTATTCCAACTACGGTAGTCTTGGTTATTTATTTTAATTCCTTTAGTAAACTTGATATCAGGTTAAATAAATTGCTAAACTAATCTAACCGGAAGTAATTATGATCAGAAAATGTTTTTCCTGGACCTTGGTCATTAAGCCATCTTTCTTGGTGAATTTATTTTTTTAGGAGGAGCACTTTTAACACTTGCCTGTTTTGTTTCATTGGCCTTTGCTTTCGGCGTTACAACGTCATGTGCAGCATTATCCTGGTCCGGGTTTTCAGACAATTTTATTTCAATATCATTGGCAGTTAATTGGCCAAACCATTTAACCATCTTCTTCATATCACTACCATAAACTCTGTCAAAATCCATGGTTGGATATACGTTTTCAAAGTACCCTTTTATTGCTTTGGCATCAGCTTTACCATCTGGCAAAGTAACATCGCTGGCCTTCATTGCAGTGAAAACATCTACAAGATTTACATTTTCTCCGGTTGTAAAAACCTCAATGCTTTCCAGGTGAGAAAAACTATGTAAACGGGTGCTGACAAATTTTGTGCTTTTGTCATCCAGTGATTTTACAATGCCGCCATCTGCCTTCGACGACATTAATTCATATAGTCCGCTTAAGCCGGTAACGGAAACCAATCTATTATATTCCATAGTATAATTATTAAATTTTAGACGTGCAAGTTACTTGAAAAAAGCAAAAAACTGTGCAAAAGGTTGGTTGTTGGTTGTTCTTTGATATTATAAATCTCCTGAACTTTATGACCGCATACCTTTAAATAAGTTCAGTCAATTATTGGTTTTTGTTAATTTGTTCGTATAAATATTGTGCATCCTCCGGATTAAACAACTTTGTACCATTATTCATGGTGGCGGCTGATCCACAAGCCACCCCAAAATTTAAAGCCTGTTTCAAAGTTTGCTTTTGTTGTAGCATATATGTGATACCTGCAACCATACTGTCACCGGCTCCAACAGTACTCTTCTTTTCAACGGGTGGTGCAACAGCATAATATTGGTGATCTTTTGTTACCATCCATGCACCATCCGGCCCCATAGATACTACAATGATTTCAGCAAAACCATCCCTTACAGCCTGTCTTGCTGCATGTGGCACGTCTTTCATCTCCATCCGCTCAACACCTGTCATATGGCAAAGTTCCCCAATGTTGGGTTTTATTAAATACACATTTTTGCCTTTCAGGGCGTGCAAAGCAGCACCCGAGGTATCTACAATGCATTTTGCTCCCACAGATATGGCCGTTTTAACCACCAGGCCATAAAAATAAGCTGGTAAGCCCGGTGGCAGGCTTCCACTTGCAACCACATAATTTGGACTAAATGCACGAATTTTTTCTATCAGATCTCTTACAGTCTGCTCTTCAATTGGCCTGCCTGGAAAAGTAAAACGAAACTGGAGATTGGTGTCATTTTCAAGCACTACCCAATTTTCACGGGTTTCAACAATAGAGTCAACTGAATTAAACAATATACTGTCACGGCTTAACAGGCTTTTTAGCATTTCACCATTGTATCCTCCGGCTGGAAAAAGCGCAACTGAAGGCAGGCCAAGTTTTTTTAATGCTTTGCTTACATTAATACCACCGCCGCCAGGTTCGTTGAGCACTTCGTTGCAGCGGAGTTTTGATTCAGGTTTTAGTTTATCTGTTGCGGAGCTTTTATCAACGGCCGGGTTTAATGTAACGGTAAGTACTGGAATATTGTTCATTGTTATATATTATCAATCAAATTTTGATTCATTTCAATTCAATTAAAATACGGCTTTTTACCTGCAAGAAATAAACTTTAAAATAATTTTAAAAGCTGCGCTGGTTTTTTTAATAGTATGTCGTCTTATGAGATAGATAAACAATTTTTATGCTAAGATCATTTCTACTATTTTTTGTATTTAACTTTTTTGCCCAGGCTATGATGGCCCAAAGCACCACTTTAAAAGGTGTTGTAAAAGATGATATTGATAAAACGCCGATTGTAGGCGCTACAGTGGTAATTTATTTACAAAAAGATTCTTCTGCAAATGAGGTTAATAGTACCGTAACAGATGCAAAAGGTGGTTTTGTACTAGCCGGTGTTCCTATGGACGATTATTTTATTGAGATAACTTCTATCGGTTATGAAACGATAAAAAAGCCATTCAGCGCAAATAATATAACCAACCTGGGAACGTTCAATTTTATAAAACAAGGAAAAGAGCTTGCAGGAGTAACAGTGGTGTCGCAGGCTCCGCCAGTTACCCAAAAAGGTGATACCACCCAATTTAGCGCCAGCCAGTTTAAAGTAAATCCTGATGCAACCACCGAAGATCTCATTAAAAAAATGCCCGGGATTACTGTAGATAAAAGTGGTACGGTGACGGCACAAGGCGAAACGGTAAAAAAAGTAACGGTTGATGGTAAAGACTTTTTTGGCGATGATGCAACAGCGGCTTTAAGAAATTTACCATCTGAAGTTGTTGATAAAATACAGGTGTTCGATAAACTGAGTGATCAGGCCCAGCTTACTGGTTTTGATGATGGTAATTCTCAAAAATCAATCAACATTGTTACAAAGTCTGGTATTAAAAACGGGCAATTCGGAAGAATGTATGCCGGCTACGGTACAGATGACCGATATGCAGCGGGTGGAAATATCAGCTTTTTTAATGGTACCAGGCGCTTATCGTTTGTGGGAAATTTTAATAATATCAATCAGCAAAATTTTGGATCGCAGGACTTGCTGGGAGTTACCAGTAGTGGTGGCGGAAGAGGTGGACGTGGCGGCGGAGGTGGCGGCACAGATAATTTTACTGTCGGCCAATCGAATGGTATCAGTAAAACCAATGCCTTGGGTGTTAACTACAGCGACCAATGGGGTAAAAAAGTAACGGTAGCCGGAAGTTATTTTTATAATAACAGTACAAATAACAACCAATCAGTGGACAATACCGAGACATTTGCCAACCCTAAAAATTTATTCAGCAATCAAAAAAGTAATTCTATTTCTACCAATTACAATCACCGGGTAAATTTAAGAATAGAGTATAAACTTGATTCAGCTAATTCAATCTTCATTATTCCAAGTTTAAGTTTCCAGAAAAATAATTCCAATTCCTATTCGGCCCTTCAAAATTTTTATGGCGAAAACGATTCCTTAAATACATCCTTAAACAATAGCCAGTCTGACAGAAACGGTTATAACCTGCGCAACAACATTATGTTCCGTCACTCGTTTGCAAAACGTGGTCGTACTTTATCTTTTGGCTTTAATACAACTTATAATAAAAATGACGGGGAAAGTATCACCGATGCACATTACAGGTTTTTCAACTCAGGAATAACCGACTCCGTACAAAATCAGTTTTATGACAATGCTACCAACGGGCATACGATTGGAGGTAATGTTTCATACACTGAACCTATTGGCAAAAACGGTCAATTACAAATAAGCTATTCACCATCCGTACAAAAGAATAAGGCAGATCAGCAAACCTATTCTTTTGATGGCATTAAATATTCACAGTTTGATACTGCCTTTTCAAACAAGTTTGATAATACCATTACCACTCAAAATGCAGGCATTAGTTATCGCCTTGGCCGCAGCCGCGATGAGCAACTTATGTTTGGTGCAAATTTTCAAACTTCCAAATTAGAAAGTCAGCGTATTTATCCAACAATGACAACCGTAAGCCAGTCATTTACAAATATTTTGCCAAATGCGATGTATCGTAAAAAGCTATCAGCTTCAAGCAATATCCGGATCTTTTACCGGGCATCTACCAATTTCCCATCAGTAACTCAATTACAGGATGTGGTAAATCTTACAGATCCATTAAGGGTGAGCAGTGGTAACCCATTGTTAAAACAATCATTTACGCAGTTTTTAGCGGGCCGGTATAGTTATATCAATTCAAAAACCTCCCGTAGTCTTTTTGCCAATGTTTTTTTACAAACAGCCGGTAACTATATTTCAAATGCAACTTTTATCGCTGCAAATGACACCTTGATTCAACAAGGTATTACATTGAAAAGAGGATCGCAATTAACCAAACCAGTTAACCTGGATGGTTATAAAAGTTTACGTACCTTCTTTACGTATAGTATGCCCATTAAGCCAATTAAAACTACTGTTAACCTGAATGCAGGCTTTAGTTACTCAAGGTTGCCGGGATTGTCTAATTATATTGCAACACTAACTAACAATTATGTGTATAATACAGGTATTGTACTGGCAAGTAACGTGAGCGAATACGTAGACTTTAATTTATCTTATAGTGCCAATTTTAACCAGGCAAAAACTATTTCACGTACTATTAGTACCAACAACTATGTTAATCAAAGTATAGGATTACAGGTAAACCTGCTTAATAAAAAAGGATGGTTTGTTCAGAACAATGTAGACAATCAATCTTATAGTGGATTATCCGGTGGACTTAATCAGAATTACTGGTTATGGAACGCAGCTATTGGTAAAAAATTCCTGAAGAAAAAAGAAGCCGAGTTAAAGCTGTCTGTGTTTGATTTATTAAAACAAAACCAAAGCATTACAAGAACCGTAACCGGCAGTTATATAGAAGATACACAAAGCCAGGTATTGCAACAATATTTTATGTTGACATTTACGTATAGTGTAAGAAATTTTGGAACAGCTAAAGCAGGTTCAGGAGGTGGTAATTTTGAAAGAAGAGGCGGACCAGGTGGTGGCGGCGGATACGGAAGACCAGATGGAATGATTCCTTCCTTTTAAGTATTTTTAGATTGGATTTATAAAAAAAAAGTTTTGGACCAATCTGGTGAATTAGTAAAAAAGTTAAAGCAGGGAGATCAGTCCGTATTTACGGCTGTGGTGAATGAGTACCAGGATATGGTTTACAATACAGCTATTGGTATTGTACAAAATGTGGAAGATGCTGATGATATAACACAGGAAGTTTTTGTACAGGTTCATCTTTCTGTTCAATCATTTAAGGGCGAGTCTAAATTTTCAACCTGGCTTTACCGGATTACTATTTCTAAAGCGCTGGACCATGAAAAGAAAAAGAAAAGAAAAAAACGATTTGCTTTTATACACGGCCTTATTGGCAACCAGCAGGAAGAAGACCTGCATCCTGTAGAATTCAATCATCCGGGTATTCAGTTAGAAAAAAAAGAAAGTGCAAAAGATCTTTTTAAAGCATTAAAAAAAATTCCTGATAACCAGCGGATCGCTTTTACGCTTCATAAACTGGAGGGGCAGAGTTACCAGGAAGTTTCGGAAATAATGGCACTCAGTTTAAATGCTGTAGAATCGCTGATGGGCCGAGCAAAAACAAATTTGAAAAAGGCATTGGATGCCTGGTATCAACAAAAATTATTTGATCAATAAAAAGGATGCGATGAAAAATAATGAACAGATCAATCAACTAACAAATGATGCATTAAATAGTATGGATGATGCAGGTAAAGCCTCACCGGCACCTTACCTGCTAACACGCATTAATGCAAGGCTTGGCCAAAACAAAGAAAGTTTATGGACAAAAGCAGTTTGGCTAATTGGCAAACCAACGGTAGCTTTTGCGGGTTTGGCGACTATTATTATCGTGAATGCCCTTGCCATTTTTTATAACAGCGATACATCCGATAATTTAAACAGCTTTACCGAACAAAGCCTGCAGGCAAACACAGACGAATTTTCATATACGGTCGCAACCATTTATGATAATGATAATCCATAAAAATTTATGATGAACAAAGAGAACAGAAGTAAAGTGTTGTTGTTGATTATAGCCATCCTGGTGGTTGCCAATATATCGATGTTGGTTTTCTTTTTGCAGGAAAAAGAACCTCCGCGTAAGCCAAATAACCGGCAAGATAGAAAAGCTTATATCAGTGCCTTTTTAAAAAATGAAATTGGGTTTGATACAGTACAACTGGTACAGTATGATACACTCAGTAATTTGCACCGCAAAAAAATAAGCAGCATGTTTGAAAAGTTGAAGAGCAATAAAGCAACACAGTTTAAACAATTGGTTGCAGGCAACTTTACCGACTCAACAATGAATGCGCTTGCAGATTCATCTGCCATTACGCAAAAAGCAATTGAAATAGTTATGTTCAATCATCTTAAAAATATAAAAAAGCTTTGCAAACCGGCTCAGGAACCACTATTTGATTCTTTGTTTGTAAAGGTGTTGAATAAGCGGAATGACAACAAAAAGAAAGCAGACAATAAATAAAACAGATCAACAATTTTTTATCATTCAATTACGTAAAACTTAAACACACATAAAAATGAAAAAGCAATTATTATTCGTTGTTTTCGCAGCAATATTGGGCTTTGGTTCTGCAAATGCGCAAGGTGGCCAGCGTGCAACTCCGGAGGAAAGAACAAAAACAGCTATGGAAAAAATCGCAGTTTTAAACCTGGAAGCTGATGCTAAGGCAAAAACGGAAGTTATCATTGGTGATTTTTATAAGAGCCAGCAAAAATCTATGGAAGAAATGCGTGCAAGTGGATCAATGGACCGGGAAGCAATGATGGCAAAACTTAAGGAGCTATCAGAAGCTAGAGACGGTAAACTAAAAGAAGTATTTACTGCTGACCAATTCAAAAAATGGCAGGATGAAGTTGAACCTTCTTTGCGTCCGCAAAGAGGTGGTGGCGGAGGAGGCCAGCGAAATAATTGATATTCTTTGGTTTTGGTAATAAAACGGCTACCTGTTAATTCAGGTGGCCATTTTATTTTTATGAGTAGGTGCTGTAAACTTTTTTGCTCCGTATATGTTCTTTATGAAAATTATGTATCAATTCCTTGCGATATTAGTTATGATTTATATGCCCCTGTTTACATCTGCACAAGTGCATACTCCTACCCGTTATAAAGATGTAGTTTTTGAAAATGTACTGGTAGAAAAAGATATTGCTTATTCCCCAGCGGAAAAAGAGTTCAAAAAGAACGCACACCTTTTTGATTTTTATCAGCCCAAAAATGATACACTCAAGAAGCGGCCGTTAGTTATCTGGCTGCATGGCGGCGGGTTTAAATTTGGTAAAAAAACTTCACGGGCAATACCATTGTGGAGTAAAATGTTTGCCCAACGCGGCTATGTTTGCGCTGCCATTAATTATCGTTTGACATCTAAAAAAGCGTTGTCTCAATTTCCTGCTTTGGCCGATGGATGTTTTGATGCGATAGAAGATTTGTATGTTGCCATCGCTTATTTTAAACAACACAGTCAGCAATATAATATTGATACCAACCGCATCATCGTGGGCGGAAACTCTGCCGGTGCCATTACCGCCTTGCAGGCCGCTTACGCTAATCTTCAATCAATTGCTAAAATAGCAGGAAGAGCAGATTCTGCCACTGTTTCAAGGGAATACAATCCACAAAAAATTGCAGCGGTTATAAACATGTGGGGAGCTATATTTAATCCGCATTGGATGCAACATGCAACCGTACCTGTGGTGAGTGTACATGGAAGCAAAGACAGGGTGGTTGCTTTTAAAAGCAGCAATCAATTAATGTATGGCAGTTACTTTATTCATCAACAGGCAGATAGTTTAGGAATACCCAATAAGCTAAAAGTGTATGAAGGATTTGGGCACGAATTGCAAAAACATTTTATTCCATTTTATGCAGGATGTACTGTTAAGCAGAAATGGAAGGAGGCGGGGGAGTTTGCCGTGGAGTTTTTGTACGGGGAGGTTATAAAATAATTTTTATTTGACTTATAACTTGCTCCTGAGCTGAATTTTTTAGTGTAAGCCGTAATTAGTCGCTATTAATATTGTGTTCTATTTCTGCAATTATTTTTTCTTTTTGATTTGAAATGTTGCCTTCAGAATTAAAGAATTTCCAGTCAGTTGTTGTTACTGTTGATTTGGAAAATTGATTGTCTATTCCTGTATCCTCTCTCATAATAATTGTTTGATATGTACCTGTTGCTTTTATTTGTCCATTCTCGAAATAGTAAATCCAGCTTCCAATTTTATAAGAGTTCTCAATTCTTCGTCCTTTTTTGGGAGACTCATAATATAGTAAGGAATACATATCATAATTTCCTTGCGACTCCATTTGACCATTATGATAATATTTTGTCCACAGGCCAAACTTGTTGCCGCTCATTCTTGAATTTTTTGTAACAGCATAATATCCAATTGCAGCAATCTTTTTATCGGAATAATAGATGGTGTCTACTTTAGTTATGCCATGAAATCCATTACTATCTATGTCAAACCTACTATCAGAAAAGTCATAAATATTAATGTATGTTTTAGAATCTTTATCAGTCGTTTGACCAACTGTTAAAGTTGGAATGAGCAATATAATAAATCTCAATAGGTACATGTTATCAATATTATGGTACAACACAGGTATTAAAGAAACAATGTTATTTCTGCATCACCATCACCCCATTCATAATAAAAGTATTGCCGGTTACAGTTTCCATATTGTACACTTTTTGCACGCCATCAGCAGCTTCTGTTTTATTAAAAACTGTATAGGTTTTGTAAGTGTTTGTTTTTTCATCGAGGCATAACACTTCATCACCAATTACTATATTTCCCATGTTTGTAACTGAACCATTGGCTTTCATGGGATGATTAGGTGTAGCAGATAACAGTTTGCCAGATAGTTGAATTTCTGTGCCGGCATTTGTATTCATTTCTTTTGCCGATACTACCAACAATTTTGTGATGGCATAATTTTTTGCCTCATGTTGTACCAATTTAGTAACCGTTACTGTTGCTGCTTTCTTAGTGACCGGGTCCACAGTTATTACCTGGTCTCCCGCTTTAATTTGATTTAATTGTTTTATTGAACCATCAGCCATTGCAACTTCCTGGTCGCCGGGAAAACATATATCAGTCCCGTAGGTAGCCATTTCTGCATTCAGGTCTTTTCCCTGGTTTAGTGCCTTGTATAATTGAAAGCTCATTTCTTTCGAAAGAATGTAAGAGAGCTTTAGTACAAAATTTGTTTCTACTTTATTGATATTGTCAATGTCATTAAAGTACTGGTTCCAAACCGTTTTATCTGTTGTAAAGGAAGGTTGTAAAACTGTATAAATTTTACCTTTTTCGTTGCTGTAGTAAAGCATGGTTCCAAGTTCCTGCATGCCATCTTTTAAAATCAGTTTGTAAATATCAATCCGCTTTTTTGCACCATCATCGCCGGTAATAAAATAAGGTTTACGCATTTCATAGCGATCAAGAATATAGGTGTTCTCAAATTTTGCATAGGTGTCTTTATCCAGGTCCTTAATAGAAAATGTTTTCGCTTTTTCATATTGTTCCATGGTTAATGAAACCGGTTTAGTTTTGGCTGAATCCTGTGCACTAACCATTAAAATGTTTGCGAACAAAACCATTCCAATTATAATAATTCTCCTCATGCTGCTTTATTTTAAAATTTCTGCCTGTCAGAAAATTTATTTTATTTTTTTGATGTGAGTGTTGATGAATTTATATGATTTAGATAACAACAAACCTTTACGACAGCTCTTTAAAAGCTGCTGCAAACGCTTCCATTTCGTCCATTCTGCCAATACTTATCCGGCACCAGTGTTTATTATTAAACTCCCAGAAACGCACACCTACACCTCGTTTCATCATTTCATTTACAAATCGCTGGCCATCCATCTTTATTTCAAACATTACAAAATTGGCCGAAGAAGGTATGTAAGAATAGCCTTCATCTTTTAAAGTTTTGTATAAAAATTCTTTACTCGCCATCGTTTTTTTCAACGCTTCCGCAAGAAATTCCTTATCCCGGTAACTGGCAATTGCTGCCTTGATAGATGGGCCTGAAATACCTATTCTACCTACACAATAGGGCTCAAGTAATTCAACTGTTTTCGGCTGTGCAACCATGTACCCAATGCGTAAACCGGCAAAGCCGTATAGTTTGGAAAAGGTTCTTGCAACAATAATATTCTGTCCTTTTTTTACACTTTCAATCAGGGTTGTTTTTTCCGGATCGGGCAGGTAATCTATATAAGCTTCATCTACAAAAACCATTACTTTTTTTGATACCCTTTCGCAAAAATCTTTTAGTTTGGCGGCATCAACAATGGTTGCAGTTGGATTATTAGGATTGCAGATATACACCAGTTTGGTTGTGCTATCTATCGCCTTTTCCATGGCATCCAGGTCGAGCGAAAATTCTTTAGTGAGCGGAACTTTAATCCATTTAGCTTTAAAGTCTTCAGCATGTGTAGGCAGGTCAGCATAGCTCGGATCTGCAGTTACCACGCTGTCACCCGGTTTGCAGTAGTAATTAGCTGCACCATGTAAAATAGGTGATGAACCGGAAGACATTAATACCATGTTTGGCTTTAAACCTTCGTAAGCAGTTATTTTATCAATCATAGCGGCAATATCCATAAAAGGATACTGGTAGCTTTTTGCAAGCGAATCTATGATTGCTTGTTTGGCTTTGTCTGAGGGGCCAAATGGATTTTCATTTGCAAATAGCCTTGCTTTTAAATCGGGAATTTCCTGCCGGTAAAACTCTCTTTCAGTAAGAAACTTTGACCCCTCCATATTTGCCGGAGAAGCCGGAGCAGCAACACTGGTGAGCGGTCCTGATAAAAAAGTAAAACCACTGGTTAGCAAAGTACTGGCTTTTAACCAATCTCTGCGACTCATTGAGGAGGCCATAATTTAAAATTTTAAATGATAAAAAGTGATTTTACAGCAAGCAATTGTTGGAATGATGATGATGACTTCTCAATTTTATTTAAAGCAGTTTAACGCATGGACACCAATCATTTTACCGTTGGATATTGTAACCGTTGATCTGTTACCCTGGCGTGAATATCCGTTACTGTTTTTCGTGCTGATTCAAAAGCCCCGGCCATCCATGCGTTTAGATAAGTCATATGCTCTCCTGCAAAATAAACATTTTTATCGGGTTTTTGTAAGGCAGAATATAAAGTTTGACGGGTTTCTTTATTGTACAATGCCCACCCCCCGAGGTTATAAGGCGTTTTGTGCCAGCTTACCGAAAATGCTGTTTTAAATTCAGCATCATATTGGGGATGAATGAGCCTGCCTTTTTCCAGAGCAAACTTTTCCCGTTGCTGATAGGTCATTTCACCCACCCTTTTTGCTTTGTCATTGAAATTGTAATAACCTATCAGCATGCCGTTTTTATCCAGGTAATCATTTGATGGATAAAAAATTTGCGTAAGGTCATTATTGGTATGTGTAATACCTCCAAAAATATGCTCGTCTTCTTCCCAAAAACGGCGCTTAAACTGCAGACCTATTTTTCCCGTATTGATGTATGGTACAAAATCAATAGCACGGCTTGCGTCGGATGAAAAGTTGTGCCGGATATTGCTGAGTACCGGCAATGGAATGGTGCAGATACAAAAATCTGCGGTAATGCTTTTTTCGCCTGTTTTGTCTTTATAGGTTATCGTTGCACTTTTCTCTTCGCTTTGTATGGCTGCAACTTCACATCCAAACTGAATGATGCCGGGAATTTTCTTTTCCAGCGCTTTAGCAATAGAATCCATACCACCCACTGCCTGAAAAAGTGTTGACTGTAATTCGTACACATATTCTGAAACATTGTAAAAATCGGGATTGAGTAATCCACTTTCAATGATGTCTGCCAATTTATGCGGATCGGCAATTTTACCTGATTTGTTTCCGGGGCCTGGTTCTTCAATATAACCCCGCCTGTCGGATGCCTTGTACAATTTATCAATATCCAAACCCCCTTCTGCCCTTAAATATTCTATTACTTTTTGTGCATCTTCTTTGGTGAGTGCCGTATCTACTTTATCCTGATCAATTGCTTTAGCCAACAGCTCAGCCATATAGCCTCTTACATCGTTGTGTATTTCTCTTACCCTAATTTTTTTGTTTGATAAACTGCCCTTGCCTTCCGCAAAATAATAACTGGCTTCGTTGGTGTTGTTATATACTTGTATGGGCACGCCTAACTCACGACAATAGTGCAGCGTTAATTCATGATGATGTGGAATGCGGGATGGGCCGGCATTAAAATATAAACCCTCATCAAAATCGGCTCTTTGCAAGGGTTGATCTGTTTCAATATTAGTACTCCCTTTTCTAACCGACCAACATCTTCCACCGGCTCTTTGCCTTGCTTCTAAAATAGTACAGTTATAACCCAGTTTGCTTAATTCATAAGCAGCGGCCATGCCTGAAAGCCCCGCCCCAAGAATGACTATTTTTTTACCGTTCCCCGTTCCTGTTAAATTAAATGCATGTGCCGGGGCTGGCTTCAACATACCCAATGCAAACATAGCAGGATAAGCAGCGGCGGCAACCTTTGCGGATTTTGTTAAAAATTCTCTTCTTGATACAGGCATGAATAAACGATTTGATAACAATTTAAGGCAAAAAGAATTATAGTAAATAGGGTGAATGGTTGGTGGTTACTTTGCACTTATCACTAAGTCGAACAAGTGGTTTTCTTTTTATACTACACGATCTTCAAAAGCTTGATATTAAAGTTTAATGTAGAACCTTACTTTCATTGTGGCAGATCGAACCTATTTACTAAGTTTCCATCCATGATTTAAAGTCAGCCACATTTTCCTGGCTGATGATGATGTCTTCGGTTGTCGTTGGTTCAATCTCCAGTTGTATTTTACTTTTTGGATATGTTTTTATTCTTTTTATTGCAGTAATATTTACAAGATATTTCCTGTTAACCCTGTAAAATTCCCGGGCATCTAATTCCTTTTCAAGGTCTGCAAGCGATTTATCTAAAATAAATTTTCGGTTGCTTTTATCTACCAAACAAACCAATTTATTAGTGGCATAAAAACAGGCAATATCTGCTGTATTGATGGTTATATAATCATTGCCACGTTTTACTAAAAAACGTTTCCTTACATTAACTCTACCTCCGTTTTTGTGCCATTGCAACAACTCCCGGATGTCTTTTGTAAAATATTCTGTTAACCGCAGATACTTGGTCAACGCCGCTTCCAGCTTATCCTGCTTTAGTGGTTTTAATAAGTAATCGATGCTGTTGTATTCAAAAGCTTCCTGCCAGTAATCATCGTAGGCCGTTGTAAAAATAATTGGGCAGGTAATTGTATGTTTTTCAAATATTTCAAAAGACAAGCCATCGGTTAACTCAATGTCCATAAATACCAATTGCGGCAAGGCATTTTGTTTCAGCCAATCTACTGAAGCTTGCACGCTTGTTAATACAGCAACCACTTCAATTAGTGGATCATACTGAACGATAGCTTTCCGTAGTTTTTCAGCAGCAGGTTTTTCATCTTCTATAATGATAACTTTCATAATAATTAGGCGTCAATTTTTAACAGCGGTAAATACACCATAAAATTATTTTCTTCCTCGATAATAATGATGCTCAAATTAGTTGTTAGTTTATATCGCTCACTTAAATTACGCAAACCAATTTTTGAAGATGGTTTGCGTAATTTCTTTTTATTCAACTTATTTGAAACGGCCAGCATTTCATTTTCGATGGTTATGTTTATTTGCAAAGGATGGAGATCAGAAAACTCATTGTGTTTAATGGCATTTTCTACCAACACCTGTAATGAAATGGGCGGTACCAGGTAATGTTCATACAGGTTTTCAGCAATCAACAAATTCAATTGTACGGCGTTTTCAAATCTTATTTTAAGCAATGAAAAATAATCCTCTAAAAATTCAACTTCGTCTTTCAGTTGTACAAGGCTTCTTGCTTTATTCTGTAAAATATACCGGTAAACATCTGCAAGGTTATCATTGAATTGCCGTGCTTTTGCAGGATGCGATTCTATCAGATGGCTCAATGTGTTTAAAGAATTAAAAATAAAATGCGGATCTACCTGGTTCTTTAAAGCTTCCAGTTCTGCTTCGGCTCTTGCCCGTTCCAACTGCTCTTTGTTGATTTTATCTGCAGCCATATCTCTTACTGCAAATACAGTTTCGTATACATTCACCAAAAAATATACAGCGCAGGTAATGATGATGGTAGATAGCTTTACAACCTGCCAGTTTACCTGCCCATTTAAAAAAATATGATACCAGGCTACTAATAATAAAATGCTGACAGGTACACAATAAAACGGTACAGTAATAATGATTGCTATTATTTTTTTTGCCGGCTTATTGAGCCAGTCAAAGTAGCTACGCAATGTAAAATGAAGAAAACGGGTGCCTTCATAAATTATAAAAGCTATCAGTATGGTATAGAGGTAACTTAATTTTATTTCCCAGTTGGTAAAACTGCTGTGAGGAACCATCCGGGTAATTAACGGAATTGAAATACCAAACAAAGGAATGAGCAATACCCTTATACCAATATCATTTAACCGTTCCCGGTTAATGTTATCTTTCGTCGGGTAATTTTTCAACTTCATCAGCATAGATATAGGCTTGATACCGCAAATGCTTGCTAATGTAAAGTTTGTGAATTAGTTTAGGTTTACAATCAAAATCTTTTAACCTAAATAATTTTTTATGGAGATGTCTTCAATCAATTGGCTGGCAGTATTGGTAGCAGGAATTTCTGCTTTTGTATTGGGTGGTGTATGGTATTCACCCGCATTATTCGGCAATAAATGGATGGCAGATAACAAGCTGGATATTGAAACAATTAAAAATGGAAATAAGCTTAAAATTTTTGGTATTGCCTTTATACTTTCGCTGATTATGGCGGCAAACCTGGCTATGTACCTCACAGATGGCCCTGCTACATGTCCGGAGGGTTGTGCTCAAAAAACAGATGTAGCCTGGGGTGCCACAGCTGGATTTTTAGCCGGCATCTGGGTATTTTGTGCAGTGGCAATTCATGGCCTTTTTGAGCATCGTTCTGGCAGGCTTATTTGCATCAATGGTGGATATAGTATTACCGGCCTCACTTTAATGGGCGCCATCATCGGGCTGTGGAGATAAAATTTTTACTCAGCATTGAATCTTAGCCATTCAACCAATGATTTAACCGGCTGAGCAAATATCTGCGTTCCTTGCTACTAACTTTTATTAAATTGTTTGAGTCGTACAACAACATAAAAATATCGACATAAATTTTATGAAACTAATTTGCCTGCTCATACTATCCGGGTGTTTTGTAAACAACTCTTTTGCACAAAAGCTTCCTTGCAGTAACCCCGTTTACCGTCAATTCGATTTTTGGGTAGGTGACTGGGAAGCGTTTGCTCTTAATGGAAAAAAGGCCGGTGATAGCAAAATCAGTATCATACTCGATAGTTGTATCGTATTGGAAGAATGGACCAGTATGGCCGGAAAAGGCCAGTTTCAATATACAGGTAAAAGTTTTAATACTTATAATGCTGCTACCAATCAATGGCAACAAACATGGGTTGACAATTCAGGTGGAAGCAATGAATACCTGAATGGAAAGTTTGAAAACAATGCCATCATATTCATCACCAATCCTTTTCCTTTTTCAAAGGATACAATGGCTACCAGGCGACTCACTTTTTTTAATCTCAATAAAGAAAAAGTGCGGCAGTTAGGCGAAATTTCGAAAGACAAAGGCTCCAGTTGGATAACAGAATATGATCTTGAATACCGTAGAAAAATGTGACCGGTTTTTTAGATTTCAATTTTAAATTGTAGATCTTTAAGCAAAGAAAAATATCGAACTACAACAGTTGAGAAAGGTTGTATTTACAGAAGCCAATTGCTGTTGATACAAGTTTACCGGTTACCTGAAAAAATCCATTTTACTAATCCGTTGAAAATTGTTATAGTGAACAAGGGGTAAATTAGTGACCAATTTTTTTATGTACCAGGCAGAATTTTTTCAATTAAGCTTCGGTGGCGTCGCACGCTTGTACATTTTATCAATGAGGAGCAAAATACAACTCACTAATTTATCCCGTGCGAATTATAGGTAGCAGATAAGGGTTTTCTTTAACGCTATTTTTATTCATAACCAGGTAGGCAAAATATCAATTATACAAGCCATTTATTAAATACAATAAAATAATAAATCACCCAAAATTTATCAAATATGAAACATGCAATTAGTTGGTTTGAAATTCCGGCCACAGATCTTGAAAGAGCACAAAAATTTTATGAATCCATTTTTGATTTCAGTATGATTTCTATGGATATGCCAAACATAAGGATGCGTATGTTTCCTACAGATGATATGCAAAATAGTATTGGTGGCGCTGTGGTTGACAGTAACGGATTTCATAAACCATCTGCCAGTGATGGCCCGCTTATTTACCTGAATGGCAACCCGGATGTACAAAATATTTTAGATAAAGTAGTGGATGCAGGAGGCAGCATCATGGTGCCTAAAACTGAGATATCGCCTGAGTACGGATATATGGCGGTATTCCTGGATACCGAAGGTAACCGCATAGGACTGCACTCTGTTCCTGATAATGCATAAATCCTAACATTATTACACAATATTGTAATGATGTTAGTAAATACAAATTCAAAATTTATGTAGATAAAAAATGGATTTTTATGAGCAGTTATCATTGGGATAATTTTTCCCGGCGCATCAATATAAATTCTTCGGTTGAATCCATTTATGAAATGTGGTCAACAGCAGCCGGTATGGAAAAATGGTTTCTGCGGCAATGTATAATTACCAATGAAAAAGGAGTTCGAAAACCTCCTGCTACCATAGTATCTGCAGGCGACCGGTTTACCTGGCGTTGGTACGGCTGGTCCGATGAAGTGAAGGAAGAGGGTACAATACTGGAGGCAAATGGCACTGACAAATTTAAATTTACTTTTGGCCAGGTTGGTGCAGAAAATATGGAATGTACTGTAAAGATTTATAAAGAATCAGAAGAAACTATCTGCGAAATAACACAGGAAAATATTCCTGAAAATGAAAAAGGTAAAACCTATTATCATATCGGTTGCTTAACCGGTTGGATTTTCTATTTAACAAATTTGAAAAGCATATTAGAAGGTGGTGTGGACCTTCGCAATAAAAACGAACTGCTAAAAAATATGATGAACTCATGAAACTTACCACATTATTTCTCTATTTTAACAAAAACAAAATGTAATGCAATCCACAGCAAGTTCTCCGGCAGAATATGTAAAAGAATTACCAGCAGACAGACAGGATGCAATTGGTAAACTAAGATCAGAAATTAAAAAAAACCTGGCTAAAGGCTTTAAGGAGGTAATGAGTTATGGCATGTTGGGTTATGTGGTGCCGCATGAGCTTTATCCAAACGGGTATTATTGCAACCCCCGGTTACCACTTCCGCTTATGAATGTTGCGTCACAAAAAAATTACATTTCTGTGTATCACATGGGTATGTACGCCAATTCAAAGTTACTCGACTGGTTTGTTGAAGCGTATCCCAACAATACATCTGCCCGGCTTGATATGGGAAAATGTTGTGTAAGGTTTAAGAAAATGGATACCATTCCATACAAACTGATCGGTGAACTTGCCGGAAAACTTACGGTAGATGATTGGATTAAAATGTACGAATCGGCCTTTAAAAAATAACTGTATGTCTTACAACGAAAAATTTGCTGACCGTGTTAGAGAAATCATTGCTGTTACTCATAAAAATGTTGAGGAAAAGAAAATGTTTGGCGGCCTTTGCTTTATGGTAAATGACAAAATGTGTGTTGGGGTTCGGGAAACACATTTAATGGTAAGGCTGAATCCTGACATGTATGAAACGGTGATGGAGAAAGAAGGCTGCACTCCTATGACTTTTACCGGTAAGGAAATGAAAGGTTTTGTGTATGTGGACGAAGCTGCACTTACCACAAAAAGAAAACTGGAATATTGGATGAAACTTGCGTTGGACTATAACAAAATTGCAAAGGCATCTAAAAAGAAAAAATGAATAAGTTTGTCTTCAGCATCATTGTTATTTTCATCCTTAGTAGCTTTTTAATGCTACCGGAAAAAGCGCAGGACCCATTCAGGCAATTGAACAACCTGCAGGGAACATGGATGATGAAAACCGGTAAAGGGTTTATTGGAGAATCGTGGAAAAAAATTAATGATAGTACACTACAGAGTAACGGGTTTATGATAAAAGACGGGGATACCATTAACGCTGAAAACGTACAGTTAATAAAAAATAAAGCGGGGATTTTTTATATCCCTACGGTAACGAATCAAAACAATCAACAGCCGGTTACTTTCCGGCTTACATCATCTGCAAATAATGAATTTATATTTGAAAATCCCCTCCATGATTTTCCCAAACGTATAGGCTATCAGCTAATTGCTAACGACTCATTGATAGCATGGATAGATGGTGGAAAGGAACAAGCCGGAAGCCGCAAAATGTTTAACTATAAACGAGTTGAATAAAAAGACCGGCTAAATAACCGGCGATTATAACTTTCTTTTGTTCATATACCATTCATATTGATCTATCCGGCTAATTCATTTAATACAGCTTCCAACCGTTCCTTTAAATCGTCATAGGTGGTATAACCGCGTGCCAGCAGGTGAAATTTACTATCACTCATTTGTAATAATACAGCCGGAAAACCAGTTACCTGCAATTGCTTGCAAAGTGCAAATTCGTAATACGCCTGTTCCTTGTATTCCTCACTTTTTAATTTTGTAAAGAATGCCTCCGGCTGTATAGAATATTTTTCCAGCAAATGCGTGTATGCCTCATCGTCACATAAATCCCTGCCTTCGTAATGCAATGCATATTGCAGGTCGGCCGCAAATTCAACCTGCCTGTCGGGATAATATTCTTTAAAAATACAAAGTGCAATAGCCGGCTTTTCAGATGAAGGGTACCAGTCACTATCATCGGGATTATTTATATGCCACAAATAATCTTCCCCAAATTTTATACCTGTATGTTCTTCCACTACTTTATAAGCTTCGCTGATATATCCTGCGGTTGCATTAATGTGTTTAGCCTTCTCCGAAATAATCATTCCGCCACTTAATACTTCAATTTGACATTCGTCTTTAAATTCGGCCGCTATTTTTGTGATAACCGGGCTAAAACCGTAGCACCATCCACAATAAGCATCATAACAATAAATTAAAATTGGTTTTTCCATCCTGCAAAGTTGATGCATTTTTCCTGCTTTCTTTCAGAAACAGATTTTTAACCGTTTAAATACTTTTAAGACCAAATTTCCGCAAATTTTTAATTGTCGTAATAACTTTTACACCGTTTACCTTTTAAAACATACCGTTTGCTAAATACAAACAAATGAGTGTTGTATTTCGATTTTATGTGCCTTATCTTCGTTTCGGTTTTTCATAGGATATTGGATTTTAAAACGGGACTGGATTTCTATCCTGGTCCTTTTTTTTTGTTTTTTATAAAAGCAAAACCAATAGCAGCCTGGTTTCAAACCTTGTAAATTAAATTTCAACCTGCTTCAAAATTAAAACGTCAATAATTTCTCAAAAAATTATCCGCATAAAAAAAGCCGCCATTTACACAGCAGCAACTTTTTAAATCTTTAAAAAAGTATTTATTCCGGAAACAAAGTTTTATCAATATTAGGAATTATCCTCAGTGCATTTTTATAGTAAATCTTTTTTAAAATTTCATCGGGTAATCCCATGCCATACATTGCCCAAAAAGCATGATACTTTTTATGATAAGGAAAATATTCGTCGCTCGTTTCCAGCACTCTGAAATAGGTTTGATATTCATCCGGTACCCAACTGTCTTTTCCAAAAAGAATCCTGTCCTGGTAAAGGGTAAAAAATTGCTTTGCCATAAATGGCTGCCTGCCGAGTTCGGCAATAACGGCCCCAAATTCTACCACCACATTTGGTAAAGAATCGAGTAGGCGTCCCAGTTTGGCAAGGTCATTTGGATACCATCCAAAATGTGCAGCAATAAAAGTTGTCGCGGGGTGTTTTTTAAACATATTATGTTGCTCCTGTATTAACTCTTCAAAAGGTGCCGGATTGTTATCGCCTCTCTTTCTGCCCGGATGTGTAACAATTTCCAGCCAACGTTCATTGTGTTCGTCCACTGCATCCCAAAATGGTTTTGGATCTGCGGTGTGAATCAGGACAGGAATTTTTAGCTGGCCGCATTTTGACCAGATTGCATCCAGCCGTGGATCATCAACGGTTACACGTTTGCCTTTATTATCTTTTACACTTAACCCAAGGTTTTTAAAAACCTTTAACCCATTGGCGCCGTTTTTTACATCAGCTTCCAACTGCTTTACTGCATTTTCTGTCCAGCCATTTTCTCCAATTCCACTAAATTCAATATTGGCAAAAACAATAAAACGATTGGGATAATTTGTATTAATATTTTTTGAACTCTTTATGATATCCTCTCCACTTCTGCCACTGAGATTTACCATTACTTTCATGTTCATCAAATCCATATCGCGTACCAGTATTGACAGATCCTGGTTGGGCATATTCCACTGGTGATTGTGTACATCAATAAATGGAAATTTTGCATGCAAGGTTTTATGTACGGGTACAACCAGTGTTGAAATGGGATCATACGTTTCAAAATCCATTTTTTCAGATGCCCGGCTATTTTGGGCAGTAGCACAGGAACTCATGGCAAATAAGATTACTACGCCGACAAATGCAAAATATTTCATACTGCTTTTTTGTTTAGGATTGTAAAGTAACCAACCTGTATGTTTGAGCCATTTTAAATGGATGAATGGCAAATTACCGGACCTATATTATTCAAACACGATGGTCTTATTTTTATGGATCAGTACCCTGTCTTCAAACACAAGCTGCAGGGCTCTTGCTAATACAGCGGTTTCTATTTCTTTACCCGATCTAACCATATCAGCCGAAGTAAAAGAATGATTTACAGGAATAATTTGCTGAGCAATGATGGGACCTTCATCAAGTTGGTTGGTAACAAAATGCGCTGTGGCTCCAATTAATTTAACGCCCCGTTCATAAGCCTGCCGGTACGGACTTGCACCCACAAATGCAGGTAAAAAAGAATGATGGATATTAATGATTTTCGCTGCAAATTGTTCTACAAAAGATGCGGATAAAATGCGCATGAATTTAGCGAGTACCAGGTAATCGGGTAAGTAAATCTTAACAATATCCTGAATGATGGATTCAAAAACAGATTTCTCCTCTTGTTCATGCGATACATAATGAAAAGGCACATTAAAACGATCACATAAATCTTTTAGATCCGCATGATTTCCGATAACTGCTTGTACGGTTGCTCCCAGTGTTTTAAAGTGATTGCGTACCAAAATATCGCTGAGGCAGTGATAATCTTTTGTTACTAATACTACGATTTTTTTTTCTGGTTGCGGATTTACTTTTATGGCTGCTTCCGCAGGAAGTATGTCTCGTAACGCTTCTTCTAATGGTATTTGTTCATAATGCCCGATAACCACCAGTCTTACAAAAAAGTGGTTATCTTTTGTATCTACATGCTCCCGCATTGATACAATGTTGATGTCATTTTTTGCTAGCACAGCAGATATTGCAGCAACCAGGCCTACCTGGTCTTTACACTGAATGAGTATTACCATTTAATAATGTTTTTAGATCATGTGGGTGAGCCACCCCCAAAGGGTGACTCACCCTATACAAACTACTCCAACTTCGACGAAGGCCAGTTATTACCATAAAAATAATCTACCTGCTCTTGATGAAGCCTAATAAACTTTTCTTTGCTTTCAAAAAATTCAATGACCGATTTAGCATCTATAAAGTAGTGATCATTTGCAATTATCAGGGGATAGGACGAAAAACTATACGTTTTAAAATCATTCACGAGATCATGTTTCTGTGCATTTGCGTTCGTATATATGATCGCTTGCTGCAAGTGACTTTCGTCTTCAATTTTAATACGCTTAAATGGCTTCTGAAAAATTCCTCCTTTGCGATTAAATTTGTTATTTACATAATTTGCATAAGAAACCATAAAACTATTTACTTGCCGTTCAATCATTGCATTAAATAACAATTCTTCATTCTGATTTGCGATAAACGCTTTCATTGAAACTGTAAGATTTTGATGAGCCAGTTTGCCAAGGAACAAGTTTATAGATTCCCTTGATTTTATTTTAAGAACAAAATGTGTATGATTTGGAATCAGGCAAAAACTCCATATAGCAACAAAATCTCCTAAAAACTTTTTAAATCTGTCCTGAAAAACGCAATGATCTTTTTCATGGTTAAATAGCAATAATCCATCTATACTTTTAAAAACTACATGGTAAAAACAATCCGGGTAAATTGGTGCTTTTAAATCAATAGGGGTTGGCATACAAATAAAATTTAGAGTTATTCTATTTTTCGAACCCGGTGAGTCACCCCCAAAGGGTGACTCACCGGGTTCGAAATCAATGCGCTTCCAGCCAGTTTTCCCCTACACCCAGCTCAGCATCTGTTGGTACTTCATTTGGCAATGCCAATGCGGATTGCATACATTCCAATATCAGCGGTTTAATTTGTTCTACTTCATCTTTATGTGCATCAAATACCAATTCATCATGTACCTGCAATAACATTTTCGACTTTAGATTAAGCCGCTTAAATTCTTTGTGAATTTTTATCATGGCCAACTTAATCATATCCGCAGCCGAACCCTGTATAGGCGAATTGATGGCATTTCGTTCAGCAAAACCACGCACTGTAAAATTGGCAGAATTAATATCTTTCAACCAGCGCTTGCGGCCCATTAGCGTTTCAACATAACCAGTTTCTTTGGCAAAGTTGATGGTGTCATCCATATACTTCTGGATGTTTGGAAATTGCTTTTTATAATTATCGATAATCTCTTTCGCCTCGGACCTGGGAATGCCTAAATTTTCTGCCAGCCCAAATGCACCTTGTCCATATATGATTCCAAAGTTTACACTCTTGGCCTTGTAGCGCATTTCTTTTGTAACCTCAGTTTCTTCCACATTAAAAACTTTTGCTGCTGTTGCCGTATGAATATCCTTGCCAGTTTTAAACGCTTCACACATATTTACATCTCCACTAATGGCGGCGACAATACGCAGTTCAATCTGCGAATAATCCGCTGATATTAATACGTGGTTTTCATCCCTGGGAATAAATGCCTTTCTTATCTCCCTGCCTCTTTCTGTACGCACCGGTATGTTTTGTAAATTAGGATTGGTACTACTTAACCTACCCGTAACTGCAACCGCCTGTGCATAACTGGTATGCACCCTTCCTGTTTTTTTATTGATTAATTGAGGCAGTGCATCTATGTAAGTATTTTTAAGTTTTGTGAGTTCCCTAAAGGTTAAAATATCATCACATATTTTATTATTGCCGGCCAATTTTGCCAGTACATCTTCGCCGGTTGCATACTGGCCGGTTTTGGTTTTTTTTGCTTTTGGATCAAGTTTTAATTTTTCAAATAACACTTCGCCCAATTGTTTAGGACTTGCCAGGTTAAACCGTACACCTGCTTGTTCGTACACACTTTCCTCACTGGTTTTTGCTTCTACTTCCAGTTGTTTACTATAATCCTTTAAAAATTGTTCATCTATTCTAATACCTTCAAACTCCATATCTGTCAATACTTTCACCAATGGATTTTCTACTTCATAAAAAACTTTGTCAACAGCTCTTGCTGTTAATTGAGGTAAAAATGCATTTTTCAATTGCAATGTAATGTCGGCATCTTCGGCAGCGTACTCTTTAATTTTATCCAGCTCCACATCTCTCATTGTGCCTTGTCCTTTTCCTTTTTTACCAATTAATTCTGTAATAGAAACAGGTTCGTATCCCAGATATTTTGCACTCAATGCGTCCATATTGCTTTTGCCATCCGGCTCAATTACATAATGCGCCAGCATGGTATCAAAAATATTTCCTTTCAATTCTATATCATACCATTTTAATATCAGCATGTCATACTTGATATTTTGTCCTACCCAAACCCTTTTTTCATCATTAAAAAATTCAATAAAATTATCTAAAACCGCCATGCAGGCAGCTCTATCCGCCGGGCAAGGAACATAATATCCTTCTCCCGGAATGAACGAAAAGCTTAATCCAACCAGTTCTGCTTCGTTGGCATCTATACCAGTTGTTTCAGTATCGAAAGATGTTTCTAATTGAGCTGAAAGCTTGCCCTGCAACTCCCTTATAAGTTCCGGAGTATCTGCCAGGATATAGTTATGCGGTGTATTGTGTATATTTTTATCAGCAACGAGGATATCGGTATCGTTTGTGAAATTATCAACAGTGGCAATATCAGCAACCGGCTTTTTTTCTGCAGTTGCAACAGCATTTCCAAAAAGATCAAGTTGGCCATTGGCTGATTTTGACGCTACAGATTCGTTTCCTTCTTCCGCAACACCAGAAGGTAATCCCACTTCTTCGCCTAAAACTCTTTTACTAAGCGCCCTGAATTCCAGTTCAATAAAAATCTCTTTCAATGCCTCACGACTCATTTCTTTTATCCTGAAATTTTCTTCATGAAATTCTGTGGGAACATCTGTAATGATGGTGGCAAGCTTTTTACTCAGGATCGCCATTTCTTTGCCGGCTTTTATTTTTTCACCCATTGATCCTTTAATATTTTCGGCGTTGTCCAAAATATTCTCAAGTGTATCATATTGGTCCAATAATTTAGCTGCAGTTTTTTCACCAACACCTTTTATACCGGGTATATTGTCTACCGCATCGCCCATCAATCCTAAAATGTCTATAACCTGGCTCACTCTTTTTATACCCCATTTTGCACAAACTTCCTGGGGGCCCATTATTTCTATGGTGCCTCCCTGGTAAGGTGGTTTATAAATCTTTATATTTTCTGAAACCAGTTGGCCGTAATCTTTATCTGGCGTTACCATAAATACCTCGTAACCTACTTTTTCGGCCTGTTTGGCAAGCGCCCCAATTACATCATCGGCTTCATAACCATCTACAGCTACTACCGGAATATTCATGGCTTCGATGATGCGTATAATATCTGGTATTGCAGCCGAAATGTCTTCCGGAGTTTCCTGCCGGTTGGCCTTATAATCTGCAAAATCGGTATGGCGCTCTGTAGGTGCATGTGTGTCGAAACACACGGCCATGTGGGTGGGCTTTTGATTGTTGATTAAATCAACCAATGTGTTGGTAAAACCAAACTGGGCATTGGTATTTCTGCCTTTACTGGTAATACGTGGATTGCGGATCAGCGCATAGTATGCCCTGAAAACCAAGGCATAGGCATCTAAGAGAAATAACTTTTTTTGCATGCGGTAAAAGTAACTCTTTAAAATAAAAAGTAAAAATGCACAAAACGGCAACAGAAAATCGGGTGGAAAAATAACAAAAGCCATCCCCAATTAATGGAATGGCTAAAGAATTTTTCAGGTCAGCACATTTTTTAAAACCTGGTATCTATAAATAACGGCAGCATGGCCCTCCATGTTGGCCAGTCATGTGTCCATTCAGTGCCCCAAACACTTAGTTCGTAATTAATCCCCTTATTATAAAGTATTCCGGCAAATCCTTTTCCTGCTTCAGGTGCTTCGTAGTCGCCCGATCCTGTTAAAATATGGATGTGTTTACTTTTTCTTATCTGTTCCAGGATGACATGATCTGTTAAATTGGGCATGTAGTGCATCGGCGAATTATAATATACCTGCTCATCAAAAAAGCCTTTGGTATACTCAGTAAGATCGTACACACCGCTCATTGCTATTACGCCATCAAACACTTCGGGACGCTTTAGAAATAGGTTCATACTGTGCAATGCACCCAATGAAGCGCCACAAATAATAATGGGCGTGTCCTGGGAAGTATGGGTTTTTATGAAAGGAACTACTTCGTTATAAATATATTGATTAAACTGGTTGTGACGGATGGCTTTATGTTCTCCCAACATGTCATTATTTAGCCAACTTTCATTATTGATGCTATTTACAGAAAATACTTTTATCTTTCCTCCATTAATAAAAGGAGACAGGTGATCTATTAACTGAAAACGTTCGTATTCCAGGTAATCAGCTCCGGCGGTCGGAATCATCAATAATACAAACCCATAATCCCCGTAAACAGCCATAGGCATTTCTTTTTGTAAGGAAGGACTAAACCATGAAGTAGTTTCTTTTTTCATAATTGTTTGTATAAATTGTTTTGTTGAAAGAGAATTAGAAAGCACCGGGACCTATTTTGTACCGGAAACAATATTTTTGTATGTACATAATAAAATTATAAATACACTACTGTGATGTTAAAATTAAAGCTATCGTCGCTATTAATCCTTTTATCCCTCCTTTTTTATTCCTGTGAGAAAGAATACAGCCTGGAAGGAAATATTATTGGGGGAACTGCAGTTTTTACATTTAACGGACCTTTGGGGGCCTGCACCAGTGCAGCTATTGCAGGTACTTATAAAGATGGAACAGCATTAGATGTTACCAATACCGTTACTGTTTCAGTAGATGTTGCTACAATTGGTTCATATAGTATTTCCACGGTTGCCCAGGGCGGTATAAGTTTTTCATCTACCGGTACTTTTATCACAACTGGTGTGCAGACTGTAACCTTAGCTGGCGCAGGTACACCTACAGCAGGTACCTATGTTTTTTCACCCGGTGGTGCATCGGGTTGCACTTTTACAATAACGGTTACAGCCGCATCAACAAATACCTCAGTATTTACTTTTGACGGAGCTCCGGGTGGATGTAATGGTTCGTTATTCGGCAATTATTTTGTTGCCGTACCGCTTACAGCAAATGAAAATGCTTCAATTGATGTAAACGTTACCACTATAGGTACCTATAATATTTCTACCAATACCGCTAATGGAGTAAAATTTTCGGGCACAGGGAGTTTTACTACAACGGGTCCACAGCAAGTGACCTTAGCCGGTAGCGGAACACCAGTTGCTGCAGGCGATTTTGACTTTGCCCCGCTAACCAATGGATGCAAATTTACAGTCACATTTGATCCAACTCCGGCAGGTATCAATGATTACATTAAATGTTCAATTGATGGTGTTGCCCGCAATTTTAGTTTAGGAATTGCAGGCCTACAAGTAGACCCCACTACCATTGCTTTTGGTGGATTAGAGAATACAAACGCCAACAGCCCTAGCTTTCAAATAGGATTAACCAAGTCGCCTGCAATTACAACCGGTATTTACAATAAATTTAGTGTTGCAAATTTCTCTACCTATAATATTCCCCTATATAGCGATGCATCGGCAGTGCAATGGTCTTTTGGCATAGTACAAGGAGGATTTATCGTTACGGTAACAAAATATACTGCCACACTTATTGAAGGTACTTTCAGTGGCAGTTTGTATGACAATAACGGATTGGGAACTAATGCAAAAGTGGTTACTAATGGTACATTTAGTGTAACTTATTAAAAAAGTTTAAGCACGAAATATTATTCAACCACACCTTCCTTAATTTCAGTCCATAACTCGTGATAGCATCTGGCAGCATAACTGCTTCTGGCAAATTCCTCAATAGGCTGGCGGTGAATTCCCATTTTTTCAACATCCGACAAGTAAGGTATATAGTTTTGGAAGAATTTTTTGTCTTTGTATAAATGCTCCATTATTTCATTGTGCATATTCTTACGAAGGTCGGCCATGGTAAAAAAGCACATCAACTTAGTGCTATCCAAATCCTTTTCTTTGAAATAATCTTTTACCATGTTATAAGTGCGGATTGAAAGTGTAGTTGGTATAATTGGCATTAATACCACATCGGATGCCTGGAAAATATTTTCGCTCAATGCACTGAAACCAGGAGGGCAGTCAATAAAAACAAAATCGTATTCTTGCTCAAGTTGTTTTAAAATACTCTTTAGCCTGTTTTTATTTCCTTTCATTTCCTCCAGCATAATATCAAAACTTCGGGCAGATGCGTCTGCAGGAATGATCTCAAGATTATCGTAGTCGGTTGACATAATCGCACTATCAAGATTAGCATCTTTGGAGATTAGTTTTTTTATACCCTGTGCATCCTTTGGCTTAATTTTATAGTAAAAGGTGGTAGAACCCTGCGGGTCTATATCCCACAACAAAGTTTTAAAACCATCCTTTGCTGCTAAATAAGCAAAGTTTACACAACTGGCTGTTTTGCCAACGCCACCTTTAAGGTTGTAAAGAGCTACTGTTATCATAAAACAAAAAATTAATTTGGTTATTGACAGAAATGAAAGATAGTAAATAATTTAAAACGTGCAAGAGTTGTTAACGGTTTTAAAAGTAATTTAAAACAGTAACGCTTATACGATACTTAATACTTTGGATGGCTAAAAACGTATTGATCGCTTACAATTAGAATGTATATGTTGAAAAAAACATCTTAATGATTAAGATAACCATCCTTAAAGGAGACATTACTACAATTAAAACAAAGGCCATTGTAAATGCCGCCAATACTTCTCTTTTGGGCGGTGGTGGAGTTGATGGAGCCATTCACCGTAAGGGAGGAAAGCAAATTTTAGCAGAATGTATTGAAATAAGAAACAGGCAGGGCGGATGCAAAACCGGCGAAGCAGTCATTACAAGCGGCGGTAATTTACCTGCAAAGTTTGTAATACACACAGTTGGCCCGGTTTGGCAGGATGGCAATAACAATGAAACCAAACTGCTGCGCAACTGCTATATTAATACCTTGAAACTTGCCAGTGAAAATCAAATTGATGCCATTGCTTTTCCAAATATAAGTACCGGCATTTATGGGTTTCCTAAAAAACTGGCGGCAGAAACTGCTGCGTTAGCTGTTACGGCATTTCAGGAATCAGTACCCCATTCCGGCATTCGTGAGATAATTTTTGTTTGTTTTGATGATGAAAATTATGGTATTTACCTTGATCTGTTTTAATACTTCCCGGCTTTAAATACCCCGATATATTTACTTTCCATTTATAACTCGGCCTTTTGCTAGTTGCATGGGTTTAACTTTTGAAATGTTCGTTTACCAATTAAACCTTCCTTCATTTATCAACCCGGAGCATTTAAACTAAATTTGTAGTAACTCATTAAAACAGTAGAAGGGCATATGAACAGAACTTTTGTGATTGGGGATATTCATGGTGCATACAAAGCATTAAAACAAATTATTGAAAAAGCAGGTGTAGAAGATACTGACCAATTAATTTTTTTGGGAGATTATGTTGATGGTTGGAGCCAGTCTTTTGAAGTAATCGAGTACCTGATGCAACTGGAAAAAAGAATGAAATGTGTTTTTATAAAGGGCAATCACGACTTATGGTGCCAGCAATGGCTTGATAAAAACATACTGGATGAAACCTGGATTTACAATGGTGGAAAAGCAACTTTTAAAAGTTATCAAAACCGGTCGGCGGTTGAAATACTGGAACATTTTGAATTTTTTAAACGAACACAGAATTACGTAATTGATGACCAAAACCGGCTGTTTATTCATGCAGGTTTTTCTTCGCTGCATGGCCCCTACAAAGAACATTATAGCAGCAACTACAGCTGGGACCGCACTTTATGGGAAATGGCGCTTTGCCTTGATAGCCGATTAAAAAGAAATTCTTTCCTATACCCCAAGCGATTAAAATTATTCAGCGAAATATATATTGGCCACACACCCACGTTACATTACGATACATTTGAACCCATGAATGCAGCCAATGTTTGGAATGTTGATACCGGTGCTGCATTTAATGGACGGCTTTCCATCCTGAATGTACACAGCAAACAATTCTGGCAAAGCGATGTGGTTCAAAATCTTTACCCCGATGAAACGGGCAGGAACAGGACTTAATGGATCTGTGAGGAAAAATTTTTTGCTGGCATTTTAATTTGCTGAATTATTCGAAACTATTCAGTGATTGCCTTTTAAACATTAGCTAAAATTGGTTACTTTTAATATTTAAAGGTTAAAATTTTGCTATGAAAAAAATTTACCTTCTATTCTTTATTGCCATTTGCAGCCATGCTGTTTTCTCCCAAACTATTGTCGTTTCCGGCCAATGTATGTCAGGTTCAATTGTATTGAATCCAATTGGAAATATTGATGGTAAACCTGCTTACGAGGGCACGGGAACAGTTGATGGAAATCCTGGTGTACAAATCAATATTTTTTGGATGCCTGCACCGGATAATCTTTGGGTGCTTGCTTACGACGGTCAGCCGTATTTTCAAAATTCATGCATTACAGCACTACCCTGGGAAACTGGTAATCCCTCCTGCGCATGGACGGCAGTGTCGGGGCAAACCTGCACCGGACCTAACCCATTAAATATTTCAGGTACTGGCACTTTACCAGTAACCATTACAGATTTTACTGCAAAAGTAAATAGCAAGCAAATTATTGTAGCCTGGAAAACATCCAGTGAAAACAATAACAAAGGTTTTGAAATTCAAAGAAGTTCAGATGGAATAAGCTGGAAAGCAATTGGCTTTATAAATGGAGGCGGCAATTCTTCGATTGTAAAAAATTACCAGTTCAGCGATAAAAGCCCATTTCAGGGAATTAATTTTTACCGGCTTCGGCAGGTTGACCTCGATGGAAAATATTTATATTCAACGGTGGCTTCAGTTAAATTCCTGAAGGCAGGTTTTTATTCAATATCGGGTAATGCTGTTACCAATATATACCAGGTAAATATTGAATCAACCAACGTAAAAGTTGACTTGTCACTAGTTGATGCAACCGGCAAAAGATTGATAAGTAAAAAAGCGAATGCCGGGTTTCAAACAATTAATATCAGTAGTTTTCCGGCAGGAATATATTTATTACGGATACAAAAAGGAACGGAAATGTTTATTGAAAAACTCATTAAATTCTAAAGGAATGACGAATAGCCAACGCAACCGCAGGAGTTTTTTAAGTACCATCGCAATATTATCAGCAGGTGCCGCATTTGGTTCCACCATAAAACAGTTTTCTTCTCCAGCCATTAATACGCCAACTGATTTAAAAGAAAAGTGGGCAGCATTTTGGAAACAAGCCGGCGGGCAACATTTTAATGGTTTGCCCCATCCGGAAAATAATAGCATTAGCATCAAGGGTCATAAACCAACATATGGGCAGGCCATCTTTTTTCCTGAAGAAAATATTGTAGCACTGCCAACATGGATCTTTTGGGAAAACAATCGGTACAAGCCCGCAGATATGATTATTACCTTGTTTGAAAGTAATGAATCATTTAAAAAAATCATTTCTTTAAACAGGTACGAAATGGACGCATTGTACCATTTATCAAAAGAACAACCTGTGAATGATGTACGCTTAACTGCTTTCAAACACAGCAACAAGACCGGTCATAATTCTTCTGCACTTATCAAAACTAAAACCAACATAAAAAAAGAAATCGGGATACAAGACATCAGCTATTTTAACGGGCAGATGCTTGTATTCAAAGACAAAAAATTTTATCACATTTAATTAAAAATTTATGGATCCACTATTAGCCAGTATTATAATTTTTGCAGGAAATTTTGCACCAAGGGGTTGGGAATTATGCCAGGGGCAGATTCTTTCAATTGCTCAAAACACGGCATTATTTTCATTATTAGGCACTACTTATGGTGGTGATGGAAGGGTAACTTTTGCCCTGCCCGATCTGCGTGGCAGAGTGCCTATTCAACAGGGCCAGGGGCCTGGCCTTTCTAACTATGATCTTGGAGAAACAGGTGGTTCACAGAGTACCACTATTCTTACTACCAATTTGCCTGCACACAATCATCCATTAATTGCAGTTACTGAAGCCGGCGATACCGCTGTTCCTACGGGTGCATTTTTAGGAAATACAGGCGCACTTGATAAAGAATATAAAGCCAGTGGAACGCAGACGCCTATGAATACCGGTGCCATCGGAATGCAGGGTGGTTCTCAACCAATCAATAATATGCAACCCTTTTTAGCCGTCAATTATATCATTGCTTTACAAGGGATTTTTCCAAGTCGTAATTAATTAAGACAAAATGTTATTTACAAATTGGAAGATATTTTAAGTTACCACAATTGGTGGAATCAACTGGAGTTACAATGGCAACTTGCATTTGCCAAAACTGTATTGTTACATAACAATAAACCTACGGAAGTTGAACTGGCAGCACTGTATAATATTACAACTTTAAGATTGGCGGGACCGTCAGCACCTTATCCAAATATGCAAGTTGAGTTAACCAATTTAAGTGGTATTAAAAATCTGCCAAACTTATCATTGTTATTTGTTACCCATCAGCAAATTAGTAATGTTGAAATTGTAAGTACGCTTCCTCTATTAAAATCGTTGTTTTTAAATAACAATTGTATCACAAGTTTGAAAGGTATTGAAACCCTGACAGACCTGGAACAATTATATGTACAGCACAATCAAATCAATTCAATTAAACCAGTTGAGCAACTTACCAATCTCCGGGAGTTTTATGTGCAGGATAATTGTATTGCTTCGCTTGATGGCCTTACTGAAAAACATAGCGACAAACTAACTATGTTTATTTGCCGGCCCAATGAACAATTAAAACAAAAAGAAATTATCAGGGCCGAAAGGGAATTAGGGATTATTTGCAGATGATCAATCTCTCATCCATTTAATCATTGCAGGAAATATTAGCTGATTTTTTTCTGAAACTGTGACAGTCATTCCCTGCCATTCCAAAACAGGCACACCAAAATAGTTTCCCTTTTTAAAATCTGCAACGATTGCTGCACCACCACCTTTATAACCATTTTCATGAAAAACAAAAATCGGGTCTATTGCCAGGTAAATGCAAGCCGCATAGGTCCATGCGATTGCCATCATTTCTTCTGCCGCTGCATCTTTACGTTCCCCTATATTTTTGCCATTTAAATATGCTCTTTCATTAGCTGGAGTTACGGCAATATGTGCGGCTTCATGCAAAATATCTCCATGAAATTTCACCTTGCTTTTATCAATGATAATTTTTCCCTGCTTAATCAAAAAACCAGGCAAAAAGCCATCTTTATCATCAATATTTTGATAAGAAGTTTCGACACCTATTTCATTGAGAAATTGTAATGCTTTTTCAAAATAAATTAATTCATTCATGGTTTTAATTGCTACCATTTTCTATTTTGTCGGCCAGTTCACTAGCTACTGCTGTGCCCATTAATCTAAGTTGTTTAACAATGAGTATTTTCTCTGCATTGCTGTATTGTGTTGCTTCGGACTTGGTATGTGTTTCCTTTTTAATCAATGCATTTTCATGTAATAAGTTCTTTACCCAGTCATTTACTTTGCAATCTATCACCAGGTGAATACGATCGGTTGTACCCCAATTATTTACCCGGTGATTCAATGATAAATTTAAATACCAGCACTCACCTTCTTTCATGGGAATTAATTCATCTTCAATAAAAAAATTTACAGCTTCATTTGTTTGCACCGGAATATGAAACCTGGTTTCGCCTGCTTCGAAATTCATATCCAGATCCATGTGATCTTTAATGACGGCACCAGCATTTAGTTTCATTAATCGCACCGACATTTTTTCACACTGAAAAAAGTTAAGTACCGATTGAAAATACGGGCTTTCATTTAACAGGCTGGTATCTAAGTAAGCCATATTGTGTTGTAATGAAGTGGCTTGTATGGCAATATTGTTTTCTAAACTTCCATTAATGGATCGAAGTTGTAAAGTCGTCCAGCTGCCCTGGTATTGTTTTTCGTTGTAGTGTGGTTTCCACAATGCTGCCTGCAGATGCCGTAGTTCCTGCTGCATTTGTATTACGTCAAAATGCTTGTTTATTTGTACGTATTTTATCACTTAATTTACCAGGCTATTTTTTCATTCCTTCTAATTCTTTTTGCATACGGAACATCTCATCTCTCAACCGGGCGGCTTCCATAAAATCAAGATCACGGGCAGCTTTTTCCATTTCCTTTTTAATTTTATTGACTGCTTTTTCTAATTGAGGTATGGTTTTATACACTTCCTGGTCTTCTGCGGCAACTGTTATCAAGTCCTGATCGTCGCCAATTGAATATGGATTTGATGGGTCATAACCTTTTACATCCAGCACAGAACCTTGTGCAAAAATCTGTTCTTTACTTTTTATGATTGTTGTTGGAATTATACCATGTTCAATGTTATAAGCAATCTGTTTTTCACGCCTCCTTGAAGTTTCGTCAATCGTTTTTTGCATACTGCCTGTAATATTATCTGCATAAAAAATTACCAAGCCATCCACATTACGTGCGGCACGGCCGGCGGTTTGGGTAAGGCTGCGTTCGTTGCGTAAAAAGCCTTCCTTATCTGCATCTAAAATTGCTACCAGCGAAACCTCCGGCAGGTCCAACCCTTCCCTAAGCAGGTTAACACCAACCAATACATCAATAACGCCCAAACGCAGTTCTCTTAATATTTCTATTCTTTCCAGTGTATCAACTTCGCTGTGGATATACTTACTTTTTATGTTGATGCGGTGCAGGTATTTGTCCATTTCCTCTGCCATGCGTTTGGTAAGTGTGGTTACCAATACCCGATCGCCTTTGGTTATCCTTTTATCTATTTCATCTAGCAGGTCATCAATCTGGTTGATGGATGGCCTTATCTCAATTGGAGGATCCAATAAACCTGTAGGCCTTACAACTTGTTCTACCACTACCCCACCGGTTTTTTCCAATTCAAAATCGCCAGGTGTTGCACTTACAAATATTGTTTGGTTAATAATGTTTTCAAATTCATTGAAATTGAGTGGCCGGTTGTCCAAAGCACTTGGCAACCGAAAACCATAATCAACCAATATTAATTTACGGCTTCGGTCGCCACCATACATACCGCTTACCTGCGGAATAGTTTGATGGCTTTCATCAATGATGCAAATAAAATCGCGGGGGAAATAATCTAACAAACAAAAGGGCCTTGTACCCGGTACTCTTCGGTCAAAAAAACGGGAGTAGTTTTCAATTCCATTACAATAACCTAGTTCACGAATCATTTCAAGATCGTAATTAACTCTTTCACTTAACCGCTGCGCCTCTATAAATTTTCCGCTTTGTTTAAAATATTCTACCTGTGCAGCAGTTTCATCCTGTATTTCATAAATTACCTGTTGCATGATGTCCTTTGGCGCCAGGTATAAATTTGCCGGAAAAATGGCAGCATTTTCAACCAACCCAATTCGTTTGCCCGTAGTTAATTCAAGTGTTTCAATGGTTTCAATTTCATCGCCAAAAAAAGTTACCCGGTAACCAAAGTCAACATAAGGTAAGTTGATGTCAACCGTATCTCCTTTTACTCTAAAAGTTCCACGGGTAAAATCGGTTTGTGTTCTGCTGTATAAACTATTTACAAGCGCATGTAAAAACCCTTGTCTTGATACAACCTGTCCTTTATGAATGCGTACAATACCATTTTCAAAATCTACCGGGTTACCCATACCATAAATACAACTTACGCTTGCCACTACAATAATATCTCTGCGGCCGCTTAGTAATTGCGCAGTTGCCTGCAGGCGTAGTTTATCCAGCTCTTCGTTTATACTTAAATCTTTTTCTATATAAGTATTGCTTACCGGCATGTAAGCCTCCGGCTGATAGTAATCGTAGTAGCTAACAAAATAGCCTACTGCATTATCAGGAAAAAATTGTTTAAACTCACCATACAATTGTGCCACCAGGGTTTTGTTATGGGTGAGCACTAACGTTGGTCGTTGTACATTTTGTATAACATTTGCAATGGTGAAAGTTTTACCGCTTCCAGTTACACCAAGTAGTGTTTGATATTGCTCACCATCCAGTATGCCTTCGGTTAATTTTGCAATTGCGTCTGGCTGGTCGCCTGATGGGGAATATGGGGATTGAAGATTGAAAGACACGTAATTTTTTTACTGTAAATTATATCAATTAAATAGTACAGCCAAACTACTGTGTTTGTTTACAGTATTCGATTTCTTTAACTCGTTTTACTCAACATTAATTTTAATTAAGAATGACTGCGCTTTAATGGAGTCATGAATGGATTGAAATTACTAAAAGTCATTTTTCGCATTTTTTCAAATTCATACCTGCGAATAAACCAGGCAATAGTAAAGGAAGGAAGGATATCGGTAAACGGAAATATTTCCTCTAAAAAACTCAACACACCACCAATCTTTCCCAATCTGCCACCAAACAGATAATTAAAAATTAATGCAGATAATGGTGCCCATATTAAATCAGAAAATTCTCCTACAACCGGGAAAAAAATGCTACTCATTCCTATTATGTCGAGTATTATACAAAGTCCGATGCGTGGTAGTGTTACTTTGGTGGTCTTCATAATTAAAGTGTTTCTATCTATATTACAATTCCCTTGCCATTTTTAAGAGCACAATAAAAATCTATGAAATTTATAACAATTATTGTCTTTTACTGGTTTTGAAGTGTTACGGTGCATCCCCAGTTGTCGCTGGCTGATGGAGGCACCAGCGAGGGCAGTCGGCCGTGGGCGGTGTCCTCACCGCCCACAGTCTTACAAGTAAAGCGATAATTTAGGATGCACCCAAGTGTTAAACAGTTACTTAAAAAAAATCATTAATTTGTAGCTACAAAACCAATCTTTTTTATGACTCAAACCTCTCCCAGGTTTTTAGGCCTGGATGTATTTCGCGGATTAACAATATGTTTAATGATCATTGTAAATACGCCTGGAAATTCTGCTACCACTTTTTCTCCATTAAACCATGCTCATTGGAATGGGTTTACACCCACCGATCTTGTTTTTCCATCATTTTTGTTTGCTGTTGGAAATGCCATGAGTTTTGTAATGAACAAATGGTACGATTTAAAACAAAGCGAAGTGTTGTGGAAGATTTTTAAAAGAACCTTTATCATTTTCCTGCTTGGATACCTTATGTATTGGTTTCCGTTTGTGAGATGGGATGCAAATAATAACCTCATTGCAGCACCCTTTGGTAATACACGGGTTTTTGGCGTTTTACAGCGGATAGCACTTTGTTATGGAATTGCGGCTTTGTTGTTATATTATTTCAAAATCCGAACCGTCGTTATTATTAGCGTTGTCCTTCTTTTTCTTTACTGGATAATTATGTATGTATTTGGTGATCCTGCAGCTCCGCTTAGTCTTGAAGGAAATGCTGTATTGCGGCTGGATCGTTGGTTATTGGGCGATTCGCATTTATATCATGGAGAAGGTGTGGCTTTTGATCCTGAAGGATTGCTCAGTACTATGCCAGCCATTGCCAATGTAGTAGGTGGTTATGTTGCTGGTAAATTTATTCAACGCAAGGGTACCACTTACGAAGGGTTAACTGTCTTATTGATTTCCGGTGCCATCATTTTATTCCTGGGTTACTGCTGGGACCTTGGCTTTCCTATTAACAAAAAGCTTTGGACAAGCTCTTTTGTACTTTACACTGTCGGCCTCGATTGCCTGATATTGGGCGTTATTATCTATATAACCCAGTTTCTTAATAAAACCAATTGGACCACCTTTTTTGTCATTTTCGGCCGCAACCCATTATTTATTTACCTGTTGTCAGAAATTGGCGTCATCATTTTGTCGTTCATCAGGATAGATAAAAATACAACGTTATTCCGATGGATATATCTCCATATTTTCAGCCACGCCGGAGGATATATGGGTTCGCTGCTTTTTGCTGTTGCATTTATGCTTGTTTGCTGGCAGATTGGTTATTTCTTAGACCGACGCAAAATCTATATCCGTGTTTAAAATATAACTATTGAGCACCCAGGCATTCCCGATAACCTGATCACCAGGAAAAAATTGATTATTTGGAGTTTTAAGCCCTTTTTACAGCTAGAAACAGTCAATAAAGAGTTAATTAATTTATAGTTATAATACCTTCTCTTATTCAGCGTTCGTTAAAACTGCTGCGGTATATGCTTAATTGTAACTTAACCATTGAAATCCGGCCAAATTAGCGTACTTTTGCACCTCAAAAAAACAGCTTCAATTGCTGAAACAGCTTTAACTATCGGGGTTTTGCTATTAACCGATGATTTTTAGCTTAAAGTATTTAACAATGAATATAAGAAACATCGCCATTATCGCTCACGTAGATCATGGTAAAACAACATTGGTAGACAAAATTTTACACAGTACCAATATATTTCGTGATAACCAGGAAACTGGTGAACTGATAATGGATAACAACGATCTTGAACGAGAAAGAGGTATTACCATTTTCAGCAAAAACGTATCCGTAACTTACAAAGGCGTTAAAATCAACGTGATAGATACTCCAGGCCATAGTGACTTTGGTGGTGAAGTAGAGCGGGTTTTAAAAATGGCAGATGGCGTACTATTATTGGTAGATGCTTTTGAAGGTCCAATGCCTCAAACCCGTTTTGTATTACAAAAAGCCTTGCATTTAGGATTACATCCCATTGTTGTTATCAATAAGGTTGACAAACCAAACTGTCGTCCGGATGAGGTGCATGACGCCGTATTTGAACTATTCTTTAACCTGGATGCCACTGAAGAACAGCTTGATTTCCCTACCATTTACGGTAGTAGCAAAAATGGCTGGATGAATACATCACTCACTGAAATTGATAATATTTTTCCTTTGCTGGATGCTATACTGGAATTTGTACCTGAGCCTAAAGTAAATGAAGGAACTACTCAAATGCAGATTACTTCGCTTGACTATTCATCTTTTTTAGGAAGAATTGCGGTAGGTAAAGTTGCCCGTGGTACCATTAGGGAAGGTCAAAACATTGCGTTGGTACAGGCTGATGGCGGTATCAAAAAAATGAAAGTAAAAGAATTGTACACTTTTGAAGCGCTTGGTAAAAAGAAAGC
>JBDUEK010000002.1:0-138048 GCA_040002495.1 Ferruginibacter sp.
CAACGACGGCGTACGCTGAATAGCTTGAAGTTTTTAATTGCATACCAACGAAGGCAAAACGCTAGCCCTTCAAATTTTCTTTGCCTACTCGACTATTGTATTTTATACTAATTGCTAAACAAACGCCCCTGTTGGGTGTTTTCACCAACAGGCGAAGTGGCATAATCTAAGACCATCACAGTATTTGTTTTGCGCTACACTATAATGGCTAATGCTTCGGTCGTTGGTGATAACACCCAACGACGGCGTACGCTGAATAGCTTGAAGTTTTTAATTGCATACCAACGAAGGCGAAAAAGCCTTTGATTTTGTAGCGATGATAAAATACACTGCATAATTTTAGCTTTGTTAGGATTGTATTTACGCTAACTACTAAGTAAACGATGGCATATAACAATAGTTTGAAGTTTTAAATTGCATACGAACAAAGGCATCAAATGCCATAGGCAAGTCTCTATTTACTTTTTTGCCTTGATGCAAAAAAGTAACAAAAAAGATCAAGGCTCCGAAAAAAAAGGCTAAAAATTTGAATGACTGGCTAAAATGAAATAAGTTCAAACAGCGGTACAATTCCAAACTAATGTGCGACTTACGGGCCAAGAATATATCCAGGCATTAGTAACATCCATTTCATTTTTTAACGCCAGCCCTTCAAATTTTCTTAACGCATTTTTTTCGATGCCACACAAATGCATACACTTTAATATTAAAACTGTGGTTAATAATCGAACTGTGCATTTCAAGCCCAATAAAGATAAAATGCAATTCATCACTATGCACAAACGATCCTCAGGGAACTCTGCTTGGAACGGGCTGTATTCGTTCCAAGCTGTCTTTTTTGTTTCTTTTTGGACGACCTGTCCCGATTTTTCGGGAAGCAAAAAGAAAAATCGTGGCGCAATAAAACGAAAAGTAGTCATGTGATTTAGCAAATCATAACAATTCTATCGGATCAATTCATTTATATATTTTCATGGAAACAACAAGTCACAATTGATATTCTCTAATGAATACAAAATAGCTTCTCACCCGGTATAAATACTTGCAAGGTAATTGCTGTAAAATGTCTGATTGCAATAAAACAACTAAAAACTTTCCGGTATTACTTTAACTTGCTAATAAAATATACTCACTAACCCAACGATATCATGCTAAAATTATTCATACTCTCCGCTGTTGTATCACTGGTCTTTTATAGCCAGACTCCCACCAAAACCATTAGCTTATTCAATGGTAAAAATCTAAACGGCTGGCATGCAGATATTCCTGAAATGGATAGCAATGCCACTGCACGAAATCCCTTCATTGTACGTGATGGTATGTTGGTAAGCCTGGGTACACCCGGCGGACATTTAATAACCGATGCAGTGTACAGCAATTACCGGTTAGAAGTGGAGTATCGGTTCGCCGGCAAGCCCGGCAACTGCGGCGTGTTAGTGCATGCATCTACGCCAAGGATATTGTATAAAATGTTTCCTAAGTCGGTAGAAGTACAATTAGAGCATGGCAATGGCGGCGATTTCTGGTGTATTGGTGAAGACATTACAACTCCGGATATGGAAACAAGGCGTGGCCCAAAGGCAGAGTGGGGCGGTACCGAGGGTAAACGCAGGAATATTAAAAACCTAACAGACAATTCTGAAAGACCGGTAGGTGAATGGAACAGCATGACCATTGAATGCCTGCGTGATTCTGTGAAAGTGTGGGAGAATGGCGACCTGGTAAATTTTGGTTACAACTGCACCAAACAAAAGGGGCAGATAGCGTTACAGGCAGAAGGTTCCGAAGTGGAATTTAGAAAACTCGATTTAACGCCCATCAAAAAATTAAGTAATTGAAAATTATCCCAATCACTTTTTCAAATGAGTATTTGTTGAAATAAGTGATTTTAATTTTCTAAATTGAGCACTTCAATCAACAACCTTATGGCTGCAACTGCTACATTTAAATTCGGAGAAGGAAAAATCAGTGGATACAGCACTATTTTCCTCGGACTGTTATCTCTCTTTGGTGTTATATGTTTTAAGTATCCCGAGTGGCTCACGACTCCCGAATTCAGGGAAGTGTACACCGGTGAATCTATGAAGCTGTTGCTGACTGCGGTCATCATTGCGTCCTTCTTTTTCGCCGTATTAAGTTTCTTATTAAGCCGTCAAAAAAAGTGGGCCACTATTGGTATTCTGTTATGTACGGCGTCAATCATTCTCGGCGGCTTTAATGTAGAAGCAAGAGCCGTAGATAAAACTGCCTGGCATCTTGGCCTGGATTGGTTGCTGCTCGACCTGTTATTGATGGCCGTAATTTTTATTCCTATTGAAATGGTGATGCCAAAAAATAAAGAGCAGCCAAGGTTTCATGAAGAGTGGCGCACCGACCTTGTTTACTTTGTAATCAGTCATTTATTTGTACAGTTCTTTGGTGTAATTACACAAAAGCCAGCCACCCTGTTTTTTGGCTGGATGGGCTTATCCGGTTTACATACCTGGGTACAGTCATTGCCTTACCTGGTTGAATTGTTATTTGCCTTTTTGGTAACCGATCTTTTTCAATATTGGGCACACCGGTTTTTTCACAGTCATCATTATTTGTGGCGTTTTCATTCGGTACATCATTCCACTAAAAACATGGATTGGCTGGCAGGATCAAGAACACATTTTGTAGATATTTTTGTAACCCGTTCCATGACGTTTATTCCTTTATACGTGTTTGGTTTTTCTGAAATTACTTTCAATACCTACATCATTTTTATGGCCATACATGCCGTGTTGATTCATGCCAATACACGTATTAATTTTGGCTTTTTAAAATACATCATTGCCACCCCACAATACCATCACTGGCACCATTGCGAAGACCCGAGGTACTATGGTAAAAACTTTGCCACCATCTTTCCCTTCATAGACAAAATATTCGGCACTTATTACCTGCCCGGCAAAACCTGGCCTGAAGGCACCGGGCTTCACGAAGCTAATTTTCCTAAGGGTTATGTAAAGCAATTGGTGTATCCATTTACCAAAAGCCCATTCGATAAAGATTTGAATATGGATGATAGTACCAGGCGGTAGACAGGTGCTGCCAGGTTATTGAAAGAAAGATTTTTTTTGCTTTTGCGTGTCTGTTTTTATACTGATATCTAAGCAAACGCCCCTGTTGTGTGTTTTCACCAACAGGCGAAGTGGCGTAATCTAAGACTATCCCAGTATTTGTTTTGCACTAAACTATAATGGCCCTGCCAGGGCAAGATTGATAAATGGTACTGCAAGGCTATAAGCATTAAATTCTTTTATCTTTTTCAATTTTATTGATGACATTTTCGGTTATAAGCGATGTACTGTAAATACATCACTTATTAAAAATCGACTTTTATGCTCGTAAATTTATTTAAAGCACCCGGTAAAATAAATACTTTCAGGAAGTTAAAATGCCTGTTCTAAAAAAAGTTCGGATAGTAGTGGCAGGGTATTTATTAAAAGGGGGATCATGAGAAATAAAGTTGATTTTTTATGAGTTAATGTTTAATTTGGTAATTCAATCCTAACCGGAACTGGAAAACTTCTTTCCACTGTGAGTAAAAAGGCTTTATTGAAGTCTAAAATCTGGTTTAGCAACCAGCTAACAAATGTCCAATATATTCTGAAATATTTTTTCAATTTCCTATACTTTGCCACTTAAGGAATGTATTCGCATTCATTTTTATAATTAATACCATAAAGCTAAACCCAAAACCATCACAACATGAGCACAACTATTGAAAGATATGTCATCAGGCATACATCAGGTATTAAAGCCAACCAGGTTGAAGAATTTGATTTCAGTAAACCGGAACTTACCATTGGCCGTACCGCAGGAAGCGATATTCAGTATGATCCCGAGCAGGAAGTTATTGTAAGCCGGGAACATGGAAAAATTGTAAAGCTGAGCGATGATCCTCCAAAGTTTGAAATTAGAGACAACAATAGCCGCAATGGCATATTTGTAAATAAAAACCGCGTAAAAGGTTCTGTGCCTTTGGAAGTGGGTGATCAGGTACAGTTGGGCATGAATGGGCCGGTTTTTACTTTTGATATTAACCCACGTCCGCAGGATATGATGGCTGCCACACGGATGGTGGAAATACCCACATCAATTAAAGCAACAACCATTTCGGAAGTGGAAGCAACGCCTCCGGTTGAATTAGCAAAAGTGGGGTTGGGTAAACAAACCGTAGAGCGTATGCTGGTAGCCGAAAGAAAAAAATCATCGGGTACGATGGCTGTGGTGCTTATTGGTATCCTGGTGGTACTCGGCGCTTTGGCTTATGGTTTTAAAGACAAATTATTTGGAGGCAACAATACTACCATTGTTAACGTACAGGATTCTACAACAAAAGACAGAAAAACACCTGAGCTGATTTCGAAAGAAAATGAAGACCGAGTAGTGCAGATAGAATTTGGCTGGCAATTGTTTGATGCAAATACAAGCGATGAACTATGGCATGTATATGTACCGGTAAAAGGTGCAGATGGACAAACTAATTACCTGGCTGCTTATGTTGAAAATGCAAATGGAGGGGTAGAGCCTTACCTGGATGTAAAACGGAATGTGCAGATGGGTGTACAGATTGGTATTGCAGGTGCAAGCGGATCTGGTTTTGTTGTTTCAGAAGATGGATTTATACTTACCAACCGCCATGTAGGCGCCAGTTGGAACACCCGGTATAATTTCCCGCAATATGCTTTTCCAGGGGTATTAATACGTAATGGTAAAACGGTGCCGGACGTATCTATCTCGCAGCAACAGGTTGCCGGATACGTGCCAGCCAATGCAACGATGATTGGTGGCCGTCAGGCAGGCCAGGGTTCTATAAAAGGCAGGAACACTTATATGAATGTAGTATTTGCAAATACAGTGCTTCGCCGGCCAGCCGTATCCGTTACCCCAAGTGATGAGCATGATGTGGCTATGCTTAAGATTGATATACCCGAATCATTATCTAAAGTAACCTTGAAGGATAGTTATGATGAAATAAAACCCGGCCAGGTAGTTACGGTAATGGGTTATCCTGGCGTGGCGCCCGAAGAGTTTGTGGTACGTAAATCAAATGATCCGTTTAATCCGCAAACGCAGTACACCACCATGCCAACACCAACTGTTACCACAGGTAATATAGGAAGGGTTATTCCTGCATCATCCGATAAAAACCTTACCTATAGCGGATTTGGTGATTCTTACCAGTTAACTATTAACGCAACAGGCGCCGGCAACAGCGGAGGCCCCATGTTTGATGAAAAAGGAAATGTAGTAGGTATTTATTATGCCGGAGCATCGCTTGGTGGTGCAAATATCTCCTTTGCAGTGCCTATTAAATATGGGCTGGAACTAATGGGTAGAAAAAAAATGGCCAAATAATAAATTGAATAAACTGTATTCTTTTATGCTGATAAAACAGGGTTTAATAAATGGGATATGCTGATGAAGAAATTACAGAAGTTGCCGGATACCGCCTGGCCAAAAAAATAGGGTCGGGCGGTATGGGCAACGTGTATAAAGCCTTCAATCCTGCAATAAACAGAACTGCTGCGGTAAAAATATTAAATGAAGCATCTTTTGCTGAAAGATTTAAGAATGAAGCCTACATCCAGTCTTCCATCAATCATCCCAACATTGCTTTGTTGTACGAGTATGCCAAATGCAACAACAGGCTTTGTATTGTAATGGAATTTGTAGAAGGCGAAACCCTTAGCGATATACTACACCGAAAAGGAAAGCTAACCAGCCAGGAAACTGAAAACATTCTTCTACAAATTATTTCAGCACTCACATACCTGCATAAAAAAGAAATTATACACCGTGATATTAAACCGCAGAATTTTAAAATAACTGCAGATGGCACGGTAAAGATGCTTGACTTTGGTATCGCCAAAAATAAATATTCACCTAAATTGACGCAGCTTGGTTTTGTAATAGGTACTATGGAATACCTGGCACCCGAACAGTTTGAACAAAAGGAAGAAATGAAATCTGATATCTGGTGCCTGTCTGTAATGCTGTATGAATTGCTTACCGGCTTTATGCCTTTTGAAGCAACCAACCCTGCATTGATGAGAACTAAAATAGTTAAAGGAAGTTTTACCAATCCAAAAATACTGGTGCCCGTAATTTCTGATAAGATGGCAACTATTATCGAAAGGGGATTAAAAGTAAATCCTGCAAGCCGTATTTCGGCAGCAGAAATAGGAAAACTTCTTAATGATAATAATGTAAGCCGCAGCGAAACAAAATTAAACAGGTTACCTGTTAAAATAACTTCTAAGAAAAACCTGCTGATTGCAGCTTCGGCCATTGCAGCTTTTTTACTTATCATATTTATGGTAAATAGAAAACCGGCAATACCATCAGTACAACCCCAAAAAGAAATTATCACTACAGGTATTGAACCGGAAAAAGTAAGTATAAATGTACCGGGTATAAATAATGCAGTTCTTATTACAGGCGATAATACAAAACTCCTGTTGCCTTATACTGTAAAAGGGAAGGATGGCGATAAATTTCAATTTACCATCAGGGCAGAAGGATATGAAGATAAAAAAATAGAAGTGCTAATATCGCCAAGGCGAAGTTCTTACGATTACAATCTTGAAAAAATAAAAAATTAAAAAAATGTTTTGGTGGAAAAAAAAGGACAAAGCTAAGCCACAGCAACCTGCAGAAGTTTTAGCCGAAGTTGCTGATAACAGCACTTTAAAAGTAGTGGTAAAAACAGACCTGGGCAATGTGCGTAAAAACAATGAAGATGCCGGCACGTATGTAAAAATTGCAGATGAAAATATTACCCGTGAAAAAGGTTGCATGTTGCTGGTGGCCGATGGCATGGGAGGCCACAATGCAGGAGAAGTAGCCAGTAAAATTGCTATGGAAACAGTAAGTGAAGAATATTTTAAAAAAGAAAGCGATACCGATAAAGAAAAGGCGCTGGCCAAAGCGTTTGTTGCTGCCAATAAAAAAATATTCAACATGGCGCAAACAAACGAAAGCTACAAGGGAATGGGTACCACCTGCACCGTACTGGTAATTGCAGGGCAGCATATTTATTTTGCACATGCCGGCGACAGCCGGGCTTATATTTTTAAAGGCAACACCATAACGCAGATAACCGAAGATCATACTTATGTGCAGCAACTTGTAAACAATGGCGATATTACGGCAGCTGAGGCAGATGTACATTCACAAAGAAATGTACTCATCAATGCCATGGGCACAAAACCCACATTACGGGTTGATACGGGTAAAGCACAATTAACTTTTAATGAAAATGATAAGTTATTAGTTTGCTCCGATGGCTTGTACGATTATATGAGCAATACTGAACTGGCCGAAGCCATGCAGAAAAACTCCTTACCCGAAATTGCAGATTATTTTATTGCAGAGGCAAAGCGGAGAGGCGGCAAGGATAATATTACCGTGGCGCTGGCACAAAAAATTGGGGCAGCCACACAAACTGAAACAAAACTTACCAGGGATATTGACTTACCTGATTTTAATACTGAAGTTTCATCATTAAAATTAACCAGGGATGCAGACCTGCCGACTGATATTTAATAAAAAGAATTATGATAGGACAAAAGATATATAATTATGAAATTAACGCCCTGCTTGGTAAAGGCGGCATGGGTACGGTTTACCGGGCAACAGATACCATGCTTGGCAGAGAAGTGGCTTTAAAGATGCTGCATCCCCCAGCTTACCATACAATCACAGTTTTTAGAAAGGTTTAAAAAAGAAGCAAGGGTACTTGCACAACTGCTGCATGTTAACATAGCTGTTATTTACAATTTCCTGGAGCAGGATAGCAACCACTTTATGGTGATGGAATTTGTGGAAGGCGCCAACCTGGAAGACCTGGTGAAAAAATACAGTGTGCTGCCTTCGCATTTTGTGGTGCCGGTTTTTGTACAGGCTTTAGAAGGCCTTCACCATGCGCATAAAAAAAATATTTTTCACAGAGATATAAAGCCTGCCAACCTGATGCTTACACCCGATGGTACGGTAAAGTTGATGGATTTTGGTATTGCAAAAATTGCCGGTGAGCAAAAGATGACCCAGGTAAATAAGATCATAGGTACCATAGAATACATGGCGCCTGAATTGATACAAGGCCAGGATGCATCGGCATCGTCAGACATTTATGCCATGGGGCTTACCTTATATGAAGTACTTACCGGGCAGTTGCCTTTTGAAAATGATACTGACTATAATATGATGCAGGCTATTCTCAATAAAAAGGTAACCCCGCCAGACAGAGCATCATTATCAGCAGCAAATCCTGCCATACCCAAAGCACTCAGCGATATTGTCATGAAAGCGCTTGAAAAAAAACCGGTAAACCGTTTCGCAGATGCAAGGTCTTTTCAACAGGCGCTTATAAAGGCGTTTCCGCAGTACACAGAAATTAATATGGCATGGTTAAAGCCTGCTGTAAGTAAGCCAACTATTGCGGAAACAAGACTGCAGGATAGTTTTGCGGCTATGCAAACACGGGAGGAAACCATTGCTGCAAAACCATCGGCTGTTGAATCACTGAAGAAAGCGTATAAAGAAAATAAAAAACTAGTCCTCGGTATCGCTTTGGTACTGTTTTTTCTTATTATCTCTTTTGCAATATTTAAAAATAACACTGGCAGCAGCCTGGCAAAAACCAACACTGATAGTTTGCAAAAAAAGTCCGACAAAAGTATTGATGTATCTGGCAACTCCTCAACAGAATATATAATACCAAGCCAAACAAATAATACCACACCACCACCGGTGGAAGGCGGTGGTAGCCAGATAACTTTGCCTGATGAGGGCATTGGTGGAAATGATAATTTAAAAGATAAGAAACCCGTTAAAAAAGAACCGGTAAAAGTAAAAGAAGAAAAGAAAAAAGCAGCGCCGGTGGTAGTGCAGAAAGAAGAAGAAGTAGTAGTAATAGAAAAGCCACAACCGAAAGATATTTACATAAGCTCCACAGTAGAAGTGGAACTTTATTTACAGGATAACCTGGGCGACTCACCAAAACGTACCGACTTGCCGGTTACATTCACCGTACGTAATCCGGTTGTGTACAACGGTGTTACCATCATAAGCCGCGGCACTGTGGCAAGGGGTGTTATTAGGCTTGGCCGCATTAAAACAGATATAGATATCAATACAACAACAGCTACCAACGGGCAGCAAATAAAATTAAAAGCGCAACGTGGGCATGGCAGGCGTAACGACCTAACAACCGAACGGAATTATACGGCCATTATTTTGCCAGGGCAAAGTTTAAAGTATTGATTTGAGTGTTTTTTTGCCGGCCGCATTGCGTATCCATCTTAAACATTACAAACTGTTCCGGCTAAAACCCCGTCGGGATATATTATGGATGCTAATCTCATAAAAATAAATAGTTATACCTCCCTGTTTTAAATTAAAGTTTTCTGTATCATTGTTTAAACTTTACAATTTAAACTGTACCAGATGCCAAAACTTTACACATGCCTATCCCTATGCCTGTTTCTTTTTTTATTTTCCATTGCCCAGGTTCAATTTATTACCAGCGGCAAAGTCCCCAACTCTTTTAATAACGCTGCTATTGCCGTTAACACTGCACTTGGTACCGGAACTTATCATGACTTTAAAATAACAGACCCTACTACCTGCAATTACCTGGTAGAAGGACCCAACAACAAAGTTTATGGTACCACTACTTTCGGCGGCACCAACAGCAACGGAGTTATATTCTCTATGAATGCAGATGGAAGTAACTTTTCTTTGTTATACAGCGCCAATGCTAACCAGGATATAAACAGCAATACAACCATCGTATTTGGTTCGGATGGAAAAATCTATACAATCATCTCGCAATTCCTTTATTCCATTGACCCGGCTGGCGGAGGAGCTTCCCAAATTGCTGCTGTACCTGTTGATGGCTATGGAATTATTGCAGATGCCAATGGATGGCTTTATGGTATTAGCGTCGCCGCAAACACTTACGATTATTTTGCTTATAAATTAAAGTTTGACGGATCGGGGTTCGAAATTTTACACAACTTCAATAGAACAACTGAAGGCTATGGCTTTTCAAAATTATGCCTCACAGCGCAAGGCAGGTTGTTTGGCTTAGCAAGATCTGAAGGTTCTGCTGGTGGTGGCACCCTTTTTAGTTTCAAAACAGACCGAAGTAATTTTACAATAAACTTTGCGTTCACTAATATCACAGGTTCCCCAGCAGCCATCTATGGGGATGCGCTAACAACAACCAATCAAAACCCCCCATTATCCGTAAACGAAAAAATTTATTTTACCAACACCTTCGGAGGAAATTTTATCAGCGGAACCTTTCTTTCTTATGATGTAATGACAGATACACTGGTGAAACTTCGTGACTTGCCAGGTGGCGAGTATTCTAAAAATCCAATACTGGTAAATGGTAAACTTACCGGAAGTAATTCCCTGGGAATTTATAGTATGGATACAACCGGAAGTAACTACACTCAGTTAAATACCATTGATGCTATCACCACATTGTTATATGCCACCAGCCAATCAAAACTATATATGATGGCCAATGGTGGCAACTATAAGAATACTCATCTTTTGCAAACAGATGTAACCGGTGCAAATAAAACTGAGCTCCATCAATTTGGGTTTATACCAAACGGGTATAACCCTGATGGTATCACAAAAGGCCTGGATGGCAAGTTTTATGGCATCGCCCTAAATGGTGGAGCTGAGGGTGGGGGATTACTTTATAAAATGAATATAGATGGTTCTGGTTACCAGGTTATACACGATTTTACAGGTGCTAATGGTCAACTTCCGAAAGGGCAGCTGCTTTATGGCTCAGATGGCAGGTTGTATGGAATTTGCACCGTTAGTGGTACAGTCGGCTCCAATGCAGATTATCTTATTTATGGTATCAACACAGATGGTTCCAATTATAATATACTCCGGATTTTTATTCACAATTTTGATGGTTATATTGTTCCTGAGTTAACTGAAAGTTCAAATGGCGTTTTATTTGGAGCCATTGGCATTGTCGATTATGCGCCGAACAAAATATTCAGAATTAATAAAGACGGTACTGGCTACAACCTATTGAAAACTCTGAATCCCAATACAGAGGGAATTCTTCAAAGACAATGTCCGGTATGGTATGGTGGATATTTGTATGGAATCGCTGGATTAGGGGGCAGCTCCAATGCCGGTACAATTTTTCGCGTCAAAGATGATGGAACGAATTTTAGCCTTATAAAAACATTCAACGGTTCTGACGGTAACCTGCTATTGGCAGGATTGACACTGTCTGCTGATAATAAGCTGTATGGTTACACCTGGTTGGGAGGTACTAATTACGCCGGGGTAATTTTTACCATTGATCCTGCAGACCTGAGTTTTAAAACTATCTACAATTTTGATAGAAACACAGATGGCGCTAGTTATCCATCAGGGAAATTCATACAGGCGAGTGATGGAAGACTGTACGTTGCAAAACCCACCGGCATTTTTGGCATCAACACCGATGGTACCGGAAGAAGTTTTTATGAACCTAATCCACATTTAAATATTTACGTTAATGATCTTACAATTTCTTACTTAAACGAGGTGCCACTTACTACGCTACCCATAAAAGCACTCACAAATTTTACTTTAAATAAAAAACAATCATCAGTATTGCTTAACTGGCAAACGCTTGAAGAGAGAAATGTAAAAAGCTTCGGGGTTGAAAGAAGCAATAATAGTATTTCTTTTACTTCAATAGCTACTGTTACTGCAAAGGGCAATACCAATATTACCAGCAATTACAGCACTGAAGATTTACATCCGATAACCGGTAAAAATTACTACCGGTTAAAGATGTTTGATTACAATGGAAAGTTTGCCTACAGTGATATAAAAACGATCGACTTTGCTGGTACAATAAAATTCACTGTCTATCCAAACCCGGCTAAGCTTGAAATTAAAATAACACATGGCTTTAGCGACGGGGTTAGCATTATTATAGCTGACATTGGTGGAAGAATAGTTTACAATGCATCCAGCTACCTTTCCTCACCTTCTGTAAATATTTCTGGTTTAAAAGCAGGCGTTTATACCATCACAGTTAAAAATAACAGTAATACAAAGACCGGCAGTTTTATTAAAGAGTAAGGGAGAAAGGAGATTCCAAACCATCAATTATAAACGGTAACCCGCCATGCTTAAATTTAGTTTGGCGGGTTATATATTTCGCTGATAAATACTTTAGTCCTGGCGGGTTTTTCACCTAATGCCCTCATAATTTTAGTATTCTAACTGTGAAACTCCTCCACCTTGGTTCGTGGCGCACAAAGCAAACACCCGACTTGTTTAAATGTACGATCGTTCAATACGCCATCAACTGCACCTCAAATAAGACCAGCTTCGCTTCATCATAATTTCGTATTTATAGGTCTTGTATTTCATACTCATCGCTAACCAAACGCCCCTGTTGTGTGTTTTCACCAACAGGCGAAGTCACGGAATCTAAAAGCTATCACTGTAATATTTTGCACTAAACTATAATGGCTAATACTTCGGTCGTTGGTGATAACATATAGCGCCAGCTTATGCTGAATAGCTTGAAGTATTCAATTGCATTTCAATGAGGCAAAATTCCCAGCATGTATCCGGCAGCGTCAACTGGGATCATTTTGATGAGTTGGGAAAAAAGGGACTGATGATGTACGACCAAATGACTCCAGCTGCCCCGATATACATCATCAGCCAGGCTATTGTACAGGAGACTTATGAAATTTATGCAACCATTGCCGCTCAGTATTTTAAAAATACGCTCAAAGGTACACTCAATGTAACCGCCGGTCTTGGTGATATGGGTGGCGCACAACCACTCTCCATCACCATGAACGAAGGTGTGGCCCTGATAGCTGAAGTAGAGGAGGAACTTATTAACAAACGCGTTAGTTCAAGATACCTCGATCTTAAGATTACTGATATTGACAAAGCCATTGACCAGGCACTTGAAGCTAAAGCGGCCGACAAAGCCATCAGCATTGGTGTATTGTGCAATGCTGTTCATCTGCTGGAACACATGGTAGCACGAAACGTTGTTCCCGATACCTTAACCGATCAAACATCAGCCCATGATCCACTCATTGGTTACTGGCCACATGAAATGAGTTATGAATTTGCCAAAAAGCTGCGGGTAGAAAATCCCAAACAGTATACACTCTGTGCAGACAACTCAATTTACCGTCATGTGGAACTCATGCTGGAACTGCAACGCAAAGGATCCATCACCTTTGATTATGGCAACAATATACGGGCAAGGGCGAAGGAACGTGGATTGAAGAATGCCTTTGACGGTTTTGTGCCTGACTATACCCATACATTGTTTGGCCAGGACAAGGGACCTTTTCGCTGGCTGGCTCTTAGTGGCAACCCCAATGATATTGCCGCTACTGATGAATTAATCATAAATATGTTTCCCGAAAACAAGAGCATGTTACGTTGGATGAAAATGGCCAAAGAAAAAATTACTTTCCATGGATTGCCCTCCCGCATTTGCTGGCTGGGACAAGGTGAAAGAGAAGAGGCCGGTCTTGCCTTTAATGAACTGGTACGCACAGGAAAAGTAAAAGCACCCATTGTTATTGGTCGTGATTATTTGAATAGCGGTTCTGCAGCCGGTTCTTCCAGCCATGGAAGCGACTGGCCTATTTTAAATGCTCTGGTGAACATCGCATGCGGTGCCAGTTGGGTAAGCCTTCACTACCACGGTACTGTAAACGCTGATAATAGCACACTTGCTGGTATGGTGATTGTAGCTGATGGAACTAATGATGCTGCTTTGCGTTTGAGCCGGATATTAAGAAACGATCCATACACGGGGGTAATGCGCCCTGTAGATTCAGGGAATAAGATTCCACAACGAGCCGCCAGAGAAAATAATCTAGAGTTGAATTTTATTTTTAACCGGCTTGCGTCTACGGTAGAGCCGTAATTTTTATTCTTCATTGGTTGCTATTTTTACATTTTAATTTTTGTCACCGGTTGAACGGGAACGTTAGACCAGGTACCAGGAACGTCCTCCTGAGACGATATATTCACTGCCTTAATTGCCAGTGTTATCATCCGTTACAGCGGCCCTATAACCGGTTCCTATATGCGCCGTGTTGTGGATAGCTTACGGTGGAAATATTCGGTCGGGGAGAGCAACCGTGGGGCTGCTGCTGAAGTTTCCATGTTTGCCCATGTTGCCAATGCATTATTCCCGGATATCGTTATGCTGCGTGGCTATAACAAGACCAATGTTCCCGTTTCGTAATTAAAAAAATGCAGCTGTTCCCTTTGCACTGGATGGCTTTTGAGTTGGTAAGATAAGTAACAGGGGGATACAGCACGGAGTTCTACCCCTGATGGGAATTCAACGTGGCATTGGCATGATTGCCACAAACCCATAACGCTAAAGATTTATCTCTGCCATTTTTTTTAGCAACTCTTCTTTTCTCCTCCTGGCCACTTCAATTTCACTTCCATCAGTCATCCACACCTGCCCGCCTTCTCCACGTACATATTTTTTTATATGCAGCAGGTTTACAACAGAACTTTGATGGGTACGAAAAAAATGATGTTCTGCCAATAATTCTTCATACTCTTTTAAATTTTTACTTACAACGATGGGCTTTTGCCCCTGTAAATAAAACCTGCAATAACCTGTAAGCGATTCTATCCAGATAATATCTATTAGCGCTGTAAACAATACACCTTCGTTGGTAGAGATGGCCAGTTTTTGTGGCGCTTTTTGCTGCGGCTGCTGAAAGTGCTGCATTGCCTGTTGAAATAAAGACAATTGCTCTTTTGCCAGTTTACTTTTTTGGTTCATTGCTTTTTCCACCGCTTCTTTCAAATCGTACGGATCAACAGGTTTTAAAATATAATCAATAGCACTAAGCTTTAAAGCCTGTAGGGCAAAGCCCTCGTGTGCCGTTACAAATATCACCTGTATATTATCGCGGTTCATTTGCTGCATTAACTCTATGCCGCTTTTGCCCGGCATTTGAATATCCAGAAAAAGCAGTTCCGGATGCAACAGGTTTATTTTCTCCAGGCCTTCAGCAGCATTGCCGGCTTCACCAATAATATCAACCGGCAGGTTTATTTGCTGTACCATATTTTTAATGGCACTACGGGCATTGGCCTCGTCATCAATGATAATTGCTTTGATTGCTTGCATAGTTCTATTTTAATGGTAGCACAATTTTCACCATTGTTCCCGCTGCCGTGTCGTTTTCTTTTTTATCTATAATATCAATAGTGGCTTTAATGTTTTGTAGTTGCTGCAGGCTTTCCAGCATACCCGCTGTTAATTTTCCAGCCTGCGATTCGTGCCCTGCTTTCGGTTGCTGTTGTGTACGCCCTGTTCCATTGTCTTCAATAATTATTTCTACACTATGATGTACCAGTTTGCAACTAACAGATAGTTTTTTATCGCCGGGCTTTGGCATCAGGCCATGCAGTATAGCATTTTCAACAAAGGGCTGAAACAGCATTGGCGGTACCCTTGCATCCAGCAGGTCGTCATCCTCCTCCACATTAAAGGTGTAAGCAAATTCATTATTGAAACGGAAGGCTTCTATCTCCACATACATTTTTAATGTTTCCATCACTTCGCCAAGGGGCAAAAAATTATGTTTCGACTGGTCTAATATCCGCCGCATCAATTTGGCAAATTTTGATAAATAGGATGCCGCATCAATAGTGTTATTACTTAAAATATAATTCTGGATACTGTTAAGGCTGTTGAAAATAAAATGCGGATTCATCTGTGCCCTCAATGCCTGCATACGCAATTCGCTCATTTGTAATTTTGTAGTATTTTCCTTTTGAATAGCCGCTTCCCTTCTTTTTATAAAATAGTAAAAGCCAAAACCTGCTACAACGATCAGCAAAACACGGAACCACCAGCGCTGCCAGAAGGGGGGCTTTATCTCAAATGAAAAAGTCGCCGGAACTTCATTCCATTCGCCCTGGTGGTTAGCACTTTTAACTTTAAAAATATATTTGGCCGGTGAAAGATTGATATAATTTATTTTTCGTTCTGTACCGGGATATTTCCATGACTGGTCGAACCCTTCCAATATACAGGCATAATTATTTTGCTGCCCCTGGTTAAAGTTAATCCCGGTAAAAGAAAACGAAATGCTATTCCTGTCGTAAGAAAATAGTTGTGCCTCATTAACTGGAAATAATTCGCCATTCACTTCTACAGTAGTAATAATATTTTCAGGTACCGCTTTCTCCAGCAAAAAATCTTTTGGCTCCAGCAGGCAATAGGTTTTTGCAAAGCCCAGGAACAATACCTTCTTTGTATCATCTGTAAAATTTGCTCCAGTTACATTGTCGTCGGGCAGGCCATCTGCTTTTGTGTAAGATGAAAATTTCATCTTTTGCTTATTATAAAAAACCAGGCCTCCTTCGGTTGCTATCCAGGCATTGCCTTCTTTATCGCTTACAATGTTATTGATAACTGTAGAGATGATGCCGGTTTGTTTGGTAAAAAGATCAATACTTCCTGTAGAGATATGATACATACCAAAAGCCCCTGCCACATCCATATACAGTACATCGTTACCATCACTTGCCAGCATGGTTACGGGCCTTAAGGGTTTACCATTTTTTACCAGCAGTGTAACGGTGTATACATTTTTAACGGGATCAAATTTTGTCAGCGTATCCTGCCGGGCCATCCATATATTTCCATCGGCATCTTCGGTTTTTGCTGCGGCCCTTAATAACGGAAAATCACCGCCCTGGTATTTGGTAATATGATTGATGAATTTGCCGGTTGCAATATTGTATTGCGCAATACCATTTGGAATAGTGTTCCATATATTACCCCTGCTGTCTTTTAAAGGATAATTGCCGTATGCATCAAAGCCTGCATCTTTATCAAGGCCATCAATCAAACGTATTTTCAATGTAGCCGTATCTACCTGTGCCGGACCATAAATGGAATACAGCCATACTGATCTGCCGGCAGATACAACCTGGGTACTTACCATTTTTGTCCTGAGTTCGGGTATATATTTTTTTTCAAAAACAGATTGCAGGGTATTGTTAATGGTATCTAAACAAAATAAACCAGCGCCCATACAGGCCAGCCATAATTTATGGTTATCGTAAATGGCGTAGTTATAAGATACCAGGCCTTTGTTGGCATTTACCCGGTTTACCAGCAAAGTATTTGTTTTGAAAAAACTTGTTCTTTGGGAGGATTGCAGCAGCCCTTTAGCAGTTGCTATCCAGGTATTATTGCCGTCCTTTAATATTGATGTGCCAAAACCATCCGGCCAGGAAGTAAACCAAAGCGGGTGATCCGCCGCCATTTGCATTTGATGTGTATTGCTGTTGTAAATCAGGGGTTCACCAAAATAAGAGTTTACCAAAAAGAGAGAATCATTCAATGGGAAGGCATTCGAAAATCTTTTTTCAGTGGAAACATTCACCACTAGTTTATCTGTAAAACTCCTCCCTGTTGTTATATTGCGGTAATACATGTAATCTGTACTTCCCACCGGACTGAATTTTGAAATAATACAAATGGTTTCATGATCCAGCATTTGTGCACTTCTTAGGACAAAGCCATTTTTAAGAGAATCATTTATGGCAAAGCCCGGCATCTTTATTTCGGCAGGAATAATTTTACCATTTGTAAAATCAGGATAATAAAATCCTGAATTTTGCTTCGAATAAAAATAGACCTCATTATTCCTGTCAACCAATAAATGCCTTGCAAAAGAAGCTTTTCCGGCCTCAGCTTCTGTAGCCATTATTTTCTTTCTCAGTATGCCGTTTTCACCTAACACAAACAGCCCATGCCCTGTAGCCACCCATAATTCTTTTGTTTCTTTTTTATACAACAGGTCTTCAATAGCATAACCGGTGTTTGAAAATTTTGAAATGAATGGAAGTTCTAACCGCCGGCCTTTTAACGTGGCCGTATTCAATAAACAGAGACCTGCATCGGTAGCTACAGCCAGCAATGTTTTATTGATGAAAACTATTTTATTGACATTGTTTGATGGAAGATTATTTTGGGGATTACTCAATACATTGATAAACTCCGTACCATCATAGCGGTTCAGTCCTTCATGTGTTGCGATCCATAAAAAACCTGCTTCATCTTTTTGCAAACAGGTGATGGTATTATTGCTAAGCCCGTTTTGAGTGGTGAATATGGACATGTTATTAAACCATTGCCCATAAGAACATTGCCATGAAAAGAAAACAATAAAAAGAAAAATGATCTTCATTGTATAGATCAATGTCGTTTACTTAAGCTGTTTAAAATTATATTGCGTTTAATACTAAGCCATAAAATAATGGCTTTTATTAAAGTAGCTAACTGCATCCGGCAGGCTCTAATGCGTTATAGCTCGTGTTTAAACCAGTAACTGAATAGGCTAACTATTTCAAATTAAAAAAAGCGATGGTAAATAAAAAAGAGTATCCTAATTTTTATTAGCTGTCTTCAGTTAATAAGCTTTCAAAACACGTAGACTTCATTTTCTTTTTTTTTCTTGATAAAAAAAGAAACAAAAAAAATCAAGGCTGCGAATAAAAAGGCTGAAATTTTCAACATAAGCCTAAAATCAGGGAACTCGCCGCCAGTAGTATAAATGTGTGATGTTAATGCCCGGCTCAAACAGCCTTGATTTTTTAACGGCTTATGTTGAAAATTTCTAGCACTTTTTATTCGAGGCCGTAAAAGCTCGTGGAGTACCACATAATGTTTCATCGAATAATAATTAATAATGATCATAAATAGCTTAAGTAAACGACATTGATTGCACAATGTAAAAAAAACAGACTGGCCTGCAAAGTTTGTTATTACGGCATTCCAGGTAAAGCCTGGTATAAATAAGTCCCGCTTATAAAAGCAGGACTTTATTCTGAAACCTAAATAACCATCAATATTTTTATCTATTCCACTTCCAGGTCCGCCTTTGCAAAATAGTGATCGCCATTAACGTTCCTGTGCGTATCAGCGTCGTACTTTGTAGCTATATAAATACGGTAATGGCCTTTGGTAGTAAATTCATTGCATTCTTCATAGTACAGCTTACTCCATTTCTCCAAACTTACACCCTGGTCTTTCTGGCTTACTACTTCTTCTGTTCCGTCTGCTGCCAACCTATAAATGGCCCAGCGCATCGACCCTTCATTTTTCAGCTTATCCTTACTGTCAAAAAATAAAATGATGCAACTGCCGGCCTTTATTTTAGTGGTTTGCCCAATTGGCTTCCAGGCTTTTTCGTCTACATCTGCACAGGTCCATATCTTAAAATGCGATCTGTCGTAACGGAACTCGCCGGCAGCAGCATTGGCTACTTTAGCTTCATTTGGCTTAATCGTGATTTCTTTTTTTGCAAATATTTTTCCAGGATTATCAACGTCAACCAGGCTAATGGTATAATCGCCGGCAGGAAAAGCAGATTCTGTATAGATAGGTTCATTCCTGGTTAATGGCTTCCAGTACCAATCGAAATAGTTGGGTCCGTTGGGCCTGTCCTTTGCTACAACTATTAAATGCAGCCCTTTGTTTACCGCCAGCTTTTTATAATCAGTCACGGTAAACTGCATGTACATCCGCAGTGCATCGTCGCCGTAAGGTACCTGCAATGTGGCCAGCTCTTTTCCAGGTTTCAAATCTGCACTGTGTACTCCTTTTATACTTTTGTACTCACGTAGTTCGAGTGGTATTATTTGTGCAGTAAGCGTTGCAGTAAACAACAGGCTGATGGCTGCAATAATTATTGATTTCATTTTTTTAATTTTAAGATGTATCATTTTTGATTTACCGGCTAAATGCCTGTATCATTTTTGATAAAATATTTACCCGTTTAATTGTTTGTGACGCCCTTGATCTTCTTTCATCCAGTATAACCGTACCATCTTCTTTTTCCACCCATTCGTCACCTGTGTTTTCATCCACCTTTACTTTTAATTTACGCAAGCATATAAGCAAGACGGTACCCAGCACCAGCCAAAACCCTGCGAAATAGTACAGTACAATTTTGTCGGCCTTAAACCGCATCATACTCTGTTGTACATAAGTGGCATTTTTATTGGCCACGTACACAATGGCTAATGGCTTTCCTGCCTCAAAACTTTCCCATTCTTCTTTTGATACATACTCACTGGTTTTTGCATTAATGGTTTTACCATCTTTGGCAGTAAAGTTTACCTGCACTTCGTTATCACTTTTTCCCACGATGGCTTTTGATATTATAGTAGCCATATGTTCTTCTCCTGTTGCCAATGTGTTTTTTAAACTTTGTTCATCATTGTATAACCATACACAGCAGGAAACAAACACCAAAAAACAGAGTATGAACAGGCGCAGGCCCAGCGAATTATATTTCCGCATAATGAACCAGTACAAGGCGAAAATAAAACTGCCTATCAGTATCACTTCAAGCCCGCTGCTGATGTTGTTGAAGAAAAGGTTGAGTAACATACTGTTTGATTGTAATGTTATTGGCAATGATTAATTTAACGCCGCTGTACTGCCGAAGCGTTTGGCCAGCATATCATCCAGCTGATCTGACCAATAGCCCAGATCACTGATAAGGGTTTTAAACTCCAGGTAATCCATGCCATCAATATCCCGTTCTGCAATGGCATACAAATAACCTTTTTCCGGCATGATGGATAATTTTGCGCCCATGAAACTGGTATTGTTTTGCAGTGCTTCCCCAAACAACATCGCCTTCTTTTCTGCATCCACCGGTATAGGAAATACAGGAGAAAAACACCTTACAAAAGTTCTTACTGTTTTTACAACTGTTTGGTAAGAAGACATAAACACTTCTACCGACGCGGAGCCTCTTGTAAAGAACCAGGAGTTGCTTTCTTTATTATAAATGCTTTCGGGTGTGCAGCCTATTTCGGCACAAAGCTGGTTTATATAAACCCTTACCATTTCAGTTGTTGTCATTGTATTGCTTTTGATTGTTATGATTTTAATTACAGTGTAAAAATAGTTTGCCAGACAGGCCTTATTTTCAGTAACACAGTATTGGTATGGATAAAACTAAAAGCGGCGGCAAAAACCATATAAGTGGCGCAGCATACCAGCATTAATTTTCGCTTGCAATAAAACCTGTTACCCGTTGGTAGCTGTTGTTAATATTTTGTTTGATCCATTCCAACCTTCTGCTGTAATGTGCTACATCGCTGATGGTAACATATTGAATGATAAAACTACCGTCTGCTGCTGTAGTTACAAGGTTGGGCGTTTCGGTATCGTGTGTAAAAAAGAATTTAATCTTTTTTGTGAAGCTGTAGTGCGACTTATCTGCTGCAGCAATGGCCTGTTGTTTAAATGTATCGGTAATACTTCCCGGAGGAAAAACAAAAGCAAGGTAATAGGTATACACAGTAGTGCGTACATATTGCCCCGAACTTACATTACTGGAAGTATGGCCCTGCCAGAAAAAATAAGTGATGGGTATTTTTCCGTTGCCCTGTATTTTCCCTTCGGCATACCGCAATTTTTTTCGCCAAGAATATCAAGTGCTGCTTTTGAAAATAGGGTAGTGGTATAAATATTATGCTCCGCATACAATGCCTGGAATGCGGCTATTTGATCAGGCTTTCTAAGTATCCTCAAATAAACCAATAATAAAATAACGGAGGCCATTATCCATGGTATACTGAAATAACACAACAATGTAAGTATAATAAAACTACAGCCTGTAAGCCAGGGCGCAAGTTTGGGGTGGTACTTCCGGCCAATGAGATAGGTAGTACCGAAAATGAAACAATTCATCATTGCAAAAAATAATATCCTGAACATGGCGTCTTCCATATGGTTTAATTTTATTGATTAGTGGTGATGATCAGGTTTGGATTATTTAACTGTTGTAGTGCTGAAGAATCAGTGATGGGGTTGCCTGTAAAATCGAGCCACCCAACTTTCGGAGAATGCTGCAGTCCGTTAAGACTTGTTAAATGGTTATGATTTACTGAAAGGCGCTCAAGCTCCGGGAGGTTAAGGGTTTCAATACTTTTTAATCCACAGCTTTCCAGCGCCAGCCAGTTTAAATGACTAAGCTTTGAAATGTTGCTTACATCTTTAAGCGCCCTTTTTTTAATTTGCAAAGCAATTACGTTCCCTTTCTGGATACAGATTGCAAAGCCAGCAGTATTTCTATTCATTTCCCAATAAGGAATGAATTGCACATCAGCAGCTTTTGTATTTGTTTGCTGCAATAAATCATGTAACGCAGCTTGTTGGGCTGTTTCAATTTTACTTAGTTCGTGATCAAATTGGCCGGGCATTTCTTTTCCCTTGCCTGCCTGCATTATAAATCCAAAAAAGCAAATGCCCAATCCTAAAAAGCTGCAGCCAATACCGCCAATATTAAATAACCGTTGTTCTTTAAAAACACCGGTAATGCCCCAGTAAAAAGACAAGATAAACCCGGCAAAAAAAACAATAGCGATGGCTATAAAAACCCAAACGGGAAAGCTGCTGTAGAAACGGGAGATTTTATTTTCGAAAATGCTGAAGATAAAAAAGCACATGACAGACAAAAGAATAATTGATAAAAGAAAGCTTTTCATTTTTTGTATATTTCTATGTGATCAAACAAAAGTATATAGCGGTGGGGCATACTTTTAAGCTAAAGGCTTTGCGGCAGGTTTATCGCCGGATATGGCTGTAATAAATTTATATCTGGTAGCGGGTATTGATAGAGGAGGCGATGATGCAGCAGCATGCCGCTTTTAATTTTATGCCAGCCGAATATAGTTCCAGAACCGCCGCAGATAGCTTTTACATAACAGTGGGGTGTGCCCTTATTAGTTTTGACCAAAATTTTAAAAAATGAACAAGATATTGACACTACTATTTATGCCGGCACTTTTGCTTATTACAATGTTAACTTCCTGTAGTGCTAGTGAACTCAACTCAAAAGCAGAACAAACTGCCCAGGCTTTTTATAGCAATCTTCAAAAGAAGGATTACACCGCAGCAATGGCCCTTTGTAGTAGCAAGGCATTTGAGGTGTCAACAAAGGAGGAGTGGAAGCAATCATTGAAAGCAAACGCAGGTTTGCTGGGTGATATAAAGTCATTTACCAAAACAAGCAGCTTTAATATTGAAGCTTCTACAACCAATGGTACTACCGTTAAGCTGGTGTATGATGTGCAGTGGGAATATGGCAAATCTAAAGATTCTGTTATGCTGGTAAAAGAAAAAGACGGCGGTATGAAACTATATAAATACACGTGGAAACACAGTGATACCAAATATGTGGACGGTTTAAATGAAAGTGAAAAGAAGGCGATGCAATATATTGATGTCATTAAAACAGGCAACTACGACTCGGCCATCACATTTTGTTCAAAAGAAGCGCTGGCGGTAACACCTAAAGAAAAATGGGTTGCCTTTTTACAGCGTGCCAGTGATAACCTGGGAACCATAAGCAGCTACCAGGTTGTAACGGACAGTGCTACTTATACCATTGCAGGAACCGGCCAGGCAGGTAAGGGAAATTACTACGATGTCTTTATACGATCCAACAGGAACGGCAACATGCAAATGGAAAAAATAGTATTCTTCCAGAAAGATTATAACGAACCTGTACGATTAACAGGGCATTATTTTCTTTAATTGTAACAGAAGAAGGACTAATTGTGTGGGCAGTAGTGTTTACTATGTTACTTCGTTCCAAACTACATTCAAACCTTATCTCTTACGTTTACCCAAAAATTAAATTCATGAAAATTGTCACGACCTGTCTGTTCGTTATGTTGCTTTTAATAACCACTGTTCATGCGCAAGGCGTAGGCATTAACACTGATGGCAGCCAGCCTAATGCCAGCGCACTACTGGATGTGAAAAGCACTACGAAAGGAATGTTATTTCCCCGCATGAGCACAAATGAGCGGAATGCAATTGTAAATCCCGTTGCCGGTCTGTTGGTTTTCGACCTTAATGAGAAAACGCTCTACATGTATGACGGCGGCAAATGGGTAGGCTTTTCTCCCAGGCCCGATTACACGAGGGCTGTCACCAACTTTGAGCAGCCCGACCTGTCCGACACTTCATTAACGGGCTATTGCGTTAGCATGTCGGCAAGCTTTGCAGCTATTGGTGCACCGTATGCGAATAATAGTGGGGCAAGTTCCGGCGCAGTATATATTTACAGGTTAGTGAATAACGTGTGGCAATATTTTACAAAACTGACGCCACCGGCCAACAACCCGTTGGCCTACTACGGGCTTTCAGTGTCGGTAAAAGGAAATTTTTTAGTGGTGGGTGCGCCGGGTCAAAAAAATGCGTCTGATTCCTTGGCGGGTGCAGCGTACTTCTACACCTTTAACGGCACTTCCTGGGCGCTTACGCAAACTATTTTCGGACCCGGTGGCAACACCTATTTTGGTTGCGCTGTTGCCATAAACCCTGCGGGCAATTATGCCGCTGTCGGCGAGGAGCTTTCCAGCCAGCCATACACTGAGGCCGGTCTTGTGAAAATATATTTCAGGTCTTCTTCCACTTTTGCCCTGCAGCAGGCTCTTCAGCATTTTGGGCCAAACTACAACGACCATTTTGGTCATTGCCTGGCTATAAACAACAACGCAACCCGCCTCATTGTGGGAGCGCCTGACAGAACCTCTGGTATGTTCACGCACATGGGGTATGCGGGACAATTTGAAAGAACAGGAACGACCTGGACAGAAACATACCATTATATACCCTCTGTTCCGCAAGACGGCATGGTTATCGGCGGTTCTGTTGACATTACGGATACTGCTGCAATCTTTACAGCTAACAAGAACAAAGACGTTCATTTGCTTAATACCTATTGGACGAAAGACAGTGTAATAGTATTGCCTTCGGCGGTCAGCTCTGTGTGCCTGGATGCCACAACGCAGGCAGCCTATGCTTTCAGCGACCACAAAGTGTATGCGCTAACCGATTTTGGATACACCAGGATAAAAACGCTGGAGCTTTTCAATGAATTCTACTTCCCACTTATTTCGGCTTACAACAAAAAATACATCGTTGGATTGCCTACAGGTATTGATTTCGACAAACAGTTTATGGGCGGCTTTTATTTTGGGGAGGATACGCATTGATAGTGATAGTGAACAAAACATTTTAGAACAAATCAACCGGATCTCTCCCCCAAAAACTTATTTATGAAAATTATTGTAATCTGCCTGTCCTTCATACTTCTAATCGCCGGTGCCAATGCGCAAAGCGTGGGCATTAACACCGATGGCAGCCTGCCCAATGCCAGTGCTCAACTCGATGTAAAAAGCACCGCGAAAGGAGTGGTTATTCCCCGCATGACGACAAATGAGCGAAATGCCATTGCCAACCCTGCCGTTGGTCTTTTTGTTTATGACCTCAGCGAAAAAACGCTCTACATGTTCGACGGTGTGCAATGGCTGGGCTTTTCTGCCAGGCCCGATCACATCAGGTTTATCACCAACTTTGAGCAGCCTGACTTGTCCGATACTTCCGGCACGGGCTACTCCGTGAGCATGTGGGGCAACTTTGCGGCTATCGGCGCTCCGGTGCTTGCCAGCAATGGCACAAGGAATGTTGGCGCCGTTTTCATTTACCGTTTGGTAAACAATGTGTGGCAATATTTAACTAAGCTAACACCGCCGGTAAGCAATCAAGATTGCAATTTCGGAATTTCTGTGTCGCTCAAAGGAAATTTCCTGGTGGTGGGGGCACCCCATGAAAAGAACGGGCCCGACACATCGGGAGCCGCCTACTTTTATACCTTCAACGGCACTTCGTGGGCGCTTACGCAAACTGTTTTCGGACCGGGCGGCAATACATTTTTCGGAGCCTCCGTCGCCATAAGCTCGTCGGGCAATTATGCCGCTGTCGGCGAGCAGTTTTCAAACAAAACGTTTCCCAGCGCAGGCGTTGTGAAAGTATATTACAGGGCAACCACCACTTTTGCTTTGCAGCAAACGCTTCAGCACTTTGCACCGACTGCCTATGACCGTTTTGGCGAAAACGTTGCAATAAGCAACAATGGGACACGTATCATTGTGGGAGCGCCAAGCACAAACATGGGCTCATACCTCCGCGCCGGGTACACAGGGCAGTTTGAGCGGGCAGGAACAACGTGGACGGAAACACATCGCTACATACCTTCTGCACCGGCTAACTTCCAGGCTACTGGGGGGGCTGTTGACATTACCGACAGCGCTGCCATCTTCACAGCCAACAAAGCAACAGAAATTCATTTGCTGAATGCCAACTGGACTAAAGATAGTGTGATTCTATTACCTTCGGACGTCAGGGCAGTCTGTTTAGATGCGGCAACGAACAAAGCCTACGCATTCAGCAGCTTGTTCGTTTATGCACTTTCCGAAATTGGCTACCCCCGGCTGCGTGTGCTGGAGCTGGCTACAGAACCCGCCAATCTTCCGCAAATTATTTCGGCTTACAACAAAAAATACGTGGTCGGGTTCCCTGTCGGCATTAACCCCGACCACGGGTATATGGGGGGAGTTTATTTCGGGACGGATACGCATTGAGGTAGAGTATGCCCCAACAACGGCAAGCGGGCAATCGTTGTACGCCATTAATTCAACACTTTACAAATGACTAAAATCTTATACCTGCTTTCTGCTCTTTTCTTTGCAAATCTTGTTTATGGTCAAGATTATCCTAAAACACTCCTTTGGAGAGTAACAAAAAAGGGAAATAAAAATGAATCTTATCTGTTTGGAACCTTTCATGAAGTAAGCCCCACGTTTTTTAATTCACTGTCTAATGCTGTAGACAAACTGCATAAATCGGATGTATTATTTGTGGAGGAAAGTATATCAAACACAAAGCAGTCGACTGTGCAGGAAGAATCTGCGTGGAATTTTGAAAAATGGAAGGCAATAATAGCGAAGGAACAAGAAGATATTTTTCACGAGTACGTAGAAAAAATTGCGGACACAACAATTTATGCCCGGAACCCATTGAGTCTGTTAATTGGCATCAGCAGGTATTACATGACAACCTTTTGTGAGAGCGATACAAGTCTCGCCGACCTAATGGATACCCACATTCAAAAACTTGCTCTTAAGGAAGACAAGCAGGTGCATTCGCTGGACATTAATCAAGATGTTATGATTAATAGCATACATAAAACATTCAGCAAACAGCTAGATTCCAATTACGCATTTAATTGTATTCGTGGAATGAAAAGTACGCTTGATAGCAATTTATCTGCTTGTGAACTTATGAATACATATCGGACTTTAAATTTCAACTATGAATTAGATACTGACATAAAGCAAGGGGCTGATAACACTCTTCTTTTAACAGACAGAAACAATAAGTGGACGACAATTCTTGACAAGGCTTTTTTGTCTGGCAATTGTTTTGTTGCAGTTGGAATAAGGCACCTATGTTATAAACAAGGATTGGTTCAGCAGTTAAGGAGGATTGGATATGAAGTCACACCAATTCCTCCAAGACTTTAACGGCGTACAACAACTATGACTTCGTCGGGCCTGCAAGGCCAACGATGAAGTCTTAGTTGTACGGAACCGGCGATTTGAAGTTGGGAGCCACTCTATGGGGATTGATAGGTGGTGAGTTTTTTGAGCCTTCTTGTTCCGTTAGTATCAAGGCGAACAATTATGTTTCCGGGGCCGGTGCCCTTCACCGGCCTGTAGCCCAAGGGAGTTACCTTACTAAAAACGCCGGCAAGATTTCAAATACAAAACTCATCGTAAATCATACACGGACCTCAACAAAAATCGGACTACCTGCATTTGAATCAACCACATTGGCTTTTATACAACCGGCCCTTTGACTATGGGTCTTTTCATCCCGTTTATTTTGTTGCAGTACATAACTTGAAACCCATACTGGTTAAGCACCGCAGCCTGCTTTTCTTCCGTTCCGAGTCTCCATCTAATAATAAACACTCTTATCTGGCATAGAACTCCGTCCTGCTGCCGTTTGTTACTACTTCATGAAAAGAAAACGATTTTAAATTAATGGCTTTAGTAACTGATTGGCACAGGACGGAGTGGGGGAGTGGAAATCTCTAAAAAAAAGAATACTATAATTTGTCAAAGTAGAACTAATAGCTTATTTTTTTTAACGTATAGTTTTCCATATCAAAAATAAAAAGGGTATTAATGAGTAATTCTCTGCCAAGAATAATTTTTAATGCATGGTCACACATCATAGCTCCAATAATACCCGGCACAATCCCCAGCACACCGTTTTCATCGCAATTGGGAACATCTTCCGGATTGGGAGCATCCGGATAAATGTCCCGTAGATTTTTACTGCCCTTATAATTAAAAACCGCAAGCTGCCCATCAAATTTTAAAATAGTGCCATATACTAACGGTTTATTTACTGCTACGCAGGTATCATTAACCAAATAGCGGGTAGCGAAATTATCAGAGCCATCCACTACAATATCAAATTGTGAAATGATATTTGCGGCATTGTCCTGTTGCAACTTTTCATTAAAAATGATACAGTGAATGTTAGGATTAGATTGATTTATTTTTTCTGCCGCAACAATTGCTTTTTGTTTTCCTACATCTGCACTGTTGTACAAAATTTGCCGGTGAAGATTATGTATTTCTATTTTATCAAAGTCAACAATACCAAGTGTGCCCACACCTGCGGCGCTGAGATATTGAAGGGCCGGGCAGCCCAACCCACCTGCACCAATTACAAGTACCCTGGCATTCTTTAATTTTTCCTGGCCTTCAATACCAACTTCGGGCAATAACATTTGCCTGCTGTAACGGACTAATTCGTCTATATTAAATTTCGGCATGTTTTACTATAAAGTTTTGATCCCAATCTTTCCATACGGGTTCATATCCAGTTGCGGAGATCATGGTTGAGATTTCCCCTGGTGTACGTTCATCACTTATTTCAAATTGTTCCAGCGATTCCGGATCAACCGAATAGCCGCCGGGATTTGTTTTGGAACCTGCACTGATACTGGTGATGCCTAACTTGATAATATGGTTCCTGAAATTTTCTGATTCCCTTGTTGACATGGATAATTCAACATCTTCATTAAACAAACGGTAGGCACAGATCAACTGTACCAATTCTTTATCAGTAATATGCAGGTCAGGAATATGTGCACCTTCTGCCGGGCGAATGCGTGGAAAGGACAATGAGTATTTTGTTTTCCAATAACTTTTTTGCAAATAATCCAGGTGCAGGGCGCAGAAAAATGAATCGGTGCGCCAATCATCCAAACCCATTAAAACACCTAACCCTATTTTATGGATGCCCGCTGATCCAAGCCTGTCAGGGGTTTCCAGGCGATATTCAAAATTTGATTTCTTCCCTTTCAAATGATATTCCTTGTATTTTTCTTTATGATAGGTTTCCTGGTAAACCAATACAGAGTATACGCCGGCCTGTTGCAACTGTTCATATTCATCCTGGTCCAAAGGTTGCACTTCAATAGAAATATTGGCAAAATGGGGTTTGATGATTTCAATGGCTTTCAAAAAATAATCTACATGCACCGTATGATTTGATTCGCCGGTTACCAATAAAATATGATTGAATCCATGTTGCTTAATCACTTCCACCTCTTGCAAAATTTCTGCACTGTTAAGCGTTCTGCGTTTTATTTTATTATCAAAACTAAAACCACAATAGGTGCAGATATTATTGCACTCATTGCTTAAATACATGGGAGCATACATCTGGATCGTTTTCCCAAATCGTTTTTGGGTAAGCTGGTGGCTCAGTTGTGCCATCTTCTCTAAGTACGGAGCAGCGGCAGGCGAAATCAATGCTTTAAAATCTTCCAATGTTCTGTGTGTGGCGGCAATAGCAGCTTCCACATCTTTAGCAGTTTTTACATTGATGGATGATTGCACTTCATCCCAATTATATTGATCGAATATTTCTTTAAACCTGTTCATATAGAAATGCAGTTAAGGGACTTGAAGCAATAGCATGATTAATTGGTTTTGCCAGTTTTGATTCAAATGCCATACGGCCCGCCTGCACCGCCATTTTAAAAGCAACAGCCATTTGAATGGGATTGCCTGCAACAGCAATGGCAGTATTCACCAACACTGCATCAGCGCCCATCTCCATTGCCTGTGCAGCATCTGAAGGTGCACCAATACCTGCATCAATAATTACGGGCACTTTACTTTGCTCAATAATAATTTGTAAAAAATCAACTGTCTTTAGTCCTTTATTACTTCCTATCGGCGAACCCAATGGCATTACCGCGGCAGTACCTGCATCTTCCAAACGTTTGCATAAAACAGGGTCTGCATGAATGTAGGGCAACACAACAAAACCAAGCTTCGCTAATTCTTCTGTTGCTTTCAACGTTTCAATTGCATCGGGCATTAAATATTTTGGATCGGGATGAATTTCTAATTTTATCCAGTTTGTTTCCAATGCTTCTCTTGCAAGCTGTGCTGCAAATACAGCTTCCTTTGCATTACGAACACCTGAAGTGTTGGGCAATAAATTGATGTGCGGATGTTGCAGGTGCGATAATAAAGTATCGGTTTCTGTTTCTAAGCCAACACGTTTCAACGCAACGGTTACCAACTCTGAACCTGAAGCCAGCACCGCTTCTTCCATTTGGCGGGGAGATCCAAATTTACCTGTGCCGGCAAATAAACGTGATTGAAATTCTTTGCCGGCAATGATTAATTTATTCATAATAAGCGTTTATTTCTTTTACTAATTCTTTTTTATCGGGATGATGGGTGATGATTCCTGAAACAGCCACACCATAAATACCGGTCTGCAATATTGATAAAATATCATTGGATAAAATTCCGCCAATAGCATATACCGGTATATCAATATTGCGCTGCTTCAATTTATCCATTAAAATTTTATATCCTTCCAACCCCAATACCGGACTTAGTTCTTCTTTGGTTGTGGTAAACCGAAAGGGCCCCAGGCCAATATAACTGCAACCTTCCTCCACACGTTGCAACACATCCTGCAATGTATTGGCAGTGCCACCGATGATTTTTTTATTCCCCAAAAATTCAAATGCTTCTTTGATACGCATATCTGTTAAACCGAGATGAACGCCATCTGCGTCCACTGCCTTTGCAATCAGTGGATGGTCGTTCATTATAAAAGTTGCCTGGTATGTATCGCATATTTTTTTTACAGTTGCAGCCACAGTTTGTAGTTCTTTTTCTTCCGCATGTTTAAAACGAAGCTGCACCCAACTGCAACCTGCATCCAATGCCTGGTTAATATTTTCTAATTGGTCTTTTGCTGTTAAGCCCTGCGATATGTATTGTAGTTTACTAAACATGATGATTACCTAAAAGGGTTTCGTTACTGGTTAAAAATTGTTCGATATATTTTTTTGCTTTTTTGCAGGATACAGCCAGATCATCGCCCAGAGCAATGTTGGCTGTAATGGCTGCAGACAGCACACATCCTGAACCATGTTTTGGAAAAACATTTTCTGTTTGAGCTGTCATTTTTTCCACTCCGTTTTTGGTGTACAAATAATCCACACCTGTTTCTTCTTTATTATGCCCGCCTTTTAATAATACATTGCAATAGCGGGATAATTCCTGTGCTGATTTTTTTGCATCGGTTGAAGGAAACAATTGCAGCACTTCATGATAGTTAGGTGTTATCAGGAATATTTTAGTCAGCATTTCCAATAAAATATCCTGACTGATTTCATTCCAAAAACTAAATCCTGTACTTGATTTTATTACCGGGTCTAACACAATTTTTATTTTATTATTGGTTAGAGAAATCAATGAAACGATCTCATTTAAAGTGCTGATGTTTTCCACTATTCCAATTTTTACAGCACTCACATCATAATGCGCTAACATTTTTTTAATGGCTTCTGCAATCGCATCTGTCTCTTCCCATTTAACAGAAAAAAACGCTCTCTCAGTTTGTAATGTTTGTGCGGTGCTAATGCCTAATCCATATACTTTGTGCTGTTCAAATGTTTTGATATCGGCCAGCAAACCTGCACCGGCACTTGGGTCCATCCCTGCAATGCTCAATACTATCGGGCGGTTATAATGCATCTCTTCCTTATCTTTTTATAATTTATGATTGCATCAGCAGGTCTTTGCCAGATTGCTCCTAAAAGAGCAACTCCATCAAAGCCTATGTTAAAAGCTTTGCTGACGTTGTCTTCATTAATGCCGCCAATTGCAATGATTTTTGTTTCGTTTTTCATCCCTGTCAAACTAAAACCATCTTCAACAACAGCTTCATAATCCTGTTTGGAAATACTGTTAAACACGGGCCCGTAAAAAGCATACTCAAAATCTGCAGAAAGAATTTTGTAATCGTTCATTGAATGCACAGAAGTTGACAACATATTCGCTTCCTTTAATTTCCTCAACTCATCTTCATTTAATTCGCTTCTTTTCTTTTCGGTAAAATGAATTCTTGCAATACCAAAATCACCGGCTATCTCATGATGCTGATGCAAAGCAATTTTTGAATAATGTTCCGGGTTTATTTTGTTCAGCAATTGCTTTAACTTTTCCGGTGAACCATCCGGCTTTCGTAAATGAAACAACTCCATACCTGTATCAAACAATTCATTGATGATGGTTGCTTCATCAGTTACTGGTACTGGATTTGAAATAATTATTATCATTCGCTTTGCTGAATAGCATTTCTAAACGTACAAGTGAGTGACACAACGATGTTGATGAAAGAACAAATGTTCGTCACATAAAAATTCTTATTGATAAATTTCTTTCCCATGCTCAATGAACGCTGCACTCTTTTCCTGCATACCTTTTTCCGCAAAATCCCTGATCTCCTGCGTTATCTGCATGCTGCAGAATTTCGGTCCGCACATAGAACAAAAATGAGCCACTTTGGCGCCATCTGCGGGTAAAGTTTCGTCATGAAATTCACGGGCGGTATCCGGATCAAGTGATAAATTAAACTGGTCTTCCCAACGGAATTCAAACCTTGCCTTACTCAATGCATTGTCTCTGTATTGTGCGGCGGGATGGCCTTTCGCCAAATCAGCAGCATGTGCAGCAATCTTGTAAGTGATCACTCCATCTTTCACATCTTTTTTATTGGGCAACCCCAGATGCTCTTTTGGTGTAACATAACAAAGCATGGCTGTTCCGTACCAGCCAATCATGGCAGCGCCGATGGCAGAAGTAATGTGGTCATAGCCGGGAGCAATATCCGTAGTCAATGGCCCTAATGTATAAAAAGGCGCTTCTTTACAATACTCCAGTTGTTTTTCCATGTTCTCTTTAATGAGGTGCATGGGTACATGGCCCGGCCCTTCATTCATCACCTGCACATCATGTTCCCAGGCAATGCGGTTGAGTTCGCCCTGTGTTTTTAATTCTGCAAACTGGGCTTCGTCATTGGCATCGGCAATAGAACCCGGACGCAATCCGTCACCTAATGAAAAGGAAACGTCATACTGTTTCATAATCTGGCATATCTCATCGAAATGTGTGTACAGAAAATTTTCTTTATGATGGGCCAGGCACCACTTAGCCATGATGGAACCGCCACGGCTAACGATACCCGTTAAACGCTTTGCAGTAAGAGGAATGTAGCGTAACAAAACACCGGCATGTATGGTAAAATAATCAACGCCCTGTTCGGCCTGTTCAATTAATGTATCCCGGTAAATTTCCCAGGTAAGATCTTCGGGCTTACCATCCACTTTTTCCAATGCCTGGTAAATAGGAACTGTACCGATGGGTACCGGGGAGTTACGAATAATCCATTCTCTTGTTTCATGAATATTTTTTCCGGTAGATAAATCCATTATATTATCAGCACCCCAGCGACAGGCCCACACTGCTTTTTCTACTTCTTCTTCAATGCCGGAGCTAACCGCACTGTTACCAATGTTGGCATTGATCTTCACCAAAAAATTACGGCCAATGATCATTGGTTCCAGTTCCGGATGATTAATGTTTGCTGGAATGATGGCACGGCCTGCGGCTACTTCAGCCCGCACAAACTCAGGCGTAATAAGGCCTTTGGGTGTATTGGCGCCAAAGCTGTTGCCTTCATGTTGTTGAGTCAGCAATTCATAGTGACCATTGAGTTTGTATTTCAATCCTTCAATATGCTGGTTTTCCCGAATGGCGATGTATTCCATTTCAGGTGTGATGATACCTTTTTTAGCATAATGCAATTGCGAAACATTACCACCACTTTTAGCGCGCAGTGGCGCTTTGATATGTTCAAAACGCAGATGATCCAATGAAATATCTTCCTTGCGTTCTTTACCATAAGCAGATGATACATGCGGCAACTGCTCCACATCATTCCTGTTTAAAATCCATTGCTCACGCAGGCGGGGCAAGCCTTTTTTAATATCGATCTGTACGCTTTCATCTGTATAAGGGCCACTGGTATCATATACAATCACTGATGCATTGTCTTCTGTTTTACCACCAGTCAATTTTGTTTTGGAAAGTGAAATCTCACGCATAGCTACTTCAATATTATGCAGGCTTCCTTTTACAAATACTTTTTTTGAACCCGGGAATGGGGTGGTGGAAATGGCATGCTGTTCCGGAGCGGTATCTTTTTGTTTCATGAAAATAAATTTGACGATATGTAAGAATGATTTTTTGTTGCTAAATTTCTACTAAGGGTTGTGTGGTAAGACGGTAGTCAATTGCCTATTTACAATCAACCTCCCTGTGTTGCCTTAATAATCAGCACTTCGTCGTTTGCACTTAATAAAAATGCCTCCCAGCGTGCTTTGGGAATGACTGTATTGTTTACTGCCACGGCAATGCCTTTTTGTTTTTCACCAAGCATTTCGTTCAGCAAATGTTGAACAGGACATTGTGTTGCGATTTCTTTCGATTGATTATTGAGTATGATTTCCATTCCTGATAAAAAATTAACGGTACAAAACTTCAGGAATGACGAAACGTGCAGAATGTTTCTACTTTTTCCTTCGGCAGCATTACCTGCATCAGGTTCCAGGGTATAATCTCAGCCTTTTCGGCACCCCTAAAGTTTTAAAACACAAAGATGATTTTATTCATTGAATAAAATCATCCGGTTTATTAATTGTTGATAAGTTATGCTTTAGTTGATCCGGGCGATATCGTTCACAGCAAATTAAAATATGTATTTCTTTTGATGGATACCTACTTACAACTGTTCTGCTGCATTCATGTATAATAGCAATTTGCATTATTGTAAATGATATTTTCTTGAAATGAATTATTCCAGATCAAGTCTCCAACAACAATGACACTTCCGAGGCGGGGAGTCTCTGTACCAGCTGAATGAATTGTCTGGTAACAAGGGGACACAGGACCGAGTTCTGCGCCTGATGGTGACAAAAATTAAAATATAAAAAGGCACCAAATGAACATTAAAAATTACACCTCCACCGTAGAAGCAACAGTATTGAAAATAAGGTTTAAATCTAAATTATTTTCCCTGGCGGTTCGTTGTGCAATCTTATACCCGGTATCTACAGGGGGCATTACTCCCATATATGGATCGTTTCGTAATATCCGCCTCAAACGCAAAGCGGCGTCATCAGTTCCATCAGCCACAATTACCATACCTGCATGTGTACTATTGCCTGCGCTTACAGTACCGTGGTGGTGAAGGCTTACCCAGCTGGCACCGCCTGCTGTGTTCACCAAAGCATTTAAAATGGGCCAGTCGGTTTCATGGTTGGAGGAACAGGCTGCAGGACCGTTATCCAAATGATCACGACTAATAGCAATGGGCGCTTTTACTTTTCCTGTGCGTACCAATTCATTAAAGGCAAGACCGGCCTCTTCTCTTTCATCATGTCCTAACCAGCAAATGCGGGAAGGTAATCCCTGGAAAGTGATTTTTTCTTTGGCCATTTTCATCCAACGTAACATGCTTTTGTTTTCGGGAAACATTTTGATGATTAGTTCATCGGTAGCGGTAATATCATTGGGGTCTCCACTAAGTGCCAGCCAACGGAATGGCCCCTTGTTCTGGCTAAACAGCGAACGAATATAGTCAGGTACAAAAACGTTAAAGGCATCCTTCAATCCACGTTCGTTCGCCCTTGACCGTATATTGTTACCATAATCAAAGCTGATGGATCCTTTGCTTTGCAGGTCCAGCATAAGTTCCACATGACGGTAAATCGAAGTGTCAGCATAAAGGGTATATTGTTTGGGATTTTCTATCCGCAGCACTTTAGCAAATTCATAACTCATTTCATGTGGCCAGTAGCCCGTGAGTGGATCATGGGCTGATGTCTGATCGGTTAAAGTATCGGGAACAACGTTTCGTGCCACCATGTGTTCCAGCAGGTGAACGGCGTTGCACAATACACCAATGCTGATGGCCTTGCCTGCTGCGGTAGCTTCAAGCGCCTGGTCAATAGCCTTATCAATATCAGTAATCTTAAGATCGAGGTATCTTGAATCAATGCGTTTGTTGATGAGCCCCTCATCTACTTCAGCTATCAGTGCCACGCCTTCGTTCATGGTGATAGAGAGTGGTTGGGCGCCACCCAAACTACCAAGACCGGCGGATACATTGAGTGTGCCTTTGAGTGTACCCTTAAAATACCTGGAGGCAATGGTGGCGTAAGTTTCATAAGTTCCCTGTACAGTGGCCTGGCTAATAAGGTCTATCGGGTCAGCTGGAGTCATTTGGTCGGCCATCATCAATCCCTTTTTTCCCAACTCATCAAAATGATCCCAGTTGACGCAACCAGGTACATGCTGCGAATTACTGATTAGTAACCGTGGTGCATCCTTATGTGTTTTCATGATGCATGCCGGCTTGCCGTTTTGAATGACGAAGGTTTCATCGTTCTCCATCATTTTAAGAGTGGTAATGATGCAGTCCAGGTCTTCAAAGTTTCCTGCGGCTTCGCAGCTTCCAACATATTTGATAAGTTCACCTGCGTGTTTGGCTACTTCCGGATTAAGGTTGTTGAGCAGCATTCTTAATGCGCCTTCCTGTATCCAGCCTTTACAAGTGAGTTTAGATCCGATTGGGGTGGCGTATTTTACAGGGTCATAGATAGTTTGATGCATGAATAAGGGGTTAAATGGATTGTTAAAATTTATTTTTTTCCTATAGTTCCTTTGTCTGTGCCTTTGTTTGATTGATGTACAATGGAATGATTATAAAAATTCCAAGGGAAGAAGATTGGACAAACTAAACGGATTGTTCTATATTATCTTTATTTAAATTCCATCCGCTGCGGTTACCCACGATTCATCTCCTGACCAAATTAAATATTTCTGTTGTACGCTATATACCATCACGGCCAGGGAACTGTTATAGCCATCTTTACCAGTGACAACAATCACCACTCCAGGCTGTTAAAGTAACGGTAACGGTTCAGTAAGAATTATTCCAGGCATTGGTTTGACCAGTTACAAAAATGAAACCATAAAAATTGCAATCAATGAACAACAAAAATTATACCCCACAATCAACGCCTCAAAATTAAGGCACTAATGAGGGAGTGTTAACACACATTTAAGCCATCAATATTAATAGGGGTATGCAAAATTCGATAGTAAAGAAGTAGCACAATTAATCAGGGTTTCCTCCTTATTAGGAGCACACAGGAATTCTAAACAACTACGTTAAGTAAGGCATTTGCTTTTGTTAAAAAAGTTGCAAAACCGAATGGCTTTTCAAGGAAATCATCTGCTAAATATTCTTCATAATCTTCGAGGCTTTGATGGTTAGCAGAAATTAATATGATAGGTGTTTCCTTTAAACCATATTTCAATTTTAAATTCCGACAGAGCGTCCTTCCATCATTGTGGCCAAACTTAACATCTATTAAGAATAAATCCGGCGACGTAGTTTGAAGGTTTTCAAAAAGTAAATTCTGTGAATCTACTAACACAGGGTAAAACCTATTCCTTCTTAATATAGAAGAAAACACCTCTAAAAAATCAATAGAGTCATCTACTACATATATTATTGGTTTCATTTCTTTAATTGTTAGGTATAATGGCGTGTTGGATGTAATAAAGACCTTTGTATATGCTAAAACTTATCCTTGAATGCTTATTTTTTTTACATTATAAATTTAGATAAATTCAATCATTTATAAAAAGTATTATTACTACGTAGCTCTCTCATCATTTATCAGTAATAATACTGTGATGACTCTCTGGTACGCAACTGTATAAATTGAACATTACTTCGCCTGCGTTGCGTTGTTTTATAAACAATGTCTTTATTCCAAAGCAAGTCTACAACAACAATAACAGTTCACTTCCCAGTCATCAGTTGTATCTCATCAAATAGATTTGCTTTCAGCAACGATTGTGCCAGGGAAAGACTATTGGCACCGGGCAGTATCATGTCAATGTTTTCAGCAAATTCTGCCGGGTGTGCATCTACATCTTTACCTAATGCATGATAAGTTCCATCAAAAAAGCCGGTCGTCTTATCTCTATCGGCACAAAAAACATCCATGGAAATAAACTCCTGTAAAATTAGCTAGCTCATAGTTTTCTATGTATGCTTATTAATAATGTTGTTGACACAATAAAAATCTGTAAAGCGTTTAAAAAAAGCCATTTTCATAATGGCTCTCTTAATACAATTTCAACTTCACAACTACTTCGGCAAATCATAGTTAATCATCCAATTGATTCCAAATTGATCTGTCCACATTCCAAAATAAGCTCCCCAAAAAGTCACCTCTAAAGGCATTGTTACTTTTCCGTTGGCTGACAGTGCGGCAAATAATTTATCTGCTTCTTCCTTTGAATTTACGCCCAATGAAATGGCAACATTATTACCAACGGTCATGGTCGGGCTCATACCGGGCATGGTGTCGCTCGCCATCAAAATTGTTTCTGCACTTATGGGCAGGCTTACATGCATAATCCTGTTTTTCATCTCTTCCGAAAGCGGAGGCATTCCTTCCTGGGAAGGCATTTCGCCAAATCGGTTTAAGCTGCTAAATTCGCCACCAAAGGCAGATTTGTAAAAATTAAAAACTGCCTCGCAGTTTCCATCGAAAGTTAAATAAGCATTTACAGTTGCCATAATTCTTTTTTTTTGATTGAAAAATTTATACAATTTAATTCGCTGTTGTAATTCAATAGTTTAGATTATCATCTATATCATAGCTCATCCCTTTTAAACCCAGCAGTTTACGCATCAGGCCTATTTGGCCAAACAGATAATCTTCCCTGCCGATACACATGCCAATCATGTTCAGGACATTTTCCGGTATAAAAGGAATATTCATACCAAATGAAAAGGCTTTGTCCAATTCCTCATCGGTTGCTGCTAATAATTTTTGATACACTTGTGGAGATATGGCCGCAAAACTTTCCTTTAGCGCTTCCAATGTGGGATAGTTAAGGCTTTCGTCAATTGCCCTGCCTTCTTTAAACAAGTCTTCGTTAGGGTCTTTATCGGCTACACCCAACAAGTTGCCGACCCAATAACGGCAGTTGACCAGGTTGCCTGTCATCCACACAACATGATTGGTTTTATTGTCGATACGTTTCAATGCAGCTTCTTCGGTAATACCATCCAAAGCATTTTTAAAACTTTGCGAATGCATCCGAAATGCCGGAATGATGATGTCTAATTTTTTTGATGTAGCTGTGTCCATGTTGTTATTTTATTGGTTAAAATTATTGTTCTGAAAGTTGCTTAATTAAGTCCAAAGCCCTGGGAAAGGTTTTCTTGAAATAATCCTCCATGTCCGGTGTGACGTCCAGGATTACCTGTAATTCTGTTCCGGTATCATCTTCTTTTTTCAAGTAATAAATCTCCTTTGCCCCCTGCCAGGTAGAATCGGTTTCCAAACCATTTTTAATTTCTTTTTGATGAGCAAAAACCATTTGCTCGTTTTCAATTAATTTTTCGATATGCGAGCTCATGCCTCCTCCATCTTCTCCCAAAAATTGAACCATATTGCCTTGCTTCAGCTCGCCTTTATAATAGCTGCCTTCGGCAAATACACTCGTCCATTTTTTATATGTTTCAGAATTCCAGAGAGTGCTCCATATTTTTTCTCTACCCGAATCGATGTGAATTGAAAACGATATAGTTTTTAAATTTTTCATTGCTTACTATTTTTGAGTTATCAAATGTAGAAACAGAAAATATAAAACCACTTTACATAGGTCAGGAAATGCTAGGAAGAAACCAATTCCTTACGGATGCGGCTGAGGGAGGTATCTGCAATACCCAAATAAGAGGCAATCTGTTTGAGCGGTGCCTGCTGAACCACCTGTAGCCGCTGCTCCATTAACTGCAGGTAGCGGGAAGACGCAGACCGGGTAATTATTTCTATGGAACGCTGTTGGCTCTGGAAGAGTTGTGCAGCCATCCACTCCCGTCCCCATTCTCTTACAGACTCAAGGCTGTGGTACAAATGCTGAAAATCATCGAAATCAATCTTCCAAACTACAGCATCCGTTACCGCTTCAATATTTTGGATTGACGGAATGCGTTGAAACAAAGACGACACTTCATTTACTATTTCATTTTCGCAGATAAACTGCGTAGTAATCTCGTTGCCATTGTAGTCGTTTACGTAAAAGCGAACCAACCCTTTTTCTACCAGGTAATAGGCATTAGATATTTTTCCTTCTTTAAGTAAAAATTCATTTTTCGTCAATATCATTTTCTTATGTAGGGAAACAATTTTCTGCATATCGCCTGAAGTAAAAAGCGGATGCTGGTAAACGCTGTTAAAAAGGTGTGGCGTCATAACGCTGATTTCCGGTAAAAATACAATTGTTAACTTAAAATGCGGTAGTATGTTGGCCTACAAAATTGGTAATACTTTTTAAAAATAATGGCATGCCCAAGGGGGCCGGGCTATCCGTTCCAAGGCCGGCACAAAACCCATGCACAAATCCTCACCGTGCTTTCCACTACTATCCCTCATGCACAGGTTGAGGCAGTAGGTGGTTTTAGTTAAATAATTATTGCTGTTGATATTTGCCTTTGTCGGCCAAGTATTTTATACTGATCGCAAAACAAATGCCCCTGTTGCGTGTTTTCACCAACAGGCGAAGTGGCGGAATATAAAACTCTTCCAGTATTTGTTTAGCGCAAAAGTATAATGGCTAATACTTCGGTCGTTGGTGATAACACACAACGATGGCGTATGCTGAATAGTTTGCTAATTTTAATTGCATATCAACGAGGGCGAAAAATTTCAAGGCATCTACTTTTTTTGATGCCCGCTTTACAAAGCCTGCTTCCTTTGCAAGTCTGTTTATCTCTGTCTCTGATAACACTTTTGACAGTTTCTCTATCAAGGCTGTCATTTGACTGTCAGCCTGCATTGTAAAAAAATCCTGTTTCCTCTTCTAAGGACCTTTTTCAATTACATATTCCTTAGGTTGACGGCTATGGTGTGCTACGAACCAAGGCGGAGGCGTCTATCACCGACCACTGCTTACACTAAATACTTTGTCAAAAGCAATTCAACCTCATCCATACTTTGTTCGTAAGGCAGATGAATACCTATAATCTGCTGGCCGTTTGTATAAAGCCATGTCGTTGATTCAAATGCATGTAATTTTTGCTGAGGTTCGTGTATGATTTACGACGAGTTCTCTATTTGAAATCTTTGCCTGCGTTTTTTTAGTGAGGAGAACTCATTTCGCTACAGGTCGGTGAAGGACACCGGCCTAGGAGAGTATAATGGTTCGCCGGTACCAACCATGGAAGCAAGGGATGGGGCATACCACTACTCACTCCCTGGTTTTTTTATCGCTGTTTTGCCAAATTTGCGGGGATAATAAGAAAACGTGAGCAGAAAAAATTGCTGTAATCCATTTGTAATTCTGGTGCTGGTACCATAAGCATTCACGCTGTTGCTGATATTTTTATACTGCTTTAATAAATCCATGGCAGAAAATTTCAATTCGCCCTGTTGCTTCATAAAACGGTATGTGGTAAATGAATTCCAAAGAATAGCTGGCTTGTTTAAATTGGAGTTACTAATATTTTCTATTGTACTGCTGAAAGTAAAATTAGAGGGATAATTAAGCACAACTCCCAACTTGGTAGTGCTATTGCTGTTCTTAAAAGAAGTGAGCCCGGCGGCTGTGTGCCTGGTTTTGTAATGCTGCAAACTTTGCCCCAGATCTACTATGAGTATTGAGCGAAGTGAAAATTGTAATGTGAGCTGGTTGAACAAATTTACTGTTTCGCTGATGTTGTAGCGGCTATCAATATAATTTGGAAATTTACTATTGCGGAATTGCCCATTGTACATAAGCTGCATACTGTTTTTCTTTAACTTTCTTGATATATTAATACTGTAATTCAGGTTCAGGTTATTGCTTTTATCACCATTAATGTAATAAGAAATCCTTTTGCCGGAAGGTTGATTAATGATGCTGTCCACAACGGGATTTAAAGAGCGGTTATATTGGCCATTGACGTAGCCGTTAACTGAATAAACCGATTTTTGGTTTTGTGTATTAAAATTGCCACCTAAATGGATTGTATGATTGATGCGGTTTTTCAAATACTGATTCCCGATCCTGGTGTTATAAACATTAATGTCATCAACAATAGTATATAGCTGGTCTATTGAAGGATATTCGAAATTTTTTGTGTAATAAAGGTTACCATAATATTGGAACTTACCCATCTTCTGATATTGATAGCTGACATTTCCCTCATACCTAAAGAACTGGAAGTTGCGATCGAGGTTTCTTTTAGCAAACGATGACATGTTTTTATCCGTGTTAATCGCATTTAAGAATTTTACCTGCACATTTATGGATTGGAATTTTACGTCAGTGTATTTAAAAAAATTCTTTGAGAACCCTAACGAAGGTGTATATTCCAATGTTTCTCTTTTATTCTGATTAGAGAGATTACCATTGCTGATATATTGTTTGGCAGTACTATCGTAGTCACTCACCTTGCTATTTTCTAATGACCTGGTATAATTAAGCTGTTGTGAAAAGTTGAGGTTTACTCCAAATAAATTATATCTTCCTAAGAGCATCCTTTTAAAACCGGAATAATCCAGGGTTCCGCCTACAGCAACAGAATTATTATTAACAGAATAATGACGGTTATAAGAAGTGCTCTTGCTGGCATCAGTAAGAGATTTAAAAACACTTTTTACGGCTGTTTCCGAAACAGTATTGCCACGCCTGCCATCAAACTGAATGGTAAAGCTTTTCAAAGGATCTTCATCATCCGAATTGGCAAAGCTTCCATTCACCGATTCGTTATCCGATTGCTGGTTTTGTAGTGTGTTACTGGCATTAGTGCTTTGCAAACGGTTGGCCGTGTCTCTTACCTCGGTATATTGAGACGAATTGCCCTCTTCTTTGCTGCTGCTTGCTGTACCGTTTACATTCAAATTATCGTTATAACTATTGGTCTTAACATAATTAACGCCAATGTCATGTCTGTCACTGCGGTTATTTTGTATTGCTTCTTCACGGATCCTTTGCGGGTTAGCAATGGTAGTAAAGTTCTGCAAGTTTAAACTATTGATATATGCATCCACTCCCGATTTATTGTAATTAATAGCAACCCGGTTGTTTTGCCTGCTGTTAGCTGTTTCAATAAAGCTATGTGTAAAAACACCTCCAATGGAATGGTTCTTATTAATACCATTAGTTTCAAACCTGCCTACATTATATAAGTTAGGATTGTAATTTCTATAGGTATTATTTTGAAACATTTCCTGCAGATTGCCTATATTTTTATTGATGTTATTAAACCCACCACCTATGCCGGCGCTGCTTCGTTTATTATAGGTTTGAAAAGAAAAATCTGATTCGAAACGTTCCGAAGTACCGTAGCCAACTCCAACTTTTCCAAAGTATCCTTTTTTGCTATTTTCCTTTAGTTTAATGTTCATTGTGAGTACCGAATCTTTAGGCTGGCTTGTTGTCTGGCCAATCTTACTTCTGTCGTATTCCTGGTACAGTTGTATTTTATCAATTGCCGACTTAGGAAGGTTTTGCGTAACCACACGTGAATCCGTAGAGCCCATGAAAGGCTTTCCATCAACAAATAAATTTTGTACTTTTTTGCCGTTAACGGTTATAGTTCCGTCAGACCAGATGGTAATGCCAGCCACCTGGTTTAAAAGTTCTTCTATTACAGCATCTCCCTTCATTTTAAAAGCCGCCGGGTTAATCTCCAATGTATCACCATTCATCCGGATGGGAATTGTAGAAGTTACTACCACTGCATTGGTATCCATATTTAGTGCTAAGAACACAGCAAACGTATCCGCTTTTTGTGTTGTCAGCTCAAAGGCTGAATAATGAGCAACATACCCTGTATAGCTAATACTTAGGAGCAACTTTTTTTTCAGGGGTAATTTTTCAAACCTAAACTTTCCGTTTTTGTCAGATAGCTGATAGGCAATAAGGCTGGAGTCCGGGTTTAAAATGCTTGCTGTTGCCAACTCCAGGGGAGATTTGATTTCAGCATCCATCACCGAACCTGTTATGGTGCCCGTTTGGCAAAAAACAATCGTACTGCAGCTAAGCAATATACTGAGAAAGAGTATCCGCTTCAAAGGGTTAGTTTTTAAATTTAAATTCAACAATTACTGGTGCGGCGCTATGAGGTTTGCTTTTTAAAAAATCTTCCAGCTCTTTAGGAATTACCGCATTTTTATTTTGCTCAAAAAATGCAACAAGATCACCAGCCTTTTGTGGTTTATAAAACCTATCACCTTTTCTTATGAGGTTAAAACCAGCCAGTAATGCGAGATTATATTGGCTGCTGTCTGGCTTTATGTTTTTTATTTGGTAGGTAACATTGGTTTTCTTTTGATAAATATAGGAGTCAAAGTTGGAGAGATAACCTACCATAAAATAAATGAATCCTGGAGTTTCATAGAAGCTATAAACCTGGTGAAACATCCATCCATTATTCCTATTAAAATTCTCACGTTCAGTTTTATTTTTAAATGGATTACTAAAAAATGATGCAGGCAAGCTGTTTTCTAAAGGGAGCACTAGCTGGTATGCGGAAAACAGGCTGTCATTTATCATCTTGTAAATAGTATCGCAATAAGGGCGGGTGATAAAGTGGATGTAAGATGTATCTGTTTTATGAGGAACAGCGTTTTCCTCTGTATATAAAAATCGGGTTTCATTAATATGGTTGTAAGGAAAAAAACTTGTTACCAGTCGGTTGTTTTTGTAAATCTTCAACTCATGATCCAGGCTGTCTTTATAAAGCGGGCTGATGTTGATCCCCCCTTGTATGTAATAGTCTTTATAAAAAGGGTAGGCCTTTATGATATCTCTTTCATTGGGAACATCTTTTTTTATGGATAATGAAGGGTCGTTTAAATCAACAACATATTTTTTGAAATACTTTTTATTGCGGGGGTTCTTCCAGTCTAATGTTATTTTGATCTCATCTTTTGGAGTAAGCGAGTAGTTTTTATTACCGCCAAAAAACACAACCTGGTTACTTTGCTCGTGGTAAACCGGGTAAAAATTCCCTAGTTTTTTATAACTTATTTTTTTTATAAAGCGCCCGTCTTTTAAATAAAGTAGCATTCTTTTATTTTGATAATCTACCAGCAAAAAATATTTTTCGGTTGCCTGGATATTGTAATAAGTGCCCAAACTAATTCCATCCTTAACTTCTAAAGGAATAAACCGGATAGAATCTACAAAGCTTGATTGCTTCCCGCTGCCGGGTGCTTTGGGATTTAGATATATTTTTTGAAGTTGTGATTTGGCCGTTATAGAAAGGAGTAAACAGTAAGATAATAGAAGTACAAAATGCAGTAAAAATTTTCTCATCAATGTAGGGTTGGTCGATCAAAAATATATTGGTGGATGTTAATGCGATCACAAAGTTGTTATGATCAACATGGGGCAGTATCCAATCAAAACTTTGCCCTGTTTTTTTTAGCAAGATAACTCATTTCGCTATAGGCCGGTGAAGGACACCGGACTTATTCCAGAGCAAGTGTCCAACAACAATAAAACTTCCAAGGCGAGTCTCTGCACAAATACTACTGGACTTATATTTCACTTCGTTGCAGGACTCGCCGCCGAACACAGAAAGGTAGACCGGAAGTGGAAAAAGTAACAATACATTATTTTGCAAGTTGATACCAACCCGGATAGGCGGCGAGTCCTGCAGCTTATGCTGATTGTAAGACTTATTTAACTTGTGCAGAGACTCGCCTGGGAAATCTTTGGAGGGAGGCGCTGATAGGATTAGGACCCGGCAGTCAACTGTATACCGTACAAGTGTGCGTCCATACGCAGCACACAAAACCTTACTCGGGATAAATAATACAATGATGACCCCCTTATTCCGGAGCGTGTCTCCAACGACAAAAAAAACTTCCAAGGCGAGTCTCTGCACAAATACTCCTGCCATTATAATATACTTCGATGCAGGACTCGCCGCCGAACACAGAAAGGTAGACCGGAAGTGAAAAAAGTAACCCTACATTATTTTGAAAGTCGATACCAACCCGGATAGGCGTCGAGTCCTGCAGCTTATGCTGATTGTAAGATTTATTTAACTTGTGCAGAGACTCGCCTGGGAAATCTTTGGAGGGAGGCGCTGATAGGATTAGGACCCGGCAGTCAACTGTATACCGTACGAGTGTGCGTCCATACGCAGCACACAAAACCTTACTCGGGATAAATAACACAATGATGAAGCCCTTATTCCGGAGCAAGTCTCCAACAACAATAAAACTTCCAAGGCGAGTCTCTGCACAAATACTCCTGAACTTATATTTCACTTCGATGCAGGACTCGCCGCCGAACACAGAAAGGTAGACCGGAAGTGGAAAAAGTAACCCTACATTATTTTGAGAGTTGAGATCATCCCGGATAGGCGGGGAGTCCTGTAGCTTATGCTGGTTGTAAGATTTATTTAACTTGTGCAGAGACTCGCCTGGGAAATATAGGGAGACCTGCAAATCATGTTGTATTTTATTGTCGAATTCCTCAGTTGCCGACTGAGGAATTGTAACTATCCGATTTTCATTGTTTTGAAATTCGTCAGTCGCCAACTGACGAATTCAAATTACCCGATAAATACTGCCGTTTCAATTGTGCAGACGGTGTCTGCATAATTGCGATAAATAATATAAATGCACCTAATCCGGAGGATGTGTGCTCCTGAAAAAACGCAATAAAAGCTCCCAATAGGTATTTCGTACAAGAGGGCGATGCAACGATGTCGCCCAAAGCTTCCCAGCCCGGACAAAAAAATCTTCAAAGCCGAATCCTAAGCCCCGCTGCCTTATTTTTACACCCCACATGGCATCACCCATTTTAACATACAACGCAACGGAAATTATTTTTGAAAACTGTGTGTTTTCAAATTTGAGCCCTGCGTTTATTTTGGCCCATAGTGCTGCTGTGCCGGATACTGGTGCGGATCGTTTTTTTTCGGTGCAGCCGGAAATGATTGAGCTCAATGCAGGTACTTTCAGCAATCCGGGAGGCGGACTGGTTTTTCCACCGGTTTGGATACGGTTTAGTAAAGCTACGCTGGCGTTGGGTTGTAGTTGCAATTATGGCCAGCAAAAACTTTGCGATCACGAGGCACAGGTGCTGTACAATATTATGGAGCGGCCCGACCTGCGCATTTTTTTTGATGATCGCCTGCGTCACCTACGCATTGAAAACATCGCCCAACAATTCGGGCTGGAAAATGAACCCAACCCGGATGCACATTTTGAGCTGGCCTGGGCCAACGGCTCGGTGAGCATTACGCCCTGGATTAAAACGCTACAACCTGTAAATAGTGCAGCTTTACAACAACTGGCTGCAGAACTGTTGCCGTCGGTAAAAGCAATTAGCCAACCACAAACTACTGCCGTCACCTCGAATGTGCTTGTCTTGAGCGAACACAAATATTACAAACATTTACAGGTAGGGTTATATGAAGCAGCCACCAGTACGGGTGGTAAACTAAAAAATCCGCTGAAGGCACTTGACTCGCAGGAGCTGGCATGGCAAAGCAACCTGGTGAACGAACTGAAATTTTACACCGGTATTGCGGCCTTTGCCAATAACCATAATAAGGCACCGGTTGCTGCTGACCTGCAGGCATTGCGGGCCATTGTAAAAAATCCGCTGGGGTTGGCTGCTTATTATCACAGTGCGGTCGTTAGTGAAAATATTGGCGCAAGCAGCCTGGTGCCGGTGCAATTGGGATTGCTGCAAAAAGGACTGGAACTGCGCGTTTATTTAAAGCATGATTTTTATGAAATCAGTGGTCAGTTGGCCATTGGCGATAAAATATTTCCATTGAATAATCTGCCTATGAAATATGGGTATTTTATCCTGGCGGAAAACACGCTGCACCTGGTGGATAGCATGGACCTGCTTAGGGTGATGGCTTATTTTAAAAAGCTAAATAACATTGTGGTGGTGCATGAAAGCAAGTTTGAGGAGTTTAGAAAAAATATACTGGCACCACTGGAAGATACCATTCGCATTCATTATGCCTGGCTGGTTGCCGCTACCAAAGAACAACTGGAGCATCACGGGTTTGATGAACCGCCGCAGCAACTGGTTTATTTATCGGAGGAAGGTCCGCATATTTTAATTAGTCCGGTTGTGCGCTATGGTGAGGTAGAAGTGAGTGTGCTGAGCAAAAGGCAACTGTATGCACGAGATGAAAAAGACAATGCTTTTATTGTAGAGCGGGACGAAGTGCTGGAGAATAATTTTACGGCGCTGATGCTGCAAACACATCCCGATTTTGCAGGGCAGATTCACGAGCAGGCTTTTTATTTGACCAAAAAACAGTTCCTGGAAGAGGGCTGGTTCCTGGATGCATTTGAAGCCTGGGAAGCACAGCAGATTAAAATATTGGGCTTTAATGAAATTGATAAAAACAAGCTGAACGCTAACAAGGCAAACGTTTCCATTAAAGTTACCAGCGGACTTGATTGGTTTAATACCGACCTGGAAGTACGTTATGGCAAGCAAAAAGCGAGCTTGCGGCAGTTGCACAAATCATTGAAGAACCGCAGCAAATATGTTACGTTGGATGATGGTACGTTGGGCATGTTGCCAGCGGAATGGATCAAAAAAATGGCGGCGTATTTTGAAGCAGGCGAACTGGTGGAGGAGGAACTGCGGATACCAAAAATAAATTTCTCTGCTGTGCAGGTTTTGTACGAAAAGGAAATGCTGAGTGATGAAGTGCAGCAGCAAATTGAAAACTACAGCAGCAAACTTGCCGGCTTTGAAAGCATTGAAACCGTGCCGTCACCTGAAGGGCTAAACGCAGCGTTAAGGCACTACCAGCAACAGGGTTTAAACTGGCTCAATTTTTTGGATGATTTTGGTTTTGGTGGTTGCCTGGCCGATGATATGGGCCTTGGTAAAACCATCCAGGTGATTGCATTTATATTATTGCTGCGCAAAAAACATGGTCCGCAAACGCAACTGGTAGTAGTGCCAACCTCGCTGATTTTTAACTGGCAGGAAGAACTGGAAAAGTTTGCGCCATCGTTGAAATGTCTCACCATCCACGGCGCTAATAGGGTAAAGAACAATCATCATTTTCATGAATACGATATAGTGCTGACGAGTTATGGTATGCTGCTATCGAATATTCATTTTATGAAGACGTTCCGGTTTGGCTATATTTTCCTCGATGAATCGCAGGCCATTAAAAACCCTGATTCGCAGCGATACAAAGCCTGCAGGTTATTGCAATCGAAAAATAAAATTGTACTAACGGGCACGCCCATTGAAAACAATAGTTTCGATCTGTATGGACAATTGAGTTTTGCCTGTCCGGGCCTGTTGGGCAACCAGCAATATTTTAAAGACATCTATTCTCAACCCATTGATAAATTTGGCGATACCAAACGTGCCATTGAGTTGCAGCAAAAAGTAAATCCGTTTATTTTGCGTCGTACTAAAAAACAAGTAGCCACCGAATTGCCGGAGAAAACCGAAATGGTGATCTACTGTGAGATGGGGGTGGAGCAACGCAAGGTGTACGATGCCTACGAAAAAGAATTTCAAAACTACCTGCTGGGTAAACCGGAGGAAGACCTGCGCAGAGATAGCATGAACATCTTACAGGGCCTTACCAAAATGCGACAGATTTGTAACTCGCCGGCCTTGTTAAAAGATGATGCATTTTATGGCGATGCCGCTGCAAAAATTGATGTGCTGATTGAACAGATTGAGCGCAAACACCAGCACCATAAAATATTGGTATTCTCTCAATTTGTGGGCATGTTGGATTTGATAAAGAAAGAACTGTCAGCCAAATATATCGCTTATGAATACCTGACCGGGAAAACAAAAGACCGGGCTACAGCAGTAAATAATTTTCAGACCAATGATGATATCCGGGTGTTCCTGATCAGCCTGAAAGCGGGTGGCACCGGGCTCAATTTAACCGAGGCGGATTATGTTTATTTAGTAGATCCGTGGTGGAACCCGGCAGTAGAAAATCAGGCCATCGATCGCTGCTACCGAATAGGTCAGGAGAAACATGTGGTGGCAGTTAGATTGATTTGTCCGGATACGGTGGAGGAAAAAATATTAAAATTACAGGCCGCCAAAAAGGAACTAGTGAGCGATTTGATTAAGACGGATATAGGTGTGTTAAAGCATTTGGGGAAGAAGGAGTTGCTGGAATTGTTAGCCCCCAGCCCCTAAAGGGGAGAAAAGCCCCCAGCCCCTGAAGGGGAGTTATTTCGTTAGAATACTGAGTAGGCGTAGTATATATGTTTCGGCTAAATAGTTTACTAGTCGCAGAACTCCCCTTTAGGGGCTGGGGGCTTCTTGGGGGCTTGTTTTCCCGTACTTTTGTTTTAAAAATGAATTCTACAGCAACAGCGTTAACAGCATTATTCGACAGGATTCCAAGAAGGCATACCCTGGAAAATGTACAGGAGATCAACGGTATTGTGTCGGAATACGAAGATATATTGGTAAGTATTGAAGCGGTGAATGCGTATTATGAAAAAGCGATTCCTGTTTATTTTGATGAACTGGATGTGGTAAGAGCCAGTATCAAAAAATCGACTGATAATAAAGCCTCCAAAAAAAATAAGGATCATTATTTTGATGAAGCTTCCGGTGCCTTGAAAGATACAATACAGGCATTGATTGAGTTGTATGCCGATGGGAAAACGACTGCTTAAAAAGCTGCATCGTTTGAATTTATCGAGGTGGCTTTACCGTTAAATGTTTTAAGTTAAAAAATAGTAACAAGACGTATAGTACAGCACCCTTCGCCATATTTCTTCCCCGGCGGTATTCTGATTCAAATATTCTTTGCCTTATAATTTACGTGTTGCGGGAGTCGCCTGGGAAACATTTGTAGGCAGGTGTTGATCAGATTAAAATCCTTTGCTATTCCGTAGCAAGTCTCCAACAACAAGCCCCCCACTGTTGGTGCAAGCATCCGCTCAATGTCATTTTAGTTAAGGATTTTAGCCACATAGTGGCTGCCTGTTTATAGAAAATAATAACAACAAAATGCGATAGACTCCATAGGAGTCGCCTGATTACAAAGGTGGCTCCTATGGAGCCGGTTGCTATATTTCTTTTATTATAAACAGGATGCTCTTGCCAGAGCTTACTAAATGACATTAAGCGTCCGCTTGTGCAAAGGAAGGGGTAGTGGGGATATTTAAAAAGAGCAACCTGCTACAAATCTTTTCTAAAAATTTTATAATGCTCTTTTACTCGTGCTATGTAGGAAGTTTGAGGCAACAGCACACGATCAAACATAGTTAAAATTCTTCTTGCATAAATTGATTGCACGGCCATTTCAACTAATGATGACTTCATTAATTTTCTTGCCATCGCTTTATCTGTAGTGCGCATCCATTTTTTATAAAACGATTCAGACTCCCAACCTGTTCGCATGCTTAATTCAATAGGGCAGGTTGTACTTGTGAAGGAGCTTTTGCATACAGGTGGCAATGCTTCTCATACAATTTTATTACCGGCAGATGTGGCGAAAGGTATGTACCGTTTGGAAATGGTTGATCCCGATAAATTAACCACTACCACCATTAATTTGATGAATCAATAACAATAATGATGATACCTGTTTTAGGAATGAGTTGTGTTAGATTCATGCGGTTTCCTTTATGCCTGGAACACCCATCATTGGTTCAGTCTTCACAGATGATTTTAATTTTTTGAACATAACTGAAAGCTTTAGAAGCTAATACAACAAATTGCAAAATTTGTCTAATAAAAAAAGTCTCCGTTTATAAAAACGAAGACCCGTATTAGTTACAATACAACCGATATATCAGGAGAGCAATGTAAGAATATTACAATGCTTTTCGGCCAGTAAGCAGGTTGTAAATTATTGCGATAACTGCTATCACTAACAAAATATGGATGATACCTCCGGTGAAAAAGCCACCCAAAAAGGAGATAGCCCAAATAATAACGCAGATCACTGCAACAGCGTATAAGATGTTTCCCATTGTGAAAAAATTTAAAAGTTAAAAAGATTAATATTGTTTAGTTACCCATACTGGTTACGTACATAAAAAGATTATGCCAAACATATTAACTGTTAATGCGCCAGGTATAATACTACGGGGAGCAGTTTTCTTGTAAAAAGTTTTCTTCATCGGGGAATTTGTTACTCAAAATGTTAAAATTTAGTATAACTGCTCTACCTGCCCGGCATTACGTAATTGCCAGACGTATTTGAAGATAGGTGGTGTATTGCCCCATCACAACTGTTTGTAGAAAGTACAACTGTTTTAGATACGGGAAAGGCCTTTCATTTTAAGCTTTCATTTATATTATTGTTGCCGGAATAGGAGACCCTCAGTACCGTTTCGTGTTATATTTTATAAATGGTCCTGAAAATGTTGTTCTAAAATTCCCGTCAGGAATGCTTTGCTTAATGGTTTCGTTTCAAAGCCCGTTACATCTTGTATTTCCTTTGCACGTATTATGTCATCAGGGTTTGCTGATGTTGTTAAAATTACAATAAGGACTTTTGCTTTTTTTGCTTTGCCTAAGTGTTTATATTCCTCTAAAAATTCCCAGCCGTTCATTTTAGGCATGTTCAGGTCTAAAAATATGAGATCTGGTGGATTTATATTTTCGTCTTTGAGGTAGTCTATTGCTTCAAGTCCGTTCCTGGCAATATCAATGCGGTTAACAATGTTCATTTTATTTATGATGAGTTGATGGAAGTAGTTATCATCCGGATCGTCATCCACTAATAAAATGCAATTCAGTTTCTGTCTCATAACGAGTTTGTTTTAATTTTTTGGTATTGTAAAATAAAATGTGCTTCCTTTTCCGAATACTGATTCAACCCATATTTTTCCTCCATGCATTTCGATAATTTTTTTGGTTAACGAAAGTCCGATACCTGTGCCTGCGTATTCGGTTCGAAGGTGCAGGCGTTGGAAAATTATAAATATTCTGTCGTAATATTCTTTTTCAATTCCAATCCCATTGTCTTTAATTGTGAAAAGAAATTCTTTTCCTGTGTCAGTTGCGGAAATATTTATAACCGGTGAAATATCTTTCTTTTTGAATTTGATTGCATTCAGTATGAGGTTTTGAAAAACTGATTTTAGATCGTAGCATTTTATCACGGGTAATTTTTCGATTAAAATTTCTGCGCCGCTTTCTTCAATGATAGCTGCGCAATCGATTAAAATTTCATGCACTAATTTATCGCAATCTATTGTTCGTATAGCCATTCCTTTTCCTATTCTCGAATATTCAAGCAAATCAAATATGAGTTTTGACATACGCCTGGCTCCTCCGCTTATTAAACTCATATATTCAGTCATTTCTTTGTCGGGGTACGCTTCTAATTTTTCGGCTAATAATTTTGAAAAATTGGAAATGCTTCTAAGAGGCTCTTGCAAGTCGTGCGAAGCAGCGTAAGCGAATTGCTCTATCTCTTTGTTTTTTCTTTCTAGTTCAATAGTATATTCATTTAGTTTTTGTTCAGCTTTTTTGCGCTCTGTAACATCCTGAGCTGTGCCATTCATTCTGAAAATGTTGCCTTCATTATTTAGAAAAACCTGTCCTCTTCCATGGAGGGTGTGCTCATCTCCATTTGGTAAAATAATGCGATGAAAGAAATCGAAAGGTTGATGGTCCTGATATGCTTGTTGCACTATTCCGTTCACATACTCACTGTCATCAGGATGAATACAGTTCAAATAATTTTCATAATTTGCTTCAAATTTTTCTTTGCTCATCCCGAATATCCTGTAAAGTTCGTCAGACCATTCAATGGTATTATCCACAATATTCCATTCCCAGCTGCCGATAAGAGCTAAGTGTTGTGCATCATTCAATTTTTCTTCGCTTTGTTTTAACTGTAGTAAATGAAATTCAAGTTCTTCACTCATTGTATTAAATCCAACTGCAATGGCATCGAGTTCGTCACCTCTATCACTTACGGCCAGCTTTTCTGAAAAATCCAGTTGGGTGGTTTTTATGAGGGCATCCATTATACCTACTATTCTTTTTTCATTTTCCTGAATAAAATTTGTTTTTAATTCTAAATCTTTATCCGCTTGTATCCGTTTTTGAATGTTGTTAGAAAGTTGTACCGTCATATCATTAAATGAATTTGTCAATACGCCAATCTCATCATTTGAAAACACTTGTGCCGTTACACTAAAATTTCCTTTGGCAATACTTTTTGAAGCACTCATAATTTCTTTCAACCCCTTTGAAATTCCTCTAACAACAAAATAAGTAAGTATTAGTCCGCTGAACTCAACGGTTAATGCAATGGCAAGTAGCATTTTCAAAATGATATTTTCGAGCCAGCGTGCACCTTCTCCCAGCGTGTAAGAAAAATCATTTTCCAGAATAGTAAGTCTTTGATTGATGGGATCTATCTCCTTAATAATTTCATTTAACTTATTTTGGGAGGGGGCAGACGAATTTATTTCAGAATGTAATTTTTCAGCAATGGGTACAAGGTTGGCAATAACGGAATCTGCCTCTGACCAAATGGTGATTGACTTATGAATATAGGAGATGTCATTAAATCTTCGAAACAATTTAATCATTCCATCAATATCGCCGGGGTGGCTGCGCCCTTCAAGAAGTCCCTGCCGGGCAACATCTAAATTAAGATTCGTCTTCTTTAATTCTAATAAAGTTTTGTGGTAGCCCAACGGCACTTTCATGAAATTGTAAAATGCTTGTACTTCTACCTCATTATGAGTTTGGGAATATTTTTGCAAATTATAAATGGCGTCTTTTTGAGATTTTGACCATAATCCTTCAGCTCCTACAAAAGCCCTTACAGATGAGAGTGTATGAACAGCAAAGTAAAGTGTGCCGAGTTCAACAGCAATAAGTATAGCCATAATGCCTACCACTGAATACAACTTCTTCGAAATAGAAAGATTTTTAAACCATTTGAAAAAAGAAAAATTCGCCATTTGTAATTTGATTTTATAAATATTGCTTCAACCATTCCTGGCTTCAGTTTCATCCCTAAACATTTTTACCGGGCGGGGTTGTTTTTTATGCTGAAGAATAAATTTGCAGCCATTTTTCCCACTGCAGACCGGGAAATTATTGCTACTGCTTTTGCAATTTCCGGTACTACCTGGGCGGCATAATCACGCATTTCTTTGTTAGCAGGCGATGAATTGGTGCTATCAGAAAGCAGGCAAATTTTCTTCCCGCCTGTAATCTTTCCAAATTCCTTCAGCGCCTTTTTTGCTTCTTCCACCGTTTGTGGAGGCACTTTTTTAGCAATAGAGCATAGAATTCCGTTTTCATCAAACCACATAGTTGTTGTTGGAAATTCAAAGACTTTAGTATTTCCTGGGAGCACCATATCTTTCTTTAACTTATGAGTGGCTAAATTAATGTGTTTTTATTTTTATACAAATAATTAATTCTACTTTGACATATTTAGAAAACGTTGGCTAGGATTACAATACTTCTAACTATGGAACGGAAAAGATGCCATGAAAAAATATGGCACAAGTGAGTGACACAACGATGTCGCCATAAAAAACCTCTGCTGGCCAACAAAAAAATCGACTTGTCAAAGTAGAATTAAGCACTGTTTTTACAAGTGCAACGATGCAGAATTTTTTGTTTTATTTCTGCCGGTTTTAAGTTTTCCGTTATTCGTAGTGTTGCCGAAGCTTAGATGAGCAATAATAACATGTTGACGCTATCCGAGGTTTGCAACAGTTTACCTTTTCATAGTAGTGATGAAGGAAGTTTTGATTTTTTTGATACTCCGGATTATTGGGCAAAGGAAATTTTCTCTTCCCGGTTTAAACAAGGTTTTATTAAACCAATTTTGAGCATTTTTTTTCAACCCAAAACCAATATAGAAAAGCATTTTACGTTCTTTTAATTGAATGGCCGCCATTGGGTGCATTTAAAATTGTTGCTGCCTAAAAATAGAGGTGTCATCTTTTTTAATTCACTTCAAACTTTAAAGTTTTGGCTAAAAGATGACACCTCTTGCGACAATTATAAATGCACCCCCGCCATTAGTTCTACTTTGACAAGTCAAACCTTTGTGTTTTTTTGTTGACCAGCAGAAGTTTTTTATGGCGGCATCGTTGTGTCACTCACTTGTACTGTATTTTTTCATGGCATCTTTTTCGTTCCATAATTAAACTATCGTAACCGTGAGCTACATTTTTTTTAACATGTCAAAGTAGAATTAGAGAGTTTTACTTTTAATTTTTTCTGTTTAACTTACAACTTCAAATCCCCAACATCATGAAAAAACTTTACTTCGCTTCGTTGTCATTTGGCATTTGTATGCTGATGACTATTTCTTCTCATGCTCAGGTGAGCCTTCCACATACACTTACTTTTACTGCTGTTGATCCCACGCATTGGGCAGATGGCATTGCAGAAGATGGTGACGGTGGTTCTTCTGATATCAACGGTCTCAATATCATGATATATACAGCAGGCATAGACCATACCAGCCTGTATGCCGGCTCTAATATTGTGTGGCATGATAATAATTACCTTTATTCCGGATCAGCCGGTTATACCGCTATTACTTCCGGTCCTGATGTGCCGGCTACTTTGAATGGAGTAAACGCTATGGTTTTAAAGAGCGCTGACAATTCAGTAAATTTCTCTTTACAAGCTATTACGTTATACGATTGGGGCTATGCGAATGTGATTACTATCGAAACGTATGATAACGGTAGTAAGGTAGGCTCGGTCGATTTTACTCCCGACGGCGTTAATTATATTCCCGGTACTGTTTCGCAGTCTGATTTACTTACGCCTGCTTATTTCGGCAATATCGATGAGATACGTTTTTTCCCAAAAGCCCCCAATACCATCTTTAACCTGAGCATGAATAATATTTCGCTGGGTGCTGCCTCGGGTACGCTTCCTGTTACCTTTAGCAGCGTTAATGCCATGCAGCAGGATAAAAATATTGCCATTCAATGGCAGGTGGAAAATGAAAGCGGCATCCTCAAATATGATGTGGAGCAATCTGCAGATGGACATTCCTTTACAAGCATTGGCAACAGAAATGCATCCGCAGATAACGGCGGTGCGGTTACCTACCTGCTGCTTGATAACAACGCTTTGCCCGGCAATAATTTTTACAGGATAAAAAGTACAAGCCTGTCAGGCATAATCGCCTATAGCACTATCATTAAAGTGTACAATGGCCTGTCGAAGCCAGCGCTGGTTATTTATCCCAACCCGGTTAGCGGCGGAGTTGTTCACCTGCAGATAAACAATTTGCCCAAAGGCATTTATCATGCAAAATTGATTAACAGTGCAGGGCAGGTGGTTGCAATAAAGTCCATAACCCATGCAGCAGGCAACAGTAGTGAAACGCTTAATTTCGGCAATCTTGCCAGGGGCATGTATTTGCTGAAAGTTATCCATCCCGACCATGCTGAATCAAAAAGCACATTGATTGTGAGGTAAGAAAATTGATTTTAGCTGGATGTTGCTGTATGGTTCAGTCCTGCTGTCTGTACAGTTGTCGAAGCTTCGTTGATCAATATTAAAATGCATATAAATATGCAGTGCCTGCATTAAAAAGAAGATGACTTATTTATGGCCAGCATTTCATTAACGACCAAATCCGAATTTACAAAATTCGGATAGTGGAGCTATTAAAAATTGGAATTCCATCAGCTTTAAGCAATGGCAACGAAAAAATTATTTGACCAGCTTTGCAGGTTTATACAAATCATTCTTTTTTAAAGTGCCTCCGGAAAGTACTATTGCGGAGCTATCCTGGATGGTAAGTTTCACTGAATCTATTTGTGCATGGCCTACATCTAAAATGGAGTAACCATGCATGTTTGCTGATAAAGTTTTGCACAATGGAAATTTTAGAGATTGAGTTACTAACGGATGATACCGACGCAACAGCATCTTTTTACACAGATATTTTAGGACTGCGCCTGGTAAGAAAGGATACAAATACAATCATATTTTCGGCAGGGAAAACAAGGCTGATTTTTACAGCATCAAACAACAAAAAACCACACTATCATTTTGCATTTAATATTGCCAGCAATAAAATTGAAGAAGCAATAAGATGGGCTGCTTCAAAATTTAATTTACTGAATACCGGCGAAGGTGGTATGGTTGCCAATTTTAAAAGCTGGAATGCTAAGGCAATTTATTTTTATGATAATAACGGCAATATTTTGGAATTTATCGTTCGCTTTGAGTTGAATAATGCTACAGGCAAAGCCTTTGGCCCCGATGCAATACTTTCAGTAAGCGAAATAGGTATTGTAACAGATAATCCTTCAGCACTTGCTCAACAACTGGCTACGGAAAACAACATTCCATATTTTAGTAAAAGTATAAAAGCCAACGACTTTATTGTACTGGGAGACGACAATGGGTTATTAATTATTGTAGCAACAAACAGGAGTTGGTTCCCTACTGATATCAAATCCCAACCGCATTATGTTAAAATAAAATTAGTGCAAGGTGGTTTGATGAAAACAATTGCTATTGATTAGGGTGCAAACCTTTTACAACTGTAACTACAAAATTTAGGAAAGGCACGCCAAATTATTATTAAATTGAGCAGGTAAAACATTTCTATATGAAACTTATTTTACTGTTATTGTTTCAAATAATTATCGCTAACAGCTTTGCGCAGTTAAAGCCAATTCCGTCCGGTGTCATTCATTGGACAGATCTGGCGGCAAAAAAAAGCGGTCAACGTGAATCACGCAAATTGACCGAGGGAACTACTCTCGAATTTGAGTTCTTTGAAATACATGCCACCACCCAGGAAAAAGGAGCCTTACCAAGACCGGCGCATACGCAAAAGGATATTGAAGAAATGATCATCATAAAAGAAGGAACTGCAAAATGTACAATTGGTAATAAGACTGCTGTGCTTGGCCGGGGAAGTGTACTGCTTATCCCACCACTGGAATCGCAGATTTTTGAAAATGCTGGAGAAGGGCCGCTTACTTATTATGTTTTCCAGTTTCGTTCAAAAAAAATGAACATGGAAAGAAGCGCCGCTGCCGGAGGTGCCTTGTTATTAAATGCAGACTCGTTGCCCTACAAGGAGGGGATTGGAAAAGGTTCAAAAAAATATTTTGACCGGCCAACGGCTATGTGCGAAAACTATGAAATGCATATCACTTACCTGCAACACAAAGGGCCGAGTCATGCACCACACCAACACCTGGATACGGAAATTATTTTAATGATTGAGGGTAATACTGAAATGATGATTGGCGGAAAAACATATACTGCCGGTCCGGGTGATATGTATATTGCTGAGAGCGGCATCTTACATGGCATTAGCAATGCGGCTGAAAAACCTTGTAGTTATTTTGCTTTTAAATGGCGGTGAATGGAGAGAGGATAAAAACTGTTTATTCTAACGGTCCACACATTTTTTTATACAAAAAAAAACAAGGTTTTGAATCTGTTTTAATTAATTATTTTAGGACTGGCTTTAGTTCCATTTGTCATCATTGTTGTATTATTATAATTCCGATTCATCGGAACTTACTGGGACATTAAATCATTTTTCAACTTCTGGAGTTGTTAATTTCTATAATTCAAACATATCGCAACACAACCGTAATAAGCAATTCGTGAGTTACAAACGCTGTATAGTTCTCAATTTTCTTTTCTTCTTTATTCCGCAATCAAGTCAGCAAGTAATATTTTATCGAAGATTCCGGATAGCTGGCCACTTTATATAGATTACAACTACAATACCCCAATTCTTTCAGTTATAGTATTATTTTTAGTTATCACTTTAAGAATATACTGTCCAGCAGAAATTGATGTTGGTATGGGAATATACAATGAATTTAAATTCGGAAGTTTGGAGCCCTTATATATTAATTGCCCTGATGAACTAATCAATTCAACATAAAGTACCGGGGCATTCTCTAAACCTATTCTTAATATTTCTCCTCTTTTAATAGGGTTATTAAAAATAATTAAAGAATTAATTGCACTCAATTTTAGCAAACGAACTGGTGAGTAAACAAATTTATTATCTAAGTCGATTTGTTTAAGGCGGTAAAAATTCATGTTACTTTCAGGATATTTATCGAGGTAACTATAATTTGTGTTTTTGCTGCTATAACCACTCGCATTTACACTTCCTATTTTTTCAAACAAAATGCCATTGTTGCTCCGTTCTATATCAAATACTTTACTGTTTAATTCTTGTGCAGTGGACCAATTTAATTGTATCCAATTGTTTGACTTTTTTACGTTAAAACTCAATAAAGTTACTGGTAATGTTTGTTGAGGATATATCCAAAACTCACCTAGTTTATAAGTTGATAATTCTATATAATTATTATTAAATGCAGATCCTATGCTTATTTGTCCTGGTAAATAATGTTCTAAAAGTGTTGCGTCCGTAGTATCAAATATTCCATTTTCTGTAGGGCCATTATATCTCAATACACTTAACTGATTTAATGAAGTTAAACCCGGCGTAGCAATTTGCAAGGCATTAAAGTCAGCATCGCTAAAATACAATCTCACTTTTTTTAACCCAACTGCACCATTGCTATATTTAACGGTATAGTGTTTACGCATTAAATCATATGATCCTATATTGAGGCTATTAGTCACTTCGTTGTAAGCAGAATCGATACGGATTTCATAGATATTGCATGTGTCCTTAATCGACAAGATTATTTTAGCTGGATCTTTGATGTTATAGCTATGCTTCCAATCCCCTTCAATATTGATATTGGTAGAGTAATCTTTTGGTGCTGACGCGATCGTATTAAAAGCTGCTCCTTTACTTAAAAAGTATTTAGTTGATAAATATTGTTCAACTTGTTGAATGTCTGCTTGTGTTAAAACAGTCGGGTACACAATTATCTCGGATATATATCCTTGCCAATCCTGGCCAGCCAAATCTTCTCTGTCTCCGACCGTGAAACCAGTTGTGCTATTATCACTTATGGCGGGATTGCAGGAGTTAAATGAACCACAAGGACTTTGGGGCGTAACCGTCACCGGTTGACCATTTTGTCTTACTTGCAAATGAGTCCCGGTTCCAGAGGAAATATAAGTGTTTACGAACGTGAACTTAGATGTGTTTATAAAATTATCGTTTACTGTTTCATTGCTAAATGTGCCTAAACCAGCGGTATACACAAAATTCCCGTAAGGTGCAACTGTAACATCCTCAATACAAAAGTTAGGGGTGCCTCTTCGAAAAGTAAAGAGTGCTCCACCTCCTCCGGGAAAAGCTCCACCTCCGTTTGCAACTGCAGCACAATCCATTTTCCCTACGATAAAAACAGTACGAGGACTTCCAGCAGTTACAATATTATTGCTTGTGTTATTTAGGAAATATTTTCCATGTACACCATCAAAGAGAATTGAAGGTTGATTACCAAAAACGTTTTGAACTAAAACAGGCTGGTTGGCTGTTGCAAGTTGGGATACATTAAAATTATTCCCACTTACATCATTCCACGAAGTTACTTTGTCACCAGTAGTGGTAAAAACCTGTTGATCTGCACGTAACCATAATACACTGCCGGACGGTATTTGAGCACTTGTAATTTTAATAATAAAGCAAAAACTGAAAAGGAGCGTAGTTAGTTTCATAAAGTAATAATTAATAATCCATAGCCTATTAGCAATATTAAAGAATAAACTTTGATATCTGCAAAACGCAAATTGAATCTTAAATTTCAATTACACGTAAGTATTAATGAAATTTTTGGTTTTGTCAGTTTGCAATTTCCCTGAAAATATACGAAAGATATTTCCAGAATTTTCTTTTCAACAAATGTTTTCAACTTTATTGGTGTTGTATTTTAAAACTAATTGTTAACCAAACGCTCTGTTGCGTGTTTTCACCAACAGGCGAAGTAGCGGAATCTAAAAACAATTACTGTATTTTTTTTACGCTAAACCATTATGGATAATACTTCGGTCGTTGGTGAAAACACACAACGATGGCGTATGCTGAATAGTTTGAAGATTTTAATCGTGTACCAAGGAAGGCAAAAAAAGAATAGCTATTTACAGGTAGCACAGCTTTAATAAACAAATCCGAAGCTACAAACTCCGGATTTGTTTTTCAACAAGTTATCTTTCTGGGAAATGATTTAAGCACTTTTACTTTGTGGACACTTACCAAATCCGCAAATGCTCTACTGTGTCCCTACGCAAAACAGGTGACATCCTTTGCTGACCCACGTACCAATGCCCAATGGATGCCGGATGGAAGCGGATACCACGCTGAGGATTTGTGCAGGGGTTTTTGTGGCGGAGTAGGAGCGTACAGCCGGTACCGATGTTCGGCGATGATTCAACTGTTAATAGCCCATGATTTTTAATAGGAGAAATTATTCATGTTTTACGCTTACCTTTTCACGGTTAACGATTTTTCCTTTTTAACTTAGGATTTGCAACTAATAACTTAATACTTATGGTACAATCATTTCGTCTTACTGCTTGTTCGTTACTTGTATTTGTAATGCTGCCGCTGTTACCTTTTGCACAGGTTACTCAAAACAAAGCCAACCACAGTTTCTCAATTTCATTTACGCCAGGTGCCAGCGGAGTGCCCATTACCGGCCGTGTATTTTTGGCCATTAGCAGAAATGCAAACCCGGAGCCGCGGTATGAGGCAGGTTCTTATTTTAAAAGTGTGCCGTTTTGGGCCAAAGATGTAGACCAGTTAACGCCAAATAACGATGTGGTGATTGATACGAACGTGCTTGGTTATCCCCTGGCCAACCTGCGTGACTTGCCCGCCGGAGATTATTATGTGCAGGCTGTGATGAATGTTTATACCCAGTATCACCGGGCAGATGGCCATACAATATGGGCCCACCAGGATCAATGGGAGGGACAGCATTTCAATACATCGCCGGGTAACTTTATCAGCAGGGTGCAGCAGATACATTATGATCCTTCGACCGACCAGTCATTTGCTCTCAAGCTGGATAGTGTGCTGCCTGCCATCAAGCTTCCGGCAGATACCAAACAGGTAAAGCACATTAAAATAAAGAGCAAGTTACTGTCTGATTTTTGGGGCCACGATATGTACCTGGGTGCCACCATCCTGTTGCCAAAAGATTATGAGGCGCATGCCAATGTTCGCTATCCCGTGGTATATGAGCAGGGCCATTTTGGTTTGGGTGCGCCGGAAGGATTTTCTACCGTAGACAGAAAAATTCCGCCTGAATTTAAAACCGTTATGGACAACTATAACCTGGAAGGTGGCTATGCATTTCAGCAGCAATACAATTCAGCAAATTTCCCAAGGATGTTGGTGATTACTTTCCAACATCCCACGCCGTATTACGACGATTCGTATGCCATGAATTCGGCCAACAACGGGCCTTATGGAGATGCCATTATGAAGGAGTTGATTCCTTACCTGGAAACCCGTTATCGCATCATTCAGCAGCCTTATGCAAGGGTGCTAACGGGAGGTTCAACCGGAGGATGGGAATCCATGGCTTTGCAAATTCATCACCCCGATTTTTTTGGAGGCACCTGGTCGCTCTATCCCGATCCGCTTGATTTCAGGCACTTCCAATCGATGGATCTTACAAAAGATACCAACGCATTTTACAGCAATCATTTTACCATGCCCTTTGATGCAAACAGCGATTGGCAACGCTCGCCGCGGTATATGATGCGTGATAATGAAGGGCAGCCAATCAGAACCACGGAAAGCGCAAGTTGGCTGGAGAATGTGTTAGGTTCCAACGGGCGGAGTGGTGAACAGTTTGATATTTTTCAGGCAGCATTTGGGCCGGTAGGAGCAGACGGTTACCCCGCTCCCATGTGGGATAATACTACCGGAAAAATAGATAGCAATGCCGTGCATTATGCGCAGGAACATGGCTTCGACCTGCGTTATTGGCTTGATAAAAACTGGGCTACACTTGGCCCCAAACTCATAGATAAGTTGCATGTGTATGTAGGCGATATGGATAACTTTTATCTGAACCTGGCGGTGTATCAATTCCAGGATTTTTTGAAACATACTGAGAAGCCGCACTACGAAGGAACGTTTGAATATGGCCGCCCAATGATGGGGCACGGATGGCAGCCGGTACCCACCAGTAAATTATTAAAAATGATGGCAGATCATATTACAAAACATGCGCCCAAAGGTGCAGATACTAACATGTGGAAGTATTGATTGGATAAGTGAATCGATTAATGCAATGATGGGCTGTGGTCTGTATACATGAATCAACTTTGGTATCGGCTATACGCTCCAAGTCCTCACTCCTGCGTCGTTCCGGGCTTTCCGCTTCTATCCGGCAGCCACCGATCGATAGCATATAAATGAGCATGTCCAAAGTATGTATGGCTTTGTTGGTGATTTACAAATTAGTTCAGGAATGGGGGAGTTTGCTTCTTTATGTTGCTTCTACAATTTCGTCTACCAACTCCTGGCTAAAAATTAGTTTGATTTCATTGTCAGCAATAATAGAATCGAACTTTGAAAGGTCTTTTGTAAGTAAAAAACTTATCCAAAGATTAGTATCAATTATAACGCTATCTTTTTGACCTGGCATATCGTTTTGATCTTACAACTTCTACCTCTTTGGTAATATCTTCAAGTGACGGGGGATTGTTTTTAGCTTTAGCCCTGAATTTATCGACGAGTTTGAGAAACCCGTCATCCGAAACCTTTCGAATTGATATTAGTTTTAATTCAGCAAGATCTTCAAGCAGTTTTCCTGCCTTCGGATTCAATAGGTCAACTTGTAAAGTGGTCATGTGATAAAAGTAAGAAAATTTCGTCAATTTTCGGGAGTGTTTTCAGCATCACTTCAACCGTTGAATTACGACATGTTCCATAAATAATCTTCATTCCTGCGCTTACTTTATAGAACTACATCTGTACAATAATGCTATCCATTCCACACTTGCTCCCACACGGGAGCTTCAGCAAATGGGATACTTTATTCGCCACTTTTTTTATTTAGAAGTTGTGTAGCGGCGGCTGTAATTGCTTCTTTTACTTCGGTGTCAATCTTTCTTAATTTGTTTTCGCAAATTGCAATCAATTCATTTGCTTCTTTTATTTTCAATGAAAGTTTGTCAAGCTGAATGTTCCCTTCTTCAAGTTGTTCAACAAGCTCTTCAAGCTTTGAAAATGCCTCACTATATGTCAAATCGGTTTTCATTGTTGGTTTTTTTTGTTACAGTACTATAAATTGTTTCATCTTTCAACATTATCTGCAATGCTGAATTTAGTTGTATCTCCTTTGGGTCAATAACAATTTTATCGTTACTCATTACAATTGCAAAGCCCCTGTTTAAAATTGCCTGCGGACTTGAGAGTTTCACAATACGTTTTGCATTATTTAATTTATCCTCCGCATGTTGTATTTGTTCTTTTACCAACTCAAAGAAATGCTCTTTAAGTTCAATGAGATTGTTTTCAAATTCGAAGTTGTGTTCAACAAATGTTGAAGCAACTTTTGTAGGTGTTTTATGTTCTCTTGCCATTAAATCAACAATGCTTTGATTCCTGTCATGCCCGATGCCTGAAAAAACAGGAATCGGAAAATTAGCCACATACGCTGAAAGTTCGTAGTCGTCAAATGGTTTGAAATCTGTGAGCGAACCACCGCCACGAACAATGGCAACAACATCAAAATTTTGTTCACTCTTCTCAATTAATTGTAGTTGCTCCAAAATTAATTTGTGTGCATTGTCTCCTTGAATTGTTGTTAAAAACTCCGTTACTAAAAACGAGTAGTTATGTTTATTCTTTGTAATCTCCTGCTGAAAATCTCTTTGTCCGTCTGAGGCAGGTGCAGTTATTAAAGCAATTTTTTCAATTACAAGTGGCAGCGATAAACGATTATTATAGGTTCTAAAAACTCCATCAAATAACTGAATTGTTGCGGAGTTTTCTTTTAGCAATTTCTCAATAGTCTTTTGTCTTTCAAGTTCAAGCGTTCCCAACGTGTGTGCAACATCAATTTGCAATACATCGAGGTTGAGTCCATATACTTTGTGAAATCGAACCTTTACCTTACAGATAATTTCCGTTCCATCTTTGAAAGGTTGTTTGATATATTTTTCAAATTTTTCTATTTCGCTGTAATAATTCGCCCAAAATACTGCTTTCATTTCAGCAGTCTTGGTACCCTGTTGGTATTCTTCCAGGTTTAAGTAGCAACGCCTGTTTGTTTCATATTTTTTTACATTCATAATTCGGGCTGAAATCCAAAATACTTCCCGTTCAAACTTAGTTTGAATTGAGTCTTGGATTTGCCCGACAAGTTCAGACAGACTTATATGTTCTTGCATTATTAGATTTAGAAATTGGTCTATAAATTTTGGTGTCGTTGAATATTGATCTTGTGAACTAACATTATGTATGAGGTTAACTTAACGAAATAAACACTGCTGTTTTATTATTAGTTCCGGCAATGTAATATTTATTCCCATGCAAGCCTCCTGCAATAATAATATTTCCGAGGCGGATTCGCTAACGATTCGAAGGCAAATGTTGATCTTGTTGTTCAACAAACCTTTACTGTTGACAAAATTCCTAATTGTAATAGCTACACCCAATTTCAGGAATACTGCGGAATGGATAAAACCAGGATGCTTATTTCACAGAAAATTTAGCATATTTATTTTTTATTTTTAAAATAGTAAAACGATCTATCATTACCAGGAAGGTGTTTTTATCAATCGAATATAAATGATCAAGATAGGCCACTGTATTGTCGTTATTTCCTTCCATCATCTGTTGCCGCGTTACATTTCCTTTACTGTCAATAATAGATGCGCATAATTCAGAAGACGCTATGGCACCAGCTTTAGCTGTTTCATCAACAGGACGATTTATATTTTTTTCATTATCGTTATAAATTAAAATCAGCTTATCATCCTTAACAAAAGTTGCGGACCACAGGTAGTTTCTAAGATCCTGACCAATTTTCATATTTCGGCCTATCCGAGTAAACTGTGTTTTACCATTAAGAAGGTGAACATCTATAAAATCACCTCCGTAAAAATCTGCTGCATACAGCAATCCTTTGCCCTGAATCGGAACCGCTTCAGTGTACCTCATAATCATATCAACTGACCCATCACCTCTAACAACACAGTAGTTGAAAAAATTTCTTAACAACCCATAGTTTTTATCCTTTGTTTTTGCGTAGCCATCTTCAGCTACTTTACTAACCAGTTCCTCAGGAAACTTCGTATTAACCGGGGTGGATAATTGCATTGTTTTCAGATCAATGTAAGCCTGGTAAACGCCAACCAGGTTTTCGCCCCATCCTATGTTAAAAGGGCCCATTGCATACACCTTATTTTGCTGAGGAGTGTAAACAAGATTAACATCAGTCATGGAGTAATCTTTTATATCGAGGTTTAATTTAATGTTGGGCTTATTTCCGGGTTGTAGAATCAACAGGGTCTTATCATTATCAAGAAGCCCGGTAGCAACCTTTTTGTTCGTATAGTCGCCATATGCGATATAAGCATTTCCACTATTATCGCAGATAATACTTTGTACAGAAACCTTGTTCTGAGCGGCTTTAAAGTCAACCCGCTTTTCGAGCACCGGTTTTAGATTTCCATCAAATATTGACACAAAAACTATTTTGGGGTCATCATATTCAACTTGTGGGTCGATCGTTATCATAAGATTTTTTTCATCCTCACTTAACCTAAAAGAAAAAGTTGCATACTCCTTTTTGATTATCTTTTTATAATCAATTGATACTTTGTTTTTCGAAAAATCAAACAAGGTCATTTCATCTACTGCTTCCAGCGTTTGTTCGTCTATCCTTGCCAGTTTTACCGCTCCATCATTTTCACGGTCAAGATCGTGGTAAATCACATACACTTTGTCATTTAGTTTAATCGGATTATATAACCAGCGTACTATTTTCTTTCCTCCAAATAATGATTTTGAAGCAACTTGTTTTAATTGATTATCCAGTTTATTAACGGTTATTTTATGAAAGTCTGGAAATTTATTTACGGTAGCATCCGGCGTAGCTAAAGGTCTGCGGTTTAAGCCGGTTTCAAAATGCAGGAAGCCATCTTTTATACTAATCAATTGCTCAGTGCCTTCAACTTTTTGAGCGTCCAGTAATTCATAGGAAAATGTTTGCGGCAAGGCTTTAAAGGAAAACAAAAGGATGGCAGTAATGATAATCGCATGTTTCATAAAGTCAGAATTATTTAAGTAGTATCAAATATAATATTTTGGCGAATATGAAAGCCAATAGAAATTAATTGTTCATCACATTGTAACGCACATGCTTACAGGCCTTTATTTTGTTCATCATTTATGTAAAGGAGTCATCTGAATTACTGTGGAGATTTGATGGGGGAAATTGTTTGACTGCAAATAGAGTTCGTGTTTGTATTTGGGAGAAACTATTTTTAGCTCCCTGTTATTTCTATTTTCAATATTTATTAATATTCCTTTTTTAAAGAATACTTCATTTTGAATCTTATAAATTTCCTGATTTTTGTCACTGTCTTCAAATTCTTTTTTTACAGTTAATTTACCGGTTAAAAGATTAAAATCTACATCTTCCCAATGCTCACATATTTTCCCGTTATGGCTGGTGTATCCTATTAATCTAAAATCATTGTTTTGATACCTGTATTTGTCTTGATGTGACCACTTCCAGCTACTAAAGCGATTCTTAAAATTGTAAGCTACTATAAATCACCCGGCTTACAGATTTGCATCATGAGGAGATGAAAAAGATATAAGCGCAATTGGCTTATTTCATTTACGGAACAAATAACAGGTTTAATAATTGGGGCAGATATTTTTAATTTAAAACTACGCTCGCCGGTCACCCGCTTTATAAGTCATCTATAAAGGTGAGCTTTGAAATAGTAGGCTGGAGGTCTTCTGATTAGTAAATCAATAGTAATCAAATCCAACAGGTATCGTAAAAGCGAGGTCTTATCTTTAGGCCATTAAGACCAACGATAAAGCCCCGGTTTTTAGCGAGTGCCTATTATTTGCTGGAAATTAAATATTTGACTAAGATCTAACTTTTGAGCAAAATACACTGCGCCTGCGTGGGTTAAATGTCTACAGTCCTGGCTCATAAATTTACAATCAGAAGAGAAGACAGGAACTTTCCCGTCCTTATCTATCATTGCACCAATTAAATCTATGTATTTTGCTCCCCATTGATGTTTCAACGAATCGTTTTTTTCTATCGTTCCCTGTAGCATTCGGGTTCTTTGTGAGCAATAGTTGTCATCTCCTCTTTTGTTATAAAATATTCCATTGTTTGAGCCAAAATTCTTGGTGCCAACATTCCACGCTTTTGTAGTATCTATCCTATATTTATGGGTATACTCTTCAAGGTCTTTCATTTCCAACTCCGAGAAAAAAACAAACTTTGCTTCACTTAGCCTTTCATTTATGTCATTACATTTTCTTATGTCGTATACGTAGGATATTTCAATGCCTTTAGAAAATTTGGATTCTAACAAAATATTTGCGAAGTCACGGGCAAAGCTGTTGCCAATTACAAGAACTTTTATAGTCCCACTGTCTGTAAATTTTTTGTCTAAGTCATATATTTTCGCATTGTACTCAATGTGAATATTTCTTTTTCCGTTTCCAAAATTTACTTTGTTATCAGACTTGCGTAATTCTAATTCAGGAACGTCACGTATCACCCCTCCAACATAATAGAAGTATAAAGAAGCACTGCAAATAATTACAAATAAAATACCTGAAACAGATAACAGCATCTTCGTTGATATTCTTTTTTTATCTCTAAAAGGTTGTTCAATTGTATAGTATGAAAATATTGATAGCAATAAAATAATTACAAAAATAATAATAGATGCTATAACACCAATTTGGTCAGTAATAAAATAGCGTGTGTAGGCCAATACAATCTGATGCCACATATAGAGGCTAAAACTAATTTTTCCAATTCCTACTGCTAATTTATTTTCTAGCAGTATAGCACTTAGTTTATGATTGTTTTGTCCCGAAATTAGTAATCCAACAGAGGCAATTACGGTCAACAATAATTTTAAGCTATCAGGTAAATGCAAATTAACTACCAGGATGGCTAAAATAATGAAGATTAAAATAATTGAATAACGTGCATTTATTAATTTATCCTTAAAAATAATAGCACCTAATCCACCAAATGCCAACTCAAAAAAACGAAATTGAATTGAATAAAATTTGGCGGCCTCACTTGCAGCAGAAAAATATAATAACAGAGACGCTCCCGTTAACACAATTAAAAGTGGTAAGATATACCGGCTTCTTTTACCATTAAAAAGAAGAAATATGATAGGATACAATAAATAAAATTGTTCTTCAACTCCAAGGCTCCAGGTATGCATCAACGGTTTGAATTCATTAACGATATCCCAATAATCGGCTGTTGTAATTAATTGTAAAATATTATTAGCGAAAAAATTAGTAGCAAATACTGACTGACTTAAATTTTCAAAATCGTCTGGTAACATCACCAGGAAACCGATTAACAATGCAATCAGGCTCGTAAATAATACAAGGGGAATAATGCGCCTGGTTCTACGTAAATAAAAATTGATTATAGAAAAGCGGTTCTGAAGCGCTTCATTATAAACAATTTTAGTAATAAGAAATCCACTTATAGCAAAAAAGATATCAACTCCCAAATAACCATTAGGGAGATACCCCATATGAAATAATATTACCGCTAATACCGCAACAGCCCTAAGCCCATCGATATCTTTCCGGTAACTGATTGTTTTTACTTTATCCATGATTTTTACCATTTCTTACTTTAATTCGGTTTTTAACGTTAACGCTAACGTTTGTATTGCCACACAATTAATATCTTTTATTTTGACAATACATCAAATATAGTTGTGTATGCGCAAATTAAAACTACTTCGCTAAAAGTGGCCAGCAATCTAAAAAAACAGTAAAAACTTGATTTCCCCATGTAAACTCCCATCATTTTTGGAAGTAAGTCAAAGCCATTTAAATGGTGATGAATTTATTCAGGAGCTTTTCTTCAACAACCTTAATGCTTTTTAGGTGTGCCTCTTAATCAGCTTTATGTGCTGGCCTTTAGGTGCCCGGGAAATTCAGGGGAAAGTTGTGTGTGTTTATTTTATCGGTCTCATCCGTTAGTCAAAACTATGCACTTTAGTGCAAGGGCTTTAGCAATACGAAAAAATCTTTTTTATCTTTATTTCGGAGCAAGTCTCCAACAACCATATATTGTTCAAAAATAGCTTTGTGCGTTGGCTCGCAGGACCGCAATTTAGGAAAAGCGCTTCAGGTTCACTCAATCAAATTCCTGAAATTGTAAGATTAGATAAATGCCATGTTTGCCGATTTGTAACACGAACATATAATAAAGATATGGGACGAAAACAAAGTAGAATGAAGATGAAATATTTAATACGCCATCACCTGCACTCCAAATAAAACCAGCTTCATTTCATCATAATTATTCACAGGCGCACGTTTACCGATAGACGCTGAAACGCCGAAATATTTATAGTCTGCATTCAGCATATTTTCTTTGTGTCCTTTTGATCGGTCCCATTGTTCGTACACCATGCGATGTGCAATTTCTTTGGCCTCATTATTTAATTTCTTCTTATCAGCAAATTCTTCAGGGAGGAGGCCGGGCATGGTAAAATATAAAGCATTTTCGCCACAGATTTTTTCACAACCGGCTTTCCTGGCCCTTTCCGTTGGCCCCTTGCCGGTAAAATATTTCGACTCGGGTTCTTCCTCGTGTACCAGTTTTATTTTACGGCTGTCATTCGATTCGTTGAATAAATATTCGCTATGATAACCAGCAGCTTTCAACAGGCAGGGATCATATTTGAGACTGTCAATTCCATGTTCCTTTCTATAAAGGTTGGTGTAATATAGTAGCCATGGAATCACCATTTTTTCCAGTTGTCTTGTGTTATCGTCTTTGTAGATATATAACCCAGACCCGGCATTTGACCCATCAATTATATTGAGTAGTTGTTTACATTGACCGGGTGCGATAGTTGCTGATTGGAATGTTATGCTGGTTGGAGCCTGTAAGTTGGCAGTAGTATCTGCGTACAAGATATTGAACAAAGCAAGGGCGACAGATAATAATTTTATAATTGATATCATAGCTGTCTATACGTTGAATTTGGGTGAAGGCTACATGAATAGAATGTATAAATCAGTATAATATGGTAGGTTTTAATGAGTAGATAAGGATTCTAAATTATATATTAATAACCGGCCGGTAGACTAAGGAACTGTTAAAATAAACTATTGCCCTAAAAGGATTGTTTAAATGCAGCACCCGTCTTATTTAGTTAAATGATGGGGTGCAATGAAAACCTAACCATTCGAGCCTTTATTCGCCGGGGTACATACTGCTGATTTTTAATATAGATTTGCAGGAAATTTGGGGTCAAACCCAACCAGTTTTTATATGATGAAAAATTGTTACTATTCATGAGCGGTTCTGCTTCAGTTAAGGAAAGTTTTGATGCGTTAAAGGTTTGTGTAATCATTCCAACTTATAACAATGCGGCTACGCTCGAAGCTGTTATCAATGACGTGGCTCAGTTTACCCATAATATTATTGTTGTAAACGATGGTTCCACAGATGAAACTTTATCTATTGTAGAAAACTTCCATTTTATCAATTTGGTAACCTATCCAAAAAATGTGGGAAAAGGCTGGGCGCTGCGACAGGCTTTCGCTCGTGCCACAGCACTCAACTATGATTTTGGAATCACTATCGATTCAGACGGGCAGCATTTTGCAAAAGACCTGTCCACATTTATCGAACGGCTCCAGGCAGAAAGAAATGCTATTATCATTGGTGCAAGAAATATGGACCAGGCATCGGTGCCGGGAAAAAGTAGTTTTGGCAACCGCTTTTCCAATTTTTGGTTTAAGCTGGAAACAGGTATCAGCAGTCCCGATACACAATCAGGTTATCGGTTATATCCAATTTGGAAGTTAAAAAACATGCGTTTTTTTACCCGTAAATATGAGTTTGAAATTGAAGTAATCGTGCGTGCTGCCTGGAAGGGAATTGATGTGATTTCTGTCCCCGTATCTGTTTATTATCCGCCAAAAGATGAACGGGTTTCGCATTTCAGGCCGTTTAAAGATTTTACCCGAATCAGCATACTGAATACTGTATTGGTACTTATCACCTTTTTATACATCAAACCCCGGGATTTCTTTCGAACGCTTTTCGAAAAAAAAAAGCTAAAGCAATTTTTTCATGATCACCTGCTCAATTCCCATCATTCAGATGGCATTAAAGCATTCTCTATCGCATTCGGAATTTTTATGGGCATTATTCCAATCTGGGGTTTCCAGTTAGTGGTCGCAATCTTCCTGGCTATTCTTTTCAGGCTGAATAAAATACTGGTCATTATTGCGGCCAATATCAGCATCCCTCCCATGATACCGTTGATCATTTTTTGCAGTTATAAAATGGGCGCCTACTGGATGGGCGCCAATGCAGGGGAAATCAGGTTCAACAGTTCCATTTCACTGGCATCTATTCAACAAAACCTGCAGCAATATATTTATGGCAGTATCACACTTGCTTTCCTTGCAGCTACAGTGGCAGGTTTGATTACTTTAGTAGTTTTAAAAATATTTAAACGTAAAACTGTCCTTATCGGCTAAGCGCAATTTTTAATGGCAAACTTTTTTATCAGCATATATCAATACTTTAAAAAGCACCGGCCGGTATTTTTTGCCTGTTTCGTTGGGTGTTTTTTATTTACCGGCTATTTTGCCACGCAGGTAAAATTTGAAGAAGATATTTCAAAAGTTTTACCCCGCGATAAGAAGATCAGCAAACTCAACGAAGTGTTCAGCAATTCCAAATTTATGGATAAGCTGGTGGTAATAGTTTCGTTAAAAGATTCCACAACTGCTGATCCAGATCGGTTAACAAGTTTTACCGATTCATTTGTAAACAACATACAATCAGATCTGTCGGCTTATATCACTAAAATTACCTATCAGGTAAATGATAGCCTTGCTATGGAACTGTTTGGCAGCGTCAGTGAGCATTTACCAATCTATTTAAATGATGCAGATTATAAGGCCATTGATAGCCTGGTTACTCCCAACCAAATAAAGGAAACGCTGCAACAGGATTTTCGCACGTTAACTTCTCCTGCCGGCTTTGCCTTAAAAAATATTATCAGTAAAGATCCCGTTGGTATTAGTTTGCTTGGATTAAAAAAATTGCAGTCGCTTCAGTACGACGAAAATTTTGAATTGTACGATAACTATATTCTTACAAAGGATCACAAACATTTGTTGTTGTTTATCCAACCCAAATATGCGCCCAACAACACCGGCAAAAATGCCATTTTATTAAATGGGCTGGATAAAATAATTGAAGAACAGGCAGGGGATAGAGAGGTTGCTTATTTTGGGGCCACTGCTGTATCGGTTGGCAATGCGTTACAATTAAGAAAAGATACGCTGCTTACACAAGGCATTACAGTGTTGTTCCTGGTTGCTTTCCTGGGATTTTATTTCCGGAAGAAAAGAGCGCCGTTGGTTATATTAATACCGGTAGTTTTCGGCGCCTTGTTTTCACTGGCAGCTATTTATTTTATTAAAGGAAGTATCTCCGTAATTGCATTGGGTACCGGCTCGGTTATTTTGGGTATTGCCGTAAATTATTCGCTGCATGTATTTAATCATTACCGTCATGCAGGTTCGGTAGAAGAAACTATTGCAGACCTTGCCTTTCCACTAACGATCGGTAGTTTTACAACAGTTGTTGGCTTTTTTTGCCTGCAGTTTGTAGAATCTGAAATGTTGAAGGACCTGGGCTTGTTTGCAGGCTTTAGTTTAATCGGCGCCATGCTGAGTTCATTGATTTTTTTACCCCATTTTATTACATCAAAAAAAGAGCAGCAACAACATATAGTTGAAGAAGAATCATGGATCAATAAACTGGCTTCATTTAGCCCTGAGTATAATAAATATCTTGTGTTGCTCATCATTGGATTGACCGTTCTTTTTTCATTTACCGCACGATATGCTGGATTTGAATCCGATCTCGGCCGGATGAATTTTATGTCGGATAAATTAAAAGCGGCTGAGGCAAATCTTAATAAAATAAACGAGTACGCATTAAAGTCTGTTTACCTGGTTACGGAAGGCAAAACCCTGGATGAAGCCCTGGTAAACAATGAGAAGATGTTGCAAACGATCAACCGGTTAAAAGATAAGGGCATCGTTAAAAAATATTCGGGTGTTTCCTCCCTGATTATTTCAGATAGTTTGCAGCAATATAGAATTGAACGGTGGAATAACTACTGGACTCCCGAAAAGAAAACACAACTGTTTGCGCTGCTCGAAAAGGAAGGGAAATCAATTGGATTCAGCGCAACGGCATTCGACAATTTTAAGGAGTTACTTAACAAAAATTTTGAGTTGGTTGATCCAACACAAATGGAAACCGTTCGCAAAAATTTCCTAAACGATTATATTACCGAAAAGCCGGGTAAGTCTACTGTTGTTACACTGGTAAAAGTAGTTGCAGATGATAAGTCTGAAATATACAATGCATTCGAAGACAGTGAAACCGTTACTGTGGTCGACAAACAATACCTCACCTCCAGGTTTGTAGAAATCATTAATGCCGATTTTACAAGTATTGCATTAATGACATCTCTGCTGGTTTTTGTTGTGCTGCTGATCACTTATGGAAGAATAGAACTAACACTGGTTTCATTTATCCCAATGGCCATTTCCTGGATATGGATACTGGGAATTATGGGCATATTTGATATTAAATTTAACATCATCAACATCATTGTATCGGCATTAATATTTGGCCTGGGAGATGATTACAGTTTGTTTATCATGGATGGTTTGTTGGGCGAATACAAAACCGGCCGTAAAAATTTATCTTCTTTTAAATCGTCCATTATACTTTCCGCCATTACTACCATTGCAGGTTTGGGGGTATTGATTTTTGCCCAACATCCTGCATTAAAATCTATTGCATTAATCTCTGTCATAGGCATTGCAAGCGTGGTGCTGATGGCGCAGGTATTAATTCCTTTTTTGTTTGGCATCCTGGTAAAAAGCCGTACTGAAAAAAAGCAATTCCCCTGGACGATGATTGGTTTCTTAAGATCAGTTTTTGCATTCGTATATTTTGTATTTGGATCACTAATATTAACCGTTATCGGTTTGGTATTTGCCAAACTAAATCCTTTTAATAAAGAAAAAGGGAAGTTGGTATTTCACCGCATACTTCAAAAGTTTTGCTGGTCGCTGATGTATATCATGGCCAATGTAAAAAAGAGCATCGTTAACCCGTTAAACGAAGACTTTTCAAGGCCTGCTGTCATCATTTGCAATCACCAGTCTTTCCTCGATATTTTATCAATGGTGATGCTGCATCCAAAACTTATTCTATTTACCAATAACTGGGTTTGGAACTCACCGGTGTTTGGAGCAATCGTGCGGATGGCAGATTATTACCCGGTGGAAATGGGCTTTGAAGGTAGCGTGGAGCTACTAGCCGAAAGAGTTGAAAAAGGCTACTCGATTGTGATCTTTCCGGAAGGAACCCGTTCCGTTGATGGAGTGATAAAGCGATTTCATAAAGGAGCATTTTACCTGGCCGAAAAATTAAATATTGATATATTACCTATCCTCATTCACGGCTCGGGTTACACGATGAGTAAAGGAGATTTTTTGTTGAAGAATGGTACCATTACGCTGGAATATTTACCACGTATTCAACCGGCAGATAAATCCTATGGTTCAGATTATGTTTCCAGGTCAAAAGCTGTGGGCCGTTATTTTAGAAATGAATTTCAACGGGCCTCCAACCGCATTGAGCAACCTGCTTATTTCCGTGAAAGGCTAATTTATAATTACCTATATAAAGGCCCTGAACTGGAATGGTACATGAAAATAAAAGTGTCGCTTGAAAAAAATTACCAGCTTTTTCATGATCTGTTGCCTAAGCAAGGGGACTTACTCGATATTGGTTGTGGCTATGGCTTTATGTCGTATATGTTATATTTTACTTCACCTCAACGAAATATTACCGGGGTAGATTATGATGAAGAAAAAATAAAGACAGCCAATGGTTGTTTTGATAAAACGGATCACATTAATTTTTATGCAGCCAATGCATTAGAATTTCCGTTTGAAAAATATGATGGTATTGTAATTGCCGATGTGTTGCATTATTTACAACCAGATGCGCAAAAGCAATTGGTTGAAAAATGTTTGCGCCACCTCAATCCGAATGGCACTATCATTATTCGGGAGGGTGATGCCGATCTTACGAAAAGGCATTTTGGTACACGTGTTACAGAATATTTTTCTACCCGCTTTTTTAAATTTAACAAAGTAACTGATGAAGGCTTATCTTTTCTTTCAGGAACTTTGATAAAGGAAATTGCAGCAGAACATTTGGTGCAATACAGCGAAATTGATCAATCAAAATTCACCTCAAATATTATGTATTGTTTAAAGAAAGAAGCAACTGTTGAAGCAGGATAATTTTGATATCGTAATTATTGGAACGGGTATGGGTGGTCTCATTTGCGGAGACATTCTGAGCCGTGAGGGCTATCGTGTTTGCATGCTCGAAAAAAATAAGCAGATTGGCGGCTGCCTCCAAATCTATGTCAGGGAAAAAGTAATCTTCGATTCAGGTGTGCATTATATCGGTGGGTTAGACAAGGGCCAGAGCCTGCACCAGGTGTTTCAATACCTGGGTATTATGGAAAAACTGAAGGTGAAAAAAATGGGGCTGGTGTTTGATAAAATCATTATTGGAAACGATGAAAAGGAATATGCCTATGCACAGGGCTACGAAAATTTTATCAAACATTTGCTGGTAGATTTTCCCGGGGAAGAGCAGGCGCTGCAATTGTATTGTGATCGGATAAAATATGTATGCAGTAAGTTTCCGTTGTACAACCTGCGTGTCGGCGGAAGGTATAGTGAAAAGGAAGAAGTGTTGAATATTGATACCAAAAGTTATATTGAATCCATCACCAGTAATACAAAATTGCAGGCAGTGTTGGCAGGCAACAATATGCTGTATGCGGGTCAGCCTGGCAAAACACCTTTTTATGTACATGCAATGATATTGAACAGCTACATTGAAAGTTCCTGGAAATGTTTAAATGGCGGGGCTCAAATTGCCAAATATATGGCGAGAAATATCCTGGATCGTGGCGGAATGATACGTCGTAATGCAACTGTTAAGGAAATTGTTGTTGAAAATGACAAGGTAAGTTATGTTTTGCTCACAGACGATTCGAAGGTATTTGCTAAGAATTTCATTTCCAATATTCATCCATTGAAAACATTGGAAATGACGAAAACAAACCTGATAAAAAATGTGTTTCGTAACAGGGTTAAAAGCCTGGAGAATTCTATTTCTGTTTTTACCATCAACGTAATTTTCAACAAAGATTCATTTAAATACCGCTCCACTAATTACTACTATTTTGATGAAGGCCGGGTTTGGACTTCGGCAAATTACACGGAAACTAATTGGCCGCTGTCATATGTATTGTTTTTTTCCGGCAACACTCATCAGCAGGAATATGCTGAATCAATGACCATACTCACCTACATGCGGTTCGATGAAGTAAAACAATGGGAAGCTACTTTTAATACAATTGCCGAGCAGGACGACAGGGGCGATACATATGCCAACTTCAAGAAAAATAAAGCGGAGATTTTGCTGAATAAGGTATCAGAGAAATTCCCGGATCTTAAAACTCATATTAAATCTTATTACACATCCACACCACTCACTTACAGAGATTATATTGGTAACGATGATGGCTCGATGTATGGCATTGTAAAAGATTATAAGGATCCGCTCAGAACGTATATACCTTCCAGTACTAAACTTACCAATCTCTATTTTACAGGGCAAAATCTTAATTTACATGGTATTCTGGGCGCCACCATGAGCGGCCTGCTTACCTGTATCGATTTTATGGGAAACGATACCATCATTGAAAAAATAAAAAATGCTTAAAAGAAAGAAATTCTGGAGAAGAGTAGGGTATGTGTTCGGGGGATTTTTGCTCTTGATAGTTTCCCTCATCATCTATGTAGTGGTTGTTTCCAATATAGCGCCTCCTCATATCACTGAAGAAAGCAGTTTACAAACAGAACGTACAGAAAAAAGCAACGGTTTTTATACATTAAAAAATAACTGGTTCAGAAAAAGTAAAAGCGGGCTCTATGAATTGTATGTAGAAGGCGACCCGTCGGAATTAGGTGTGTTCAATGGTAAGCTCACCAAGGAACTGGTGATGCGGCAGGAAGATCATTTCAGCGATCAGATATCCAAAATGATTCCTTCACCCACTTATCGTTCTTTCCTTAAATATTTTATTGGCTGGTTCAACCGCAACCTCGATAAAAATGTAACCGAAGAATATAAGCAGGAGATTTATGGTGTATCTCAATCCGCTGCTGAAAAATATCAATATCTCGGCACCAACTACGAACGCATCTTAAATTATCATGCGGCTCACGATATAGGACATGCGCTGCAAAACCTTGCCCTGGTTGGCTGCACATCATTTGGTACCTGGGGCAACGAGTCGAAGGACAGTGCAATGATCATTGGCAGAAATTTCGATTTTTATGTAGGTGATAAATTTGCTGAAGATAAGATTGTAGCCTTTATGCATCCCAAAAACGGATACCGTTTTATGACGGTAACCTGGGGCGGTTTCATCGGCGCCGTTTCCGGAATGAACGAACAAGGATTGGCGGTTACTATTAATGCAGCCAAAACGAAAATTCCTTATGGGTCAGCAACGCCGGTGTCGTTGGTTACAAGAGAAATATTGCAGTATGCAAAAAATATTGATGAGGCAATATCCATTGCCAAGAAAAGAAAAATGTTTGTATCGGAGTCATTCCTGGTTGCATCGGCAGCAGATAATAAAGCAGTGATCATTGAAAAAACGCCGGATGCATTGGATGTATATGATCCGCATCAAAACCATATTGTATGCACCAATCATTTCCAGGGAGCAGGGCTTGTTGGCACCAAAGAAAATGTACAGCAAGTAAAAGAAAGTGCATCTGAATACCGGTATGAAAGATTGATGGAACTACTAAAAGCAAATGGACAAAACACGGTACAAAAAACGGTTGCAATTCTGCGTGACAGAAAGGGACTACACGATACTGATATTGGCATGGGAAATGAAAAAGCCATCAATCAAATGATCGCACATCATTCCATTGTATTTGAGCCAAAAAAATTATTGGTATGGGTGTCCACCTCTCCATGGCAATTGGGTGAATATGTTGCCTACGACCTGCATACAATTTTCGCCATGCAGGGTATGGATTCGGATCATGAAATTGCGGTGGATAGTTTGGTGGTTGCACCGGATAGTTTCTTGTTGACGCCGGCTTATAAAAATTTTGTATCCTTTCGCACATATAAGCAACGCATTGCAGATGGGGAATTGGTAAACACAGATAGCCTGATAAATAGCAATCCTGAATTTTATAATAGTTATGTATTGGCAGGTGATTATCTTGTAAAACAGAAGGATTATCAAAAGGCATTGCATTGGTATAACATTGGCCTTACAAAAGAAATTGCCACCAAACCAGAAGAGGAGCATATCAGGAAACAAATTAAATTGTGCAATAATAAAACGGGTAAATAACATGATTGCCGGATTGGGAACAGATATGATAGAGGTAGATAGAATTGCCGGGAAAATTGGCAAAGAATCTGGTTTTAGGGAATTGGTATTTTCAACAATTGAAATTGAATACTGCGAAAGTAAAGCCAATCCATTTGAACACTATGCTGCCCGTTTTGCGGCAAAGGAAGCCTTCTTTAAAGCGTTGGGAACTGGCTGGTTAAGCGGTACTGCTTTTAACGAAGTGATTGTAACCAACGATAACCAGGGCAAGCCAGGATTAACATTCACAGGCGAAACAGCAGCAATAATTGAAGCGATGAAATTCAAAAAAATTTTAGTTTCGCTCACTCATTTAAAGTCAATTGCTTCGGCAGTAGTAATTATAGAACAGTAATGAATGTACCAGCAACTTTATACGGGGCCGACCCTGCAATTAAAAAAATGCAGGAAGAAAAATTGCAACAACTGTTGCAATATGTAAGCAGCCATTCTCCCTTTTACAAAGAAATGTTTCGGGTCAACAATATTAATATTGCCGATATTAAAACGTTGGAAGATCTTTCAAAAATTCCTACAACAGTTAAGGAAGATTTACAATTACACAACAATGATTTTTTATGCGTTCCTCAAAATAAAATCATTGAATACAGTAGTACTTCGGGTACGCTGGGCAGTCCGGTTACAGTGGTGCTTACCGATAGCGACCTCGACAGGCTTGCCTGGAACGAGTTTAATTCTTTTACCTGCGCCAATGGTTCATCGGATGATATTTACCAGTTAATGCTCACGCTCGACCGGCAGTTTATGGCGGGCATGGCCTACTATGCCGGCTTGCGTAAAATGGGCGCAGGTATTGTAAGATTGGGGCCGGGTGTACCATCTCTGCAATGGGAAACCATACACCGCATTAAACCAACAGCTATTGTGGCCGTCCCTTCATTTATTGTTAAGCTCATACAATATGCTGAAGAGCATCAGATTGATATAAATACCACGTCGGTACAAAAAGCAATCTGCATTGGTGAAAATATCCGTAACAGCGATTTCTCCCTCAATGTATTAGGGAAAAGAATTACTGAATCATGGAACATCCGGCTTTATTCTACCTATGCTTCTACCGAAATGCAAACAGCGTTTACAGAATGCAGTGAGGGGAAGGGCGGCCATCATCAACCCGAATTATTGATATTGGAATTGCTGGATGAAAACAATAACCAGGTTGCTCCCGGCCAACCTGGCGAAGTAACCATTACTACACTTGGTGTAGAAGCCATGCCTCTGCTGCGTTATAAAACAGGCGACATTTGCTTATACTACGATGAACCTTGTGCCTGTGGCAGAAACACCATGCGTTTGTCCGCCATCGTTGGCCGCAAAAAGCAAATGATTAAATACAAAGGCACCACCCTTTACCCACCGGCGTTGTTTGACCTGTTGAACGAAATGGAAGATGTAAAAGATTTTGTAGCCGAAGTGTATCTCAACGAAATTGGATTGGATGAAGTGTTGCTGCATATCGTGCCTACGGGTTACGGTGAGGAAACCGATCGGAAGATAAGAGCTTATCTGCAAGCCAGGCTTCGGGTTAGTCCGCACGTTCATTACGTTACGGCTGAAACAATGCAAAAAATGCAGTTCCCCGAATCGGGAAGAAAAGCTATTAAATTTATTGACAGAAGGACTTAGTAAAACAAAAAGAGCTCTCTGCTGGAAAGCTCTTTTTGTTTTAATTCGAACGGAATGGGTTTGTGTAATAATCAATACGATAGAGAATATGAGCACCCGGCTGAACTGTCTTCTGAATTGCACTGCCCTTCAGGGCGGTGACAAATGGAACCATCCATGATGGCTTTAGCCAAAAAAAATATTTGGCTAAAGCCATTCATTAAATTAGAATTTAATCCCCGCCCTAAAGGACGGGGCAATTCAAGGACGGGGCAATTCAAACAGCCAATACATCACCTTGTGTTGTGCATTAATCAATCATATTCATCACACATTTTGATGCGGCGGCGAGTATAAAATATCTACTCTCTTGTTTTGTGGCCCCCTCAATTCAACTGTCTTCTGAATTGCACTGCCCTTCAGGGCGGTGATAGATGGAACCATTCTGCATGGCTTTAGCCAAAAGCAGATTTGGCTAAAGCCATGTATTAAATTAAAATTAATACCCCGACCTAAAGGACGGGGCAATTCAAGGGCGGGGCAATTCAAACAGCCAATATATCACCTTGTCTTCTGCATTGATCCAAAATATTCATACCATATTTTGATGCATCGGAGAGTATAATATTGTTGAATTACTTTTTTACTAACTTACCCAACGCTTTTCCTGCATCTGCATAGGCTTCAGAAATTCTTAAACCGGTATCATAATCATATCCTCCGAATGTTCTTCCCAGTGCGTTATCCAAACTTAATGTTGCTATTACATTTGAATGGTTGGCGGTTTCCACAATTTCAACAATGGCATCAATTTGTGCATTTTTACGGCTTATTACAATATTATAACCTGGTTCAGTGCTTGTAGTTTTAAAGATAAGTGTGTATTTAGCCGTTTTACTTTCACTCATTTCACTGTGTTTGGTAAACAGTTCTATAAACTTAGGTTCAAAACGTTCTTTCCTGTCATTGGCCCAGCTTTTGGCCCAGTTATCCCCACGTCCGGGTTCCTTCTTATTGTATTCAGCCGTTTTTTTATCCAGGTAATCCTGTTCATTTTTGAACTTACCTACCGACATGTTATCGTACGTAAATTCTAAATTAATAGTCGTTTCATTTTTTAGGGGTGAAAGATCTCCACTTGTTAACTTAATCCGTTGCGCTGAAGCTGTAAACGAAAACAAAAACATGCAACATCCAAGGGTACTAATAAATAGCCGTTTCATTTTGAAAATTTTAATTGGTGAAAAATAAATATATAAAAATATTTCAACTAAATTAAAAAAAATCAGCACATGAAAGTGGCTGAGTGAAATGCATTTATATAATAACCCTAATCCTTAATTCTACTTTGACATATTTAAAAAAATGTAGCTCACGGTTACGATAGTTTAATTATGGAACGAAAAAGATGCCATGAAAAAATACAGTACAAGTGAGTGACACAACGATGCCGCCATAAAAAACATCTGCTTGTCAACAAAAAAACACAAAGGTTTGACTTGTCAAAGTAGAATTAAATAGTGAGTATTTACTGTCGAAGTTTTATATCCGCATTAGTTATCATGCATTATGTTATTCTGTAGTTTATTTTACTATCTTCCAATTGCATTGAATCAAAAATTATAAATCTGAAATCTTTATTATAATTTTATCCCCTTTGTAACAAATAAATTGATTGAAAAATAACCTGGCTATGATACATGTTGGTGAAAGAACCCTTTCTTTAAATGATTTTTCCGAAATTTTGTATAAAGAAAAGGGAGTGGTGTTAGACAAGGCTGCTGTAGAACTTGTAGATGAAAATTATCAATTCCTCAAAAGCTTTTCCTCCAATAAACTCATCTATGGCATTAATACCGGTTTCGGCCCAATGGCTCAATACAAGGTAAGCGAAGAAAACCTGCTACAATTACAGTACAATCTTATCAGGAGCCATAGTTCCGGCGGCGGTAAATTAATGCCACCTGTATTGGTAAAGGCGGTAATGATAGCCCGTTTAAACAGTTTAATGCAAGCCTACTCAGGTGTTCATACAGAAGTGGTTGAATTGCTAAAGGAACTTATCAACAAAAATGTTTCACCCTGTATTTATGAACATGGAGGTGTGGGCGCCAGTGGCGATCTTATTCAACTGGCGCATCTTGCCCTGGTGCTGATTGGTGAAGGCGAAGTGATTTATGAAGGGGGAATTTTACCAACTATTGATGTTTACAATAAACTAAATATAAAACCTTTAAGCATCCACATCCGTGAAGGGCTTGCCATTTTAAATGGTACTTCAGCCATGACGGGTATTGGAATGGTTAATATTATCCAGGCCCGTAAGCTGCTCGAATGGTCTGTAATGTTATCGGCCATGATCAATGAAATTGTAAAAGCTTTTGACGATCATTATTCCTACGAGTTAAATATTGTAAAACAACACAAGGGGCAAAACAAAGTGGCAGCAATGCTTCGGGATATTTTGATGGATAGTAAAATGATCCGTGACAGATCGGAACATTTGTACAATCCTGATAATCTCGACCAGGAAGTTTTCCAGGATAAAGTGCAGGAATATTATTCGCTCAGGTGTGTTACGCAGGTGCTTGGCCCAATTTACGATACCATTGCCGGCGCTGAAAAAGTAGTGGTGGATGAATTGAATTCTGTAAATGATAACCCGGTAATTGATCATAAGAACAAAAACATTTTTCACGGAGGTAATTTTCACGGCGATTATGTTTCGCTGGAAATGGATAAGTTGAAAATAGCCATTACTAAATTATCCATGCTTTCAGAAAGGCAGTTGAACTATTTATTAAACGAAAAACTGAACCAAAAATTCCCCCCGTTTGTTAATTTGGGAGTGCTTGGTTTTAATTTTGGAATGCAGGGGATGCAGTTTACTGCCACCTCTACCGTTGCAGAAAATCAAACCATGTCGTTTCCAATGTATGTTCACAGCATTCCAAATAATAACGATAACCAGGATATTGTGAGCATGGGATGCAATGCAGCCTTAATGACAAAAAGGGTAATCGACAATTCATTTGAGGTGCTTGCCATACAAATGATGACGGTATTGCAGGCAATAGACTACCTTGATTGTGTTGACAAGCTGTCGCCTGTTACAAAATCAATTTATACAATTATCAGGGAGATATTTCCAAAATTTGTGGAAGACCTTCCAAAATATAAAGACCTTGAAAAAGTGAAATCGTATTTTGAAAATGCCGATCCGGTCATATCGTACAAAGCAGAAATTATTGCAGCGGCTGGTGAATCAAAATCGGCAAATTGATACAAGCTGGCTATCTATTTATAAATAAGAAAGGAATTATAAAAAATGAAATGTGCTTTAGTAACCGGCGGGTCAAGAGGAATAGGAAGAGCTATATGCTATAAATTGGCTCAGATGGGATATTATGTTGTTGTGAATTTTAAAAGCAATATAACAGAGGCCAATATTACACTCGCTCAAATAAAAGAGAATGGTGGAGATGGCGAAATTTTGCAATTTGATGTGGCCCTGAAAGACGAGATACAAAGTGTACTCGGTGGATGGGTAGAAAGAAATCCTGACAGATTCATAGAAGTATTGATCAATAACGCTGGTATCAAAGATGATGGATTAATGATGTGGATGAAAGATGAACAATGGGATAATGTACTGCAAACAAGCCTCGACGGATTCTTTTACGTAACAAGAACGGTGTTGAACGGCATGTTACTGAAAAGATATGGCCGTATTGTAAATGTTGTTTCCTTATCGGGTTTAAAGGGAATGCCCGGTCAGGTAAATTATTCTGCTGCAAAGGCAGGCGTTATCGGGGCATCCAAGGCATTGGCGCAGGAAGTTGCTAAAAGAAATGTAACGGTTAATTGTGTAGCACCAGGTTTTATAAAAACAGATATGACAGTAGGGCTTGATGAAAATGAATTGAAAGGCATGATACCGATAAAGCGTTTTGGACTGCCGGAAGAAGTAGCACATGCAGTAGGATTTTTAGCATCTCCCGAAGCAAGCTATATTACAGCAGAAGTAATTTCGGTAAATGGAGGATTGTATTCTTAATAATGTTTAATACGGTTTGTTTAACGTGCTTTATTTGTAAATATAATTTCCTACTTTCAATTCTTATTTAACCAGTTATCCTACACTTAATCTCCAGCAGCATGTCCCTTGTTTACACCAATTGAAACATAACACAAATCATCAATCACTGATTTTAGATAATTGTATTCATATTTTAATTAAAACCCCGATTAGGCAGAACGTAGTATTATGAAAAGAGTTGTGATAACTGGTATGGGCATTTATTCCTGCATTGGCAAAAATCTGCAGGAAGTCGCAGATTCCCTGTATAAGGGCAAGTCGGGCATCATACTGGACGCAGAACGGAAAGAATATGGCTACCGGTCCGGCTTAACCGGTTTTGTAGAAAGGCCGGACTTGAAAGGAATGTTGGACAGGCGGGCTAGAATTATGTTGCCGGAAGAGGGGGAGTATGCGTATGTGTCGGCAATGGAAGCTTTAAAAAATGCCAATCTCAACCAGGATTATATTAATCACCACGATGTAGGGATTTTGTACGGCAACGACAGTTCTGCGAAAGCAGTGATCGAAACAAACGACATCATCAGGGAAAAAAAAGATACCACGTTGGTAGGTTCTGGCTCTGTATTTCAGACGATGAACTCCACAGTAACCATGAACCTGGCCACTATTTTTAAATTACGCGGCATTAATTTCACCATCAGTGCAGCCTGTGCAAGTGGGTCTCATTCAATTGGATTAGGATATCATTTTATCAAAACCGGCTTGCAGGATTGTATTATCTGCGGTGGCGCTCAGGAAATTAATAAATATTCAATGGGCTCGTTTGATGCCTTATCAGCTTTTTCAATATTGGAATCTTCGCCAACAAAAGCTTCCCGGCCCTTTGACCGCAACAGGGACGGCCTTGTTCCTAGTGGTGGTGCGGCTACAGTTATTTTGGAGAGCCTGGATTCAGCCCTTAAAAGAGGCGCTCCAATATTAGGAGAAGTGGTTGGGTACGGATTTTCTTCCAATGGAGGGCATATTTCCAATCCTACAGTGGATGGCCCGGTAAGATCCCTGCAGATGGCATTGAAAGATGCAGGCATGGCGGCAAATGAAATTGACTATATCAATGCACATGCAACCTCTACGCCGGCAGGCGATTCCAGCGAGGCAAAAGCCATTCACGAAGTGTTTGGCAACAAAACGCCACACGTAAGCAGCACCAAATCTATGACAGGCCACGAATGCTGGATGGCTGGGGCAAGTGAGATTATTTATTCAATGCTGATGATGCAAAACGGGTTTGTTGCTCCCAATATTAATTTCGAAAACCCCGATGAAGACTCTCAAAAATTGAATATCGTAAAATCCACAATTGAAAAAGATATAATTGTATTTTTGTCTAACTCATTTGGTTTTGGAGGCACTAACTCCACACTGGTAGTAAAAAAACTAATCTAACTTACACTTATGGACAATAATGAAATTATCGGGAAGATCAACACATTTATGATAGATGAATTTGAGGTGCCGGAAGATAAAATAACGCCTGATGCCAATCTAAAACTCACACTTGGTTTAGACAGTCTGGATTATATTGACCTGGTAGTGGTAATTGAAAGCAACTTTAAATTCAAAGTTAAACCCGAAGATTTTCTTGATATAGTTACCTATAAGGATTTTTGCGATTATGTAATATCCCGTGTAAATGTAAATGCGCTTGCATAATGTCATTATGGCAAGGGAAATCCCGTGGCAATAAACTGGGATACCGGATTTTTGTATGGATATTAAAAAACTTCGGAGTTCAGCCTGCTTATTTCCTGCTAAAATTCGTTGTACTCTATTTTTTCATTTTTTCTTTTAAATCTTCCAGGCAATTATTCAACCTGTATCATAACAGGCTTAAATTCGGTTGGCTAAGTACCATCTCAAAACTGTATAAAAATTATTACCTGTTGGGGCAGAGCATCATAGATAAAGTGGTAATAATGGCCGGCATTTCCAACAAATTCACCTTTAACTTTGACGGGGAAGAAAATTTAAGAGATATAGCAGCCTTAAATCAAGGTGGTATGCTGCTAAGTGCCCACGTGGGCAATTGGGATATAGCCGGGCATTTATTAAAGCGGCTTGATACAAAAATTAACATTGTAATATTTGACGGGGAATATCAAAAAATAAAGGAATACCTTGATAAAGTAACCGGCAAACAAGGAGTAAACGTGATTGTAATCCGCAACGACCTTTCACATATTTATGCTATTAACGATGCCTTTAAAAATAATGAATTGGTTTGTATGCATGCAGACAGGTACATAGAAGGCAACAAAACATTGACTACAAAATTTTGTGGTGAAGATGCTAAATTTCCGATGGGCCCCTTTTTATTGGCGGCGCAGTTTAAGGTTCCGGTTTCTTTTGTATTTGCCTTAAAAGAAACAAGCACACACTACCATTTTTTTGCAGGTAAACCGGTTAATTACAGCTCAATGAATAAAAGCGAAATGATGCAGGCAATGCTGGATGACTTTTCCCGGGAGATGGAAAGTAAATTGAAGGATTACCCTGCGCAATGGTTTAATTATTATGATTTCTGGAAACAATAAATAATGCTATCATCTTTAGATATACTTACACTAATTCCGCAGCGTGCCCCATTTGTAATGGTTGATGCATTGTTGCATTACGACGAATTAGTTACCCGTACAAAATTTACCATACTACCCGACAATATTTTTGTAGAAAATGGTAAGTTTACAGAACCGGGATTGGTTGAAAATATAGCTCAAACAGCCGCTGCAAGAGCAGGGTATGTTGCACAATCAGAAAACAAACCTGTATTGGTAGGTTATATCGGGGCCATAAAAAATCTTGAAATATTTAATCTGCCAAATATCAATGATGAATTGACAACCGAAGTAACGGTTGTGAACCAGATTTTTGATGTAACCGTTATAAACGGTAAAACGTGGTGCAACGATGTGTTAATGGCGCAATGCGAAATGAAGATTTTTATTTCTCAATCAAAATAAATCACTGTTATGAAACGTACAAACCATTTAAGTTGGCTACTGGCCTTATTACTTTTCTCTGGTGTTGCTTCATCTGTATCTGCACAAACAATAAAGGATGTTTTTAACTCATCTGAAACACCGATTTTATACCTGGGCATTGATTTTACACTGGCAAAGGTTGAAGACGTATCTGCAACGTCGATGGATATCCGCGACAGGCATTATCCGTCTATTAATGAGTTGATCATAACAGATACCAAAAAATTCGATCTGCCTGCAGCTTTTCACAAAAGTAATATTGATCATGACCTTGGTATTGTTCGCAAGCGCAACGAAAAAATTAATACCGAGGAAATTCAAACTTCCAACTCAGGCGATTACCATCGTTTAACCGAAAATAATATTATCCGTTTGGTAAATAGTTGGGACTTTGGAGGAAAAAAAGGTATAGGACTTATATTTGTTGTAGAGGGATTAAGCAAGCCAAATAAAGGCGCCGCAGTATGGGTAACCCTTGTAGATATGGCTACAAAAAAAATATTGATGACAGAACGGATGGAAGGCAAAACCGGAATGGCTTTTGGCTTTCGTAACTATTGGGCAAATCCAATGAGGGATATCATCGACAATATTGAAAAAAAGAAATATAAAGAGTGGAGGGCTAAGTATGGAGGATAGATTTTTATGTCTGATGGCTGATATCTTTATGTCTGATGTCTGATTTTTCGATGTCTGATTTGTGTGGAGTTTTTTAGTTTGGATACTCTATTGCGTAGGTAGTGTACATTTTAATGACCGTAGTTTCTATCAAATAGTCAAATACGTTGTCAAATCGAAAAAAATCATACATCAGCCATCGAAAAATCATACATGAGCAAATTAAGTTTTCTATCAAATGATTAAATACATTATCAAATCGAAAAAAATCAGACATCAGACATCAGAAATATGCGAAGTAAGTTTTCTATTAAATAATTGAATAAATTATCAAATCGAAATAAATCAGACATCAGACATTAAATCTAAAAAAAGGTATCGATGCAATTAAGTAAATTAGCAAGTCAAAAAAAATCATACATCAGACATCAGACATAGCATCTAAAATAGGCATCGAACTAATTAAATAAATTAGCAAGTCAAAAAAAATCAGACATCAGACATAGTATCTAAAATAGGCATCGAACTAATTAAATAAATTAGCAAGTCAAAAAAAATCAGACATCAGACATCCGACATTTAAAAAAGCATCAAATAATCAAATACACAATCGAATCAAAAAAAATCAGACATCAGCCATCGATAAATCAGAAATAAAAATGGAGTTAAGCAACAAAACAGAAGTGCGTGTGCGTTTTAATGAAGCGGATCCATTGGGCATTGTGTGGCATGGGCACTATATCCGTTATTTTGAAGATGGAAGAGAATCCTTTGGTAAAGATCATGGGTTGAGTTACCTGGATGTTTTTAAGATGGGCTTTGTTACACCAGTAGTAAGTGTAGATTGTTCGTATAAAAAGTCGCTCCGATATGGAGATGCTGTTATTGTTGAAACTATTTATTTACCATGCGAAGCAGCCAAAATACAATTTAATTACAGGTTATATAATGCAGATACCAACGAGCTTGTAGCAACAGGTTCATCAGTACAGGTATTTTTAGATAAGGAAAATTCGATACTGCAATTAAACAATCCTCCATTTTTTGAAAACTGGAAAAAGCAACAAGCACTGTTATAATTTATGATGATGAAAGAGGTGTTTTTAGTTTCGGATAATATTATTTCGCCATTGGGAGTAAATACTGCCGAAAATTTTTTGATGTTAAAAAATGGTGCGTCTGGTGTAAAGGAGCAACAACTACCCGAAGTGAGCTCTGTGCCATTTTATGCATCGTTGTTTAGTGATGAAACTGCTCTGTTAAAAGACGAAAATAATACCTACACCAAATTTGAATTATTACTGATTGCTTCAATTCAAGATGCATTAAAAAACAGCGCCGTATCTCCATCGGATAAAAAAACTATTCTTATCATTTCCTCCACAAAAGGTAATATCAGTTTATTGGAAAATGCTCCAATGAATGATGCGTTGAAAAAGCGAATTGCGTTGCATACTTCCGCCAAATTAGTGGGTGAATATTTTAAATGCAGCAACATGCCTGTAGTTATTTCAAACGCCTGTATATCCGGTTCCCTGGCGTTAATAACGGCTAAACGGTTGATTCAATCTGGCCAGTACGATCATGCAATTGTTGCGGGTGCAGATACCATTTCAAAATTTATATTGTCTGGGTTTCAATCTTTCCAGGCAATTAGTAATGCTTTGTGTAAACCTTTTGATGCCAACAGAACCGGCATCAACCTGGGTGAAGGAGCCGCTACAATAATTTTATCCGAAAACGCAGCTTTTTCAAACGGAATTAAAATTACCGGTGGCGCAACAAGCAACGATGCCAATCATATTTCAGGCCCCTCACGAACGGGTGAAGAACTCTGCATTGCCATTACAAAAGCTATGCAGGAAGCAAAGGTTTCATCATCAGCAATTGATTACATTTCGGCACATGGTACCGCAACTATTTACAATGATGAAATGGAAGCACAAGCAATTACACTGGCCGGTTTACAATCGGTGTCAACGAATAGTTTGAAAGGTTATTATGGCCATACATTAGGTGCAGCCGGGTTAATTGAATCGGTGGTGGCAGTTCATTCACTTAAAGAAAATATGGTATTGCCAAGTATTGGTTTTGAAACAATGGGCGTGTCGACACCTATCAATATAAGCGCAGGATTACAAAATCAAACATTAAACAATTGTCTTAAAACAGCTTCCGGATTTGGCGGATGCAATGCGGCTATAATTTTTGGTAAAGCATAATTTAAAATAAAACACAACAGATAACATCTTCATGAGCTTTTTTAATAAGGATAAAAGAACGGCCTTCCAGGCAAAAGAGGCAGCACAATGGATAGCTTTTGGGCCGGTAATATTTCAGGCAGCACGGGTGCTTAGAAATACCGGTATTTTAACGGAAATTGAAGAAAGTGGCAAAGAAGGATTAACCCTGGAAGCAATTGCAGCAAAAGTAAAATTACCTGTTTATGGAGCAAGGGTTTTATTGGAGTCAGGCTTGAGTATGGGATTGGTATTGGTAAATGAAGAAAAATATACCCTGGCAAAAACCGGGCATTTTATTTTGCACGATCCTTTAACCATCACCAATATGAATTTTGTGCATGATGTATGTTATAAAGGTTTGTTTGAACTGGATAACAGCATTCAAAATGGCAAGCCGGAAGGATTAAAAGAATTTGGTGAATGGCAAACCATTTATGAGGGGCTGTCGCAATTGCCGGAGCATGTACAAAAAAGCTGGTTTAGTTTCGATCACTTTTTTTCTGATAATGCCTTCCCGTTGGTGTTGCCACAGGTGTATAAAAATGGCGTAAAGAACTTATTAGACATCGGTGGAAACACGGGTAAATGGGCCGTTTCATCGGCTAAGTTTTCACCGGATGTTTCAATTACTATCATGGATTTACCGGGGCAATTAAATGTTGCGAAACAAAAAGTAGAGCAATTGGGATTAGCTGACAGAATATCATTTTTGCCGGTTAACATACTGGATGAAACCATTCAATTTCCTAAAGGATTTGATGTGATCTGGATGAGCCAGTTCCTGGATTGTTTTTCAGAAGATGAAATTGTTTCCATTTTAAAAAGGTGTTTCGAAGCACTGGATGAAAATGGCACAGTAATTATTTTAGAACCATTCTGGGATAAACAACGGTTTGAGATTGCTGCATTTTGCTTACATCAAACTTCGTTGTACTTTACAGCCTTGGCCAACGGCACCAGCCAGATGTATAGTGCAGCTACTTTTTTTAATTGTATTGATCGTGCCGGATTTGATATTGTAGAAGAGATAGATAATATTGGTCTGAGCCAGACTTTATTAAAATGTAAAAAAAGGAACTAACTTTCTATAATTGATAATTAAAGCAAAATGAATACAGAAAAAGTAGATGTATTGGTTATTGGAGCCGGGCCTGCTGGAACCGTTGCGGCTGCTATCATTAACAACGCTGGCTATAAAGTTAAGATTGTAGAAAAGCAACAATTTCCCCGGTTTGTAATTGGCGAAAGTTTATTACCCCGTTGTATGGAAGCTTTGGAAGAAGCCGGGTTTTTAGATGCCGTAAAGGCAGCCGGTTTCCAGGAAAAAAATGGGGCCAAATTTGTAAAAAATGGCAAAACCTGTGATTACTTTTTTGCGGACCAGTTTACTCCCGGATGGAACTGGACCTGGCAGGTACCCCGTGGCGAATTTGATAAAATACTGGCCGATACTGCTGAACAGCAAGGTGTGAGTATTAGTTATGAAACTACTGTTACCGGTATTGAATTTGATGGGGCAGATTCTGTTACAACGGTTCAGGATATTAATGGCAATCAAAGTAAAATAGCAGCAAAATTTATAGTTGACGGAAGTGGGTACGGCCGCGTAATTCCCCGACTTTTTAATTTGGACAAACCTTCCAATCTCCCATCAAGAAAAGCTTTATTTGTTCACACGGTAGATACAAAACGTTCCATTGATGATGAACCAAACCGCATCACCATCATTGTGCATGCTTATGGTATTTGGGTTTGGGTAATTCCTTTTTCAAATGGCATTACATCGTTGGGTTTTGTAGGCACACACGAATTTTTTGATAGTGAAACCGGAACAAATGAAGAACAGTTGCGGGCTTTTATTGCAACTGAACCTTACCTAAGTGAGCGCTTTAAAGACGTGCAATTTGTTTTTGAACCCAAGGTGTTGTCTGCCTGGTCGGGCACCACTGAAAAGTTTTATGGAGATGGATTTGTACTCACCGGAAATGTAACCGAGTTCCTGGACCCTGTGTTTTCTTCAGGAGTAACGCTGGCAACTGTTTCAAGTCAAATTGCAGCCAGACTTGTTATCAAAAAATTAAAAGGCGAAAGCATAGACTGGGAGAAGGAGTATACAGAGCCTATGATGCAGGGGGTAGATACATTCCGTTCCTATGTAATGGCCTGGTACGAGGGCACGCTGGATACCATCTTTTTTGCAAATAACCAGGTGCCATCCATTAAAAGTATGATTTGCTCTGTATTGGCAGGATATGTTTGGGATACCGACAATCCCTATGTAAAAGAACATTCGAATGCGTTGCAAAAGCTGGCTCGTTTGATAGAACTAAGAGATACAATCACCGCTAAAATTCAACAATAAGATTTGCCGGAACAGATATACATAACAGCCAACTGTGCGATCAGTAAACAACAGGTTTCAAAAAATGAGCAGGTTCTTTTTATAGATCATGAAGCCGGCTTACCCGAATTTTTAACGGCGGCTTACAAACACTTCGAATTAAAATACCCGAAGTTTTATAAGATGGATCTTTTAAGTAAGCTGGGCTGGCTGGCAACCGAAATTTTATTAAACAATAATTTTTCAACCGAAAATTATAAGGCAGAAGAAATAGGGATTGTGTTGAGTAATGCAAACTCAAGCATTGATGCGGATATTCGTTATTTTGACTCTGTAAAAGAAATTGCCAGTCCTGCGTTGTTTGTGTATACACTGCCCAATATTGTAATTGGCGAAATCAGCATTAAACATACATTCAAAGGCGAGAATGCTTTTTTTATATTTGAAAAGTTTGATACCGCATTCATTCACCAGTATGTTGACAGCCTGTTTCAAAACGATCTGTTGCAGGCGTGTATCTGTGGTTGGGTAGAAGTGGCCGGAGATGAGTACCTTGCCGTATTGTACTTAATTGAAAAGGAAAAAAACATGGTTGTGGAAAAGGCAGCGGTGTTATTTACAAATGAAAATTTAAACAAAATATACCAGTTACATAATGGATAAATTATTACAGGATCTGAAAGTACAGATCATCGCCCAGTTGAACCTGCAGGATTTGAAACCCGAAGACATCGGTGACGATCAGCCGCTTTTTGTGGAAGGCCTTGGACTGGATTCGATTGATGCATTGGAATTAATTGTATTGTTACAACAACAATATAAAATCAAATTGTCAAATGCTGAGGACGGTCCAAATGTGTTTAGATCGGTAAGAACTATTGCACAGTACATCACCGAACACCAGGCTCAAAATTCATAGCATGAGCGCTCCCGTTTTTATAGCAGGCATCGGGGCGGTTTCAGCCATTGGAAACAATGTGGCTGAATCGCTGTCTTCTTTTCAGCAAGGAAAGGAAGGTATGGGAACGATGCGCTATCTCGATTCGGTACATGCAGGAATTTTACCGGTTGCGGAAGTAAAACTCAGCAACGAAGAATTGCTGCAACAACTTAAACTAACTAAAATGCTTAGCCGCACAGCATTGTTAAGCATGCTTGCTGCAAGCGAAGCATTGAATAGCGCAGCCATACCGGGCATAGAGGGATTGCGAACTGGTTTTATATCAGCTAATACAGTCGGCGGAATGGACCGCACTGAAAATTTCTTTCAATCTTTTCTAAAGGATAATAAGAAAGGAAAACTGCGTGAGGTAATACATCATGAATGTGGCGCTGTTACCGAACTGGCAGCAGACTATCTTGGTATAAAAAACTATATTTCTACAATAAGTACAGCCTGTTCGTCCTCAGCCAATTCAATATTTTATGGTGCAAGGCTAATCAGAAACGGCATGTTGGATGTAGTGGTTGCAGGTGGCACCGATGCGCTTACAAAATTTACACTCAATGGTTTTAATACGTTGATGATATTGGATCATGAATTGTGCAAACCATTTGATGACAACCGCAAAGGATTGAATTTAGGAGAAGGCGCTGGTTATGTGGTGTTGGTTTCTGAAAAAGTAGCTGCCACTTTAAAACAAGATCCCGATTGTACGCTGAGTGGTTACTGTAACGCCAATGATGCTTATCACCAAACAGCTTCATCACCCGAAGGTCAGGGGTCATACCTGGCAATGGAGGGGGCTTTAAAAAGAAGTGGGCTTCAACCACGCGACATTGATTACATCAACCTCCATGGTACCGGTACGCAAAATAATGACATAGCAGAAGGTACAGCCATTAAAAGAATATTTGATCCGCTGTATCCAAAAATGAGCTCTACCAAATCGTTTACAGGCCATACATTGGGAGCAAGCGGCGGATTGGAGGCAGTATTCTCCGTATTGGCAATCAGGGAAAAGATGATTTTCCCAAACCTGCGTTTGCAAACACCCATGAAGGAACTGCCTTTTGTGCCTGAAACTGTGCTGACAAAAAATGTAGCCGTTAAAAATGTGCTTTCCAATTCATTTGGGTTTGGAGGTAATTGTTCATCACTGATATTTTCAAAAACTTAAACATAGCATGTATATAAGGGCAACTGGAAATATTTCACCACAACATACTTTTGGCAATTCACCTTTCCTGGCTGAACCAGTAACCCATGCTGGTAACCGGTTAACTTGTGTAGAGCCGGATTATAAAACCATCATAGATCCAAAACTCATCCGAAGGATGAGCCGCATTATAAAAATGGGCGTTGCTGCTGCGATGGATTGTTTACAGCAATCAGGTGTACAAGTACCGGATGCCATTGTAACCGGCACTGCGTATGGCTGCCTGGAAGATACCGGCATTTTTTTATCCAGGATGGTAGAACAGCAGGAAGAGTTGCTTGCACCTACTGCATTCATTCAATCAACACATAACACAGTTGGCGCTCAAATAGCGCTGATGCTGCATTGCAACGGGTACAACAATGTATTTGTCCATCGTGCTTTTTCTTTTGAAAATGCATTACTGGATGCCATGATGCTGATAGAAGAAAATGAAGCAGGCAATGTACTGGTGGGTGGGGTAGATGAAATTACCAACATTAGTCATACCATTTTATCCAGGCTTGGATTGTACAAACCTGATCTGTCAAATAATTTTGAACTGTACAGGAACTCATCGAAAGGGACTGTTGCAGGAGAGGGCGCAGCATTCTTTTTATTATCAAATGAACCGGGTAAAAATAATTGCGTTCAGTTATCAGGCATCACTACTTTTTATAAACCTGCAACTATAGAGGAAACGCAACAGCAGATAGAGGCTTTTCTTTCCAGTCATTCAATTGCAGTTTCAGATGTAGACTTATTGATTACCGGCCGCAATGGTGATCACGCAACTGATAAAATTTATGACCTGCTTGACGCTTCCATTTTTAACAAGGTAGATAGCGTAAATTATAAGAACTTGTGTGGCGAATATCCCACATCCACCGCATTTGCCTTGTGGCTGGCGGTACAAATCATGCAGCGTGGCGAACTGCCGCCAATTTTGGATAACAAGGTTTCCGCAGAAAAGAAAATGAAAAAAATATTGATCTATAACCAGTCGCAGAATACTCACCATTCTTTACTACTGATATCGGCATGTTAAATTTCAGGAACACCAATATTTTTTTTATCATGCTGCTGCTGTTTGTGGTGTTGGTTCATGTAAACAAAGGCGTTTCTTTTTATGTTTATCCAGCACTATTATTTGTCTATTCACTGGTGGTTTTTTACGGTTGTTATTTTGTTGACTCCAATTTTTTTTTACCGGTTACCTGTTCTGCAAAAACAAATGACAAGGTAATTGCCATCAGTTTTGATGATGGCCCGGCAAATGATTTTACACCACAAATTTTGCAGGTGTTGCAGGAGGCCGATGTGAGCGCTGCCTTCTTTTGTATTGGCAATCGCATTGAAGGCAATGAACTTTTGTTGAAGCAAATACATGCCAACGGGCACCTAATTGGCAACCATAGTTATTCGCATCATTTTTGGTTTGATTTATTTTCTACTAAAAAAATGAAAACTGACCTTACAATGATGGATGATAAAATGGAATCAGTGATCGGCCTGAGACCAAAATTATTTCGTCCGCCATACGGGGTTACCAATCCCAATCTTAAAAAAGCAATTATTGAAGGAGGATATACACCGGTTGGATGGAGCGTACGTTCAATGGATACGGTAATAAAAAATGAAGAGAAATTAACTGCTAAATTGCAACAGGCGTTGACTCCGGGAGCAGTTTATCTTTTTCATGATACCAGCAAAACTACCTTGTCAGTTTTGCCTGAATTTATCAAATGGGTTAAGGACAATGGATACGAAATTGTTCGATTGGATAAAATGCTAAATTTGAAAGCATATGCGTAAGATATTTTTAATATTGATATTGATAACAGGGTATGTAGTGAAAGCACAGTACGCCGGTTATGCACCTTTAACAGATGTAGCAAAATTTAAAACTGATTTTGCAAATGCAACACAGAAGACCGCTACCATCAAAAGTAATTTTGTGCAGGAAAAAGAACTAAGTATGCTGGCAGAAAAAATAGTTTCCAAAGGAATGTTTTGGTTCAAGAAAAATAATATGGTAAGGATGGAATACACCCAGCCATTTAAATACCTGATGATTCTGAACAACGACAAAGTATATGTAAAGGATGCTCAAAAGGAAACAAAAGTATCCGCAGGTTCCAATAAATTATTCCGGCAAATCAATGATATTATGATTGATTGTATGCAGGGAACTACCTTAAACAATGCCGATTTTAAAACCAGGATCTTTGAAAATAAAACTACTTACCTGGTGGAATTAGTGCCGGTGGTAAAAGGATTGAAGGAGTTGCTAAAGCACATCAATGTGGTGGTAGATAAAAAAGATTATTCGGTGAATAGTATTGAAATGCTTGAACTGTCTGGCGACAATACGGTTATTCGTTTTGTAAATAAAGAATTGAATGCAAATATTCAGGATGCGTTATTTACTATTAAATAGTTGTTTGATTTTGCTAGGTAGTTGTACAACGCTGTACAAAAACCTGCAACCTGCCAACGGAAATGTAAGTGACCTTCAACAATTCAGGCCTCAGTTTTCAGTGGCATTGTACAACACAACGGTTGATGTATTAGACAACCACCTGAGTGGTTTGTTGCTGATAAAAAAAATGCCCGACAGCAGTATCCGGATGGTATTTTCAAATGAGATGGGCTTTAAGTTTTTTGATTTTGAATTTGCATCAACCGGTGAATTTAAAGTATATTCAATCATTAAGAAAATGAATAAAAAAGCTGTAATAAAAACTTTGCGGAAAGATTTTGAATTAATACTGATGAATCAGTTGGATGCTGCAACGTTTAAAATACGCAAAGACGAAAACTTTAAGTATTATACTTTTCCTCAACAAAAAGGTTATTATCATTACATAACAAATCTTGCAGGCGATCATTTAGTAAGGATGGAAAGGGCATCCAACAGAAAACAGGTGGTTGAAGTAGTGATGGAAAATTATATCAATCACATTCCGGATACAATTGGAGTTAACCACAATAAATTCCATTTTACCATTGGCTTAAAAAGAATTGAACGATAATGTTAACAGGTAAATTTTTTCATATTAAAACAATGCAGTCGCAGGATGGTACAATAGATGCCCTCTTACAAATTGATGCATCTCATAAAATATTTGAAGGGCATTTTCCCGGTCAGCCGGTTGTGCCCGGTGTGTGCATGATGCAAATGATAAAAGAAATATTGGAAATGGACCTGGGAAAAAAAACACAACTAACAGTTGCGGATCAATTAAAATTTTTAACAGTCATTGATCCAACTCAAACAAACAGTATTCAGTCGGAATTGAAATATTCAACCGGCGAAGATGGACGGATTCATTTAACAGCTCAACTTTACAATGAGGCGGTAACTTATTTTAAAATGAAAGCATCATTTATAGTAACGGATTAAATGTAACGCACACCTTCAACCCAAATTAAAATACAAGCTGATAATTAAAATCAATTATGGAAAAATTAGTTGTAAAACCATTCTACGATATCGCCATCATTGGCGCAGGCGTGGGCGGTTTAACAGCAGGTGCGTTATTAAGTAAGGCCGGTTTTTCAGTTTGTATCCTGGAAAAGGAACCACATGTGGGTGGTTACCTTGCCGGTTTCCGCAGAAAAGATTTTCGCTTTGATACTGCCATTCACTGGCTGAATCAATGCAACTCCGATGGCCTGGTCAGCCGCTTATTTGATGTACTTGGCACCGATCATCCAAATGCCGTTCAGCAAAAGCGGATACGCAGATACAAAGGTGATACTTTCGATTACCTGCTTACCAACAACCCCGATGAATGGCGTGATCAGTTGATACAGGAATTTCCAAACGATCAAAAAGGAATTGAAAAGTTTTTTAAGGCAGCCAAAAGGCTGGGGAAATCTTTTAAGAATTACAGCACGGTTTTCCGGTCGGAGGAAACAATGACGCTGTTAGAAAAACTTGCCAATAAAAAAAGGCTTATCGAGTTTGTAATACCTTTTATTCCGTTTATTACTTATAGTGGCGAAAAGGGACTAAAAAAAGGATTGAATAAATTTTTTAAAGACGAAGCCATTCACCGTATTTTTTCTTCTGAGGTTGAATTGCTATCCTGCCTTGTACCGATTGGCTGGGCCTACTATGGCGACTTTCAAAGTCCGCCCAAAGGGGGAGGGCAGGTTATTCCCGAATGGCTGGAATATGTGATTCAATTTTACAAAAATGAGATACATTGCAAGTGTACGGTCAAGCAAATTTTGCTCAACAACAATACAGTGAAAGGGGTAAGTTTTGAACATCGGGGCAATGATTACGAAATCAATTGCAAGTATGTGATTGCAGCCAATGATGTAGAAACCCTGTATGAAAAAATGTTGCCTTCCAGTGCCATTCCCCAAAAGATGAAAAATAAATTAAGGAAGGCAGAAATGTATAGTTCGTCTGTAACCATCTCAATTGCGCTGGATTGCCCCACTGAAGCATTGGGCTTTAATGAAGAACTGGTTCATATCGCCAACGAGCATGCCAGTTTTGATGAGCATCAAAGTGGCGATCCTTTAAAAAGTGAGATTAGTATCCTGGCACCTTCATTAAGAGATAAATCAATGGCACCCGAAGGGCAGGGGACACTCACCCTGTTTATGCCGGCTTACATGGATTTTAAAGACAATTGGTTCACCGGAAAAGATGCGGAAGGAAATTACATTCGTAATGAGCAATACGACCGGCTAAAAAATGAAATCGCCGATATCATCATTGCCCGTGTAGAAGAAAAAGTTGCACCGGGTTTGCGGTCGCATATTTTGTTTTATGATGTAGCCACACCCGTTACGCATTGGAGGTACACTGGTAATAAAAACGGTACCATGATGGGTGCCAAACCCGGTAAAGAAAATATGCAGAATAAAATTGCGCATTACCAAACGCCGGTTAAAAATTTGTTGTTAGGTGGCCATTGGGCCGAATTGGGAGGTGGTGTGCCAATAGCAGTGAAAGCAGGTGCCAATGCCACTTTAATGGTGCTTAAAAATGAAAACAAAGAAGCCTTTCACTTACTTGCAAAATACATTGATAACAAAATACCGTTGGAAGGTTTGTTGAAAGCAGGTTGTTTTAAACCTTATGATAATTCATGGATACAGGCTCCTACACCTGCGCAGAAGAAAGCTATGAGAGATGAAAAGAAAATTATTTCTGAATAGGCAACCGGGGATTCTTTGGCTACATCCAGGATTGTCTCAAAGGTTGCCAACCTTTCAACTTTTATTTTAACTTAATAAATATTTTTTCTAAGGTTGGCAACCTTAGAATATGATCGACATTCGATAACCCGGATCTGGGATGTAGCCGATTCTTTTTCTAATAGCAATCAATGGGATTATTTGGTTCAATGCAAACTGGCATAATTTTTTAATCACCATTGCAGCGTTATTTTGTATTCCTCAATAATTACCTGCTTATGGTTTCGATATCATTTTTTTCTACATTTACCAAAAGACGGTATTCGTTATTTTTCAGCAGCCTTTTATCCATGTTTATTTTTAGCTCCTGTTTTTATTCAAATAAAGCCGCACAAAAATTATATGATGCGGCTGCTACTAACAGTTATGATATGGTAGTAGTGCCCGGCGTACCCTTTAACGGAGGCAAGTGGGACAAAACAATGAAGGGCAGGGTGTACTGGTCAAAGTTTTTATACGACAAAGGCATTGCAAAAAATTTGATGTATTCCGGCTCATCGGTTTACACCCCTTATTACGAAGGAATGATTATGGCAATGTATGCCATTGAATTGGGCATTCCAGCCGAGCATGTTTTTTATGAAATTACAGCCGAGCATAGCACAGAGAATATTTATTATTCTTACAAAAAGGCAAAACAATTGGGGTTTGATAAAATTGCATTAGCCTCCGACAAGTTTCAAACCATGTCGCTCCGAAAATTTACCAGGAAAAAAGTTAGTCCCGATGTTGCCATGTTACCAATGGTGACCGACACCATGAACATGCTGGAACCCACTATGATAGATCCGGTGATTGACAGTAAAAAAGCCTTCAACAAGGATTTTATTTCTATCAAAAAAAGAGAAGGTTTTTTCAAAAGGCTTCGGGGAACTATGGGGCGTAATATTGAGAAGTAAATGCAGTTTGGGAATTCATACTTTGCATTTTACAAAGGCGGGAAAAATGGTTGCTAATCTGAAACTGGAATAAGTCGCAGCTTTTGTGTGAGGCTTCGTGCCGGAAAGGGTAACAAAATTTAATTTGTTATCTTCATTCTGACATTTACAGACTATGAAACTTGATAAATACCAACTAAAAGCAGGACTAAATCTCACGACTTTTGAATTCTTAAGTGAAGGACGTAAAGGAAAAATTATCAAGCTAATTCAATTCCAGCAAATGAATTTACCGAATCTTTATAATCTTGCATTTGGTGACTTAAATCCATTGACCGGAAAACTTGATGACAAAATTATTACTGACAATGGCGATAGTGAAAAGGTTTTGGCAACTGTTGTAGCTGCTATTTATGCATTTGCAGGAAGATATCCTAGTGCCTGGATTTATGCAACGGGAAGTACGGCGGCAAGAACAAGATTGTATAAAATGGGTATAAACAAATATTTCGATATCGTGTGTGAAGATTTTGATATTATGGGTGAACAGCAAAGTGAATGGGAGTGGTATGAAAGAGGAAAAGACTATCAGGCATTTGCTGTTCATCGGAAAAAACTGTAAATTCGATGTATGAAAACAATGTTTGAACTAAACAAAAAGAAAGTTCCTGCGGTTCGTATTGACCCTGAGCTTAATAAGTATGATAATGTTGTTCTTTTCCCTGATAAACTTGCAAAAGCAAACGAACAACTCAAAAAATCTGGTTTCCCTAACCTTCCAAAGAAGAAGCATTAGAACTCTTTTGGCGCAACTGTCCACTTGTGCCTTATACCTTAGCCCATCAGCATTCAGTCAGTTTTAATATACCATCGTTTTTCGCATATCTTTTTTCCCAGAAACGTCTCTCAACGAGCCTAAGCATAGCCGAGGACGTTGCGTCTACAAGGATTACTATTTGCTTTTATTGAAGTCCACTTCTTACATCTCAATAAAATTGCTTACAGGATAGATACCTTTCTTTGCTTCAATATCAATCACAACATTCAACTTTGTTACCATGTCTGCATTTCTTTTTCCAATGCCTCCAATGTAATAAATTCTTGTTTGTTGATGCGTTCCATTGCAGCGTCCAATTCTTTATTATATTGTTCAATAGTAGCATTTTCTGCCAGCTTATTATCTGACTGCAAAAATGATTTCATCATTTCCAACAGTGATTTCTTTTGCGGTTCATTGAGCTGTACAAAATATAGTATCAACTCTTTATCTAATGCACTTTTCATAATAACCGTTGTTTCTTCAAGTTTATTTTTTAAAACCTGATAGTTTAAAACGAAGATATTTTGTAATGTCTTCTTTGATAATTGTCATGATAATTTTGCTTGATTTTGGGGCAAGTTTCCAACAACGTCAAAGCGAGTCTCTGCAACATCATTGTGCGTTGGCCTGCATCACTCATCACAATTTAGGAAAGACACTTTAAATTCATCTTATCAGATTTCTGCAATTTTAGTTTACTTTTATTTCTCGGAAAGCTTCACTTTGCGTTGCTCAAAGTAAAGTTTAATTTGTTCAAAGTTCATATCCTTGATATCAATACTAATTTTATCACGAACCTCTCTCATAAACTTTACGGCTTTGAAATCTTTGATTATTTCATTTTTATTTTTAGTCTCCATAATATATAATGTCTTTAGGTGAACGAATGTCTATTTGTGAATAACCCAATTTTAAATTTACTGCATTATAACCTCGTATTCTAATAACGTTTACGATGTGTTTAAAATTCCAACTCAATAAAATGTCAGCCCTATTTATTGTTGCCAACGCAATATGAAAACAATCTTCTCTACTTGTTTTCCCAACAACATTTTCTATAATGTAGGTGTCCGCAAGCATTACTGCTTCTTCCGTTAAATCAACTCGTTTTTTTAAACCAACGGGAATGGTTTGCAGCAGTTCTCGTACCGGTTTTGGTGCGTTTAAAAGTTCATTCTCGGTTACCGAAGAATACATAATGTCGAATCTTGAGTTTTGAAGATTGTCGAACAAGTTTTTAGTCTCATTGGCAAATTCAATATCAAAATAACCTCCAATAACCGAAGTATCTACATATAATGTTAATCGCTTTAAATTCATTCATCAAATTTACAAAATTGATTTTTAGCATTATCTGTATTCGAGAATAACTTTTACAGTAATGTTGATAGCAGTGTCCCTCTTTTGGCATAAGTGTCCACTTGTGCCTTATACTTTAGCCAATCAGCATTCAGCCCGTGTTATTATACCATCGTCTTTTGCATATCCTTTTGCACTGCTGTATTACCAATCTTCCTGGTTAAGCACAAAGCCACTTTATAATTTCCATGCTTATCAATCGCTGTAGTAATCGTTTAGCCCAGGAAATCCACCGCACTTTGCCTACCCCTCATTCCTGCGCCTAATGTTACCGTATTGCGCCTGTTACACGAATCGAGGTTTTTACTTCCTTATACTCCTGCGACAGTAGGATAAATGAATCAAGGTTTCTACTTCTTACAATCCTGCGCCAGTAGGGAGTTACTTGGAAGGAGGAAATTACGTAGCTACGCCTTATACCAGTCAGCATTTTCTCGAAAAAACTCCTCTGTAATATTAAGTAGTATTGCTTTCAGTTCATCCTCTCTTTCCTCTTCAAAATGAAACGGTATATGGCTTGTCCAGCAATACGAGGTTTGAATATTTAATTTTTTCTTATACCATTGAGTAATTTCTACTCTCATATTTTTTTTTGAAATAAAAGACAAGCCATCAATATATCCTTCAAGATAATTTTGGAGCAAACTATAACTATCATTCTTTGATAATATCATTAAAGGGCGCTTTCGTAAGATTTCAAATGTCTCAAAAATTTTATCCTTTATAATATTTATATCTTCCATTTCTTAATATTTTAAAATAATTGTGTTAGCATTCGTAAAATTAATCGCACCAGAATATTTAACATCGTTTTGTATTTATCTAACGCCATGCCAACGCCCCTGTCATACCCTTAAATACCTTTTTATCTTTAAGAATAGCCACATGATGAGCCCCCCCTTGGCGCAAGTGTTTACCCAGTAGCAATTCTTCAACAACCTCAAAGTAAGTCTCCGCAATAACTTTATACGCCGGCCTTTATCACTCGCCACAATTTAATAAAACCACCTCAAAATTCATCTTACAAGATTTCTTCAATTAATAGCTTAATCAACTACTATAATATTCCTTTTCAATTTCCCCCATATTCCGGTTATGCCGGTCATATACAATGGAAAGGTTTGCTTCATTACCCGGTGTAACCATTTCTATCTCCCAGAAATTGGCAATGTCGGTTATGTGTTTTTTTGAAAGATCTACAAATCGGTACCAGCCCGGCGTTTCTTCTGAAATGGTAAAATTTATTCCATCATCACAAAATACATCCATGCAAATATCATCACTTGCAAAGCGGTCCATTTTATAGGCAATCATTGTTTTTACCTGCTTCCATTCCAGTTGGTAAATGGTTTGCGAAATTTTTAATTGAAATCCTTTTTCGGAATAAGTAAATATGCCATCATCTGCCATCAATTCGTTGAGCGATTTTTTTGCATTGTCACCGGATTTGCCTCTGTCATCTTTAATAAAATATCTTATCAAAATTAGTATTGAAATACCTCCAATAAATATAACCGCCAGCCAGGCAAATTTCAGGTTACTGGTAGTTGCCCAAAGTGATAGCACACATAACAGCAGCCCTGTAATAATATTTAATATTGATTTGAGTTTATTCAATACTCACCATTTTATTATCAACAAGGAACGTTATTCTGCCGGATAAATTTTGCAAAGGGAGTTAAGGATTCCCTTTTATATGGCAGACAGCAACATAAAACTGTGCTGTGCGCCTTTAAATGTATTGTAGATAAGGGTATGTTTTGTGTTAACCGAAGCAGGGCTTTTTTTAATCATGTGACCGGGGATTGGCTTTTTTTCAAGTATATAACAGCCAAGCCACAACGCCATTGCTGTGGCCGTGGGGTATTCGCCACTCATGTGTTTATAGCGCAATATGCCTGCATCGGGATTCATCAACGATTCACAGGTTGCATAATAGTGGATTAACCGGCTATCGCCATTTTCTCCGGAAATCAATACATCAATATGTTCGCCTACCGGTAAGTTTTTAGCGATAAAATCTTCCAATGCTGATTTTACTATTTCGCTATCAGTGGAATGAATTGTTTCGATGGCAGTTAATTTGGCCACCGCATTTTCATGATGGGTATTTACGGTAAACATCGCTGCAGCCTCGCCGGGTATGCTTCCGGTAGAAGCCGTATCATAAAAGTTCCCTGCCGCATAACCTGCATCTTTAAACCAGCCATCCAATAAATTGATATTATAATTATAGGTAGAAATATCATCCACGGCACCAACCAGGTAACTATTTCCGGGGTTTTCTTCCAACAACATCATCGCATCTATCAGCGCATTTTCAAAGGCAAGGCCAAGATGCACATGTGTAGCATTGTATCCTTTATTATGCGACAACATACCCAATTGTGCTGCCAGTGCATTGGGCGTGCTTTGTACAAAATTGCCAGGTGTCAGCAAGCCTTCATTGTATTCAATAATCTGTTGTAGAAAATAAAAACAATCTTCCATGCCTGCATTGGCTGTACCTATAATAATGCCATCAGGTTTGTTTTCATTATTTAATAATGGAAGGCCGGCACCAATTCCTATACGAACGGGCTTGCTCATACGCCGCAATGCACCTTTGGGAATGCCATCATAAGCCGGCTCAATTGTTACCAGTTTATTATTCACGGGTTGATGCCATACAGCCAGGTCAGCAACCGGAAATGTTTGCTGTGGCGATATACAGGTACATTGGTGAATAAAAAGCATAGGCATCAAACTTTCGAAAATATCAGTGATGAACAATTGCCTCCAAAACCGAATGAATTTGACATTACATGTTGAAGCGGCATTTTAGTATAGGCTTCTACAGGTTTTAAATCTGTGGAAGGAATAACATTTTTAAAATTTAGTGATGGGTATATTTCCTGGTGCAATAAGTTCAATATACTGTAAACTGCTTCAATGGCTCCGGAAGCACCCAATGTATGTCCCGTATTTGATTTGGTAGATGCAAAGGGTGGGGGCGTTTCAAAAAGCCTTAGCATTGCTTTACTCTCCACTTCATCGTTGTTTTCAGTACCGGTACCATGTGCATTTACAAATCCAATGTCAGCCGTTTGTAAACCTGCCGATGCAAGTGCGCCTTTCATCGCAAGAAATGGCCCATCGCCATTATCTGATAAAGAGGATGGATGATAGGCATCATTTGAATTACAATATCCTGTCAGTTCAGCATATACCTTTTTACCATCCAGGTCTTCTTCTTTTTCCAATACTAAAAAGGCTGCTCCTTCTCCAAGGTTGAGCCCCTTTCTGTTGGCATCAAACGGCGTACAGGTTTCGGGTGATAATATATGCAAGGCATTAAAACCATTGATGGTAAATTTTGCCAGGCAATCTACGCCACCTACAATGGCTCTTTGTGCCCTGCCAGCTTTTATCAGCCGGGCACCATACATAATTGCATTTGCCGAAGAAGAGCAGGCGGTATTGATGGTGTTGATCAGCCCCTGCATGCCATAACGTTTTTGTAAATACATAGCAACGGAAGAGCATTCGTACGAAGCAAGATATTCAGATCCGCCAGATGTGCTTTGGCCATCGTTAAACAATTCATCTGTTAAACACATGCCGCCTACTGTGGTACTGCTTATGAGTGCAGTTGATTTGTTTCCGATAATTTGCTGGCTGAGATTGGCTTGTTTGATAGCCTGTTCAAAAGCATGTAGGGCAAGCATGCTGGTTCTGGTTACGCCTTTTTCTGTTGCGTTCAGCAATTGGCTTAATGCTTCATTATTTATTTTTATTTCTCCGCACGGAAGTGTGCCTTTGTATTTGGAGTCGATCAGTTCCATAGGTGCAATTCCACAATGGCCAGCAGCCAGCAACCGGTGGTTTTCTTCCACCGAATTTCCTATCGCACTTATCACACCCATTCCTGTAACAAAGATCCTGCTCAAATGAAAATTGATTTTAAGAAGCTATTTAATTTAAATGCTGTAAAAAAAATGTTGTGGGAAATGATGCCATAAAAATATGAACCTGAACGGAGTCCCGATTAAAATGCGGGATAGACTGTCGCTTAAAGATGTCATATAATGCCAACGCTGGTGAACAAAAATCATTTCTATATTACACAAGGGTGAAAATCACGAATTGGATTTTTTATTGTCCGGACATTCGTCCTACACTCATCATCGTTGCGTCGCACTCTTGTACTTTTTTATCTTTATGGAGCAACTACAAACTCACTAATTTATCCCTTGCCCACTATAATCAATTTCTAATTAGTTCTGTTTTTTTCTATATAATCCACCATAGTGTTAATGTCCACCAGTATCTTCCTGCCTTCTTTAGGATCTTGTATGGTAATACCATATTCACGTCCCAGCAGAACGATGAGCTCAATGGAATCTATTGAGTCCAATCCTAACCCTTCTCCAAATAAGGGCTCATCATCCTTAATTTCTTCAGGGGTAACTGACAGGTTTAAAAACTTTATGATCTGTTCCTTTAGTTGTTGTTTGAGTGCTGTTGTTTCCATTATAAATTAAATAAGGTTCTTTGTTTTTAAGCCAATCAATGCAATAACCTGCAAAAGCAGGGTGATGGCAAATAAAGGTAAAATATTTGTCATAATATCTTTTAGTTTTCCTCCTTCAAGGAACAGGCCATAATATGCTTCAAGGCACCAATGAAGGGGAGAAATTTTTAGAATTGTTTGAAATGAATCGGGCATTGCAAAACTGGGTACCAGCAAACCTCCGATAGCCGCCAGCAATACAATTGATACCGCACCGATTCCATTCGCCTGTTCCTGGGTCTGGGCAAACACGCCTACAACTATTGCAAAACTTACCGCACACCAGCCACAAATTGATGACACCAATATCAAACCAAAAAGGTCGGACGGCAAATCTAATTTTGGTAAACCCATTTTTGGAAACAGCCAAATGCCAATTGAAAAAATAACAGCAGCCTGTAAAAGCGTAACCAACAAATAGGTAATTTGTTTTGAGATAAGTGACATAACATAATTGGTTGGCAATGTTTTAAGCCGCACAAAACTGCCATTCAATTTTTCCTTTACCACATTACTTCCCAAAGAAATCACCACAAAGAACATGGCAAAGATGGTCCAGGCCGGAATATTATGTTGGGTAGCATTCGGTATGTTTCGGCTGCCATCCCGGGAAATGGGAATTTCCTGTATGCCTATTTCGTTATTAAGTATATCTTTTTCAAGTGATTGCGGAAGTTGTTTCTCGTTTAATGCAAAATATAAACTCTTTAATATTTGCTTGGTTGCTACCAATTGTAAGGCACTTCGTAATGCCCCACGAATGGATTGCCGGAAAGATTCCTGCAAAACCGGGTGGTACATCAGCGTAATGGACTCCATGCTTTCGGTATTTTTTTTCACTGAATCTACTTCCATTCCAAACTCTGTTAATGCTTTTCCTGAAATGTCTTGCGCCTTATTTTTCAGCTTGTTAGAGAATTCTACTGGAATTATTATGGCAATCAAAGCGTCTTTTTTATGCATCCGGTCACTGATCTCATTTTCAGTTTCATTGCCAACAACCTGCTTCAATTTGAACAGGCCCACCTTTTCAATAGCTTCTACAAATTGTTTACTTGCGTCGCCGGTATCTCTATTGCACAACAGTAAGGGAACCTTGTTGTCGTTCACCAATTCAAAGGTGCTGTTTTGCAAGGCAGTTATTACAATAGCCAATATGATGGGCATTGCAAACATAAAAATGAGCCCGAGTTTATCGCGGGTTAGTATGCGGATATCCTTTAATATGGTCGCCCAAAGTTTATACATTATGCGTCCCTGAATTTTTTACCGGTTAAATTAATGAATAAACCTTCCAGGCCATCCTGCTGGTGTTCGGCCAATAAATTTTCAAGGCTGTCGTGGGCAATTATTTTCCCATCATCAATGAGGGCAATTTTATTGCAAAGTTCTTCGGCTTCATTTAATTGATGAGATGTGTAAATGAGCGTGGTGCCGTTGCTATTTAATTCTTTGAGATAGGTAATGATTGAATTCCTGGTTTGAATATCAACACCCACCGTAGGCTCATCCAGGAATAAAATTTTTGGATTGTGGATTACACCAATGGCGAGGTTTACTTTCCGTTTCATACCGCCGGAAAATTTTAAAACCGGTTTATCCTTTACTTCATTCAAATCCAACACATCTAATAATTCTGCAGTACGCTTTTTTATTTCCGCAGTTTTTAAACCAGCCCATGCGCCAAAAAAAGCAAGATTTTCAACCGGGCTTAATTCATGGTAAAAAGAAAAGTCCTGCGGAACAAATCCAAACAACTGGTTAAAGGCTTTCCTGTTTTTGCCTGCTTCCATATCCAGCAGTTTAATGCTGCCTTCCTTAAAAGCAACAAGTCCTGTCATGCAGTTCATCAGGGTGGTTTTTCCGGCGCCATTGGGGCCAAAAAGTCCAAACCGCTCACCGGCACTAACTTCAAGATTTAAGTGTTGGAAAGTATCTGAACCGGCTCCCTTGTATCGAAAGCAAAGATTATGTATGCTGACTGCCTGCATTAACGCCAATTAATTTTCGATAATGCCTGGAATGCTTTTTTCTCAATTTCTGAAATCTCCTGCAGGTAATCGCCCATTACATTAAAATCCTGTTGGCTTCCGATGCGGCCTTTATAAATACCAGCGGCCTGCACTGCGGCAGTGCGCCATAAATCACCTGCCTTTGTAAATGATTTGGATTCTTCCAACAATTCGTCTTTGGGAATATAACCATGTGCTTCCTGCAAAAATGCCCCGTAGATATAACGAAAGCCACCTCCGCCTGTACCAATCTCTTCCTGCATACGAACGAGTTGTGCCAGGTATAAACCCGCTTTTGGCTGGCCCAGTTTATCCCGCCACTTTTTTATTTTTTTACCCATCGATGCAATTCCTTTTACCCCTGCAAAGCTGGCAGGAATATACAGCATATCATTTACGCTTTTTTTGATACCATGTTTGATGGCTGCTTTTATTTTCTCGTCGGTAACTACGGCAGTTTCTTTTGGATAATACAATTGTCCCCTTGGTGCAAGCGCACCTTTTGCAAACCGTACCCTTTCCAGTTCGTAAGAAGACAGGGTAGTTACATTCTCCATAATAGGATCGCTGATCAGGTAGTTATCTTCTTCACGGCCATACACGATTAGGTTATGTGCATTAAAATGAAAGCGATATTCTTTTGGAAAATAAGTAAGGTAATAAACACCCACCTGGCAACCCACAGGATGACCAGCCTGTAGACACTCTTCAAGGAATTTCTGTGCCTTATCTTTTGAGCTGAATTTTTTTCTTACCACCGGAATATCCAGCGACTTGCAGGTTCTTTTGAATATCAGTCCGGGCATGGTGCGGAAAGCTATGGCCGGGCCATTATTGATTTTTAAAAATGGGATATGAATAAAGAATATACCCGACCCGATTCCAAAACTTAATGGCTCAGTAATTTTTTGAACACCGATGCTCTTTAATAAATTTGTTGTAACGCCATTTTCACAGTGGGCCGCCTGCAGGTGCTCAAATTCAGTCTTCATTTACATTCATTGTTTTAAGGTCTGCCACACTTACGTTAAAAGCAGTGGCATATTTTTCCAATTTTTTTTCTGATAATTTTTCAAAAACAGCCGGCTTTAAATGCTGTTTAATGGTGATTTTCCAAAAGCCGGTGTACGCAGATACGATGGCAAGGTCCATTAATCTTAGCTCCATAAAATATAATAGCGGGCTTGCCTGTTTATCCAGCACTTTTTGTTTGGCAGTTTGTACCCGTTGTTCAATATCTTCCCATGCTACATCCAGGGCTGTTGCCTTTACATTCCAGCCGGTACTTAATTCGGTTACGTATTTACCATCTTTGTCAACTGCATAACAAACCTCTTTGGTTAGTTTATTTAATGCGCCGTCGTCCTGGGGAATTTCTTCTTTTTTCATACGTAAATATTCTGATTGGTTCAATTTGGAACAAATTTACCATTGGCCTGAAAAGCAAGCTGGCATGCTGCAAATAGCATTCATTTTATTAATGAAGGTAGTGAATAGCTGTGATTTTTAAAACTGTGTAAAACATATGAAAGTTGCACAATGATTGGGCATGTTGCAAAATGTACTGAAGTACAAGTGTGCGACGCCACCAAAGCTAAACCAAGGCTAAAATGCCGGGTACAAAAAAATACAATGATGACCGGTTAACTGATGTTTTTTAGCAAACGGTGAGCAAGCTGTACATGTAGGAAAATCTTGCACTTTCCGGTACCAGCAATAATAACTTATCGCCCTTTTTTAGTTTGCCGCTGTGAAACAATTCATCTACCATCAGGTAAACGGACGCTGCGCCTACATTTCCAAGCGTGGTTAGGTTTACGAACCATTTATCGTAAGGTATACCGGTTTCATTTTCGATGAGGCGCTTAAAGATTTTGTCTTTAAAAAACTCACTCGACATGTGTGGTAAAAAGTATTGAATGTCATCCGACTTTATGCCGTGTTTATCCAATGCGGCTTTTAAACCAACACCTCCTAATGGCACAATGTTTTCACTTAATAATTTTACATCCTGTTTAATACTAAACAGTGATTTATTCGCAATTTCTTCCGGGGTAAATTCGAGATAGCTTTTAAGCGTGCCATCTGGTTGCTTTTCGCAAGCCATGTACATGCAGCCTTCTTTTTCATTTGCGTACGAAACTCCCTCTATCCATTCAACACGCAGGCTGATGCCATCTTCGTTGGGTTTGTTCGACATCGCAAATGCAGCAGCACCATCGGAAAGCATCCATCTTAAAAATTCTTTTTCAAAACCGATATATGGATTTCCTTCCAGTTGTTTTAATTGCTGCGCCTCATCTTCAAAAGCACTTGAAACAAGGGAAGCTGAAAATCTTTCAGAACCCGTGGCTACAGCGTTTTCCTTATCGCCTGCTTTAATGGCGAGGTAAGCATATTTGAAAGCATGCATACCTGCACAGCAAACACCAGCCGGTGATACTACTTCAATAGCAGCAGCTTCCGGCAACAGGCCATGTACCATTACACCATGTGAAGGCATCATTTGGTCGGGTGAAGAAGTACCGCAGGAAAGCAATTCAATATTATTCAGTTTTGCAGGATCATTATCAAACAGCGCACGTGTTGCAAGTGCAGTCATTTCTGCATTGGTATGCGTTGTTTTACCTTGTTTATTCAACGCATAAAACCTGTTTTGTATTCCATTATTTCTTAAAACGATGCGTTTAGATTTAGAAGGCTTATTATCAATATAGCCCAGGTATTCCTCCATCTCATCATTCGACACAGGTTCGTTCGGAAAATAAACAGCGGTTTTAATAATATAAACAGGGTTCAGCGGCATTTTTAAATAAATTATTTTACGTCTAAGTAATATTGTTTTTGTTTTCTGATCCGTGCTCCCAAAAATGGTTTGAATAAAAGCGCATCAACAGTTAGAATTATAGGGGCTGCTATAAACAGTGCAATTAAAAGATAATATTTGAATGCAACAAGCCATGCAGTTCTTTTTTTTCGTTTTGCAATGATGTTGGCCCAAATCCCAAAAATGCGCTTAGCTTTTGATTCTATAAACATTAAATTATATTTTACTGCCACCGCCTGCTGGTTTACCAGCTCTTGTTGCAGGCTATCCCATTGGCCGGTTTTTAAGTGTTCCTCCACGATTCGGCCGTACAGTTTTGTGTTGCTGATGTCTTCATCCGATACGCCGGGTTTTGGGAAAACACTGAGGTAGCGGTCTTTTTTGCCACGGAACATCCAATGAAATATGGTGATGAAACTTACAAAGTTGTGATGCTTATCAACCAATACTATATTCCCCACCAGGTTGGCATTGGCGGTTTTCAATATTTTTTTAATGTCTTCCATGGCGCTGATCCACATATTGCGGGCTCCCGTGATGGCAACGATCGGTGTGTCTTTTATTACATTGCGGACAGCAGGCTCAAGTAAAATTGAGTTTACCGGAATACTGGGCGATAGAAACCATGCCTGGTAACCAAGTATCACCAAATCGTACGAAATTTCTTTTAATTGAAAAGGAGCAAGTGTAGTTGGCTGATGTAATACGCAGTCGGGCATTACTCCAAAAAAACTTTCGCCTTTCCATGGAAACGGGTAAGGAATTGTGGGGTAAACCTGCATTTTTTCGACCGTATGCCCGGCATCAATCAAGGGCTGTGTAAGGTTTTGAAGTATGTCGCCTAACTGGCCAGATTGGGAATAGTAAATTACCAGTACTTTTTTACTCATTGAATTTTATAATTACATTGCTGTTATGTGTAATACTTTCGAATTTTTGCTATAATCTACTGCTGCCGATTGTGCAACGGCCAGTAATTTTTTGTAGGATGCATTTACCAATTTGCCATCATTGTCAAGGTCATTTCTATACCTTACTATTCTGGGGGCGTTTTCCTGGATCATAATCCTGAGTAGCCGGTATTCAATATTATCAGGATTTTGGTGGATGGCTGTTTCCAGTTTTTCCCTGCCGGCTTTAAAAGAATGGAGTTTATCTGATGGTTTTGAAAGCAATGCGGCCTTTTTCATGAGTAATGCTCCTTCAAAGGCAAGTTTATCCGGAAGGTTGGTTTTTTCTAAATCAGTCAAAGCAGTGGTAACCTCATTAAGTTGATTGGATTTCATCGCTTCATAAAGCGTTGATCTGTCAAAACTCGGTTGAAGTTGATTTCCTTTTACCAATATGACCGGAAGTAAACAACAAAGCGCAATAACAACTTTTAATTTCATCATATAGTTCATAAATATACTTACCGACACTTGCTGTATTATAGGCAAAGTAGTTAATTCTTTTGTTGAATCTTAAAGGTAAAGTTACAGATTTTATTATTTCGGCGAAGCTAACAAATGCTTGCTTAAAGTGATGTGTTGGCATATTTAACATTCACCATCAACAACCAGGTAAATAATTACTGTAGTTGTGGTCAATAAAATGGGTAACGAAAAAAATGGGTTATAAAGCCGAAAGTATCTTTGTAAGTAGTTTTTCTTCTTTGGTGAGGGAAACTGTGTTATCATTTGTTTCAATATGGTCCAATTCATTTAAGTATTTATTTAGTTTGTTTTCTTCATACATCTGAATCAATCCCGGATGAACATAATATTTTTTGCAAACAGTCCTTGTATTACCAAGTTGTGAACTAACTATATCAAGTGCCTTGTTTATATTTTTTTTGCAAGTTGTTACATTATCTGCAATGCCGATATTTTTAAAAGCCATCAACAGATGAAGGCAACCTGCCCAGGTTCTAAAATCTTTTGCAGTAAATTCATCGCCGGTTACTTCTTTAATATAAGCATTCACCATTCCAGAATCGATGCTCCTTCGTTCACCTTCATGATCGTAATATTGAAAAAGTGTTTTCCCCGGAATATCCCGGCATTGCTTTACAACTTTAGCCAGCTTCTTGTTTTTAAGTGATATATCGTGGTGAATACTTTTTTTTCCAAGGAATGAAAAGGATATTTGTTCTCCTTCAATTTTAACATGTTCATCGTGCATGGTTGTGAGTCCGTGCGATCCATTCATTTTTTCGTACTCAGCGTTACCGATCCTTATATAAGTTCTTTCCATTAAACTGATAATTGCTGCAATAACTTTTTTTTCTGACAATTCTTTTAATCCAAGATCTTTCTCAACCTGCAGCCGAAGGGTTGGTAATACTCTAGCAAACTCTAATAGTTTATGAAATTTAGTTTGATTTCTAAGCAGGTTCCACAAAGGATGATACCGGTATTGTTTGCGATTTCTGATATCGTAGCCGGTAGCCTGTATATGTCCATTTTGTTTCACACAAATCCATACTTCTTCCCAGGCGGGTGGAATTGCCAATTGCTGAATGCGTTTAATTTCAGCTTTTTCTTTTACTGATTTTTTTAGGTATTTATATTGGAAAGTATCGGTCTTCCGGATTCTTACTATACCCGGGTCTTTATCTGAAACATAGAGCAGGTTGGCCGCAACTGCAGTTGCTTCGTAGTCTTTCACCAGGCGAACGTGCCTACGGTGGGTGAGTTGTTTTAATTCCATTTTAAAAGAATTTTAAAATATAATCTTCCAAATAAGTAGAGCCACTATTACGTGGCCCTGCTTATTTGGTATGTGTTTGTTTCTATACGTTCCTTGCGGAATATTTTTATTCAACTTTTGAATTACATAAATGTATTAAGCTGGTTCCATCATTTCTGTTGCAGCAGTTTTATTAATGCCGCTTTCGGCCAAACTCGTTAATAATTCATCGGCTTCTTTTTCTTCTGAAAGTGTTTCGCCCAATAAATTTTTAACAGATTCTATACCCATAGTTTTAGCCAGTTGAGCTAATCCTCCGTAGGTTGAAATTTCGTAATGCTCTACTTTTTGTGCAGCCAATACTAAACCCACATCCCTGATGGAAGTGCCTTTTTCTGTTTCCTCTATAATGCTGTTTCCTTCTTCAACAATACCAGCCATTGCATCACATTTTTTTGCCTGCGCTTTTACGCCAAGTATTTCAAAAATTTGCTCCAACCTTGTTACGTGTGTTTTAGTAGCTTCAAGATGATCACCAAATGCCTTTTTTAAATCACCTGATGTTGCAGCTTTTTGCATTTTAGGAATTGCTTTGGTTAGATGTTTTTCTGCCCAATAGATGTCCTTTATTTCATCAACAAAAAAGTCCATGAATTCCTGGCTATAGGTTGCTTCCATGGTATCTGCGGGTTTCGCTGCGGCTGATGAAGTTTTCGACTTTGCCATAATAATTGATTTTTAAATTTTAGATTAATTTATTGTATCAGCTAAAATTGTTGTGCCACGTAAAAATGGAAATATCTGAGGATGTTATTACACAGTTTAAAAATCAGGAATCCTTATTTTTTGAAAAGAGTTTTGAAATTATAAAAATCACAATGGCAACTATAAAGACAACCACAATGATACCCGTCCACATACCGGCTTTAAATATCCCGCCTATCACTTCGCAACTGGATAAAAATGTGGCCGCCATTGCCAAAAAGGAGAAAAGTATTAATGAATTTTTTTTCATACTATTATTAATTTGGGGTGAGAAAAACGATGAAAAGCAATGGGTAATTAAGAAGCTATTTCCATCGGTATCAACTTACCTGGTGGAATAAAAACTTTGTGCATTTTCTTTTTAAACTGGCTCGGCCGGAGGCCGGTTATTTTTGTAAATTGGTTGCTTAAATGAGCCACACTGCTATAGTTCAGTTTCCAGGCAATTTCCGAAATAGTAAGCTTTTCTTTTACTAACAACTCTTTTGCCTTTTCAATCTTTAATGATATGATATAATCGCTTAGCCAAATACCTGTTTCCTGAGAAAATACATTTGCCAGATAGGAGTAATTGTAGTTGAGATAACTGCTCAGGTAGTGCGACGTTTTCAGTAATGGTTTTTCATCTTCGTTGTGAATTAAGTTGATGACGCTACATTTTATCTTTTCAACCAGTACCTGCTTACTATCGTCCAGCAAATCCAGTTGCCAGCTTATCAATGCTTTTTTTACTTGTTGCTTTTGATCATTGGTTATGATGTAGCGTAATTCTACCTGTCCTAATTCTACTTTGTTGTAGGGAATGCCCATTTCATCCATTATTTTTTTTACCAGCATTATACACCTTACACAAACCATGTCTTTAATGTAGAGAATCATAATTAACCTGTTTAGGCGCAATAATGCAAACGTTCTGCCACAAACAAATAGCCCACCCTGTATATGATGAAAATGGCCACAGTTAAGTTTAATACTATTTAAATCGTCTATAAAGCATCATAACATACATATTAGAACAGCAGCAAAACCCAATGATAATATGAAAAAAATTACACAGAAAACTTGTTAGTTCTGAGTAAATAATTCCACAATCAAATTGTATAGGTTTAGAATATTTCGGTATAATTTTTTCCTTAATAACTGAAAATATTTGTGATGGATACAACTAATAATATTGGCTTTATCTCTACAAGCATAAAGCAGTTAAAAAATGCAATAATGCATACACACAGCAATGATCTTATAAATTTACCCGACATTACGGTACATGCTATTGATGTAGATGATAACGGGTTTTTATGGTTTACCATCTTAAAACCACAGGAACCTATTGCACCGGAAGACAAATCTTTTTACGTAGGCTTGAATTTTTATAGAAGTGGTATTCCATTCTTGCTAAATATTTCGGGCATTGCAAACCTGGTTACAACACAGGCTGCATTAAATGAATTGCCACTTGTACTTAAGCGAAAAGTTACGGATGACCGCCTGATGGTTAGAGTAAAAATAAGAGATGTTGACTATTACGAAATTGAGGAGAATGAATCACACAGTATCATGCAAAAATGCAAAAACTTATGGGCTGAAATCTTTGAAACAGAAGCATATTACCCGGTTGCTAATTAAAACACTGGTAGAAGCGAGGTTAACTTAACAGGGCTTTAATATCTGTTTTGTTGTGATCAGCTTCGTTGAATTTTATTGAAAACATTGTTCCATTTCCTACTTCAGATTGAACTTCAATTTTTGCATTATGGCTTTGCAAAATATTTAAAGTAGTTGCAAGCCCCAAACCGATACCGTTGCGTTTTGATGTAAAATAAGGTTCAAAAAGCCTTGCTTTATTTTCCGGACTAATGCCGCATCCATTATCGATAATAAATAGTTGTGGATGTTGATTAATACAGGTGGTAATTACTTCGATATTTCCTGTATTATCTGGTACGGCTTCAATTGCATTTACAAGTATATTCAGAATAGCCATTTCAAGTTTTGGCGCATCCGCTTTTATCATACAATCATTTTCTGTATACCTTGCAACGAATGAAATGTTGCGCAGGACTAATTTATCCTGCAATTGGGTTGCTACAGTTTTAACGATATCATTCAATGATAAATCGCTCAGGCTTATTTCAGCAGGCCTGGAACTTTGTAATAATTCAGTTACAAGGTCATTGATCCGTTGCCCATTTCTATGAATAATATCTAAATAAAAATTATTGTCATCATCCGGAGAAACAATTTGCATTAAGTTTTCAACTGCTAATTTTATATTGTTGAGGGGGTTGCGTACTTCATGTGCCAGTGTACGGATAAACCTCCCGGAAGCAGCCAGTTTTTCGGCCTGTAAACTTGCCTGCTCTGCCTTTTTAATGCCGGTAATATCGTGTATAATGCCCTGCAGGTATCGTTGATTATTACTGTCCATTTCAATAGAAGCCGTGATCAAACAGGTTTTCACTTCTTTATCTGTGGTTAAAAATTCCAGTTCAAAATTTTCTATCTCTCCATCGTTCAAAATTTTTGATGAGAAATAATTGATGTCCTCAGTGTTTCTCATAAATGAGCTCAGCTTTTTGCCAATACATGCTTCTTCATCAATATTTAAAATATCTGTTACCGCGTAATTTATGGTGGTGATTGTGTTGTCGGGTGCTGCAATGAAAGCAATATCTTTCGATTTTTCAAAAATGTTTCGATAGCGGCGTTCACTTTCGCTGATTCGTTGCAGGTTATTAAAACGTTCCAATGTATAACGAATGGTACGTTCCAGTTTGTCTTCGTCCAGGTCAGCCTTTATGAGGTAGTCGAATGCACCAGCCTTTGTTGCTTCAATATCTATATTGTAGTTGCCTTTTCCTGTGAGTAAAATAATTGGAGTTGACGTGTTTTTTGCCAGCACATCTTTAATAAGTTCTACACCATTTTTTGCACCCAGCCGATAGTCGCAAAAACATAAAGTGTAGGAATTGTTACACAGTTCTTCAATGGCATCATTATATCGTTGAATCCATTTTATTTCAAATTTCCAGGCAGCTATATTCTTAAAATAATCGCAAAAAAGTATGAAATCATCTTCGTCATCTTCAACGACCAGTACATTTAATTTTTGTAAATTATCCGACATGTTATTTTACTGTTGTTGTGGTAAAATGATGGAAAACTCGGCACCTTTTTCATACTCGCTTTCTGCGAATATTAAGCCTTTGTGATTGGTAACTATTTTTTTGCAGATACTAAGGCCAATACCTGTTCCGGGATATTCAGATTTTCCCTGCAGCCTTTGAAAGAGCTGGAAGATTTTGTCGGCATATTGCGGCTCGAAGCCAATACCATTATCTTTTATCTTTATTATAAAATACTCAGCATTTTTATCGAGTTGATAGGTCTCTTTTTCTTTTGAATCAAGTTTTGATGAGGTAATATTTATCTGCAGCGGCACCATTGCCTTTCTAAATTTGATAGAGTTGTTGATGATGTTACTAAACAGTTGCAGCATCTGGCTGCCGATAGCCTCAATTGATGGCAACGTTCCAATAGTTATGGTGGCGTTTGTTTCTGAAATGTGGAGGTCAAGCTCTTCCTGTACCTGTTTCATGATCACTGAAAGATCTATAGGCATAGGAGGGGGGTTATTAAGACTGATTCTCGAAAACTCCAACAGGTTGTCAATCAACTTTCGCATATTGTCGCAGGCGTTAACCATTCTTGAAATATACAGGTTGCCATCTTCACCAAGTTTGTCTCCAAACTTTAATTGCAATCTTTGACTGAAGGTGGAAATTTTTCTTAGCGGCTCCTGCAAATCGTGCGATGCTACGTAGGCAAATTCTTCCAACTCCCTGTTCGACCGGTTTAACTCAAATATCTTTTCTTCCAGGTTGCGCTCATGATTGCGTAGTTCTGTAACATCCCGTGTTACACCTATAATTTTTTGAATTTCGTTTTCGTTGTTGCGGATTATTTTAGCATAGGAGGATAAAATTTTAGTAACCCCTTTGTTATCTTTTATCTGGTAATCGAGGTGGTAATGATCAAGCGTTTTTAATCGCTCTGCATCGTAGGCAAGGCTTGATTGAAAATCATCTGGCACCATGTGTTTTTTCAATAGCTCCTGGTTAACGGTTACCAGTTCTTTTTTATCGCTATCATCGTATCCAAAAATATTGTACATCCCATCGGTCCAGAATTTAATGTTGCCCGCTTCATCACCTTCCCATGTGCCATAATTTAAAAAGGTTTCATTTTCCAGCATCATTGCTTTATAATCCACCAGGCTTTTCATGCTCTCTTCCTGCAAGGTAATATCCCTGATAAGCCCCATGATCATTTTTATGTTGCCATCCTCATCATAGTCAATTTTAGCATATTCAGAAACTGTGAGCAGGTTATCTTTTTTTGTTTTTAATTGGTATTTAATGGTATAAAAATCTTTGATTAATCCTTCTTTAATACCTTCTTCGAGCCTTAACCAGGCGTCACTTTTTAGAATATGGCTTTCATAAAAATCCCTGGTAAGTTCTACAGTTTCTATGTCTTCTTCACTGTCGTATTCCAACAAATGGTACATTCCCTTTGTCCAATATAATTTATCAACTTTGGCATCACTCATCCAGAAACCAAATTTTAAAATGGATTCTGCATCATGCATCAATAAGTCGGCGGTACTGTTCTTTAAAACCGGTATTGCAGATTTAGAGGCATTTTCTAATTGTATATAATAATAGGATTTGTGCAATTTCCTTATCCTTACCCGGTAATAACTATATTTTTTTCCTTTGCCTAATAACCTGTAAACCCCGTCAGAAGAAATTTTAGCTACATCCTCTCCACCGAGCAGCAGGCTCATAGCAGCCTTAAATGGTTCCTGGTCTTCTTTATTAAGTAATGGGTAAAAACTGTATTTCCATTCAGCGAGGTCTTCAACCGTATAATTAAATTCGCTTGTGAACATGCTATTGGCATACACAATCACATCCTTTTCATTATTATAAAAAAGAATGGGGTCGGCAGAAAAGAATGAGAAATTTTTTCCAAAAAAATTGTGGTCACCCTCTTGCTCTAATGTATCCCGGATTAATGAAAAATCAGTTAAGAATGAATCGAGCATGATTTATTTATTGTTCGTTAAATTCATTGTACTGTTTCATTTTGTTGTATAGCGTCTTTCTATCAACATTTAACAGTTTGGCAGCTTTGCTTTTATTGAAGTTTGCCTTTTTCAATGCGTTAACAATCATTTCGTATTCGGCGTCTATACTTACAGTTTTGAGTGTATGTTTACTCAACTTAGTTTGATCATCCATATAGGTAAACGACTGCGATGAATTTCCTTCAAGTACTGTATCAGTAAAGCTTTGATAGCCTTCGCCCATGGACGATGCGGCTGTTGTTGCATCATCTTCTTCAGTATTTGCGGGATCAAATACAAGCCGCTTGTGATTTACCAGTTCAAATGGTAGCGCTGTTACATCAATTACATCGGTAGCCGTTAATAAGGCAGAACGTTTAACAACATTTTTAAGCTCTCTTAAGTTTCCCGGCCATTTGTATACTTTAAATATTTGCTCCACTTCTGCACTAAATCCCTTTACATTTTTTTCCAGTTCTGCGTTACTTTTATTTAAGAAGAAATGAGCAAATGTCATGATATCATTTCTACGTTCTCTTAATGGGGGCACATTAATGCTGAACTCATTAAATCGATAATAAAGATCTTCTCTAAATCTTCCGGTTTTAGCAGCGTCCCACAATTGCTCGTTGCTTGCTACAATAATTCTTATATCAAGGTCAATGTCTTTGGTGCCACCTACGCGGCGTAATTTTCTTTCTTGTACAACTCTCAGTAATGATACCTGTGCATCGTATGAAAGATTGGCAATTTCATCCAGGAATACTGTACCTCCGTTTCCAAGTTCAAGGCTGCCGGTTTTTTGATTTAACGCTCCGGTAAAAGAACCTTTTTCATGGCCAAACAATTCACTGCCGGCAAGTTCTTTTGACAATGCACCACAATCAATTGCAATAAAAGGTGCTTTACTTCTTTTGCTACGGGCATGTATTTCCTGGGCTATGGCTTCTTTTCCACTTCCACTTTCGCCGGAAATTATAACGCTGTAATTGGTTGGTGCAACCAGGTCCATCTGCCGGAGTATATCTTTAAATTCTTTACTTTCTCCAAATATGTACTTGGTATTTTTATCTATTTTACTAAATGAGTTTTGTTTTGGTTTTGAATTTTCATTTGCATCATATTGCTCAGGTACATTATCTGCAGATGCTATTGCACTTTTAATTGTAATCAATATTTCATCCGGGAAAAGCGGCTTTGTTACATAGTCGTAAGCGCCATGTTTCATAACATCCACAGCCATTTTTATTTCGCTATACCCTGTAATAATTATCACAGGCACTTCCGGTGTTATTTGTTTAATCTGAATTAATAATTCTTTACCATCCGTGTCACCTAATCTAAAATCGCACAATATTGCATCAGGTTTATTTCTTTCTAATTCTTCCAAACCCTTTTTGCCAGTATGCGTACTTTTAACTTCAAATTGATGTCGTGTAAAAAACCGCTCCAGTAAAAGGCACATATCTATGTCATCATCAATTATCAAAAGTTTCTTCATGTTGAATTATTTTTTTTGTTACAAATTAAAGTTGTCAGGATGTTTTTAATAATGAAAAATTATTAGCAGTATTCAAATACATTATAGGTAAGCTTTTATTCAAATTGGCAATATTGATAGAAACACAATCAATTACTTACTTGTTGTTGGCTGTGATTATAGCAAAACGTTTAGGGTTATCACTTGCTTCAAAAGAAATGCCGCCCATCCGATTATAACAATAACATGACCAAATAATTTAGCAAATACTTATATTGTAAGTTGTTGTTTTTCAAAATGTTGCATCAATCACAGTTCTTTAAGTTAAGAAAAAAAAATGACCCTGCCCAATACGGGGAAAAAAATCGCCATTTTGTGCAGTTAGTTAGCCTGTTGACGGCGTATTAACTACTGTTAACTTATGTGTGAATTGGCAATAGTGAAGGGGCAATAATTCATTAACACCATTCAGAATTCACAATTCGATACGTCCTTTTATTAAGATAACACCAGGTTTCGATTGTAGGATCTTTTTGCTTCAATTCTATTACTTGAGATAAATACAGGATTTAATCGGTGTGAATTTTTGGATCAATAGCAGGATCGTCATATACTATTTCTGACTCACCTGGTTCTGTTTCCGGTTCTTCAACCGGTGAAGGTTTTTGGGGAGCAGCCGGGTCATTGTCGTTGTCATCTTTATTAAGAGGGTTTTTGACGGCTTCATTATCCGGTGCCCGTTGATCACCACCTGAAGTGCCAACTTCATGTGTATTATGAATTGCAGAAAGATCGTCAGCACTGGTTGGATTGGTTTCTTTCTTTAATGCATCTTTTACAGGATTGCTTTTTTCCGTTTCCTTCATTAACTTGCCAGCTTCGTACGCAGTCTGTTTTATTTCTTTTTCATTTTTTGGGGCGTCCGAATTTGAATTTTCATCGTTAGTCATAAGCTTTACATTTGTTTATTAACTGATAAAGAAAAAAACGTACCATTATCTAATAAACAAATCCTTTGGTTACAAAGTTTAAAATTCATTTTTTTATTGGGCGTTAACTCATAACGGACAAGCATTATAACTCTTATATATTAATCAAATGTAATTGGAGCATTAATACTAAATTTGTGAAAACAGATTACATGAACAAGCAATTTATTGTTGTTGCTGAAGATGATGCAGATGACCGTTTCCTTATGCAGACTGCTCTTTCGGAGACAGGCTACGAGGATACACTTAAGTTTGTGGATAATGGTGTAGAGTTGATTCAGTTCCTGGAAGGATTAAACGGAAAAAGCGGAGAATGGGTTTATCCTAAATTAATTTTGCTGGATTTGAATATGCCCAAAATGGATGGACGGGAAGTTTTAAAAATTATTAAGGAAGATGAAGTATTGCGAAAAATTCCCGTTGTTGTTTTTAGCACTACAAAAAATCAACTGGAAGTTAATCGCTGCTACGATCTGGGTGCCAATACATACATCGTGAAGCCGGTGAACTACGACACTTTTGTTGAAACCATGAAAGAGTTATTAATTTACTGGTTTCAAATTGCTACACTGATAGAATCTTAATTTCTTAAGTCGAAAGATAAAAAAGGCGAACCACTGGTTCGCCTTTTTATTAAACAGAAAAATCTGTTAATACCGATATTAATTAACGCTTATTTCTGAAGCCATATTATTTGCTTTGCTAACGATTTTATCTTTTCCTGAAACTATAAAGTCACCAATTGTAGAAGCAAGGTCAACTGCTTTGTCAGCGATTTTCTTTCTAACTACACTTCCATTATCCGGGGCAAGTAATATACCTGCAATTACGCCAATAGCTGCGGCTCCAATTAATCCAAGAATTACTGTTTTATTTTTATTTGACATACTATCTTTTTTAAAAAATGAAATAATGTTTGATAATGATAGACAAATAACCATGCCAAACACCCGGCGACAATATCAGCAGTTGGGGAATTTAACAGGATTGTTTGATGGCACGTTTTTAGAAAATATTGTAGTATGAAAAGGGTATTAATAGTTGATGATGAAATTGACCTGTGTTTAATGATTAAGGTTTTTCTCACTAAAAAGAATTACGAAGTGCATACGGCACATACTATAAAGGAAGGGGTTTCTTTAATTAAGTCGGTGATGCCAGATTCCGTATTACTCGACAATAATTTACCTGATGGAATGGGGTGGTCAATGGCTAAAAACTTGCGTGAAACCTATCCCCACATGCATATTACGCTCATTAGCGCCTTCCATGCTACCAAGGATCACGACGTATTAACAGGTGATTCAATTAATGTCCTGGAGAAGCCCATTTCTTTAAAAGATATTGAACAATATCTTTGATCCCACACTTATAATTATACTGTTTGAATAAAGTTAATGAGTGACTCTTCACAGGTTATCAAACAATTTTCAATTTGAAATTCCCGCTGTTACCCTACGATAAAAATAAAATGTTCATGCTACTGTGTAGAATTAATTACGCAACAATGGAACAATGGTTTAAACATTTCTAATAAATTAATGATCATGTTTTGAATTGTTAATTAAATATTGGAGCCTCTTCATAGTTTAATAACATTATTAATTCTACTTTGACAAGTCGATTTTTTTGTTGGCCAGCAGAGGTTTTTTATGGCGACATCGTTGTGTCACTCACTTGTGCCATATTTTTTCATGGCATCTTTTCCGTTCCATAGTTAGAAGTATTCTAATTCTAGCCAACGTTTTCTAAATATGTCAAAGTAGAATTAAGTAACAGCATTCATTCTTAAATATTAAGAGATGCCTGATATCTTTTGGGCCAGTCAAATATTTTGGTATTTTTACATATAACTGCAATATGCAAACTGAAAAAAATATATTAATTATGGGAGCCAACAACAGGCTCATGACGATTGATATATTTTTTGACACGATGGATCATCCGCTTCCTGTTGTCATTTATGCACACGGATTTAATGGCTTTAAAGATTGGGGAAACTTTGACCTGGTTGCAAAAAGATTTGCCCGTGAAGGATTCGCAATGATAAAATTTAATTTTTCTCACAACGGTACCACACCCGAACATCCTGAAGATTTTGCTGACCTGGAAGCCTTTGGTAAAAATAATTACAGCATTCAGTTGAATGATCTTTCCAGGATTATTGATTGGGTTTGTGATCCACAAAACTCTTACAGCAAAATATTAGATACGTCAAATATAAGCCTGGTAGGGCATAGCATGGGAGGCGGGATAGCTATTTTGCAGGCCGCGGCGGATAAACGGGTAAGTCGTTTAATAACATGGGCTAGTGTAAGTGAATGTAAAACACCCTGGGGCAACTGGACCGAAGAAAGAATTGAATTATGGAAAAAGGAAGGCGTACAATATTATACGAACACCCGGACCAATCAGCAGATGCCGATGTACTACCAGCTATATGAAGACTATGTACAAAATGCTGATAAACTCGACATTAAAAAAGCAATACAACAATTAAACATTCCGATACTTATTTGCCATGGATTGAATGATATTTCTGTACCGGTCGATAAAGCTTATGAATTGAAAGCCTGGCAGCCACTGGCAGAATTATTTACGCTGGAAACTGACCATGTTTTTGGCAGACGCCATCCCTGGTTAAATGTTAATATGCCCAGGGAAATGGAAGCTGTGGTGAATGAAACTATTTTATTTATTAGATAGAATTGCCTGATTTTAATTTTAGCATATAAACATCACAACATGGCGTGATATATTTGAGCAGGTTGAATAAAATGCTTCGCTTCATTATGAAGATAAATTTTTAATTGCCAGATTCCTTTGCCGCTTTTTCGTTTTTATTTTGTAAATCCCTGTAAAAGGTGACAACGTAACTGAGTTTAAAGTTAGTTTGCAGGCACATAATTTTAGATTAAGTAAAAGTCTTCCTTCTTTTGAAACCACATGACCATCAGCATTATCATACCAACTTTCAATGAGGCGCTTAATATTGGTAAGCTCGTAAATTATCTTGCAGTTAACGGGGGCGATTTTGTTAAAGAAATTATTGTGGTAGATGGTGGAAGCAGCGACCAGACCAAACAGCTGGCAACAAGTGCAGGTGCTACTGTACTAACATCTCCAGGTAAATGCAGGGCTATTCAAATGAATATGGGAGCTTCCGTGGCTAGCGGAAGCATTCTCTTTTTTGTTCATGCAGATACTATACCTCCCGAATCATTTACAAATGATATTACAGCAGCCATAAAAGATGGATTTGATTTTGGCCGCTACAGATCTGAATTTGACTGCAAAGACTGGAGATTAAAGTTGAATGCTTTCTTTACACGATTTGATCTTTTTGTTTGTTATGGCGGAGATCAGACCTTGTTTGTAAGCAATAATTTTTTTAAACAAATGAATGGCTTTGACGATGCACTGATGATAATGGAAGAATATGACTTTACAAAACGTAGCAAGTTGGCAGGCAGATATAAAATAATGCCGAAGACTACCCTCATTTCTACCAGGAAATATGATGAGAATGGTTGGTTGAAAGTGCAGCGTGCAAACTATACGATCGTAAAAATGTATAAAAATGGAAGCTCCCAGGCTGCTATTGTTGAGCGGTATAAATCGTTAATCAAACAACGCTAACTGTCTTTATTCCTTGTTTTCCGGTAAACCCAAATCCTCCCTTAGCTTTCTGTCAATGTTTAGGTGCTTTCTCCAATAATCTGTCATAATCATTTTGTTTCGTGTTGCTGTAGTGGTAAGTATCTTGCCATCAAGCCCGGCAAAACTATCCGACCACCCAAGAATTGTGTAGGGGAATTTGTTTTCAAAATTGATGCTGAGTGTTCTATTCAGTTGAGGGTAAACCACTGTAAAAAATGTTGTTGAATCTTTTTGTATAATACTCAATTGAGCTTTTACAGCCGAGATGGTTTTGTGTGAAAGCCGCAAATAAAGTGCGCCTGGTAATACGATGTGTGTACCGGTTGGTAATTGTTCGGGATTAATGCGGATAATGTTCCACCACTCATCTTCCAGTAATACCTGGTCTAGTTTCAGATCCTGGTCATTTTCTTTTTCAAAATATGATCTTAGTTCCACCTGGTATTGTTTGTTTCGATTGTTGAGTTGAAAGAAGCTGCTGCCACACCATTCCTGTGATGAGGCGGTGATTTTTACCGGGTGCGGATATTGATTGATGTCAACCGGTGAAAAAGCGCTTAACATCATTGAGTAGGGATAAATGCCTGTTATAAATTTAAAGGACTGGTTAAGTTTTAATACAGGCAACCGGTCGCTTCCCGCCTTTTCCGGTTCATCCAACTTTACCTGTTTTACTTTTGAAAAATCTTCTGTAACAAAAACATTTACCACATTGCCGTCATGTATTTCTCCGTACCGGGATTGTTTTAAATTATAAGATGTTAGCTCGGCTTTTCCATCGTACCAATATTGCTCCCATTCGGCTGATGGTGAGTAGGCATTTTTTTCTTCGGGTATGATAGTACCGGTTTTATCCAGCGGCACACAGGGCGTTATGACCGGCGGCGTATTGGTACAGGAAATAAATACTGAAAAAATGAAAACATAAAAAATGAGACTGATAAACTGTTTCATGATAATTGTATTTAAGTATGCCGTGTGTTTGTAAAGTTATCTTCAATATTAGTAACATGCGATGTGGAGTTTTGTTAGGGTGCATTTCAAATTGTCGCTTTACCTGTAATAGTGTGGGCGGTGAGGACACCGCCCACGGCTGACTGCCCTGGCTGGTGTCTCCACCAGCCAGCGACAATTTGGAATGCACCCTTTTGTTAAATCAACTTTTTTGTATGGCATAATTGAATTTGCAAATTTTTTAATTGTTTGTTTGCTTTAGTATAGTTTTGACGGACGTGAAATATTACACAAAGCTATAAGCATTTTTGATGGCTGTTTTAGAAAAGAAAAATTGGTTACTGCTGGTATCGACTGCATTGATTGCAGCGGCTTTTTATGTCGCAATTGGTTACTCCATTCCACGCACATCGTTTACTAATTTTATAATATTAATTAGTGGCGTATTCGTTACTTACTTTATTATGAGTTCGGGCAGGTTAGCCCAAAATTATTTCAAGGAACTGTTGATAATTGCGTTTGTTTTCAGAGTGCTTTTTTTATTTGCGATGCCAGCTTTATCAGATGATTATTTCAGATTCATCTGGGATGGATTATTGTCTGCACACGGTACAAATCCGTATGCACTTGCTCCGGAAGCAATCACTAATTTACCTGGTACCAACCTTACATTGTTTATGGATGAATTGAAAGCCGGGATGAACTCGCTGCAATATTATTCTGTATATCCACCTTTGCTGCAGGCTGTATTTTATGTAAGTGTAAAAATTGGTGGAGCAAATATTTTAAACGATCTGATTGTTTACCGGGTATTTGTTTTACTGGCAGAAGCAGGCACAATTTATACTGCTATTAAATTATTAAAGCATTTTAAATTGCCAACACGTAATGTACTTTTCTATGCGTTGAATCCTTTAGTGATCATTGAATTTTCAGGCAACCTGCATGGAGAAGTTTTTATGATTTTTTTGCTGTCGCTGGCATTTCTTTTTTTAGTAAGGGAGCAATTACTTTGGTCTGCAGTAGCAATTGGGCTGGCGATTTCTGCTAAATTGTTGCCGCTCATTTTTATGCCCGCCATTATTTCATTTCTGAGTATTAAGAAAGGTACAGTTTACTCAATGTTGGTGATGCTTGTTTTTTTCATTTCATTTCTACCTTTTGCCGACCAAACATTTATTGATCACATAGCAACCAGTGTTGGATTGTACTTTGATAAATTTGAATTTAATGCCAGTATATATTATTTACTGTTGTGGGTAGGGTATGATGTAACAGGTGTTAACATCATATTTGTGTTGGGTAAAATAATGCCTTTATTTGCTATTGGTGCTATTTTATTGATTGCGTTTAAGCAGCGAATACTAACTGTTGAAGTATTAGTGAAAAGAATATTGCTTACAATTGCAGCATACTATTTATTCAGCCTGGTAGTGCATCCATGGTACGTTACTGTATTGGTATTTTTAACCATGTTTAGCAGGTATCGGTTTTCATTGGTCTGGTCTTTTTTAATAATGTTAACCTACAGTGCATATGCTCAAAATCCTTACAGGGAAGTTTTGTGGCTTACAGGTATTGAATACATTATTGTGGGAGCATTTATTTTTAAGGAATTGAAGTATGGCAAGGAACAATTATTTTAAATGAGAAAACAACATCGATACAAGAGCGTACGAAGAATGATTGATTTAGCTGCCATGAAAAAATGATGTACAAGAGTGCGACGCCAATGAAGCTGCACAAAGTTCCGCAGCCAGGTACCAAATAATTTTTTACAAAGGGGTTGAATTTTCAGACAATTTTTATCAATAAATTTTCTCGCCTTTACGCAGCCATTTACTCCACAGGTGATTGTAAGCATGAATTTTTTTAGTAGGCGTATTTGTTGAATCATAAACCGGATTGCCTTCATTCACCCATTCAAAAATTCCACCATAAAGATTGCTTACTGATTGATAGCCGGCTTTAATAATTTGTTCCGTAATTTTCTCGCTACGATAGCCAATGGAACAATAAATAATGAGGTTTTTATTTTTCGCCACACCATTAAGCCTTCCAATGCTGAAGGTTTTATCGCCAATCCAGATAGCGTTTTTAATGTGACTTACGTCATATTCCTGCTTTTCACGGGCATCTAAAAATAAGGGTTGGTCCTGCTGAATGGCTTCATCAATATTTAATTCGGGAACGTTGTGTATTAGGAGGGATTTCAACATTATTTTATAGGAGCGCTCACTGAATGGCTTACTAAAATAAATAAGCAAACCAAAACCTGCCAGGGCCAGGATTCCTATTTTATATCTTGATTTCATTGCTTGAAATTATGCAGCCTGCATGGTTGTTTTTAATTCCCGCCTGGTTGAACGTTTAACTGTTTGTTGAAACAACGTAAAATAAACAACAGCCCCATATCCAAAAGCAAGCAACACATGAAAGGGCAGCAGCGAAAAGTCGTGCAGCTTGAAAGCCAGTAAAATTCCGCCAATAAAATAAGCGGTTAAAACGGCTTCAAAAATAGTGAGTTTATTGACGGTGGTTTTTATATAATTATTGCCCGACCATTTATCTGATTGCGCAATTACATTAAACTTCGGTGTACGTATAAAAGGTGATTTTTTACCAAAGTAACCTTCCAGTACGGCTATTGCATTGTGCAGGGAAAGCCCCATTGAAAGTGACAGGAATAATGGAAATGTTTGCAGAAAAACGGCGATGGCTTTCCACATGTTTTTGTATTGCAGGCCAACAGAAACGAAGAACATAAAGATCAAAATAAAGAAACCAGCAAAGAAGAAGTCAGTGATCCTGAATAAACCGGCAAACTGTGGGTAATAATTACGGATTAGCAATACCGGTATACTCAATACTGCAAAAGTTACGATGCATAAAAATACGCCACTCGTTAGTAAATGCATAACGCCATGCCATTTGGTAGCAAATGATTGATTAGATGATAGCACTTTGCGTAAATGCTTACGTGCAGTTTCAGCACCACCTTTGTTCCAGCGGTATTGCTGGGTTTTAACGGCACTCATTACAGGCGGTAATTCAGAAGGTGCATCCACTTCTTCGAGATAAATAAACTTCCAGTTTTTTAATTGTGCCCGGTAGCTAAGATCAAGATCTTCTGTAAGCGTATCTGCCTGCCAGTTACCGGCATCTGTTATACATGATTTTCGCCAGGTGCCAGCGGTTCCATTAAAATTGATAAAGCTTTTTCCAATGTTTCGCCCTACCTGTTCAATGGTAAAATGAGTGTCTAATGCAAATGCCTGCACCTTTGTGATAATTGAATAACCTTTATTGAGCCAGGTCCATTTTGTTTGCACCATGCCTACAGCGGGATCAATAAAATGCGGGATCGATTTTAGCAGAAAATTTTCTGAGGGTAAAAAATCTGCATCGAAAATGGCAATAAATTCACCACTTGCTTTTTCGAGCCCTTCCTTTAATGCACCTGCTTTAAAGCCAATTCTGTTGCTTCGGTGCAGGTGTTTTATATTTACGAATCTCTGCAACTGCGCCACTTTTTCTGCAATTACCTCCCTGGTTTCATCGGTTGAATCATCCAATACCTGTATCTCCAGTTTATCGGCTGGGTAATTGAGTTTAGTTATGCAATCGATCAATCGCTCCACCACATACTTTTCATTGTATACAGGCAATTGTACCGTTACCAATGGCAGTGTAGTAAATTGTTTTTTGAGTTGTTGAGCTGCTTTATACTTTTTTCTGCTAAACAAATACCTGAATAAAAGCTGAGCTTGCGTAAGACTGAACAGTAAAATAAAGATGAGGGCAGCTGTGTACAATCCAATCACAATCATCATCAATATGTCTGCAAAGTTGTTTATCATTTTTACTATTTCGTTCGTAATTCTTCAGGTATATTTATTTCTACTTTGACAAGTCGATTTTTTTGTTGGCCAGCAGAGGTTTTTTATGGCGACATCGTTGTGTCACTCACTTGTGCCATATTTTTTCATGGCATCTTTTCCGTTCCATAGTTAGAAGTATTGTAATCCTAGCCAACGTTTTCTAAATATGTCAAAGTAGAATTATTTACCTATTCATTTAAGTTCCAGTTATAATCCAGGTAAATGATGTTAGCATTTTCTTTGATTTTAACCGTTGTAAACTGGTTGATAAAATCAATTTTTGAATGTCCGTTTACTTTAAAATCACCGCCGAACCAATCAAATATTTTTGAAAGTTTTGGGGCAGTTGCATTCACTATATTTTTTGATGGATCTGCCAGGAAATCCTTTGCAGCCTGCGTTAGCTGCTTGTCAAGTGTGGCAGCTTCGTAAGCCGTATTCAATAATTTGGGACAGCTTTTAGAAGCACATACAATGGTGAAATGCATACGTGGTTCACTCATTTTTCTAAGCTTGCCATGCTCAATATCATTCAGGCTCATTTTTTTGCCACCAATAGAAAAAAAGTTTTTATCCCACACTGTATTTACAAATATAACCGATACGCCTGGGTTAAGGTCTTTTATACTTTTTAATGGATAATTATCAATGATTAGCTTAACGGTAAATGCATTGTAAGCATTGATCCAAAAAGCAAGTGTCTCATTCCTGGTCCAGTTTTTTCCGGGTTGCTCTTTGCTTAAAATAGCGAGGTATTCATCCAGTTTTGCCGCGTCAGCTTTAAATCCTTTATAATTCACCTGTCCTGTGTTGCTGACATGTTTTTGCAACAACGCCGACCATTTTTCATGGGTAGGAACCTGGCCGTTATTTTCTATTGCATTACAGCTACCCAATACAAAAACAAGGTGTAATAGTAGAAATAATTTTTTCATGTTAATTAATTGTTGAAATAGTTCTTAATTGTCCCTTCATTGAAATCAATTACAGGGCTAAGTATTATACTGTTTCAGCTATATACATCAATTTGCCCTGTGAGGTTTTAATTTAGCAGGTGGATGACTATTTTTTAACAAATCAAAAGTACAGGGAATTTTACCGTGGAGAGGTAAGCCAGGTGACGATTGGTTAAAATTTTACTTAGGAAACTGAGTGTTAAATTATGCCACAAAAACTTCTACGGTATAAACGCCTGAACTGTTTTTAGTTACGGTATTGCTATAAAATCCAAAGGGCTGGCTAATATCTTCGTACAAATAAAATTGCCTGCAATCTTCGCTGAGTGCCTCAAAAACAAGCGTAAAGCGGATATAATCATTGTTGGTAAAATGAAAGGTCCATTCCGGCATGATAGATATGTTAAAAACTTTTACAAGTTTGCAACGTTTTCCGGTATCTTCTACAAGGTAGGTGGTTGGCCAAATACGCACTCCGGCTGGTTCATCTGAAAAATACCGGCAATGTACAATCGTACATTGTTCCTTTTGCTCTGCTATCAATTCTTTTACAGCTTCATCAATCCGCACTTGTGGTTTGGCAATAGTAATGCTACTCATATTCAATAATATTTCAGTCAGGATGGTAATCAAATTTACTAAATACAGGGTGAATTCCTGAGATGGCTTAAAATTTTTGGTCGTATGCTGAAACTCTATGTAAAAATTATTTCATTTGAATGGTTACAAATATACTTGTGAAAAATGTCCGCATTCTTTTTTTTGGTGCATTTCAAATTGTCGCTTTACTTGTAACACTGTGGGCGGTGAGGACACCGCCCACGGCTGACTGCCCTGGCTGGTGTCTCCACCAGCCAGCGACAATTTGGAATGCACCCCTTTTTTTACTGCATACAGGTATGTTGAGATTAGTACTTAATTTTAGTGGATAATAATTTACCAATTGCAATGGTTGTTATATAAAATCAACTGTTATGTTTATAGAAATTGAACAGATAATACCTAAAGAAATCATTAAAGGTTATGAGGCAAAATTCATTCATGGCGAAACTATGACCATGGCATTCTGGGACGTAAAGGCAGGGGCTGAAATGCCCATTCACCATCATGTACATGAACAAACCAGTCAGGTACTGGAAGGGAAATTTGAACTAACGGTGGGTGATGAACGAAAAGCGCTGGAACCCGGGACCGTTGCAGTGATTCCATCAGGTGTTGCACACGGTGGCGTTGCAATTACAGACTGTAAATTACTCGACATTTTTTCACCAGTCAGGCAAGACTATCAATTATAAATTATGGAGATATCATTGACAGGAAAAACTGCAATAGTCGGCGGCAGCAGCAGGGGGTTGGGAAATGCAATTGCCACTCAATTGGCAGCAAGTGGAGCAACAGTGACATTGATGGCCCGAAACGAAGAAAAGTTAAAAAAAGCAGTCGCCGAATTACCAGTGCCATTTGGACAGCAGCATCAGTACCTGGAAGTTGACTTTGCAGATTTTGCCACATTTCAACAAATCATTGCTGCGTATTTTGCCAATAACCCTGTCGATATTCTAATCAATAATACGAACGGGCCAGCCGCAGGAACAGTATTTGATAAATCGGTGGACGATTATCAGCAGGCATTCGACCTGTTATTTAAAACCGTATGTTTTACTACTATGGAAGCGTTGAAAGGAATGCGATCCCGGGGATATGGCCGTGTTATTAATCTTTCGTCAATAACAGTGAGGGAACCTTTACAAAACCTTGTATTATCTAACAGTATACGATCTGCAGTTATAAGTTGGGCAAAAACATTGGCCAGGGAAGTAGCACCTGACGGGATAACGGTCAATAATATTTTAACCGGTTATTTTGATACAGAAAGATTAGATGAGATCAATATCAACCAGGCAAAAAGTAAAGGGCAAACTATTGAAGCATATAAAACCGGAATGAAGGCCACCATCCCAATGGGACGCTTTGGACGACCCGAGGAATTTGGATACCTGGTAAATTTTTTGGCCTCAGAGCAGGCAGGTTACATCAGCGGCGCAAATATTCCAATTGATGGAGGTATGTTACGATCGGTTTAAAAACCAGGAGGTAAATATCAACCAGGTAAGCAAATGGGCGCTTTAATCTTTCTCTTTATGCTTTCAATTACATGTAAGCTGCACTTCCATTACTATGGTTATGCAGGTGGTTATATTCTTCCATGCTAACTTGCTTATAACTTTTAATAACAATACAATTCGGATTTAAACGGGCATGTATTCCCTTGGCAATTGTTGTTTTAAACTCTTGAATGTTTGCAAGCGATTGCATTGGGAGATAAATGTTTTTATTTTCAAGTATTTCCTTTTCATCAAGAACAAGGTAATTAACGACGTAATAGTTCATAGGATAATAAAATTCAGGGTTTCAGAGGTATTTTCGATCTCACCCAAAACTCACCTATTTATTTCACATGATAATTAGTATGTTTTGCCAATTTTTGGTAGAATTTTTTCTATCTATTGCGTGCATGTTTAATGTTTGATAAATTCATGTTCATTTTAGTTTAACAATCAACATATCATTAAATTATTTTTAATTTTTTATCTTCTTTATACAATACTACCTGCGCAATGGCGTTAATACCTTGGTTTTTCATAGGATATTGGATTTTAAAACGGGCTGAATTTCTATTCGGGCCCTTTTTTTT
>JBDUEK010000003.1:0-125200 GCA_040002495.1 Ferruginibacter sp.
AATAAACCAATTAGATTAATCACAAATAAGGGATAGCTAAACGCCTATACCTATACAATTATTCAAACTATTTATTATTGGTACTGAAGAAATCTATGTCATATAACATATTAATATCGGTAGTGATGCCCTGCTATAATTGCGGGCAAAATGTTTCTTTTGCTATCGAAAGTATTCTTAAGCAATCTTTTGTAAATTTCGAATTTATTATAGTGAACGATGGATCATCGGACTCTACCGATTTGCAAATAAAAAAATATAGTGACAAAAGAATAAAGTATATCGCATTCAATAAAATCAGGGGGCACTATACAGCTGGCAATGAGGGGCTAAAAATTGCTAAGGGTAAATACATTTGTTTAATGGATGCGGAGGCAATCGCTGAAACTGACCGTTTAGCCACTCAATTTAATTACATGGAAAGTCACCCAAAGGTAGGATGTTTAGGTTCCAGTGGAAAAGTAATTAGTGGAAAAGGGGATATAGCGAGACTTGCCACCAATCAACTAGATTATTCGCAAATAAAAATCTATTTACTTAAAAATAATTATACAGTTCTTTCTTCTCTAATACTGCGGAAATCGCTATTAAAAAAAAATAACTTATTTTCTAATGAAAAAATAAGTCAAACTGCCGATTATGATTTTATTGCAAGATGTTCAAAAAAATTTCCAATTGTAAATATTGATAAAGATTTGATATGGTACAGAACTCCCCCCTATCAGATTGCCTCCACTAGTGAATATGAACAGAAGCAATTTACCGATGGTGTAAGATTATGGCTGTTAGAAGGATTCAATGTGAAGCTAAGTTTAAAGGAAATGGATCTTTATTTGCGGCTCATGAGAGAAGATTTTCTTCCGGAAAATCTTATAGAAAAGGGAATAGTAGTTTTAGATAAATTATTGCAGAGCAATGATGGATTAAAGCTTTATAATCGAAGCCAGCTTTTTACATTCTTTGAGTGGATAGTTGCTCTGGCGCTACAAAAAAAGCAACTTGGGGGATGGGCAATTGAAAAAAAGTTGATTGATTTTATAGCCCAAAAAATCCCTTCCGGGAAATCAATACTTGAATTTGGATCTGGTGCTGGCACAGATGTTTTGCTGGAAAATTATAAAGTCATCAGCATAGAACATGATAAAGGTTTTTTACATAAGCGAAATGAAAACCATACATCTATACATGCTCCTATTCAAAATAAATGGTATCATAGAAATAAAGTAAAACTTGCACTTAACAAACAGTATGATATGTTATTAATTGATGGCCCTCCTGGTGAATTACGAAATGGAATTTTGGATAACTTGGATTTATTTCAGAAGAATGATAAGCCAGTCATTTTTGATGATATAAACAGAGATCTAGATAAAGCAATATTGATTTCATTTTGCAATGCTTTAAATTATCAATATCAAATTTTTATGGGCGACCAAAAAACTTTTGCTTATTGTACTATAAATACCTGAATATTTGTTAGCAAAAATTAGATAAAGTTATTATGTATTGGTTCCATTTGCTTTCGATAAACTTTCTCAACACTCTGCTTCGGTACTTTTTTGTCATACGTTGAACTTATGCTCTTAAAGGAAAATAATGAAATCTTTCCCCCTTTATAAACAATTAGACGCAATGGACTGCGGCCCCACCTGCCTGCGGATGGTAGGCAAATATTATGGACGTACCATATCGCTGGAGTACCTGCGCAATAAATCTGAATATGGGAAGCAGGGCGTTTCAATGCTTGGCCTTGCAGATGCGGCCGAAGCAATTGGCTTAAAAGCGGCAGGCGCTAAACTTAGTGTGGATGCATTAATGAATGATGCACAATTACCTGCCATCCTGCATTGGGGCCAGTATCATTTTGTGGTGCTAATACCGGGCGCTACCAAAAATAAACTAACCGTGGCAGACCCTGCCAAGGGGCTGGTACAATTAACAAGAGCGGAATTTATCAAACATTGGGTATCTATACCGGCAGCAGCAGGCTTGCCCGCGAAGGAGGGAAAAGGATTAGTGCTGTTGTTAGAAACTACTCCATTATTTAAGCAGATGGAGTTCGCAGGGCCCGACAGTAACGCCTCCACAAAAATAGGCTGGCCCTACCTGTTAGGTTATTTAAAGGAACACAAAGCTTACCTGTTTCAAATAATACTTGGCTTGTTGATTGGGAGCGGCATTCAATTGATCTTTCCTTATCTCACCCAAAGCATTGTAGATACGGGTATCAATACCCAAAACCTGAACTTTATACAGATAATATTAGCGGCGCAGCTAATGTTGCTTTTTTCGCAAACAGCGGTAGAATTCATCCGTAGCCGCATCCTGCTGCACATCAGCACCCGGATAAATATTTCCCTGCTCTCCGGCTTTTGGGCAAAGTTGTTGAAGCTGCCCATGCAATTTTTTGACAGCAAGCATCCCGGTGATATTATCCAGCGCATTGGCGACCATCAACGGATCGAAAACTTTTTAACGGGCACTGCCCTCAACACTTTCTTTTCACTGATCAACCTGGTAATATTTTCGGTTGTATTGCTGGGTTACAACTTGTCTATATTTTTCATATTTGCCGGCGGCAGTATTTTATACCTGGCGTGGATACGCTTTTTTTTAAGCTACCGCCGCAAGCTGGATTATCAACGCTTTGCCATAGCTGCACAGGAAAATAATGCTACCATGCAATTGGTATATGGTATGCAGGAAATAAAACTAAACAATGCAGAAAATACGTATCGCTGGGCATGGGAGGGCTTGCAGGCAGGTTTGTTTAAATTAAATTTTAAAAGCTTATCGCTTAACCAATACCAGCAAATTGGCGCTTTTACCATTAACCAGGGCAAAAATATATTGATAACTTTTATTGTGGCCAAACTGGTAATCACCGGCGATCTTACCCTGGGTATGATGCTGGCCATTCAATATATTATCGGCCAACTCAACAGCCCGATTGAACAATTGATTGGGTTTACCCAACAATCGCAGGACGCAAAAATATCTTTGGAGCGACTAAATGATATTCACGCTTTAGACGATGAAGAACCCCTGCACAACGAATACATACATGCATTGCCGCAGGAACATAGTATCCATATCAGGAACCTTTCCTTTACCTATCCCGGCGCTGGTAATGAGCCGGTACTTAAAGATATCAGCCTTACTATTCCACAAGGTAAGGTAACAGCTATCGTAGGCATGAGCGGAAGTGGCAAAACCACTCTAGTGAAACTACTGCTGCGTTTTTACGAAAACTACAAAGGTGAAATCCATCTTGGCCCAGCCAACTTTAAAACAATCAGTCCTAAATACTGGCGCAGCGTTAGCGGGGCGGTAATGCAGGACAATTTTATTTTTAATGATAACATCAGAAAAAATATAACTGTTACCAACGATACCATAGATAATGAACGATTATTACAAGCTTGTAAAACGGCAAACATTCTACCTTTTATAGAATCGCTTCCGTTGGGTTTTCACACAAAATTGGGTGCCGAAGGTACCGGGATGAGTGGTGGCCAAAAGCAACGGCTTTCTATTGCCAGGGCAGTGTATAAAAACCCTTCGTTTATTTTTTTTGATGAAGCCACCAACTCATTAGATGCCAATAATGAAAAAGTGATACTGGAAAATATGCAGGAATTTTTTAAAGGACGCACGGTTGTAATTGTAGCGCACAGGTTGAGCACAGTAAAAAATGCTGACCAGATTATTGTATTGGATAATGGCTCAGTTGCAGAATCGGGCAACCATACTGAATTGAGTATTAAAAGAGGAAAGTATTATGAACTGGTAAAAAATCAACTGGAGTTGGGGAATTAACGATAAACATCCTTTCTATGATCTACATCAAATATATATACCATCAATTGGTTGCTAACTATTTCGTAAACAATTCTATAATCACCCACTCTTATCCTATAAATATTCACAGAACCAATCAGCTTTTTACACCCATGAGGCCTGGGTTCATCCGCCAAACCAAGTATAACCTTTTTAACTTTATTTTGATACCCCCTGGGGAGTTTCGCAATTTGTTTTTGAGCAGATGCCTTAATTATTACAATATAGCGCATTGCTATTTTTTTGGTATTTTTTTCTTTGCAGTTAAAGATTTAAAAAATTGCCCCGCTTCTACCCCTGTCTCATTTCTACGGCTAAAAACCTTTTTTAAATCAGCAATATCTTGTTGCATAGTTGCATATTCTTTGGCAGGTAAAAGAATGTATTTTTTTTTATCAATAGTTAATTCCTGTAGCGCCATAAGTAATAATTTATCAAACAAATATAATCTAAATGCCACAAAATAACAATGTATTCAATAAGGCTGCGGAGGGTGTACCTGCTACAAAAAATACTTTTGCAGAGCACGGTAATGAGATAGAGGAAATTATTTCTAACCGGATGCCGTTTGCTGTTCGTTGGGGTACTGTGTTTTTCTTTTCTTTGCTGTTAGGTATAGCCGGTATTTGTTGGTTTATTCAATATCCGGATATTGTGGTTGCGCAAGCCAGGCTGAATGGTATCAATGCTCCCAGGCAGGTGGTTACCAAAACAGATGGCAAGTTAATTAAGATCGTTGTTAAGGAAAATGTTGATGTGCAGCAAGGGCAGCTACTTGCTTATATGGAAAGTATTGCAAACCCAACATCTGTAAATGCCATCAGCCATCAATTAGATTCCATTACAGAGCTGATAAGCCGAAATCATACAGACGAAATCATACAATTCCTGCCTTCAAATATTGCTCCGGTTTCCGGTATAAGGGATGAGGCATTAGGTGAACTACAAACGCCTTATCAAGTATTTATGCAGGCGTTTATTACTTTCCGGGATTTTTTAAGCAGTGGTTTTTACTTGAGAAAAAAAGTTATGCTCTTAAAGGATATGCAAAATATCCAAAAATTAAACAGCATTTTATCGACCCAAAAAACATTACTTACCCAGGACCTTTCATTAAGCAATGAAACCTACGATGCCAGTAAATCGCTTGCAGATGACAAAGTAATTTCCTCATTGGATTATCGCAACGAAAAAAGTAAACTGATTGCAAAACAATTATCGCTGCCACAAATCAACACATCCATTGTTTTAAATGAAAGCCAGCAAAACGAAAAACGAAAGGAAATAGCAGACCTGGAGAACCAGATAATTGTGCAGAAAAATATCTTTATACAAGCATTGCAAACCATGAAAAGCCAGGTGCAGGCATGGGAATATAAATACCTGTTGAAGGCGCCTGTTGCAGGCAGGGTTTCATTTACAGGCTTCTTCCAGGAAAACCAGGAAATGAAAGCCGGCCAAACATTGTTTTATATACAACCGGTAAATACTGCTTATTTTGTAGAAATGCTGGTGCCGCAATACAATTTTGGAAAAGTAAAAAAGGGCCAAAGAGTGCTATTAAAATTTCAAGCTTATCCCAATGAGCAATATGGCGCTGTCAATGGCATTATAGACTTCATCAGTACAACTCCGTCCGACAGTGGTTACCTGGCGAAAGTGATACTGCCCAACCAACTAATAACCAACTACAAAAAACCATTACAGTATCATAATGGCCTTACAGCACAGGCTGAAATTATTACGGAGGATATGCGATTATTGGAAAGATTTTATTATAATTTAGTAAAACAAATGCGTAAGTAATATCCTCACCGGTAAATATCCAGCAACCCATCCGGCAGCGTAACAAACACTTTCCTGTTCTTCTGGTCAATTTTATCCAGTGATTCTTCGTGGATGGGGATTAGTGCTTCTTTGCCATCCAATAATATTGCGCAGAGTATTTGATGTGGTTGTTCTATCACTTCTATGATTTCGCCGAGGTCTTCATCTTCGTTGATTAAATGGAAACCAAGCATGGCAATGGGAGAAGATTTGGCAGCAAATTTCTTAAAGTCTGCTTCCTGCAACCATACTTCTTTGGGGGTGAGTTTGCGGGCCACTTCTTTTGTATTGATGCCTTCCAATTTAATATAGATTTCACTGTCATTTTTTATGGAAGTGCTTTCTATAAAATAGGGCATAAAGTTGTCTTTCTTTTCTTCTACAAACACGGTTTCCAGCCCTTTTAAGGCAGTTTTGTTGCCCAGGCTGTGTAGTAACACCAATTCGCCTTTTAAACCAAAACTGGCGGCAAATTTTCCTATTTTAAAATATTGACTCAACCCCCGACCCCCAAAGGGGAGTTATTTGTGGTGAATATTGTTTCATGTAAAATCATAATGTATAACAAAGATAATTAAATGACTTTCAAATTAATTCCTGTATAACTCCCCTTTAGGGGTTGGGGGCACAAAAAAAGCAATCCCGACTAATCGAAATTGCTTAAAAGAATTAACGCAACAGAGGTAATTATTCTTCTGTTTTAGTTTCTTCAGTGGCAGGTGCTGCTTCTGGTGCTGCGGTTGCCACAGCGGCCGGAACTTCAGCAACTTTTCTTACTACAGGTTGGTTACGGCTATCCTGGCGAGCTTTTTTATGAGCTCCCTGGCGCTTGGCAACATGAGCATCATGCTCACTGCTCCATGTAGTAAATTTTTGCATTGCTACAGCTTCATCAAACAGGCCTAAACCTACACCTCTTAACAAATGCTTCAGGAACAATACTCCTTTGAAAGAAAGGATACGACGTACAGTGTCAGTAGGCTGAGCACCTTTGTGTAACCAGTCCAACGCCTTTTGACGATCAATCTGCACAGTTGCAGGAACGGTCAAAGGATTGTAAGTACCAAGTTTCTGAATAAATTTGCCATCACGTGGGCTACGGGCATCTGCTACAACGATGAAGTAGAATGGTCTCTTTTTTGAACCATGTCTTTGCAGTCTCATTTTTACAGCCATAAAAAATAGAAATTTTTTTGGGTTGTTAATAAATAGGGTTTCTAACTCTTCCTTAAAAAAGGAAAGCGAAGTTACCAATCGGCGTCAAAATATCCAAATATTTAATAATGATTGCATAAAATTAACGTACAATAAGGCTATTGAAATGGAGGCAAATTTGTTTATTTTACAAAAAACAACTTGAAAATCAGTCAAAGGCCAATGCTATTAAGTTTAAGTTAAGAAAACAATTCAATTGCATTTGCCAGTCAGGGAAGTGTTAAAAGAAAATATTATCCTTGCAGGCTTTAGACCACAAAATATTTTGGCTAAGGCCCGTGTCTTTTTTGTTGAATCAATTACCCCGACCTAAAGGACGGGGCAATTAAAATTCCTAACTTAATGACATTGGCCGCATACGACCAACTACTTTTTTCCAATCTTAAACATCCTGGATAAATTGAAGCCAAATCGAATATCTCCCTTAAAAAACTTGCCGGTTGTTTGAGTGATATAAGCCCTTTCATTCATACCTGTAGCGTTGGAAAATTGCAATTGAAATACATGGCCACCCGTTTCAATGTCAACCCCTATCGACAGGGGATCTGTAGAAACCGGGGCAAGCTTGCCAAAAGAATGATGATAATCCAACGTTATGGCCATTCTTTTACTGATCTTAAAACGGCCACCGCCGCCCATTGCAAAAATAGTTTTATCGTCACCTGTATTTACCGGTGTACTGCTATGAACAACAATCGGGCTCAACTGAAATGAAAATACAGAACTAAACTTTCTACCAATCAATAGTTGTGTATAATAAGCAGTTCTATCGCTAAAACCCGGTTTAACCGGTGCAAATGATTCTTCGGTAAAAACCAAACCACCAACTGCAACTACCACAGAAACCGGCATTATCTTTTGTCCGGTTGACTGTTGTAAAATCCGTTGCTTTACAAAAAGATCCAACTCTTTTCTAAAAGTACTTCTACCAAAGCCTACAGTTAAGTTATCAGTAATGCCATAATCAAAACTAATACGCATCGACGCATTGTCGAGGCCGTATAATTGTTTTACACCGTCACTTATAAATCCAAAACGATGCATAATTCTAAAATCTAAATTGCCTTTATGTACCATTTCGATTGAATGCGCATTAATAACCCTGGTGGATTTAAAGGCACCGGAAATTTTTTGAGCTTGTGGTACGCTATCTTCTATCTCCTTTAAAAGTGATTGAGCCTGCAGGTCTGCAGTAAATAAAATACTAACAAATAAAAATGCTGTAATAACTTTTATCATAATTACCATATTGATGTGGGTGAAGTAATTTTTATTATTTAGCCGGGAGCAGCAGGTAGTCCGGAATATTCACGGAAATGGATATACGCTTACTGATATTAGCAGCCGCTACTGCAGGCACGTTAATCTTATAATCTGAAAGCTCAATTTCGAGGTTACAACTTGCCGCAACTACGCCATTTTTAACAATGATTGTTGCGGTGGTATTTACAGGATTTGTAACGCCGTGCATAGTCAGAAATCCATTTATTTTTACAACCAATGTTTTATCGCCATTTAACGAAAGGCTGTTACTGTTTTCAATAGTTCCTTTAAAAATCGCTTTAGGATACCGGTCGCTCTCTATGTAATTTTCATTGAAATGTTCCTGCATTAATGCTTTCTTAAATTCAAATCCTTTCATTAAAACAGCAAATTCAATTTGCCCGGTTGGCACATCCCAAATACTAACAACTTTATTATTGACCGCTTCAATATCTTCCACGGTGGTTTTTGAGTAAAAAGAAACTTTTCCCGCTTTGGTAAAATATTTAGCCTGGGCATTTCCAATAGTGGTTATCATAATCATAAAAACCACCAGTTGCAAGCACACTTTAATTTTCATTTTATTAATCATTTGTTTCTACAATTACACACCTGTTTAATTCTACATCCATTAAATAACCGGTACAAATTCCTTTTATAACAACAGCTTGTCCGTGCCTGTATTTCTTAACTGATTCAACCTGGCTTTTGCCTAAAAGGCAACTCACCTTATGTAATGAATTGGTATCACCAAGGAATACATTTACAAGTGTATCGTGTTGATTTACTATTTCAGTAATTAAACCAGATACCTGTATTGGTTTTCCCAGGTATTGTTGATCTGCTTTTACTTCATCATTCTCATACTCATCTATAAGTGTGGCAACGGTTGTTTCCACGGCAGGCTTTGCATGTGTAAAGTCAGGCAACTCCCGCTGGTATTCATGATAAAAATAAGCCCCGGCAAACACTGCAATGAGCAGGCAAAAAATACCAATATACTTTCCTGACAAAATCATTTTAAAAAAAATACTGTTGAGAATAAATTAGTTTGTGTAACCGCCGCCGGCATTTATCCAGTTTGAAATAATGTCTTTGTCTGATTGAGACAGTGGACCGGTCTGTGGCATGGTGCCTTCATCTACTGCTCTTACTTTAATACGGGCTTTATTGGTAACGATGTTACATTCAACTGCAAAGTTCATCCCTCCATTGGCTGTGGTTGCATTGTGGCAACTCTGGCACCGGGCAGCTACCAGGTTTCTAACTGCGATAAACAGCGTTCCGGCGGTACCGGTAGTAGCCACAGTTGCAGTGGTGGAATTTTCGCAGCCGTTACCGTCTTTGGCAAAAACGGTATAGCTGCCTGCAGCAACATTGCTGAATGTACCGGTAGCCTGGTAGGTACCTGCAGCATTTAGTTTGTACGTAAAGTTACTGCTACCCGAGGCGGAAGCTACTATACTACCGTTACCATTACACGCAGATGCTGCCGTAGTGGTGGTTGTTACAACAATAGTTTTGCCTGCGCATACATTCGTGTTGGGAGTGGGTGCAGGACTGTCTTTGCTACACGATTCAAAACTAATTGCAATAAAAATAAATGCAATAATACCTAAGAAATTTTTAATACGATTGATCATACAAGTTCTTTTGTAATGAATCGTATGTATTGATTTGAAGGTTGCCTTACAGCAAAAAAAAACAGCTTACTTTTTATTTATTTTTTTTGAGGGTTGATACTTTACAGAGAGTTGTAATGCGGCACCATATAATTTTACGCGGCCATCACCTACACCTGAAATTGGTATGCTGATGGAAGGTTCTGCCAACAAAGAAAATTGTGAAGTCAACTTCTTTTCTATGCCCGCAGAAAAATTAAAAACGGAGAAATAATTTTTATTCCCGGTATATGACCAGGCGGCTTGATAAGGAGTGGAGTTTCTTGTATAATAATATTGGTAGTCTTCCTTTTTCATTATAAAAGAAGAAACACCTGCAGTAGCGAAATATGTAGCAGTACCTTTTTGTAAAAAGTTATACCTAACCGTTACTGGTATATCATACACCAAACAAGCTGCATCTACTTTTACAATTTGTACCATGCTCCAGTACGAACCGGCCTTCGGATTATAGTCGCCGGGGCCAGCTATATATTTTTTTCTTGAGGCATAAAAGCCCGTTTGAATACTGATTTTTTTATTGAGCTGGTATCCTACACCTACACCATACTTAGCTGTAAATTTGCTATCATTAAAAGATAATAGTTTTACACTCCCTGCATCTGCGCCCAGGGATGCAATAAAATAAAACCGGGATGGCTTGATGTCTTTTATTTTTTTACCTGTTTTTTTTTCCGCCTTATTGGTAATGGTATTTTGATTTGAGCTGTCAGTTTTCACTTTACTTAAAGTGTCCGCTTTTTCTTCAGCGCTCTTAACAAAAAATTGTTCAGTATCAAGTACGTTTTTATTTTCGCCGGAAACAAGGTTAGAATATTGCTGAGTTGAATCCGAAATCTCTCTTCCAAAATCAGCACTTTCGTCTCCTGAAATTGTTGACGTTGCGTTACCTTTTTTAAATCCTTTTATTTTTTTACTAACCGGGTAAAGTAAATCTGCGGTACTTTTTTTACCGGCAATTAACACATCATTGATACCCGCTTTTTCACTCTTTATTTCGTCTTTACTTACGGAGTTAGTTTCTGCAACATCAACACGTTGATTAGTTGATTTATTATTTCCATCATCTGCAGTTTTGGCATTGCCATCATCTATATTTTCATCAGCAATCTTTTGATTAGTTGTTGTATTTTTTTGTATAGTTTTTTGTGCTGTAATTTCTCCGGCTGGTTTATTATTTATGCCATAGTATATAACAGCTCCAACGATAATCAGTAAAGGCAATAAATACCACCAAAACAAAAAGCGTCGCTTTTTATCTTCCTTATCTAACCGTGCCTCCATTTTTAGCCAGGCATTTTCATCAAAGTCGGGCACACTGTTTTCAGCCGCCTCCCTGATCCGGTTTTCTATATGATCAAATTGCTTTTCGCTCATAACATTTTATGGTTGCCTCACTGAGCATTTTTTGAATATTCGCTTTGGCTTTAGATAAATTTGATTTTGAGGTGCCAACGGATATATTTAGCCTGCTGGCAATTTCTTCGTGCTTAAATCCATCAATTACAAATAAATTAAAAATAGTTTTATAAACAGGTGATAGCTGGTTTACCAGTTGCATGATTTCATTGTAAGACATTTTATCAATCGCAGTCTCTCCCGTATGCTCCATTTCAAAATGAGACTGATCCATTGTCGAAACCAGGTAGTTCTTTTTATTCTTTCTGAAGTTATCGATAGCAGTGTTTACAAAGATGCTTTTCATCCAGCCTTTAAGGGCAACTTCATAATTACCATACCGCGGTTTAAAACTCACCAATTCTCTAAACACTTTTATAAATCCATCGTTCACTACTTCCATGGCTTCATCCTTGTTATTACAATAGCGCATACAGATGCTCATGGAATAGCCATAAAATAGCTGGTAGAAAGCTTTTTGGCTTGCCCGATTTGCAAGTATGCACCCCTGGATAATATCTTCTATTTCCTGCGTCGTTGGTTTAATTTTAAGTATTTCTATAATCGAATTAAATATTGAAAAGGTTGCCTGCAGCAAAAAAAAATAACTTTATGCTCGTTTTTCAGCACCAATATTTCACCAAATAAAAAAATTTATTGAGTGTATAATTACAAAATATCCCCTAAATAGGAGAATTTTTTCGTACCAGGTTCATCCATAAAAAAATCCGCTTCATGTAAACAAAATGGATCAATTATAAATTAATATCAATACTATTTTCTACCCATTCCCGGCATTTTACCCATGGGCATTTTATTCATCATTTTCATCATGCCTTTCATTTGTTCAAATTGTTTTAAAAACTGGTTAACCTCTGCAATGTCCTTTCCACTTCCTTTGGCAATCCTTGTTTTGCGGGTGGGGTTTATCACATCAGGGTTTCTGCGTTCTTCCACCGTCATTGAATTAATCATTGCTTCAATACCTTTAAAAGCATCATCGTTGATATCCACGTCCTTAATTTGCTTACCAATTCCGGGTATCATTCCCATAAGATCTTTAAGATTACCCATTTTTTTTATTTGCTGTAACTGGGTTTTGAAATCTTCGAAATCAAACTGGTTCTTGCGAATTCTCTTTTCCAGTTTTGCTGCCTCTGCTTCATCAAATTGCTCCTGAGCTTTTTCAACAAGACTTACAATATCACCCATTCCTAAAATACGCTGAGCCATACGCTCAGGGTAAAAAATATCCAGGGTTTCCATTTTTTCGCCGCTACTGGCAAACTTAATGGGCTTGTTAACAGTGTACTTGATTGATAACGCGGCACCACCCCTTGTATCCCCATCTAACTTGGTTAATACCACCCCACTAAAATCGAGGCGTTCATTAAATGCAGCCGCAGTATTCACTGCATCCTGGCCGGTCATGCTATCTACAACAAATAATATTTCCTGCGGATTAATAGCTGTTTTAATGTCAGCTACTTCCTTCATCATTACTTCATCTACCGCCAGGCGGCCTGCCGTATCAATAATGATTACATTTTTATTTTTTGTTTTAGCTTCCTTAATAGCATTCAATGCAATGCTAACAGCGTCTTTATTTTCTCTTTCGCTAAACACATCCACATTAATCTGGCCGCCTAAAACTTCCAGTTGATCAATCGCTGCAGGCCTGTAAATATCTGCTGCCACCAGCAATGGAGATTTTCCTTTTTTTGTTTTTAAGTAATGAGCCAGTTTGCCACAAAAAGTTGTTTTACCACTACCTTGTAAACCTGCTACCAATATTATTGCGGGATTACCACTGATATTAAATTCACTTTCGCTACCGCCCATTAATTCGGTAAGCTGATCCTGTACAATTTTTACCATCAACTGGCCCGGACTTACCGCGGTCAATACTTTTTCACCCAATGCTTTTTCCCTGATAACATCGGTAAATTCCTTGGCAATTTTATAATTCACATCGGCATCAACCAATGCACGCCGAATATCTTTAACTGTATTGGCTATGTTAAGTTCAGAAATTCTCCCCTGCCCTTTTATATTTTTAAAGGCACTTTCAAGCTTTTCACTTAATGTATTGAACATAGTAATTGTATGATTAATGGTTATAAACAAAGAAGTGAACTAAAAAAGTTCACTTTTAAAATTTTTGCAAATGTATGAAATCTTTAGGCTCCCAAATAGGTTCGCAAAAGCTTGCATCGGGAGGTAGACCTTAATTTGGTAATTGCTTTATCTTTTATCTGCCTAACTCTTTCACGGGTTAAACTATATCTCTCACCGATATCCTCCAAACTTAACGGATGGTCGACTCCGATACCAAAGAAAAAACGAATGACATCTTTCTGCCGTTCAGTTAGGGTACTTAATGACCTGTCTATTTCTGTAGAAAGTGATACTCTAAAAGTAAGGTGCATGTCTGTGCTTTCTGCATTGGGGTTTTCCAATACATCCATCAGTGAACCCTCTTCTCCATCTGCAAATGGCTGATCCATGCTGATATGCCTGGCGGAAGCCCCAAGCGTAGCCGCTACTTCTTCTGTTTCAAGTTCCAGAAACATTGCTATTTCTTCGGCTGTAGGCTCTCTTTCAAACTCCTGCTCTAAATGCGAGTAGGCTTTACTGATACGATTGGTGAGCCCTACTTTATTTAAAGGAAGCCGCACAATCCTGGATTGTTCTGCAAGTGCCTGTAAGATACTTTGACGTATCCACCACACTGCGTAAGAGATAAATTTAAAACCACGGGTTTCATCAAAGCGTTGTGCAGCTTTGATTAAGCCTACATTACCTTCATTGATTAGATCGGGTAAAGTAAGGCCCTGGTTTTGATACTGTTTAGCTACTGAAACTACAAACCGTAAATTGGCTTTAGTTAGTTTATCCAGCGCAAATTGGTCTCCCTGTTTAATGAGGACGGCTAATTTCACCTCCTCTTCGGGGCTGATTAATTCAACCTTTCCAATTTCCTGCAGATATTTTTCTAAACTTTGGCTTTCGCGGTTGGTAATAGATTTGGTGATCTTGAGTTGGCGCATACTCATAACCGGAAGTTTTAATATTAGGTGAAATAAGGATTAAGTTACAATCGTTAAAACTTTTAATAATTATAGCAAGTAACATATTTTACTTAAACGTAATTTATACTAATTATCATCCCTATCCAAAAAGATTTGTAGTGATTTTTCTAAATGGAAGTTTAAAATTCTATTTTGTTTAATAATGCCAATACACATATTAAACAGTGCGTTTAAAAAAATATTTTGAATCGTCATTAATTTTGCTATTATTGCACTATTCTATATGATTTTAAATTAATTGGATGAGCAAGAAAGTTTTGTATACGCTAGAATACCCGGTTAGATGTTCGCCAGGCATATTATATGATTTTTTGAGTACGCCTGCAGGATTGCAGGAGTGGTTTGCAGACAAGGTTGATGAGCGGGACGGTATATTCAGCTTTTCCTGGAATGGTTCTGATGAGCAGGCAGAATTGTTGGAGGGAGAAGAAGATAAATACATACGTTATCATTGGCTACATGCACCCAAAGAAGAGTACTTCGAATTCAGCATAGAAAAATCTGAAGTTACCAATCAAACTATTTTGATTATTAAAGATTTTGCCGAAAAAAGAGACATTAAAGATCAAAGCCAGTTGTGGGAATACCAGGTTAAAGACCTCTTTCACCGTTTAGGAGCCTAAGCTCCAGCAAGGTTATCATTTCTTTAAAACTACTTTCAATAAATATTGAAGCAGTGCTCCACTGCTCCAGGGAAATTTTTTTTGCAATTTTTATAAATGACTCCCCACTAAGGCTGGTTGAAAATTCAGCAACTGTCATATTTCGTATTGGAACATAGTTATCCTCATCAAAATGATGCTGCCATGGATCGCTATGTATGCACAACGAATAGTTATGTTCCTGCAGGAATAAAAAATGCTTTAACAATGCAGGGGCCGCAGTTTCTTTATACTCGCCGGAGACCTGGAGATTGATACTGAAAAAATTTCCCCACCAAAAAAATGTTCTTATAGCCAGTGTAGATTCCTTTGAAAAATGACGGGGATAATCCAGCATGACATAAGGAAGCTGGCGATAATTTTCACCTTTTGAAATTTTGGCATTTTTATCGAACACGTCTTTTGGCAAATTATTGGCATTATTGTCTATAAACTGTTTCATATTTATAGCTACTTCGCCAAAAAAGTGGTAAACTTTCTCTATTATACCATGTTTAGTTAAAATCCAGTCTGTATTACAAACCAATTCAAGTTCCTTGGTAGAAAGAGTTATTTTTGCTGCGTTGGTCATACTGAATACAAGTTACAAATTATACCAGTTGTTAACCAGGCAAATGGATAGAACATGTAATTTTTTCAGCCTGCCTATATATAAAACTTGCTGTCGTATTTAAAAAGCCTACCCTGCAAAATGCAGGAATGTTTATGATAAAAAAATTAGACAAACTTATTTTGCGGTCGTTCATAGGGCCATTTATAGCTACATTTTTTATTGCTTTTTTTGTGCTGATGATGCAGAGCCTGTGGAAGTATATAGATGACCTTGTTGGAAAAGATTTAGACCTGCTTACTATTGGTAAATTTTTATGGTATGCAAGTGCCTCTTTACTTACCCTTGCAATGCCCATTGCCATCCTCATTTCATCCATTATGACTTTTGGTAACCTGGGCGAAAGCTTTGAACTGGTGGCCATTAAATCAGCTGGCATTTCTTTATTGCGATTCATGCAGCCGCTAACAATCGTTTCCATTTTACTCTGCGGCGTTACGTTCCTGTTTGCAAACTATGTAATACCGTATGCCAATCTTAAATTTAAAACGCTTTATTACGATATCAGTTATAAAAAACCAGCCATTGATCTAAGGCAGGGCACCTTCTATAATCATATACCAGGATATGCAATTAAAGTGGGTAAAAAGGAAAGTGATGGAAAAACAATTCACAATGTATTGATCTACGAACAGCAATCTAATTTACAGGACAACAGCATTATTGCAGAAAAAGGAAAGATGAGTTTTTCGCCTGATAAGAAATTCCTGGAGTTTACTTTATACAACGGATACCGTTACCAGGAGCGTGGCAATACCATGGACTCCAGTACAGAATTTATACGGCTCGGGTTTAAAGAATATAAAAAATTATTTGACCTTAGTTCGCTTCAATTAGGAGATACCCCAGATAGTATTTTTAAGAATGATAATAAAATGCTAAGCATTGGCCAACTTAATTACTCCATCGACTCCATTAAAAAAAAGAGAGATACACTGGCTAAAAAATTATCGGCAGAATTAAGTTTTCAAGTAAAATACCTGTTGCTTCCCGACAGTGTATGGGCGAAAGCCATTCCGTTAAATAAGGACACTATAAAATCTTTTTTTGATTGCATTCCGGATAGTGCCAGGTATTCAGTGTATGATAATTCAATGAGTGTAGCAAATGGAATGAAAACTACCTACCAGTTTTCAGGAGCAGAATTTGAAGGGAAACGAAAGGACTTGATTTATAATAAAGTGGAATGGCACAGGAAACTTTCATTGTCTTTAGCCTGCCTGGTATTGTTCTTTATTGGGGCACCTCTTGGTTCAATAATTAGAAAAGGTGGTTTAGGTATGCCGTTGGTGGTTGCCATCATTTTTTTCCTCATCTTCCATTTGCTGAATATGTTTGGCGAAAAATTTGTGAAGGATGAAATTACTTCGCCCTTTATAGGCATGTGGTTATCAATATTAGTGCTGGCTCCATTAGGTGCGCTTCTCACTTATAAAGCCATGCATGATTCTCAATTATTCAACAAAGAATTTTATAGTCGTCTGTTTAAAAGTATCCGGAAAAATTTTCAACCATTGATAAATAAATTAAGGTCTGATAAGAACTTAACTTAGTAGTTACGTACAATTTAATGTTGAATAGGATAGTTTGAAGGCTTGCATTTTGTTGCTAATCTAAAAATAGATGGTATTACCATCTTTACTAAAAACCAGCCTTCATGAATAAACTGTTATTCCTGTTTTTACTATGTGGCGCCGTATTTATGATGGTTGTAATGGCAAAAACCGGCTCGTCTTTAAAGACTGCTGAAACACCCAATGGCATATTGGATTTGGAGTTAGCAAATACGGGTTTAAAAACAAATAATGTAATCAGGGAATGGAAAACCGTAACAAATAATGACGTTGTTTATAATGCCAAATTAAATACATGGCTTGATTTCGTTTTCATCTTTTTCTATTCATTTTTTATATTTTATTGTTGTAAAATATTAGCTGTTAATTCTACAGGGTTTTTGAAAAATATCGGGCATAGATTAACCAGGGCAATATTGTTTGCAGGCCTGTTTGATATTTTTGAAAATACAGGAATGTTCCTTTCTTTAAATGGGCATATTTCAGATACAAACAGCATTTTTACTGCTGTTTGTTCAGCCAGTAAATGGTTGATTGTAATTTTTGCTCTATTATATATCGTAATTGGCGGAGGAGTTTTATTATATCAAAAAACATTTAAACCCTAAGCAAGAACCGCTTAAAATAGACTCAGCCTTTGCTCTTAAAGTATTACAACATACAATAAAAACAAAGGCTGATAAATTGGCTAACAATCTGGGACAAAGATAGTAACCTCATTAATACTCAGCTAAAAAAAAATCATTTTTTTGTATTCTTTAAGTTTTTAGATCAGAAATTATTTGGCATTAAAAATGAACTACATTCGTTAGCCTACAATTATATTTTTTCATAATAAAATAAATGAAAATGCAAGTTTGGAAAGATTACCAGGAAAAAAATAAAGACCGGTTTTTAAATGAGTTGCTCGACCTGTTACGCATACCAAGTGTTAGCGCAAAAAGTGAAAATAAGCCGGATATGATTCAATGTGCAGCCGCCATGAAACAACGACTAGTTGAGGCCGGAGTTGACAAAGCTGAAATATATGAAACGGAAGGACACCCGATAGTTTATGCTGAAAAAATAATTGATCCATCTAAACCAACAGTACTGGTTTACGGTCATTACGATGTACAACCTGCTGAGCCACTGGAGCTATGGAAAAGTGGGCCATTCGATCCGGTTATTATTGATGGGAAAATTTTTGCACGTGGCAGTTGTGATGATAAGGGACAGGTTTATATGCATGTAAAAGCCCTGGAAACTATGATACAAACCAACACACTAACTAATAATATAAAATTTTGTATTGAAGGTGAAGAAGAAGTAGGTTCGCCCAACCTGGGAAAATTTGTTGCTTCACACACAGATTTATTAAAGGCAGATTGCATATTAATTAGTGATACAGCAATGATCAGTTTAGACACCCCCAGTATCGATACTGGGGTAAGAGGATTGAGTTACATCGAAGTGGAAATAACAGGCCCAAACCGCGATTTACACAGCGGCGTTTATGGTGGAGCGGTAGCTAATCCAATTACCATTTTGTCTAAAATGATTGCTTCCTTGCACGATGAAAATAACCACATTTCCATTCCAGGATTTTATGACGATGTTGTAAATGCAACTACAGAAGAAAGGGCGCTTTTGGCTAAAGCTCCATTTGATGAAAATGAATATAAAACCGACTTAGGTGTAAAGGAACTATGGGGAGAAAAAGGCTTTACTTCTAACGAACAAACAGGCATTCGCCCAACCATTGAAGTAAATGGAATTTGGGGCGGCTACACAGGTGAAGGTGCAAAAACAGTATTGCCTTCGAAAGCATTTGCAAAAATTTCCGCCCGTCTTGTTCCTAACCAGGGATCGGACAAAATCACCGCTTTGCTGATTGACCATCTTAAAAAAATCACACCTGAATGTGTAACCTTTAGTGCATTTGTTCATCATGGTGGTGAGCCTTATATGACACCGATTGACAGCACTGCTTACAAAGCAGCATCAAAAGCATTGGAGGCAACTTTTGGTAAAATTCCAATCCCGGTTCGGGGCGGTGGAAGTATTCCAATATGTTCGTTATTTGAAAAGGAATTGGGTATAAAAATTGTGTTTATGGGTTTTGGACTTGACAGTGATAACCTGCATAGCCCCAACGAAAAATTTAATGTTGAAAATTTTTATAAGGGCATTGAAACCATCCCTTATTTTCATAAGTATTTTACAGAGATGAGTTAATCTATCCCATCAACTCTTAAATAAAGCCGAAGACTAACCGCTTCGGCTTTTATTTTATACTACAGTCAATCCCAAATTATATTTCATAAAAATCAATCCTAAATTATTGTAATTTAGATGTTATTAATGCTATAATTAATGTAGATGTAACATTGCTTGTAATTCATGATTGTGTATTGTATTTAATTTGTAAACTAAACTACTATATATGAGAATTACCAAATTAACAAGGGCAATGCTGGTTTTCCTTGTAAGCATCCTAACCCTGCATATCCAGGCGCAGGTTACCACCTCAACAATCAGTGGAACTGTTACAGGAACGGACGGCAAACCATTACCAGGAGCTACTGTCCACATAACTTTTCCCGAAGCCGGTATTAACAAATTCACCACCACAAATGTAAACGGTAGTTTCCTTATGCCCAACTTAAGAGTTGGCGGGCCCTACACTGTCACCATCACTTTTACCGGGTTCCAGGAAAAAGCCCAGAATGATATCCTGCTGGAACTTGGCCAAAACAATTCAGTTGATTTTAAAATGGAGCCAAGCTCTGTAAGCCTGGAAACGGTGGTTGTTTCAGGTGGCAGATCAACCATATTCGATAATCAAAGAACCGGGGCTTCCACCAATATCAGCTCCCGGCAGTTGAGGCAATTGCCAACCATATCCCGGTCTGCAGATGACTTTACCAGGTTAACACCATCTGCATCGGCTACCTATAACGGAACTTCCTTTGCCGGCAGAAACGGGCAATACAATAACTACTCGTTAGACGGGGCAGTATTTAATAACCCATTCGGATTGGATGCGCCAACACCCGGCGGGCAAACAGGATCGCAACCCATTTCGCTGGATGCCATTGACCAGATACAGGTGAACGTTGCACCTTATGATGTAACACAGGCGGGCTTTACCGGTGCCGGTGTAAATACTGTTACAAAATCGGGTACCAATACTTTTAAAGGAACAGTGTACGGCTTTTACCGCAACCAAAGTTTAACGGGTAAAAAGGTAGATGGCAATAAAATTGCCGTGCCGGATCTTACTCAATTACAGGCTGGCTTTTCATTAGGAGGCGCCATTAAAAAAAGCAAGCTTTTTTACTTTGTAAATTTTGAAACCGAGCAAAGAGAAGATGCCGCCAGTAGTTATGTGGCAAGAAACAGTTCTAATGCCGGTAATGCCAATACATCGCGGGTGTTAGAATCGGACCTGGATGCTGTAAGTGCTATTTTGAAAAGCAAATTTGGATACGAAACCGGCCCTTACCAGGGGTACAACTTAAAGCAAACGAACTATAAATGGCTGGCAAAATTAGATTGGGTTATTAATAATAACAATAGCTTGTCCTTTACTTATAACGGGCTTGATGCAACGAAAGAAAAACCTGCGCATCCAAATGCTATCCGCCGCCGTGGGCCTGATTATACTACCATGCAATTCAAAAATTCAGGTTACGAAATTGAAAATAAATTGCACTCATTTGGCGCTGAATTAAAATCAAATTTCGGAAGCAAGTTTGCCAACAAATTAAGAGCAGTTTATACCTCCTTCCGGGATAAGCGTAACCCATTTTCTACTCCGTTTCCTGTACTCAATATTACCAAGTATGGTACCATGTACATCGCTGCAGGACATGAGCCCTTTTCTATTAACAACCGGCTTAACCAGGATGCATTGCAGTTAACAGATAACTTCAATATCATTTTGCCAAAGCATACCTTAACGATCGGTAGCTCATACGAATCTTTCAAATTTGCCAATTCGTTTAACCTTACTGGTTATGGCCCAACCTTATTTAGCGATGTTGACATACAAAAATTTAAGGACAGTGTGCCAGTCAGCCATGCTATAGTTTTTGATTTCCCACAATTTGGAGTTTGGGGATACCCGTTGGATGTGGATGTAGCAGGTGCATTAGCAGCCGGCAAAGCAGACAAATGGACCTGGTATGATTTAACTGTAGCGCAATATTCACTTTACTTACAGGACGAATGGAAGGCAACCGAAAATCTTCGTGTTACCTATGGTATCCGTATGGATATTCCATTGTACATGAATTCAAAATACATACAGCCAGATGGCACAACTGATTCGCCAACATTACCTAATAAAGATAATCTAACCTTGTTTGATGAACATGGGCAACCTGTTAGTAATGGTGTAGGCAAACAATTAGACAATACAAAACTTCCCTCTTCCAAGCCATTATTTTCTCCACGTGTTGGATTTAACTGGGATGTAAAAGGCGATAAATCGTTTCAATTTAGAGGAGGTTCTGGTTTGTTTACCGGCCGTTTTCCGTTTGTTTGGCTTGGAAATCACATAGGAAATCCATATTCATTTTTTTACAACGCAACAGCCCGCAATTTTAAATGGCCACAAATATGGCGTACCAATATAGGATCTGACATAAAAGCTGGTGCCAGTACAGTTTTTACAGTAGACGTATCTTTTTCAAAAGATGTAAATGCTATGATGGTGCGTAACTATGGTTTAGGTACGCCTACCGGCTCATTAAACAGCGGCATTGGTGATACGAGAGCAGTGTATACAGCATCTGATAAAGGCGCTGCAAATGCATATATATTCACTAACACAAATGCAGGCTACCAGTTTAATACAAGTTTTTCGGTTCAAAAAACTTTTAGGAACAACCTGTTTTTAACTGCATCGTACAATTATCTTGTTGCTACCGATGCAAGTTCAATTTCGGCTGAAATCAGCAGTGATGCCTTTGATCGAAACCCAATTCTTAACAATTCAAATGAAGCGATCAACAGCCGTTCATTATACGGAAATTCACATCGCTTTGTATTGGCAGGAATTAAGAAATTTGATTACGGAAAAGGTAAATACGCTACAACCATTTCATTGTTTGGTAACTGGACAAGTGGCAACCGTTTTGCCTATGTATATGGCGGTGATATTAACAATGACGGAACTGCCAGCAACGACCTGATGTATGTTCCGAAAAACAGCGAGATAGACAAAATGACTTTCCTTGCGTTGACGGATGTTAACGGTGCGGTTCAAAACCAGGCAGCACAACGTACCGCTTTCAAAAATTTTATTGAGCAGGATAAATACCTGAAAAGCAGGCGTGGTATGTACACAGAAAAATATGGTGGTGAAACGCCCTGGTTTAGCCAGGTGGATATGCGGATTTTACAGGACTTTAATTTTACGGTAGATAAAAAAGTAAATACTATCCAGGTTAGTCTCGACTTTGTAAATCTTGGTAACCTTATCAGTAGTAAATGGGGTGTTAGAAAATACGCCAGTGCCTCTGGTTATTACCAGCCTATCTCTTACTTAGGTGGAGGAAATTACCAGTTTGATCCATCAACAACCGAAACATTTGTTGCAAGTCCGGATCTACCCTCCCGCTGGCAGATGCAGTTTGGTTTAAGGTATATTTTTTAATGGCTAAATAACATTTGTAAAAAAGCAGGCAACGAAATTGCCTGCTTTTTTATTTAAACTGTATTTTAAAAAACTGGTAGCAACATTACTTTGCCGAATAGAATTACTCAAAGTACAAGTGTGTGACACAACGGCTGCTATATAGTAGCACTAAAGCCTGGTTCAAAAAAACTACTTATTTTTTTGCGGTTTGTCCAGGTTAATGCTTTGATGTTTACTAAAATGCGTTGGGTTCTACCTTGCTCCCGGAGCACAATTTTTCTTCAGGTATTCCGTATACAGTGTACTCAGGTGAAGAAAAGTTCCTTCGCCTTCTGATATGCTATGCGTACGGTTTGGATAAGGCATAAACTGAAATTGCTTATTGTATTTAATCAATTCATTCAACAACATTTCGGCATTGTTGTAATGCACATTATCATCACCGGTTCCATGTATGTACAACAGGTTTCCCTTTAAATTTTTGGCATAAGTGATAGGTGAACCGTTAATGAAATCCTGCTTATTTTCCTGTGGTAACCCCATGTATCTTTCCTGGTAAATATTATCGTATGTTAACTGGTTGCCCACTGCAGCAATCGCTATTCCTGTTTTATAAATATCCGGGTATTGAAATAGCAGGTTTAAAGTTGCAGAACCGCCGCCACTCCATCCCCAAACTGCCACACGGCTGGTGTCAATGTAAGGCCTTTTTAATATTTCCTTTGCAGCCATTGCCTGGTCGCTGATATTGATTAAACCAATTTTACGGTACACACATTTGCGCCACAATCTCCCCTTAGGAACTGGTGTGCCACGGTTATCAATAGAAATATAGATATATCCTTCTTTCGACATATCGCCCTTGTATAAAAAATTATCTGCAACCCCAAATTCATCCTTTACATTTTGTCCCCAGGGTTCGGTATATACATAAAACACAACCGGATATTTTTTGGAAACATCAAAATCTGCAGGCTTTTTCATCCACGCATCCATCTCTACTCCTTCAGTTGTTGTTACTTTAAAAAATTCAATATCCGATGTAGATTTATTTGCATTCGCCACTGCATCATTTACAATATTTTCTCCTTTAATACCTTTGTGATGGGGCATCGAAATCCACTCACTCGATGGCTCTGTATAATAATTGGAGAAACTGTGAAAGGCATATTTTGCTCCCGGTGAAATTTTGTAATCGTGTGTGCCTTGCTGGTTTACTGGTGTAACTAATTCAGCTTTTCCTTTTCCATCAAGTTTAATTCGATATAAATATTTTTGAGTTGCATTAGTTGGAGATGCCATAAAATATACATACCCGCTCTTTTCATCTATTCTTACAATGTCCATCACATCATAGTTACCGACGGTTACCAATGTTTCCTTTTTTCCATCCCTGCTTACCCGGTACAAATGGCGCCAGCCATCTTTTTCACTTGCCCATAAAAACTCTTTACCACCATTTAACCAATCCCAGCCGCCATAGGCATAGTCTTCATCCCATAATGGCAGGATATCTATCCATGCTGAATCTCTTTCGGTATAAATAACATTTGCACTACCGGATGCAACATTGCACAACATCAGTTCGCTCAAATTCTGTTTGCGGTTAAGGTGTTGAATGATTAATTCATTATTATTTGCAGCCCATTCCATACGAGGTACGTACGACTGCAAAACAGGATCTGTCGGTATTTTCATCCAGGTTGTTTTTGCAGAGGCAATATCCACAACACCAACTTTAAATGGCGAAGGATTTTCCCCGGACACCGGGTATTCAACCGGTATTACTTTCGGATAAATTGAATCGGTGGTATTGATCATTTCATAGTCCTTTGTATCCTTAGCATCTATCTGCCAATAGGCAATCTGCCTGCTATCGGGGCTCCAGCGAAATCCATCCCTGCAAAAAAATTCTTCTTCATATACCCAGTCGAATGTACCGTTGATTAGTTTACGTGTACCGTCAAATGTTAGTTGCGATATGTTGCCGGTTGCCAGGTCCTCAACAAACAAATTGTGTTCACTTACATAAGCGCATTTTTTCCCATCCGGCGAAAATTTAGCAAACATCAGAGATTGGGCAGGCTTACCCTTACCTAATTGCGATAACTTACCAGATGCTATATCCAGTACCCAATAGTCGCCCCTGGTTTTATACCGCCATACTTTCGCTGTATTGGCAAACAGTAGCATTTTGTTGTTGTCATCATTAAATGAAAATGCCTCTGGGTACAATGCCTTTTCATTTGCCGGGGTTAACTGCGCTTTTTTAACAACAGTTGTAGTTTGGCGGGTAGCGATATTTATTTTATCAATACCATCTTTGCTTATTTGGTAAAAAGTGTCACCATTAGCCGACCATTGAATTTTATCGCCGGATTGTGCCGATGTTTTCAATACAAGGACCACCAATATTAACAGCAGACAGGATACAGATTTTATTTTATGCATAGTTAAATTTTTAGAAACCTAAATTAGGTAAATCCAACTGCAGTTAGCACCTTAAAAGAAAAGCATTTAATTTTGTACAATGGAATCAGAAAAAATCCGCATAGATAAGTTTTTATGGGCTATCAGGCTTTTTAAAACCAGGAGCCAGGCTGCGGATGCCTGTGATAAGGGCAAGGTAAAACTCAACAGTATCAATGTAAAGGCATCTAAAACTGTTAACACCGGAGATGAATATGAAGTAAAGACAGAGGCAAAAAAATGGGTAATAAAAGTAATGGGTTTGTTAGATCACCGGGTACAATATAGTGAAGCCATCAAATATTATTCAGATATAACACCTGCAGAAGAATTGGATCGCATTAAGTTCCAGGCTGCGGTTTTTCATACTGGTAAACGCATGAGTAAAGTTGGCAGGCCTACCAAAAAAGATAAAAGAGACCTGGATGGATTTATGGATTTTTAAGCCATCCTGTCAATTATAATTCCCACATGATTTTGTTGATTAAGTTTGTAGCATGAAAATCGATATCATATCTGTTGTTCCTGATTTACTGCAAAGCCCATTTTCGCATTCGATTATGAAAAGGGCAAAAGACAAGGGCCTGCTTGAAGTAAACGTGTATAACCTTCGGGATTACACTACTTATGCAAGGGCACAGGTAGATGATTACCAGTTTGGCGGAGGTGCAGGTATGGTGATGATGATAGAACCATTGGTAAATGCTATTGAAAGCCTTCAGCAAAAAACCAGCTATGATGATGTCATCTTTTTAACACCAGATGGAAAAACATTTGATCAGAAAATGGCAAACAATTTTTCCCTTCAAAATAATCTATTACTCATTTGCGGGCATTACAAGGGAATTGACCAACGGGTAAGAGATCATTTTATTACAAAAGAAATTTCAATCGGCGACTATGTATTAAGTGGTGGCGAGCTGGCTGCTGCAATTTTAGTGGATGCAATTGGCAGGTTACTGCCCGGTGTTTTAAATAATGAGACTTCTGCCTTAACAGATTCATTCCAGGATAACTTATTGGCTCCGCCGGTTTATACCCGACCGGTTGAATTCAGGGGATGGAAAGTACCGGATGTTTTGATGAGTGGCAATCATGCAAAAATTGAACAATGGCGGCATGATAAAAGTATTGAACGCACCATGGAACGCAGGCCTGATTTGATAGATGATGAAAATAACTAATTGAGAATAGACTTGAAACTGAGAACCTAAATTAACTTCCAACCAAACATTATTGTAATAAAAAACGGCCCTAAAAAGAGCCGTCTTATTTCGTAGCACGTACGGGAATCGAACCCGTGACTCCTCCGTGAAAGGGAGGCGTCTTAACCCCTTGACCAACGCGCCATTTTCGGACGGCAAAGATAAGTGGCTTACGGTAAATAGCAAAAATATTTTCCGAATTTATTTTTGAGTTTTTTACGCGGATTAAAAACAGCTAACTGTCTGAAATACCTGTTATTAAAACATGGTAATCAACCGAAAGTAAAAAATTGTCAGCCCGCTATTGTTTGATTGTATCCTTTACTTTTTTCTTAAACAAATTATTAATTAGTCCTTTTGCAGATTCTTTAGGATCTATTTTAGGTTTTGAAGAATCGCCTTCGTTTTTTTTTGTTCCTAATAACTGTTTGGCCAATTCATCTTTAGCAGCCGCAATTGCCTGTTGTTTTACGGAAGCAATCGTGTCTTTCACAGCACTGGTGATCGCTGTTTTTGTACTATCAATTTTTGCTTTGGCAAAATCCACGGCTTGCTGTTTTAACTGATCTGCTAAATTTTCAACGCCTTGCTTTAAATCTGTTTTTACCGTTGGGTTGCTAAAAAATCCGCCTAGTTTTAAATTGAGGTTTACTGTTTCGCCAAGCTTTAATGGTACCCCTTTATTATTTACCTGGCTCACCATATTGTTTACCAACGCATTTCCTTTATCACCCATTAGTGAACGGGGAAGTTTCATATTAATCACATAATCGAGCGACTGATCAAAACCCTGCAGGCCACCAATCTCCATATCAATACCGCCAACACTCAAATTAAAAGGCTTTACCAGCAATTTCCCATTGGAGAATTCGAAGTAATTTTTTACGTCCTTGATAGAGATTTGTTCCAGTGCTTTTACACTGAGTGTAGTAGCAATTTTATCAAGGGGAGCAAATTTACTGAGGAAGCCTTCAATCAATAATAAATTTCCCAGGCCAGAAAGTGAACTCATATCAGGCATCATATTATCTCCCAGTTTTCCTACCATTGATAAATGAGAAGTTAATTTACCGGCAATAAATTTTCCTATCGGCATCAATTTTTGTACGGTGTTAAATGCAAAGAAAGTTTTTTGAACGTCCACCCCATTCACATCATATTCAAATGCAATGGCTGGTTTTTCCTTACTTAGTTTAGTAGAGTACGTTCCATTCATTGCCAACGTTCCATCCAATGCGTTTCCTTTTACATTGGCCAATGCAACTGTTTCATCAAAAACTTTTAAACTGCCTGTCAGGTTTTGAATATCTACCTTATCATAGTGCACTAGGTCAACCGCTGTATTCAATAAAACATCTAGGTTTCCAGGCACCACAAATGGAGCGGCTGCAGGGCCTGTAGTAGCTGTATCTGCCGACACGCCCATCCAATCATTCAGGTTTATTTTATCAGCCTTTAAATTAAATACCGCGTTCATTGGCTTATTGTTCAACACATAGCTGAGCAAATTATTTACCTGCCCGTTTCCAATAAAATTAGAACCCATATACTGGCCACTTAAATTACTGATTTCAACTTTTGCCGGGGTAAAAGATGTGAGCAGATTATTTATTTTAACACCAGTAGGATAATCTTTAGCTACATATAAAAAATCAGCAAGGCTGATGGTACCACCAGCACTAAATTTATCAAACTGTTGTTTTTCTATATCAGCAACATTACCTTTAACATTCACATTTGCATTTAACAAACCCGCTATACTTGTTCCCTTTTCAAGTTTTATAAGTTGTGCAATTTTTGATAGATCCAGTTTACCTTTTGCCGCCGCATCAATAAACATATTGCTTACAGGCTTTGCAACCATCAGGCGAAAATCAAACGGGTCCTTATCCATTTCAAAATGTGCCTTATCAATATTTACAACCGTGTTATCGGTAACACCATCCGGGTTATCAATCACCATTGTAAAATTGATTTGTTGCAATGGCTTGGGTAAATCAGGGTATTGAAAAAACCCGTCTTTCACCTGCATGTTAACATGGTATCCAGGCATTGTAGAATCATTGTAAATGCCCTTTACAAATCCACTAAAAATTGCAGAGCCGCTGGTTTTAATTTTACTAAAATCGTTTTGATAAATTGCCGGAATTAAAGAAAGAATATTTTTAAAATCGGTGCTGGGCGCATCAAACTGTATATCCATGCCATAGCCATTCTCAGCCAGGTTTTTTATATTTCCTTTGCCCGTTAATTTTAAATCATTCACCAAAATATTGTCGGTATTAAAACTATAAGTGTCCGTTTTATTATCAACATTTATATCCGTATTCACTACCGCTTTTGCATTGGATAAATAAGGTATGCCGCCATACACAACAGTAACCGCATCGGCGGTTGTTTTTGTTTTTAACGTAAATAAATCTGCTGTAAAATCTCCGGTACCTTCATGATTCAGATTAGTAATTTCGGTACGAATACCACCTGGCTCATCCAGGTAACTGATGTAAGCATTATTGATGACATATTTTTGCAGTTGCATGTTAAATGGCTCGGCTGCTGCAGCAGGTTCAGTTGCTTCGGTCGGCTTTACAATATCCCAGTTTACCAGGCCCGATTTACTAACGATTGCATGCACACGGGGCGACTCGGCTACTACAGAATAAATGTTCATATTTTTTCCGCGGATGATACTCATAATATCCATGCTTGCATCAATACGTTTTGCAGCAAGCAAGGTGTCTCTTTCAAATACACCGGTACCGAGCACTTGTAATTCATCTAACCCAACAGCAACTTTTGGGAAGCTTCTGAAAAAAGAAATGTCTACTGTCGAAAAATCAACTTTTGCATTTACATTTTTATTAATTTCTTCTTTTACAAGCGCAATAATCTTATTCTTAAAAATAAATGGTGCTGTAAATGCAACCACTATTAATATCAATAAAGTCCAGCCAAAAAATTTGAGTATTTTTTTAATCATTTCCAGGGGTTTAAATTGCATTGCTGCAATAATTCAATAAAAAATATTTTGTATAATACTAACGATGTACAATATCTAAATAGTGTATCGGCAATCCGTCAAATTTAACTAAACCCTTTCAGTTAACCTTAGTTTAAAGAAAGCTAATCTTAAAATAATAAATGCAGCATTTGCTGCACTCAAAACACAAATATCAAAACTATGCTTCGTAACGGAAATACGTTAGTGAGTTAGTATTTTGCTCCTCACTGATAAAATGTACAAAAGTGCGACGCCACTGAAGCTTAATTGAAAAACTTTTGCCTGGTTCAAAAAAACCTTAAGCAAGGAATACTTCTGCATGCATTTCAGGTATATCAACATCCGTAAAGCCTTTATTCATCAGCCTTTGCTTAAATGCCTGTTGCACCGGATATTCACCATGCACCAAAAACAATTTGCTAACCTGCTTAATATCCTGGCAGGCCAAAAACTGGCACAAGTCTTCATAATCACCATGCGCACTCATACTTTTAATGACGCCTATTTCAGCATTTACTTCGTGCATTGCACCATAAATATTTATCTCCTTCGCACCTGCCAACAGTTTACCACCAATAGAACGAGGTTCGCAATAACCGGTGAATAAAATCGTATTCCTGCTGTTTTCAATATTGTTACTAATATGATGTTTCACCCTGCCTGCATCGCCCATGCCACTTGCAGAAATAATTACAAATGGCCCGTTGCGAAAGTTGAGTGATTTCGATTCTTCAACAGTTTTAATATATTTCATGCCTGTAAAAGCAAATGGGTCACTATCAGATTCCAACACTTTTTGCAGGGTTTTATTAAAATTTTCAGGATAACTTTTTACAATTTCTGTAGCCTCCATACTCAGGGGACTATCTACAAAATATTCAATAGCAGGCAACCTGTTTTCCAGCTCAAGTTGATTGAGTGCATATAATATTTCCTGGGTACGGCCCACACTAAAAGCCGGTATAATAAGCTTGCCCTTTTTTTGTATACAAGCTTTGTCAATCCAGTTCAGCACGGTATCCACACTGGTAGCATTTACATCATGCAACGAATTGCCATAAGTAGATTCAAGTATAATATAATCTGCCTGTGAAAATTCAGCCGGCGATTTTAATATAGCATCGCGGTACCTGCCCACATCACCACTAAAGGTTAATCTTTTTGTGGTGTTGTTTTCCTTGATTTTTAAATGAACTGCAGCGCTACCAATAATATGGCCCGCATCCGTAAACATCACTTCCACATTTTCATCAATGGTAAACCACGCACCATATTCCACCGGCACAAAATGATTCAATGCGGCAAATGCATCTTCGGTTGTGTAAATAGGCTGCAGGTAAGTTGTGCCTTCAACCGCCCGTCTTTTATTTTCGTATTTAACTTCATTTTCCTGGATGCCTGCAGAGTCTTCGAGCAATACTGCCGTAAGCTGTTTGGTGGCTGGCGTACAAAATATTTTACCATTAAACCCATCTTTTACCAGCTTTGGTATAAGGCCGCTATGATCAATGTGTGCATGTGATAGAATCAAAACATCCACCGTCGTGGGATCGAACCCCCAATTCCTGTTCATCGCATCCGTATCCCTGCCCATGCCCTGGAACATACCACAATCGAGCAGATACTTTTTACCATTTTTTAGTGTGAGCAAATGTTTGGAACCTGTAACGGTTCTGGCAGCACCGTGGAAAGCAATCTTCATCGTTATTGAGTTTTAGAAATTGAAGGTAAGAAAGCAAAACAACTTTTTGTGTTTATGCAAAACGTTGATTTTTTGTCCGGGCATTATCGCAATTTTCATCATCGTTGCATCGCCCTCTTGTACAGTTGGTTTTCAATGGGCATTAATTGCATGATGCGATAATGTCACTCTTTCACGGTTTAATAAACTTCCGAAACGCTTTGCTACAATAATATCATCCCTTCAGGCTTAGTTAAAATAATTTACAATCATTCATCATCCAATAGTAATCGGATTAATATAAAAACAATGCAACAAAGCATAACACTTTGTATTTCCTCCCCTTTGGGGCCGGGGGCCATTTATCATCCAATATAAAAAATAATATCTTCTATTTTCGCTCTAACCAAAAAACTTGCTAACCGCCGTCAGGGTTTGCAACCGCTGACGGGGTTAGCCCATTCATCATTTAACATTCATCATTCAGCATAAAAAAGTAACAAAGCACAACACTATGCATTTCCTCCCCTTTGGGGCCGGGAGCTTTTTATCTTAAACGACCAGGTAACAAAAAATTCAGCAACCAATTCACCATCACTATTTACACCGGTAGATACTGCTTTTATTGATCTGCCTTCGCCGGAATTAAAGGCATCCTCAATTATATTTTTAATAGCATCCCCATCATTGCAGGTAAATATTGTAATGCCTGTTGCCTTCTTGTAATATTTTGCTTCAAGGCCAACTACCAGCATTGAAACCGGCATTGGTGAGTTGTACGTATGCAGCATACCCAACAAACCGGTGCTTAATTCTGCTGCCATTGCAAGGCAGGCAAAATAGGTTGACTTAAAAGGATTCTGAGAAAACCATTTATACGGAACTGATGCAACAGCCTTGTGTTCATCAATGTATTTCACCTTTACTCCACTAAAAAAAGCACTCGGTAGTTTGCCCAATAAAAACAAGGGAAACTTAATCGGGTGCCTGACCAGGGCAAGGAATTTTTGGGATTGTGCGTTCATTTTATTTCAACTAAAAATTATCAAAGCAAAACAATGAGGACAAAAAATCTATTGCGTTTATAGTACGCAAGGGATAAAAAAGTGAGTTAGCTCTTCTGCCGCTTTTGAACCTTAGTAGAATCCTAATCATTAAATGAGTAGACCTTATTCAAAAAAAACAGTTAAAATAAAGGAATAAGGTCAAGTTTATTTAATCAACATTTCTACTAAGGTTAAAGAAAAAAAATATTTAACATGCCACTAATTTATCCCTTGCACAGTTTAATGACAACAAAACGATCCGGCATATCAACTCGAAAAAAATATAAAGCCAGGCCGATGATTTTCACTACATCAAGATAGTGCAGGATTATCTAATCGTCATAACAAACTCATCGCTTATAACGCTGCGGATTCAATGCAGCCGGGCTCCAGTTTGCCAGGAACTCCTGCACTTTTTTACTGTCGTAACTTTTTCCACCATCTTCCAGGTAAGCGCTGCTTTGTGTATTTAGTCTTTCACCTTTCCCATTTAAAATAAGGAAGACCGGAAAACCAAACCGCTGAGGAAAGCCATACTTTTCAAAAATATCCTTGTTCATATTTTCTTTACTATAGTTGAGGTGATACCAAACAAATGAGCTGTTGATAATGGAATCAATTGCCGGATCCGCTTTACAGAAACGGGCAAATTCCAAACACCAGCCGCACCAGTTTCCTCCGGCCTGTATTAGTACAAACTTATTTTCTGCTGCAGCTTTCTTAACAGCTAGTTCAATATCCATTGCAGCATTTGCATTAGGATCGTACAATTTTTTTTCCTGTGCAACAGCTATACCAACAACTAAAAAAGTAACAAGTGTAATAACTAGATGTTTCATAAAATACTTTTTATACAAATTTGTAAAACTTTAAAAAATCAACAAATTACTGTTTGCCAATTTCTACCAGGCAACCAACAATTTTATTTTGTTCTTTAGCATCTGCCTTAAAATAAATAGTACCATTGTTTGTACCATTGTAGCGTACATTTTTGATAGCATCACCACTTATAATGGCATTAAATTTAGCGGTGTAATCTGAGTTGCTATTTTGGTTAATTTTAGTATTGATGGCATTGTAATCAAGCGCCTGTTTACTTACAATAATTCCCATTACATCTTTTGTTCCAATTTCATCTGCCCTGATGGATTGCCCTTTGGGAAACAACCGATAGCCGGTAATGCCGCAGTAAGGCGAATGAATGGGCTTATATGGAAATAAAACAAAACTGGTTCCGGCGGCATTGGGCGTAAACAGGTAGATATAACATTCAACTGCATTTTTAATTTCAATCTTAAACTTAGTTCCTTTACGAATTGGTGTAACAGTGGTAAATACATTTGCATTACCCGCTTTTAATGGAATATATTGTTTGTTGTCATTATTTACCAACCCGATATTGCATTCAAAATCTATATTCAACGCTGCGCCTTTTTTAGGCATTGGATCTACACCATAAGCTTCTCTTACAAATTCTCCAAAATCGTTGTACCGTACCCAGCCAATTCCATTTTCGCCCCATTCAGGCCCCCAACTATTCATTATCTGAAAGGCTCCACCTTCCATTCTGTCATCATAACCTATTACACACAACGCATGTCCACCAAAGCCAACCTGGCTGCGATCATCAGAAGTTGGATGCCATACTTTTTGTCCCACCATGCCACTCATAAATGTGCCACCAACCATCATACCAATTACTACCGGTGCATCTTTTGCCAAATGTTCTTTAATGGCCCTGAAACTTAATTTAGTAACTCCATCATCTTCGGTAAGGCGGTTAAATCCATGCATACGATTTTGCGTAGCCTCATTCCATAAAGTAGTATTAGGCTGACGGGTACAATTGGTTTCATCATACGGAAAGTCATTAAAAGGCACCGCACCTTTGTTGGTCATAAACTCCATTGCACGAATGATGTAGGAACCCTGGCATCCATCCAATCCAATCTGATTGTATAAAAAAGCCGGGCTAAAGGCTACCGAGTTAGGGTCCTTTGCTGTACTGGCACTTTCTATTATGCTTCTTGCTGCATAGCCACTACTCCATGCCACGCAACTTCCCTGGCTTCCCTGGTTCATTCGTTGTGGTGCAAAACGAAGTAGTGAAACACTTTCCGGCAACGGGTTTTTTGTCTTATCATCTTCCAACCCTTCATACACACTTGCCTTTCTAAATTCGTTGGGATCTAATTTGCCGCCTTTTGTAAATTGTGAAACCGTATCAGTTAAACCACTTAAGCCACTACAGGAATCGGTGTTCAACAGAAAATAGGCGCCAACTGCCACCACAAGCAGCAGCACAATTTTACCTCCACAACCAGATTTTCCGCCGCCACTATTATTGGTTTTACGGCCACCGAATAAACTTAACAGCAAGGGTAAAAAACTAAGTAATCCTCCTAAACCACCACCGCCACCGGATCTGCCTCCTCCACTACTACTGCCTCCTCCATTGTAACTACTATCACTGTCATTGGGATCATCCACCATTTCTAAAGGCATAACGAATAAGTTTTAATTTTAAAATGAGTTTAAAAATAGCGAAAATTATAATACTGTTCCGGACGGTTGTTCATTAATACAGTTAGTGGTAAACGTTAATAGAGTCGCTTAATTTTTTTGCTTTTCCAGTACAGTAAACCTGCGTGAAACACTCACACCATCTTCATCCACCAATGTAATAATGTGAACGCCCGGTGAAGGATTTAAAGCAACCTGGTGAAAGTTTTGTGTGGTAGTAACAAAATTATCATCGAGGCTCCAGAAGATTTTTGCACTTGCTCTTCGATGTGCGGCCGTAAAAATTGTTTTGCCTCTTTCGCCATTCACCTCGAGTGGAACATAAATTTTTGCATCGGGTTGCGGGTAAATGATCTCGATGGCTTTGCTTGTTTCAGCAAATTCGCAACCTGTTTTAAAAGGTGGCAATAATTTGTAGTCCGCATTTTTTTGTTTGTAATAATATTCCATGGCAGGCGATAAAATAAACCAGCTTTTATGTTGCATCATAGTTGGGCTTTCACATTGTTGTGTAACGCGGAACTTACCCGTTGCATCGAGGTTAATTATTTTATGATACTGACATAACGGTACCCTTTCTCCATTCGGCGGCATAAACAAAGTATCAACATCCGGACAATCAATATTGGCCCTATATCCACTCTGGCGGCAAACTGGCACATAGCTATAATTGAAAACCGGCTTTGGAAAAAATTTTGTTTCCGGCAACAATCGAAAAATATCAAACATAATGGGTGCGGCAGTTTGTACACCAATCAACCCGGGCCTGCCTTCTCCATCTGTATTACCAACCCAAACAGCAACCACATTTTTTGGTGTAACGCCAATGGCCCACCCATCCCGAAAACCAAAGCTGGTACCGGTTTTCCAGGCAATGGTTTGGCTGGAAGTAAACTGCTGCCATAATCCTTCTTCACCCGGCCGCATTACTTCTTTCATTGCCTGGAAAGTAAACCAGATGGAAGTAGCATCTAAGGGAATATTTTTTGTTGCTGCCTTTTCAACTGTTGAAATATTTTTGTAAACCGGTGCATGAAAATCATTTGCATCCATGATACCATGATTTTTTTGCTGGTGGTTAACCGCCCGTGCCATCGATGCATACACACCCGCCAGGTCCCACATGGTTACTTCACAACCACCCAGTATCAAACTTAACCCATAAGTATCTGCGGTTCGGTTTAATGTGGTAATACCGCATTGCTGCAGGGTTTCATAAAAGCGTTGATATTTATATTGCTGCAATAATTTAACAGCAGGAATATTAAGGCTTCGGGCAAGTGCCTTGCTCGCAGGTACAGCTCCATCATAGCCAAGGTCAAAATTTTTGGGTGCATAATTACCAATCTGAACCGGTATGTCTGCAACAATTGAATTAGGCAAAATCAAACCATCACTTAACATAGCAGCGTATAGTATTGGTTTCAAAGCACTACCCGGACTTCTTTGTGCTGCTATCACATCCACATCACTTTCCATTTCTTTGTTGGCACGATCACGGATGTTGCCAACATAAGCCAATACATTTCCGGTTTCCACATCCAGTACCAATGCACAGGCATTGTTAATTCCATTGCCTTTTAATACCTGTTGATGCTGCTGTACTATTGTTGATACATTTCTTTGAAGATCGCCATTTAATGTAGTCACAATTTTAGTTAAGCCCTCACCCTTGCTATTTTCTTTTTTAAATTTTTGTAACAAGTGCGGCGCATCCTGTGGCAGTGCCAATGGAGCGCCGGGCAATGATTCCAACTTAGATAATTCGCAGGTACTTTTATCAATCTTCCCTGCTTCCAGTAATTTATCCAATAAACCATTGCGCTTCTTTAATAACAAGTCCCTGTTTTTTCCGGGATGAACCAGTGAAGGAGCATTTGGTAAAACTGCCAATGCAGCCATTTCTCCCCAACTTAATTTGGCAGCACTTCTGCCATAGTATCGCCAGGATGCAGCATCGAGGCCAACAACATTACTACCAAAAGGCGCATTGCTGGCGTACAATGCCAGTACAGTCTTTTTTCTATAACTACATTGCAGCCGAACAGCCAAAATACTTTCCTTGATCTTGTTCCACAATGAACGTTTATTGTTGTGCTGCGACATACGAATTACCTGCATATTGAGTGTACTCCCCCCTGCACAACCCCTGTCTTTTTTACATTCTTTGTGACGGCCCTTACAATGGCAATCGGGTCCACACCAATGTGATAATAAAAGCGTTTATCCTCAAAGGTTGTAATGCAGTCTGCAAATTTATCAGGCACGTTTTTATTGTATGGAAAACGCCACTGTCCGTCTGCTGCAATAGTTGCATTTAGCAGGTTGCCATCTTTATCTTCAATAACAAAACTGGTTGGCGTGTTGAATAAACGGGAAGGCAATGCCAGCCAAAACCAAATCAGTAGTACACAAAGCACCCCAATTCCTATCCGGGCTTTTATTGTTTTAAAGAATGAAATTTTATTATGGTTTTTAATAGTTGACAATGTTAATTGGTATAGTTCTAATTGCTATGAATGCTGCCTGATCGCAAAGCAAGCATAACTTTTGGGACCATCCCAAGTTGTAGCAATGGTAAATTAGTGAGTTGGTATTTTGCTCCTCATTGATGAAATGTACAAGAGTGCGACGCCACTGAAACTTAATTGAAAAACTTCTGCCTGGTTCATAAAAATAATTTAAAGTGCATTATTTTTTTTAGTGGTAGTTCTTCCAATATCAAAATCCATCAATTAATTTAACGTACCTGTCGCATGCCCGTTCACAATACTTTACACAATAATATTAAATTGAAAGGAAAGTCGGAGTTTCACTATTACTCCAACTTTCTTTTTAGATTCCAAAAAAAACAATCTGCGACAACCACTCCACTTTAGGACAATGTCATTTAGTTAAGCTCCGGCAGGAGCACCCTGTTTATGTAAAAAGAAATAAAGCAACCGGCTCCATTGGAGCCACCTTTGAAAACAGGAGACTCCTATGGAGTCTATCGCATTTTGTTGTTATTATTTTCTATAAACAGGCAGCCACTATGTGGCTAAAATCCCTTAACTAAATGACATTGCCCTTTAAGGGCCGGGGGCTACTACTTCTACCCATTTCCCACTAACTCCCGCAGCTATGCTGTTATCGTACATGGCTTCGCAGAATGTACCCGGTAAAAAATAGCGACCGAGGTAAGATGCATTTAACTGGATATAGTAAGTGAGCGTTTCATTTTGATTGATATTAAAATAAGTATATACCCTGTCATCCCGAATGTCCTGGTAGGTAGATGCTGAAGATTTAAATGCTCCTTCGCCGCCCAGCATTCTTGCATTGAGTATTTCCCAACCGCTCGGGAATATTTGCGTTAGTGCCATTTCAGTATACCTTCCACGATTGCCTGGATTTTTAATGACCACTTTCGCAATAAAATCTGATCCCTGGTAAAGTTTGGTTACATCCAATGCTTTGCCATCCTGCGATAGATAATTAACGGACATCCCCAACACCGAAGGATTATTATTCACTTTCAGATTTTCACCACTTAATGGTTGCCCCTGTGTAATCAACCGCACATACAATGTATTGCCGCCGTTATTTGTAATTTGTACATTGCTGTTGCCTTTATTAAACACTACCGGAATTTGACGGATATACGTGTTGGAATTAATAGCAGTAGCTTTTCCATCAACATTTGTTGCCGCAATAATTTTGGCACCGGATGGATTTTTACCACAATACTTTGCAATGGCGATTAAAGCATAAGCCGTGGTTTGTGTACTGTACCATGTATCCTGCGAAAGAGATGCAGCAATTGTTGGCAACAACTCCGCCGCTTTGTTCCGTTTACCCATGATCGTTAAAGTTTCCAGCACCATGGCCTCGTCTCTTAAATCAGAACCGTAGGTGATACCTGCGTAGCTTCTGTTTTCAAAAGTTACTGGCAGTCCACTAATTAAATCAATAGCTGTATTATCCTGTCCCATTAATTTATATGCAGCAGCCAGTCTCCACTTTGCTTCCGGTGATAAATATTTGAATTCTTTCAGGCGATTCATGGCGCCCAGTTCGGGTGCCTTTGCCAATGCCAGTGTGTACAATCTATACGCCTGGTCAAGATCTGCGCCATAAAAATTGGTGGTTGAAGGATACCATGCATTTGCTTTGCTGCGCTGAAAATTTTTCCAAAGTTGTAGCATGTCATCGCCAACCAGGTAACCATTATTTTGTGCTTCAATTAAAAAATGGCCGGCATAATTGGTGCCCCACTCATCGCTATTATTTCCACCCGGCCAATAACTAAATCCTCCATCGGGTCGTTGAAAATTTTGCATTCTCGAAATGCCAGCTTTTATATTTCTTTCAACCTGTGCCTTCTTAAAATCATCCAGGTCGGTTAACTGATTCAACACCAATTGTGGAAATACGGAGGAGGTTGTTTGTTCAATACAACCATGCGGATATTGAATGAGGTAGTTAAGCCGCTTTTGAAGATCCATTGCAGGCACGGCAGAAATTTCTACAACGGCACTGCTGGTAGCCGTTACCCCGATTGGTTCCGCAATAGTTTTCCATTGCTGTCCGGGTGCCAATGTAATTTGTGATACGCTGGTTATTGCAGGGTTGGGATTACGAATATCCAGTTCCGTCAGGTATTCAGCTTTTTCCCTTCCGGATGTGGCTATGAGTTTTATTTTACCGATGCCAATTGCCGGATTTACCTTAACATCAAAATAGGCCATTTGCTCCCCTGTTTCGGTAAAATTTACCGTCTGTGTTGAATTGCCAACAATTTCAAGATATGGGTTTGATTGCAGGGTTACATTTACACTTTTGATATTATTCTCCATGGCAAAAACAGTAACTGGCAATTTGATGGTTTCACCAGGACCTAAAACTCTTGGCATGGTCGCCAATAACATCAATGGCTTTTTAACTGCAACAGTTTTATCAGCCATACCATAACTTCCGTTATGCGCCGCCACTACCATTGCCCTGACTGACCCGATATATGAAGGCAGTGTAAATGTTTGCGTTTGCTTTTGTCCGCTACCTAAATGAAAAGGGCCAAGGTATTGAACAACCGGCTTAAACCTGTTAGCCGTTTTCTGTTTTACCGGACCGGCTTCGCCATCACCACCAATAGTTAAAATCCTTTCCAAATCTCCGCCCCATGCACCGATCACATAATCAAACATGTCAAAACTTTTTACTCCCAACGCTTCTCTTGCATAGAAGGCAGCATGTGGATCAGGCGTTTTAAACCGGGTTAGGTCCAACAATCCTTCATCAACAATCGCCACACAATAAGTCATTTCTTTACCCTGTTGTTCACTCACGGTAAAGGATACCTTTTGCTCCGGACGAATAACATTGGGCATATTAATAACAGGATTCAGCATGGTATTTTTATCTTCTACAAAAATGGGAATAGAGCCATACATACGAATGGGAAGATCGTTGATGGTTTGACTATGTGGCTGCAGCAAACTAACGGTGGCATATATATTAGGTGCCATCTCTGGTTCTGCTTTAAACTTTACAACCGTTTGGCCAGGAGTAGTTTCCTGCCAGAAACTACGTACTACTTTGCTGCCTGATTCAAGGCTAATCAACAACCGGCCTCCTTTACTGCTTGGTATATTCAATGCAATATCTTCACCTACGTTGTACTTTACTTTATTGCTTGTAAATGACAACATCGATGCGGCAGTTTGATCATCATTGCCATCACGGGTTTGCCAGCCTGGTTCATCAATATAAATAGTTGATCCGGTCATGTGCCCACTCTTAAGATCTTTTACCAACACAAGATACCGGCCCCAGTCATTTGCTGATGTACTAAATTGCCACTGCCCTCTTCCATTAGTTAAATGCATGGAATCTTTTTTAAGTAATTTGTTATACTCGTTTTGTGTAAAGTTGCTCAGGTTATCACCATCATCATCCCACCACCAGCGCCATTGTATTTTGTAAAACATTACTTCTACCTTGTTGTCGCCACCAATTAAATTACCCTGCTTATCAACATTTACTATCTGTGCTGTATGCTGTTTCCCGGTCAATAAATAATTAAACGGCTTTTCTCCTTCAGGCAATTTTAACCCGACATAACTTTTATACGGACTGTAAGGAAGCGACATATTATCGATGCTGAAAGCACCGCCTGGTTCAAATACTTTTATTACCAGGTTGGCATTTAACATACCCGGCGCTGATTCATCAATATTAAAATCGGGCTTTATTACTGCATTGCCTTCCGCATCCAGTGTGCCGTCATAAATCGTTTTGCTCTGTGTGTTATATCCCGACGTAGGATTATCAAAATCATACCCGGCAAACTTTGCGAAGCTTGTTTTTTTAGCACTTAAAGAGGCATCGATCTTTGCTTTCAAATTTTTGCCTGGTGATCCAAATAGCCATTTGGCATTGATGGTTCCATTAGCATTTGCGACATCACCCAATATTGCGTCTTTACCAAAATCTACATTTATTTTAAGGCGGTTTGGCATAATGGTTTCTACCTTCAATCTTTTCTCAAAACTTGCACCACCAACCTTAACTTTTGCAAGCCAGTTACCGGTTGGTGAGGCTGCATCTGTATTTACTTTAAACACATAAAAACCATCTTCCCCACTTTTCTGAATCACCTGTTTGTATAATTGTCCCCTTGGAGTAAACAGGCTGAATTCTATCGGGTGATCGGCGGGTAATTTTTTTTCTTTGTCTTCAATAATACAATTGATGTACATGGTGTCGCCGGGACGCCAAACTCCCCGTTCGCCAAATATCAATCCTTTAATGCCGTCTTTTACCTCTTCGCCGCTCACATCAAACCTGCTAAGTGCGAGTGAGCTACCATCGTCTAATTTTAAATAGCCTCTTTCATTACCGGTTTTAGCGACCAACAAAAATGGTTTACGGGCAAGGTCAATGGTTGCAAAACCGTCGCTGCTGCTTTTTCCTGTACCAACAATTGTTTGTTGATAATCCAATACCTCCAGATCAATACCACGCATTGGCTCGGTGGTTAAAATATTGGTTACAGCAATCATCAGCTTGTTATCATTACCGCGTTTTGCAGTAAGGCCAATATTACTTGCCAATATATTTCTTGTGGCCCAGCGATCTTTATTGTAGTAAGAAGTACTGGACGGATCATCGGCTCTTTGCCAGTTATATCCATAAGGATAATAAGTATCGTACCTGTCCCAGAAAGCATCATCTTCATCTAATCCATTACCGTTATATTCATGATAATAAGATTCATCTTCTTCATCGCTTTCGTTGTTGTTACCCGTTGTATCGACGGATTGATACAAAGAATATTCGGGCCTAAAGCCAATGGTTACACGATATATGGCACCCTGTTCTGTTTTTAAGTATTTATCAATATCCAGTGAAAATCGCTGGTGTTTGTGCAGGTCGAGATTTTTATCGTCATCCAGTCTTAAAGTTTTTTGTACAACCGGCTTTGCTACCCTGCGTAACTCGGTATTTCCTGCTAAATTATTTTCCTGCAAAAACTGGGGTACATTGCTTTGAAGGATTTTAATGATGCTGATATCTACAGCTTTTAAATTAACAGCCTCGAATGGAAGCACCAGCCTGCCTGAGTTTGGAAGTATATTTCCTTTGCCTTGAATTTTTACATTAGGCAATTTGTTCTCGAAATTTATATTGGAAGTAAAGGCTTTTTCCAACACATCGCCCCAGGTATTTTTAATGCCTGCGTTGGCATTAACCGTGTAATTACCATCCAGGTTGCCGGAGGTAAATAATTTTACTTCACTGCCATTGATGGTGTAAGAAACATCTGCCTGGTTGCTCATGGTGATAAGCCCTGTAAGGTCTTGCCCGTTGTCGATGGGATCGCTGAATTGAACAGAAGCATACTGCTGTGCTTCATTCATTGCCATTATGTTGAGTACTTTAAAATCGCCAATTGCAGGCACGGTTATTTTGGCTTCGTCTTTTACATCCATTTTCATGGGGCTACCATCCCAACTTAATACCAGCTCACTTGCTGCACTTCCGCGTTCGATATTATCAATTGTAAAACGATGGCTTTTTGCTGCATCATTGTGCTGCCAGCTAATTTTAAGCGATTGATTTTTATTGGATGCCTTTAATAAGGTTTCAATTATATCAGCCTTTTCCAAATCAGCAGTTTCCAGTTCGCCCGTTAGCGACATTTTATTTTTTACTCCCGAACTTCTTAATCCATTTTGAGTAACCTTAAAGGAAGGCTTTACCGTCTTTACATTGAAACGCAGATTTTCAAAATCAGCCGGCACTTTTGTAACCTTGCCAAGGCTAAAATTTACTTCATATAATTTATCAGTTTGCAACCATTCATCTGGTTTAAACTCAATGGTTCGGGCATTTACCCAAAATGCTTTTCCTTTTACTGAAGGGGTAAAATCAAACAACGATTCATTTACCACTTCGCCTACAGCATGCGTTGTATTAGCATCTGCAGCCAATTGAATTTTAATGGTGCTTGCTTTTGAAATGACTCCTGTTGTGTAAGCATCGATGTATTGGCTAAAAGCAGGATTTACTTCAACCAATTTAATCTTGTTGTTGCAGGATAATAATAAGGTTGCGAATGCAAGGCAAATAAATGTACTGTAAAAAGTTGCACTGAACTTTTCAGCTTTAGGAGTACGGTCGGGGTCCATAAACGTTGTTGTATTTTTTTGTGCAGCATCACCAGGTCGGTAAGGCTGTAGTAGTGCCGATTGATTTCGGATTGCTGATGTAAATGTTGATAGAAAAATTGAATTTAGCAAAGGCATCGATGCAGTTTTATGTTAAATGTAATATAAAGAAAAATGTGGAGTTGATGAAGCGAAGCAACCCGTATGTTGTTACCACATTGTTTAAATATGGTTATCATTTCATCGCTGATGTTGATTCATCACTTTATGAATGCTGCATTGTTTCTAAAATAAACTACGCAAGGGATAAGCCAGTTATCCGATGATCTTTGGATTAAACCTTCTGTGCAACTTTTGAGACAAACCTTAGTAGAATCCTGATCATTTAAAATGAGTAGACCTTATTACCTTATTCAAATAAAGCAGTTAAAATAAGGTAATAAGGTCTACTATCTTTAGTCAACAAACCCTACTAAGGTTAAAAACAAAATAATTTAATCCGATATCTATCGGATCACTAATCTATCCCCTGCGCAGTATAAATCAAATCCGGGATTTAAGGGTACAACTCAGTTTCGGTGGATGTTTCACTCCAATAATATTTTCTAAATCTTAATTAAAAAGGAAAGGGTTTCAACCTATATGTTGAAACCCTTCACTATTATTTCAGGATTTTTAGTGAAACTAAATAACCTGGTTTCTTAATAAATCTTCAAACACATCTCTTTTGCGAATAAGCTGTGCTTTGCCATTTACAACCAATACTTCTGCTGGCTTTAATCTTGAATTAAAATTAGACGACATTTCAAAACCATAAGCGCCGGCATTGTGAAATACCAGGTAATCACCTTCTCTTACATCATGCAATTTTCTATCCCAGGCAAATGTGTCTGTTTCGCAAATATTACCAACTACGTTGTAAATTCTTTCAGCTCCTTTTGGATTTGAAATATTTTCAATGTGGTGATAAGCTTCATACATCATTGGACGTATCAGGTGATTGAAGCCACTATCTACACCTGCAAAAAGTGCGGCCGGAGTCTGCTTGATCACATTTGTTTTTACAACAAAATAACCTGCCTGGCTAACTAAGTACTTTCCTGGTTCAAACCAAACCTGTAATTTTTTACCGGTTTCTTGTTCGTATTCAACAAATGCCTGGGTTACTTTTTTGCCAAGGTCTGTAATATCTGTTTCTGCATCGCCAGGTTGATAAGGCACTTTAAAACCACTTCCTAAATCAATGAATTCAAGGTTAGGAAAATGGGTGGCAGTATCAAACATTACTTCCAGTCCTAATAAAAAAACTTTTACATCTTTAATCTCGCTACCGGTATGCATGTGAATACCGGTTACATTTAGATTGGTACTTTTTACAACCCGCTCAATATGGCGCATCTGGTGAATGGAAATACCAAATTTGCTGTCGATATGACCGGTTGAAATTTTATAGTTACCACCCGCCATAATATGCGGATTTAGCCGGATACAAACCGGGTAAGTATTGCCAAACTTATTTCCGAATTGTTCTAAAATTGAAATGTTATCAATGTTTATATGTACTCCCAATTCCTTTGCTTCCAATATCTCATCAAAATCAACACAATTGGGCGTGTATAAAATATCCTGTTTATCAAACCCTGCCATTAAACCCAATTTGACTTCGTTGATACTTACACAGTCGAGCGACGCACCAATTGAATGCACATACTTTAATACATTAATATTGGTAAGCGCTTTACAAGCATAAAAAAACTTTGCATTGGTGCCGGAAAATGCCTTTTGCAATTTTTTATATTGCTCTGCAATTCTTTCGGCGTGATACACGTACACCGGCGTTCCGAACTCTTCGGCGATTTCAATCAATTGTTGGTTTGTTAAAAGCTTTGACATGTTTTAAAAGTGTAAATAATGGTTATTGATGGGTTTAATTGTTTAATGCTATTGAATAAAAAAAGGTATGAGAAACATTTTTCATCATACCCTGTCTTAAATATTTTTGTATTTCAAGTTTATGATTCCAAATGATTATTACCGTCCTGTTTATCTTCCTGTTTCGGATCTTTTTCCTTTATTTCAGGCATAGTTTCTTCCTCAACATTATCAGTTGATGCATCATCCAGGTCGGCGCCGTTGATTTCTGTTGTTTCTTCTTCAATCATGTCTTCCTGAGCTAATTCGCTTTCAATTGTTTCATCCGGGTCAACTTCAATTTCAACAGTTTCTACTTCCACCGCATCAATTTCAACCGTTTCGATTTCCACAGATTCGACTTCAACAATTCCCTGCATTTCTTCTTCGATCAAATCACCGGTTTCAGTTACAGCCAATGCGGATTCAGGCATGTCTGTTATAACTGTGTATTCGTCATCGTCATCGTCTGATTTAGCATCCGGGTTTACTTTGGTAGCCTGTACCATTTCCTCCATCAACACTTCACTTATTTTAGGCAAATCAGCAGTACTGTTGATGCCAAAATAATCCATGAAAGATTTAGACGTTGTATAGATCAACGGCTTTCCTACGGCTTCTTCATTTCTGCCGGCAATGATCACCAAATCCTTTTCTAACAGTTTCTGTACCGCATAATCGCAGTTTACACCACGAATAGATTCAATTTCACTTTTGGTAATGGGTTGCTTGTAGGCAATAATGGCCAATGTTTCCAGGGCAGCCGTTGATAACCTCTTTAAAAATTTATCCCCATTAAGTTGAGCAACTGTTTTATGGTATTCCTTTTTTGTAAGAAACTGCCATCCACCGCCGCTTTGCTTTAATTCAAAAGCATAAAACTCTGAATTGTATTTTTCAAAGATTCCATCTACAGCGGTCTCTACCTGGTCGAGTGTAGCCCTGTCCTCAATAAACCCCATTGCATTGTTCAGCAACTCAACCAGATCCAGGTTGGTCAACGGCTTTTCGCTTGCAAAAATCAAGGCTTCAATATGCGGTATTATCAGTGAAAGTTCCATGCCTAAAACCCCTAAAGGGGCTTACAAGATTTTATAATTTTGGTTATTTGAAATGTTTTATATGATCGAAAACTGCCTCCAACACTCCCCTTTAGGGGCCGGGGGCTAACCATTTAAGGCTGCAGCACCACTTACAATTTCTGTAAGCTCTGTTGTAATAGCTGCCTGCCTTGCCCTATTGTAACTTATTTTCAGAGATTTTAATAACTCGTTTGCGTTGTCACTTGCCTTATCCATCGCTGTCATACGGGCTCCATGCTCACTTGCATTTGCATCCAGTACGGCTTTAAATAATTGAGTGTTTAGTATTTTAGGCATCAACTCGCTTATCAACACATCTTTGCCTGGCTCAAAAATAAAATCTGCTTTTTTAACTCCAGCCTGGGCAGTGATTTTTTTAACCGGCAAGAATTGCTCAGCTGCAAAAATTTGAGTTGCAGCATTTTTAAATTCGCTGTAAACTAATTCAACTGCATCTATTTCTTTCTTTGCAAAAGCTTCCATTGCATATTTGGAGGCAGCCTGTACTTTTTCAAAACTTAAACCCGTAAAAATATCCCAGTACTGATCTACAACGGTAAAGCCATTTTTTACAAAATGCTCGTATCCTTTTTTACCAATTGGTAAAATCTGCACATTTCCTTTTGCCTGTTGAGCACTATATTTTTCCAGTATTACCTGGCGGGTTAATTTAATAAGATTACTGTTGTAACCGCCACAAAGTCCTCTATCGCTGGTAACAATTATCATCAATACTTTTTCAATGGGCCTTTCTGCAGCCAATGCCAGGTTTACACCGCCATCGTTATTGCTTACGATATTACTGAGTACTTCCTGTAATTTTTGAGCATAGGGACGCATTTGCGTAATAGCATCCTGAGCTCTGCGAAGTTTGGCCGCACTCACCATTTTCATGGCTTTGGTAATCTGTTGGGTACTTTGTACACTTTTGATTCGGTTACGTACTTCTTTTAATGCACCAGACATATCTAACTAAATTATTAATTGAACAGTTACTTTTCGGGGGGCAAAGGTAGGGCAAAAAATAATTAATTAAAGCCGGGTTATCAACAAAACGCTGCTTAATTAACCGTTTAAATCAAAAATTGATCAGAAAGCAGTATTAAAATGAACGTAACAGGTAAAGAAGCCGACGATTAAAGTTGAGGAATGGCAATTTCGCTGGGAAGACACTGAAATTCTTTGCGAAAGGCTGTTGAAAAATTACTAAGATTTAGGTAGCCGAGTTTTATTCCTACTTCTGAAATGGTATAATTTCCTGACAAAATGTACTCTTTAGCCCGATGCATCCGGTTTTTCTGAAAGTACTCATACAAGCCCATTCCGAAAGACTGCTTAAAAAGCTTTTTTAATTTGCTTTCGCTCATGAGCGATATTCTTGATAATTTTTCAACTCCGGGAAATCCCTCATCAAAGCTTAGTGTTAATATGGTTTCAATTCTTTGCAGCATTTGAAAGTCATCATCACTGATGTTCTCCGCTTTTTGAGTAAACTCTTTTAGCACGAAATTTTCAAGCAGTTTATCTAATAACCGGTAAATTCTGCTTTTCACAAATATTGCAGGATAAGGATGACTCTCAGGCATATTCACAATTTCATCCAGTAATTTCTTTTGTTTGGCATTCAGTAACTGTTCGAAGTAATTTACCTGTTTTAAATAGTTGAGCAAATCCCTGGTTTTTTCATTGGTATTATTATCTAACCATTCCTTTTCCAGGAAAATACTGATGCCCATTACAGTTGCATTTTTACTAAATTTTATACGATGCATTGTTTGCGCATTTGTAATGCGTAACGCATAATGAGATCCAAAACCGAAATCCATTGCTTGTTCATCCAGGCTATACTTTATTACTTCTTCTGAGTGAAAATGATAAATGTAAATGATAACCCCAAACTGATCTGTTGGAAGCCTGGTAAATGAATGGTCTATATTGAGCGTATAATTATTAACGCATGCCGAGAACCCGCTCTCTAGTGAAAAGCCTTTTGAAATACCTTTACCTAACCCGGAATTAAATACGATGCAATTATTCCGTGTAACACAATCAAGCATCGTTGCAAAATCTTCAACCCATTTTACGTAGTTAACCTGTTTAAATATGTATTCCTTATCAACAGGATGTAATGTGTTGGAAACTGTCATTGAATGCAATTAATAAAAAAACATTGATATAATATCAAAAAAATTCAAACTGCTAAAAACTATCTTATAATTTCGATAAGCAGGTAACCAAAGATTTCCGATAGACTGCAAAAAATGCGCAATTTGTAAATACGATTTATCCGTGATAAAAATACGATTTCGATTTGGCCGCTTATTCTATTTTATGTATCATAATGGACTTAAAATAACACTCAACAAATGTTCTGATTACCATACTTGACATAATGCCTGAAAATAAATTCAGTAAGAAATTATTTAAAATCAACATTTTTATTTGAAATTGTATTTAATCTTGCAAAAAAATGAACAGATTAAAATCATAACAGTAGCTAATTCCGTAAAATGAAAACCAGCACTTCAATTAATTAATACCATGCGGCTAGCGCTAAATTTCCTGCTTATATTATTGGTAGAACTTCCAATTGTTAACCTTTTTTTCAAAAGAAAGAAACGTCAGCATGCGCTGTATATGGCATTTCTCATCAACCTGGTTTCCTGGGCGGTGGCACATGTAATTATATTTACGGTAGATGTAAACATTTATTATGTTGCCATATTGGTGGCTGTAGGAGAAGCCATTGCCTATAATAAATTGTTGGAATGTAATTGGAAAAAATCTATTATCATATCCCTGGTGGCCAATAGCCTTAGTTTTTTTGTAACACAAATTATTCCCATAGACGATTTATTTACTCCAAAACAAGAGAGCGTAAGGCCAACCGCAGTCATTAAAGCCGATAAGTCAACTGCATGCCTGCCGGGCTTCCTGCAAGGGTAATTTTATCAGTAAAGGCTGCAAGTTTTTTACCATGCTGATGATGTAGATTATACATAATCACATCAAACAATAGCAGAAACCCTCCCTGTATCATAACAGCATTTCCATAGCCTTTCAATTTTGATGGGTCAGCATTTCGCCTGCTTCTTTCGGTCAAATAAAGTCCGCTGGAAATATAAACCAAGTCGAGGCCGGCATTAAAAATGAACGTCTTCTCCTTATTATTTTGATGCAACAATACTTTTGTCAGGGTTAAATTATCTGCTTTTTCATGAGTTGCGGCCAGGTAGCCAAGGCCTGCAATCAACAGGTTAGCGCTGTTCCAGATAACGTTCATCTGGTGAAAATATCTATGCTGATTATTGTTTGTATTGGTACCTATTGCACCTATTGCCATATTAGCAACTGCCCAACTTCCCAAAACGAGCATGCTTTTTTTATCATACTTAATTCTTTCTTTTTCAAAATTTATCATATCGTATGTTTGGGCAAACGATTTAATTGTGAAGCCGGTTAAAATTGCAAAAAGTAGTATACTTTTCATGAAGTGATTTTTGTGTACAACAGCTTTTTTATAAAATAGTTTATACATATATGTGATAAATCAAGGATCGTGAGAAAGGCTATCTGTCTGTAAAAATTTTATTAAAGAGAAGTCTTTACCGATCAAAAACTTCGTATCTAAAAATGCTTTTAAGCTGTATTTACCTTCCTAACAAAGGACTTTATACTGCCAACTAATTGCTACCTTTGCCATCCTGTCATTTTGACCTTAAATATTTTAAGCATCATATTTGACAACCATTGTACCTAAATCAATTAAAAATACCAATAACTCGGAATTTATGATAGGCCTTTTATCGAAAATATTTGGTGGCAACAAAAGTGAGAAAGACGTAAAAAAGATTGCCCCGCAGGTTGAAAAAATCAACGCTTTTTTCAATGAATATCAATCGCTCAGCAATGACGAATTGCGCAATAAAACCCAGGAATTTAAAGGACGCATCAGGCAACACCTGCTTGAAATTGATGAGCAGATTAATGCAAAGAAAGCAGAGGCTGATGGCCTGCCGATAACACAAATCACTCAAAAAGATGTGATTTACCAGGATATTGATTTATTGAAAAAAGAGCGTGATAAAAAAATAGAAGAAATTTTACAGGAAATTTTGCCAGAAGCATTTGCCGTGGTAAAAGAAACCTCCCGTCGTTTTAAAGACAATGTTACGCTGGAAAGCACTGCTACAGAACTGGACAAAACATTGGCTGTAAAAAAAGATCATATTCGTATTGAGGGAGATAAATCCATTTTTAATAATACCTGGAAAGCTGCAGGTGGCGAAGTATCATGGAACATGGTGCACTACGATGTGCAGTTGATAGGTGGTGCCGTACTACACTCTGGTAAAATTGCTGAGATGGCTACCGGTGAAGGTAAAACGCTGGTTAGTACTTTGCCCGCTTACCTGAATGGGTTGGCTGGCGAAGGTGTACATATTGTAACAGTGAACGATTACCTGGCAAGAAGGGATAGCGAATGGAACGGGCCTATTTTTGAATTTCTTGGACTTACAGTAGATTGTATTGATAAGCATGAACCAAATAGTGATGCAAGAAGAGCTGCTTACAATTCGGACATTACTTATGGCACCAACAATGAATTTGGTTTTGACTACCTGCGTGATAACATGGTACACAGTCCGGATGAAATGGTACAACGCAAACATCATTTTGCAATGGTAGATGAGGTAGATAGTGTATTGATTGATGATGCAAGAACTCCACTAATTATAAGTGGCCCGGTTGGGCACAGCGATAACACCCAGCAATTTTTTGATCTAAAACCACGGGTTGAAAAATTAGTAGAAGCACAAAGAAAAGCGGTAAGCCAATACCTGATAGATGCAAAGAAAAAAATTGCAGAAGGTAATGATGATCCAAAAGATGGTGGACTTTCTTTGATGAGAGCATTTAGAGGGTTGCCAAAAAACGGTGCGTTAATTAAATTTTTGAGCGAGCCTGGTATCCGTGTAAAATTGCAAAAAACAGAAAACTATTACCTGGCAGATCAGCAGAAAGAAATGGGTAAAGTAGATGCAGAACTATACTTTCATATAGATGAAAAAAATAACCAGGTAGATCTTACAGACAGAGGTATCAACCTGATAACCGGTTCAGGTGAAGATCCTGAATTCTTTATCCTTCCTGACATTTCAACCAAACTTGCAGACATTGATAAAAGTTCAATTTCTGCAGATGAAAAATTACACTCAAAAGAATCGTTACTCAACGAATATTCACTAAAGGCAGATCGCATTCATACCGCACAGCAATTACTGAAAGCCTACACGTTGTTTGATAAGGACACGGAGTATGTGGTGATGGATGATTCTGTTAAAATAGTGGATGAACAAACCGGTCGTATACTAGATGGCAGAAGATATTCAGACGGATTACACCAGGCTATTGAAGCAAAAGAAAATGTAAAGATTGAAGCCAGTACGCAGACGTACGCTACCGTTACCTTACAAAACTATTTCCGTATGTACCACAAACTTTGTGGTATGACGGGTACTGCCGAAACAGAAGCGGCTGAGTTATGGGATATTTACAAACTGGATGTGGTAAACATACCAACCAATCTTAAAATAATCCGTAATGATGAGCAGGACCTGGTATACAAAACCAAGCGTGAAAAATACAAAGCCGTCATTGAAGAAATTGAGCGTTTACGCACTGCAGGCAGGCCAACATTGGTGGGTACCACTTCTGTAGAAATCAGTGAATTGCTGAGCAGGATGTTGAAGCAAAAAAATATCCCTCATAATGTATTGAACGCAAAGCAACATGCTAAAGAAGCACAGGTTGTTGCTGAAGCTGGTTTGGCAGGCGCCATCACCATTGCCACTAACATGGCTGGTCGTGGTACAGATATTAAGCTTGGGCCAGGTGTAAAAGATGCAGGTGGTTTAGCCATTGTTGGTACGGAGCGTCATGAAAGTCGCCGTGTAGACAGGCAGTTAAGAGGCCGTTCTGGTCGCCAGGGAGATCCCGGCAGTACACAGTTTTTTGTAAGCCTTGAAGATGACCTGATGCGTATGTTTGGTAGTGAGCGTATTGCCTCGTTGATGGATAGAATGGGATATAAGGAAGGTGAAGTGATTCAGCATGGCATGATATCCAAGTCAATTGAAAGAGCACAGAAAAAAGTAGAAGAAAATAACTTTGGTATACGTAAACGTTTGCTGGAATATGATGATGTTATGAACAAGCAGCGTAACGTGGTTTACAATAAGCGTAACCATGCTTTGTTTGGAGAAAGACTAGCGTTGGATCTTGATAATGCATTTTACTCTGTGGCAGACGGGCTTGTAAATTCATTCCGTGAAAGCAACGATTTTGAAGGCTTTAAGCTAGCTGTAATTCTTCACTTTGGTATTGATACTACGGTAGAACCACTTGAACTGGAGAAAGGTACGATCAACGAAGTAACAGAAAAATTATACGGCGAGGCCAAAGCAAATTATAACCGTAAAGTGGTAGCTGTTGCCGAGCAAACTTTTCCAATCATTAAAAACATTCGGAAAGAACAAGGCAATCATATTGAAAATGTAGCGGTACCGTTTTCAGATGGCCGCAAAGTTATTCAGGCATTGGCCAACCTCGATAAAACAATTGCCAGCGAAGGTGCTGAGTTGCCGTATGCTTTGGAACGCAGTATTTCTCTTGCGCTCATTGATGATTCATGGAAAGAACATTTAAGGGCAATGGATGACCTGCGACACAGTGTACAAACTGCAGGGTACGAGCAAAAAGACCCGTTGGTAATTTATAAAATAGAAGCATTTGGTGCCTTTAAGCAAATGGATGACCAGGTGAATAAAGACATCGTTAGTTTCCTTTGTCATTGCGCCATACCGATGGAAGAAACCAATGCAGGAAAAATAAAAGAAGGCAGGGAACAAAAAACCGACATGAGTAAAATGCGCCAACGCAAGGAAGAATTCGCAGGTGCAGCATCCGGCACTGGTGGACCTGAGTACATCAGTAACGAAAACGATTACAACGATCCATCACCGGCTGTAAAGCAGGAACCAATAAGGGTTGAACCCAAGATCGGCAGAAATGATGCATGCCCTTGTGGTAGTGGCAAAAAGTATAAAAACTGTCATGGTAAAGACGCCTGATAAACAGTAAAATAATAACTATTAAAAATGCCGGAATCATGTTCCGGCATTTTTATATTTATCAGTTCCTGCAAATTTTCTTTTGTATCCCAACTAAGAATTTTATGGCATCTTCATTGGCGACGCTCCATTCAGGTTCAGTTTTCCATGGCAACTTTTTCCCACAATTTCTGATCAACATATCAATTTACTTAATGGCATATTTATACTTATACTTTTCATACAATTGAGTCTGTTTATTATCAAGGTTAATATCACGGCCTTGTATAAACGCTTGTGTAACCTTACTGGTTTTCATATCCAATAAGTCGCCTTCACAAATTACAATATTGGCATCTTTACCAGTTTCAATTGATCCGGTCAAATTATCTATACCCAAAATTTTTGCTGCACTTAAAGTAATTGCTGTCAATGCTTCTTCTTTTGTTAATCCATAAGTTGCCATGGTACCAGCTTCAAAAGGTAAGTTGCGTTGTTGCCAGTAACCTGAGCCACCGTCCTGGTAAATTGTAAACAGTACGCCGGCCTTTTGTAATGCAGCCCCCGTTTTATAAGGTTGATCCACATCGTCGTCGTCGGTTGCCGGTAAATTATGTGGCGCACTTAAAATCACCGCCACATTATTGGTCTTCAAAATATCCGCAATTATCCAACTGTCGTTACCTCCTACAATCACTAGTTTAAATCCAAATTCTTTTGCAAGGTCAATGGCCATCATCATTTCTTTAACCAGGTCGCAATGCACAAAAAATATTTTTGACTGATCAAACAAACCTTTTACGGCTTCAAACTTTAAGTTAGTTGCTACATGTGTCTTTTCATTATTGTATGCTTTGGCTTCCCGGAAAAAACGCCTCGTTTCTTCTATTTTTTCCAAACCCAGTTTTACCAGATCGGTTGTTGCAGCACGGCGACGAAATCTGTTGGGCCGGTTAATCAGCAATGGCATATTATAATGAACCCCATTATCTGTTTTATAAGCTGCATCTTCCCAGTTCCAGGCATCCAGTTGCACTACCGAAGAAGTACCGCTGATCGTTCCACCCGATGGAACGATGTGCGCTAATAACACGCCATTACTTCTCAATGTATTGATAACCTTGCTATCTGTATTGTAAGCCACCAGTGAATGAATGTTTGGATTAATATCTCCTAACTCTGTGTCATCATCACTTGCACGGGTAGCACTCACTTCAACCAATCCCAGGTTTGAGCCTGCTGAAATAACTCCCGGGTAAACATGCTTACCAGCGGCATTAATAATTACAGTAGGAGGCAAGGCGTCGAAGTCTCCGGTGCCAACTGCAGTAATTTTTCCTTTCTCAAAAACAATGTATCCATCATTAATTATTTTACCATTACCTACATGGATGGTTGCATTTTTTATGATTACCGGGTTGGTTTGTGCCGGTGTAGGGTGCATATTTTCCTGCGCTATAACTGCACCCGAAATAAATAAGCAGCATATTATTATTATTTTCTTCATAATTTTTTCTTTAAATAGAATTTTAAATACAATCTAATCAGTCATATTCCAACCGTTATTACTGACTTTCCAATGAACTAAATCTTTCTTCTACCCTATCCCAAATTCCGTTGCTATGTTCTTTATCTTCCTCACAAAAATTTCTTTCCCTGAAGGATGGAATGGCAGGCCCTGTTTTTTCTCCTGATTTTTTAGCACCTATCATTTTTTGTATCAGTCTTGCTCTTTCTTTTACTATGCCTGCTCTCAATTCTTTATCTTTTTCACGATCAAAATAAATAATACCATCAACAATTGTTTTTTCTGCTTTTGCATAAATACTTAATGGATTGTCGCTCCACAATACCAGGTCTGCATCTTTGCCTTCTTTAATGCTACCGGTTCTGTCAGCAACATGTAACATAGTTGCGGGGTTCAAGGTCACCATTTTCAAAGCATCAATTTCTGACATGCCACCATACTTAATACTTTTAGCTGCTTCCTGGTTTAACCTCCGGGCCATTTCAGCATCATCTGAATTGATGGCTACGTTTATACCAACCTTTTGCATGATTGTGGCATTCTGCGGAATTGCATCTATTACCTCTACTTTATATGCCCACCAGTCGCTGAACGTAGATGCCGATGATCCATGCGCTTTCAACTTATCTGCTACTTTATAGCCTTCAAGAATATGCGTAAATGTGTTGACAGTAAATCCAAATTTATCTGCCACCTTAATCAAACTATTAATCTCACTCTGAATGTAAGAGTGACAGGTAATAAATCGCTTTTTCTCCAAAATTTCTACCAGTGCTTCCAGCTCCAGATCCTTTCTTTTTCCAGGGCCGGCTTTCTGATATTCCCTCGCTCTTGTAAATGCATCTGTTAGTACTTCTTCAACGCCCATTCTTGTATCCGGGAAACGGGGATTGCTTTGAGACGAGGACCTTTTTACATTTTCACCAAGGGCAAATTTTATAAACGGATCCCAGTTGGCAAACTTCATTTGCTCTGCATTTACACCCCAGCGAAGTTTTAATAATTGAGTTTGTCCACCAATGGTATTGCAACTGCCATGTAGTATATGGCTACTAGTAACTCCGCCACTTAGCTGCCTGTAAATATCTACATCTTCGGGATCGATGATATCAGCAATCCTGGTTTCGGCAGTTACACTTTGTGAGCATTCATTGATGCCGCCCGTTCCCGCAATATGCGAATGTTCATCAATGATGCCCGCGGATAAATGTTTACCGGTACCATCCAATTGTTTGGCGGAGGCATCCGATAAATTTTTACCAATTTTTGCAATCTTTCCATTTTTTATCAGCACATCCGTATTGCTTAATACACCTTCTTTTTCATTGGTCCATACGGTTGTGTTTTTTATTAAAATGTTTTGCTGTTTGGGTAATTCTTTAAAACCATAACCGTTAAAAGGATAAGTAATTTCCCCTTCAATTTTATCTGATGATGCAGGCTTCTTTTTGAATGCACTATCCATGCCTTTTTTACCTGCACTTGTTTTTGAAGCCGTCCAGCTTACCCATTCTCCGTTGGCAAGTTGCCCCGTTCCCATCCAGCTGCTGTCACTCATCACACCACTTAATCTTATCATCGCCGCACTGTCTTTTTTCAAACTAAAATTAATTTTCACCAGGCGGTCATTGGTTGAAAAATTCACTTTTAATGTATCCTTATCAAGAATAGATGCAGCAGGTTTTGTCGCATCTCCTTTTAATTGCAATTGATAAGTTTCGTTGTTTAATACCAATTGATAATTGCCGCTTATTTCCTTCCATCCCTCTTCTTTAATCAGGTATGGATTGCCTTGAATCCAGTTTTGATTTAGTACTGTTTTCTCAGAAAAAATTGGACCTGATACAATTAAAAAGTTGGCCAGTTTACCTGCATCCAGGCTGCCTACTTTATCATACATACCCAACATTGTGGCTGGTATTTTTGTCAGCGCATTCATGGCCTTTTGTTCGCTTAGCCCTTGTTGAATAGCCTTACGAAGATTAGCTGAAAAACTTTTCATATCTGTTAATCCATAAGCTGTGAGCGCAAAGTTGATGTTGGCCTTTTCAAACGCAGCAGGATTTTCCGGCGCCATCTCCCAGTTTTTTAAGTCTGCCAGAGAAATATAACGAGCATCTGTAGGGTCCTCCACATCCATTGCTTCCGGAAAATTAAGTGGAACAATAAATGATGCGTTGGTTGCCTTTACTTCATTGATGCGTTGATACTCGTTTACGCCTGCTTTAATAATATATTGCACACCAAATTCGTCCCCTATTTTATCAGCACGCAGATCGTTCCATTTATCATTCGATTCAAATAATTGTGGTAGAGCCTGGTTATTATTAAAAGCATTCAGGGAAAGATTTACACCTTCAGTTGCGGGCTTTGTTTTATACCATTGTGCATCCAGGAAATTTTGCCTAAGTAGTGTAATGGCGCCCATTAAAGAAGTTGGATAATCCTGTGTACTACTGCCCTTGCTAAATGAATAAACAGCCGATGCTTTTTCTTTCAACATTACTTTATTTTCTTTTTCATTTGCAAGTGTTACAACTGCTCCCGTACCCCTTGAAATTCCATCCATTACCTGCGTTAATACGGTTCCAAAACCAATGCCCCTTAACTCTTTTGCTTTAGCATCATCCACCGCAAATATGGTTGACACATCGGTTTCAGACCGAATGGCCTGGTTCCATCCGTAAGCCCCTTTTGTATTTGATAAAAATTGGTTTGCCCTGCCAAAGCCTCCGCTTGCAGTTTTTGCAGGTTCTGTGCCATAATCTGACCAGGCATCAATAAAAGATGGATAAATAAATTTGTCATTACAATCTACAATGACTGCATCTGCTGGTATGGTTACTTTACTTCCCACACTCACAATTTTACCCTGCCTGATTACCAGCGTTGCATTTTCCAACTTTGTTTCAGCATTCGTAAAAATAGTTGCATTAGTAAATGCATAGCACCCCTCAGTTGGATTGGCTACATCGTTGACCGGGTACGTATTTTGAGCTTGCAGCTGCAAAGCAAAAAACACACCTGCAAAAAAAATACTTATGCGTACTGTCTTTATCATGTATGTTAGTTTTGATTAATAATTTACGAAGGAATAAATATAACAAAACATTGTTTGGCAAAAACACCCGTATAGTAAATTTTACAAGGAGTAATCGTAATATTGCATCCTGAAAAAAAACTAATATGAACCTTGCTGCATATATAGATCATACTATTTTAAAGCCTACCACAATAGTTGCCGATATTGAAAAATTATGCAACGAGGCAGTTACCTATCATTTTGCGGCTGTATGCGTTCCACCTTTATTTTTAAAAAAAGCTAAACAGTTGGTAAGGGATAGTGACGTAAAAGTGGCAACAGTTATCGGGTTTCCTTTTGGCTATTCTGCCATTGAAGCCAAGGTTGCAGAAATTGTATTGGCAATAATTGATGGTGCAGATGAACTGGATGTTGTTATTAATATCAGTGCTATCAAAAACAATGACTGGCAGTTTCTGGCAAGTGAACTGAATGCCATTTTGCCCATCATCAGGAATAAACAAAAAGTTATTAAAATTATTATTGAAAGCGGCATTCTTACGGAGGATGAAATTATAAAATGCTGCGACCTGTATGGCATTGCCGGTGTAGATTTCATGAAAACATCTACGGGCTATGCTGAAAAAGGAGCAACTGTTGAGGCGGTACAACTGATGCGTAAACACCTTTCAAACAATATTAAAATAAAAGCAAGCGGTGGTATAAAAAGCTATGCTTTTGCAAAACAACTAATTGATGCAGGTGCCGACAGGCTTGGTTGCAGCAGTAGTATTCAAATATTAAAAGAAGCCGGTGTTATTAATTAAATGGAACAATTTTTGTAAACCAGTTACCTATGAAAAAAATCATTTTTACCCTGATACTTTTTATTGCTTTCAACAATTCCCGGGCTCAAAGTTCAATTGCGCCAGATTCAACATTGTATCCAGGTAAAGTGACTGTTTTTAGAGACAGCCGTATGGAGACATTGACAAAAAAAGTTGTCGAGTACAATGAGATGATGGCATCTTCTCCACGAATTGGCAGAGGATATCGGTTAATGGTTTTGAATACTACCGACCGTAACCTGGCCATGAATCTTCGGGCAAGTTTGTTGCAATTATTCCCGGACCAAAAGGTGTATATGAGTTTTCAGCCGCCTTATATTAAATTAAAGTTTGGCAATTTTGTGGAAAAATCTGAAGCCGATGAATTTAAAAAAGACATTATTCAGGCAAAGCTGGTAAACTCCAATATTTATCTTGTGCCGGAAAATATTGAAGTAAAACCTGATAAAACCAAGGAGTAAATCCTGCCTTTCTTCTCGATACATACTGGCATCAACGATACTATTTGCTCTACGACATTTTTTTAAAATTAAGACTGCTCTCTTCTTAAAAAAGCAAATCGTAACTTTGAAAACAAAAAATCTTCTGTGAGTGATTCATTACAACAGCAAATAAAAACACTTGCCAAAAATTATTCCGGTGAGTTTATTTCAATACGCCGGCACCTGCATGCGCACCCGGAATTGAGTTATAAAGAGTTTGAGACTTCTAAATTTGTACAGCAAAAATTAGCCAGCTATAATATCCCATTTGAAATAAAGGCCACCACCGGTGTTATTGGATTATTGAAAGGAAAAAATCCTGATAAAAGAGTGGTTGCTTTAAGGGCCGATATGGACGCCTTGCCAATCATTGAGGAAAATGACGTCGATTACAAGTCAACCATTCCGGGTGTTATGCATGCCTGTGGACATGATGTGCATACCAGTTGCTTATTAGGTGCTGCAAAAATATTGAGTGAATTAAAAGATGAATGGGAAGGAACTGTGAAGCTTATATTTCAACCTGGTGAAGAAAAAAATCCGGGTGGAGCCAGCTTATTGATAAAAGAAGGTGTGTTAGAAAACCCTGCTCCAAAAAGTATTTTCGGATTGCATGTGCATACTATTTTAGATACCGGCAAACTCAGTTTTCGTGGTGGAATGGTAATGGCCAGTGCCGATGAAATTTACATCACTATCAAAAGCAAAGGCGGACACGCTGCTGCACCTCAATTTACTGCCGATACTATTTTAATTGCATCTAACCTGATCGTTAGTTTACAGCAAATCATTAGCCGCAACAATAACCCTTTTAATCCATCGGTACTTACCATCACTTCTTTTCAGGGCGGTAACACAACAAATGTAATTCCTTCGGAAGTAAAGCTGATGGGCACTTTCAGAGCAATGAACGAAGAGTGGCGTTTTAAAGCACACAAGCTTATTATAAAAATGGCTACCGAATTGGTAGAGAGCATGGGTGCCGAAATTGATATCCGCATTGATGTTGGTTACCCGTTTGTTTTAAACAATGAAAAACTAAGTAGCGCTGCAGAAGAGCTTGCTGCGGCTTACCTGGGTAAAGACCACGTGGAAGAAACGGAATTAAGAATGGGTGCTGAAGATTTTGCATTTTATTCTCACAAAATACCAGCCTGCTTTTTTAGGTTGGGCACAAGAAATGAAGCAAAAGGAATTACCATTGGCGGCCATACGCCCACTTTTAATGTAGATGAAAATGCAATAGAAATTGGGATGGGTATGATGGCGTTATTGGGCGCTACCGATACCGGCTTTTAGCGTTGCCCATCTAAAGGTTTGGAAAATAAAATGCTATCCCCACTACTATTATTTTACAGCTGTAACTGATGCTATGCCTCATCTGGTTTTACCTGAAAGTATATTATTCGCAGGTGAAGGGATTTCTGCCGTCCGATAAAACACTAAATCAAAAAATCAAGTCTCCGGAGATAGTTTTATTGGCGATTCTGTATTTGTTGAAACCCAATGGCATTAAAAAGGAATCAGTAACTTGCACCAACTTTTTAACGATAAAAATTCATTCATCTTATAACCTGTAAACAGCTAAATACCTGAAAAATTTGGCTGGACAATTAAAGGAAATTCGCCAGGTTTAACAGTGGTTAATCGAAAGTAAAGAGAACTATACGCCGGAAATACTTTAAAACTGATTGCTTAAAAAACATTAGGCGTTTCCGGAATTAAAAAAAATATATGTCAAAAGAACTAAGTAAACAAGAGGCACTGGAATATCATGCAAAATTCAGACCTGGTAAAATTGAAGTAATTCCTACCAAAGAATCCAAAACACAGCGTGACCTTTCATTGGCTTACTCCCCTGGTGTGGCTGTTCCCTGCCTGGCTATTGCCGAAAATCCTGAAGATGTTTATAAATACACTGCCAAAGGCAATTTGGTCGGCGTAATCAGTAATGGTTCTGCGGTTTTAGGACTGGGCGACATAGGCCCCGAAGCGGGTAAACCTGTAATGGAAGGAAAGGCAGTATTGTTTAAAATATTTGCAGATATTGATGTGTTTGATATTGAAATTAACGAAAAAGATCCTGAGAAATTTGTGCAGATTGTAAAGGCATTGGAGCCAACATTTGGCGGAATCAACCTGGAAGATATTAAGGCTCCTGAATGTTTTTATATTGAACAACAGCTAAAGCAACAATTGAAAATACCTGTAATGCATGATGATCAGCATGGCACAGCAATAATTTCCGCTGCGGCTTTATTAAATGCATTGGAGCTACAAAAAAAGAAAATTGACAAAGTACGTATTGTGGTAAATGGTGCAGGTGCAGCAGCGATGGCTTGTATGAAATTGTATGTATCACTGGGCGCTAAGTTTAGCAACTTTATGGTATTTGACCGTAAGGGAATATTATACAAAGGCAGGGAAGATGTGGAAGACTTAAAGAAGGAATTTACAGCGGATGAAAAGTATAAAGATTATGACCTGGTAAAAGCATTGAAAGATGCAGACGTATTTGTAGGGCTTAGTGTGGGCAATGTTGTGAGTGCGGAAATGGTAAAAAGTATGGCTAAAAATCCGATCGTATTTGCCATGGCAAATCCTGATCCGGAAATTAGTTATGAAGAAGCCGTTGCAGCAAGAAAGGACGTTATTATGGCTACGGGCAGAAGTGATTATCCTAACCAGGTGAACAACGTTTTAGGGTTTCCATATATTTTTCGTGGTGCGCTTGATGTTAGAGCCACCACTATCAACGAAGAAATGAAGCTGGCTGCCGTAAAGGCATTGGCCGCACTTACCAGGGAGCCGGTGCCCGATATGGTTAACCTTGCATACAATGAAAAAACAATTTCCTTCGGTCCGCATTATATTATTCCAAAACCTCTTGATCCAAGATTGTTGGCAACAGTTGCGCCGGCTGTAGCACGTGCCGCTATGGAAAGTGGCGTTGCAAAATACCCTATTGAAGATTGGGAGGCATATGAACTTGAATTAAATAAACGTCTTGGATTAGACAATCAACTAAGCCGTGTAATTGGAAATAAAGCCAGGAAGGATCCAAGAAGAGTTGTGTTTGCCGATGCTGAAAATATCAAAATTTTGAAAGTGGCCCAGCTTGTAATTGAGGAAGGTGTGGGTTATCCGATATTGGTTGGTGATGAAAAGAAAATCAGGAAAATTGCTATGGCTAATAGTATTGATCTTGAAGACATGCCGATTATTGATCCCAAATCTGATGAAACGGATGAGTTGAGAAAGCGATTTGCAGAAATGTTTTATGCTAAGCGTCAAAGGAAAGGCATCAACAGGCATGAGGCAAATAAAATTATGAAAGACCGGAATTATTTTGGCTGTATGCTGGTAGAAAGCGGTGAGGCTGATTGTATGATTAGCGGCCTAACCCGCAATTATCCCGATACCATCCGCCCGGCGTTACAAACGATTGGCCGGGAAGAAGGAGTAAATAAGATTGCAGGAATGTATATTTTGTTGACCAAACGTGGGCCATTGTTCCTTGCAGATACTACCATCAATTTTAATCCAACAGCAGAAGAACTTGCTGAGATAACTTTATTGGCTGCAAAAGAAGTGAAACAATTTAATATTGTACCACGCATTGCAATGTTATCTTATTCAAATTTCGGAAGCAGCGATTCGCCGGAAGCTAACCTGGTTCGTAAAGCCCGGGAAATTGTAAAATTAAAAGACCCTTCTCTTATTTGCGATGGAGAAGTTCAGGGTATACTTGCATTTAATAAAGAAATTTTAAAAGAAAATTATCCATTTACTGAGTTGTTGAAGGGAGAAGTAAATACCCTTATCTTCCCAAATCTTGCCTCGGGAAATATAGCTTATAATTTATTGCAGGAAGTAGGAGGCGCCGATTCTATCGGGCCAATTTTACTGGGACTGAAAAAACCAGTACATGTGTTGCAATTAGGAAGTTCTATACGCTCTATATTCAATATGGTACTGATTGCTGTTGTGGATGCACAAATGAAATCCAAACCAAATACAGCACTTGAATTTAACAAAGGAAAATGGTGGAAACCCTTTAAAAAAACATCGCACGAACTGTAGTATTTAATGAAGCATGCGGATCATATCAGCAAAAAGAAAATTGCATTTGCAATTAGTATTCCTTTTCGGAAATATCTAAAAAGATACGGCAGAGAAATGTCTTTACCGGTTGCTTACGACACGCTAAAACATTTTAATTTCAGCATTCCGGTAATGGATAAGGATGGTAATGATACCTATTGGGAAACCGTTTTTTACAACCCAACGCTTACCAGTGAAATTCATGCCTCGCTCAAAAGAATGTATTCCATATTAAAATCAAGCGGGCATACACAGGCAGAAGAACATCTGTACATTGAGCGTATTGACTTTTGCCTTTTTGCCAATTCAAAACCATTCCGCATAAAAATTGTCAATCACTTTAATGAAGTATATGATTACTTCTACATAAAAGTGGCAGATGCTTCCCGAATATTTGGAATGGAACTTGAACATCTTTTATCCCCCAATTTTTTAAATTTTTTGATTGACGGCAATACATTGGTGGAAGAGCATATTTCCGGCGTACCTGGCGATATGTTTGTAAAAGAGTACCTGGCAAGGCCTGAGTTTAATTTAAAAAGAGTAGCAAAAGAATTTGTGAAGTTTAATGAGCGATGTTTTGTTCGTCTGCTGGGCGATATGCGTAGTTATAATTTCATATTTGATATTACACCAGATTTTGATGATGTGCAGTTTAAAATACGGTCCATTGATTTTGATCAGCAATCTTACGAAGGGAGTAAAAACATGTACCTGCCTCAATTTTTTAAAGAAAACCTTGTTTTTGTTGAGTTGGTTAAAAAGCATTTGAATAGCGAAGTAATCAGGCAATACCAACAAGAAGAACGTTCGCAGATTATACGACGCATCAAATCGGAACGTCAACGGTTACGTGATTTAAGGGTTGCCGCAGCAGATGATCCGTTGTCAACTCCCTCAAAAATTCAACAGCTATCAAAAGAACTTTCTACTTATTATAATAATAACCCTGTTTTTTTGAAATGCACTACCATGCCTCAAATCATGTATCAGCACTTGAAAGAGCTTTTAATTTCTGACCGAAAATAATCACCCGCCTCCGCTACCTTTTTTTCAATAAATTTGCTTTATGACGTTTTTCACACACTTCGGCCGTTACCTAATAATGATAAAGGGAATGTTTACCCGGCCAGAAAATGCCAAAATGTATTGGAAAGAATTTATGCACCAGTGCAGCGATATCGGCATTGGATCATTAGGCATCGTTTCCATCATTTCTGTTTTTATCGGCGCGGTAAGTGCGGTACAAACAGCTTACCAGTTGGTAAGCCCTATCATACCTAAAACAACCATTGCACAAATTGTACGGGATACGGTAATTCTTGAGTTTGCCCCTACCCTTGTATGTATTGTGTTGGCTGGTGTAATAGGCAGTAAAATAGCCAGTGAGCTTGGTAATATGCGTGTGAGCGAACAAATTGATGCGTTAGAAATAATGGGCATTAATACAAAAGCCTATTTGATTTTACCAAAAATTGTAGCTGCCATGTTAACCATCCCCTTTCTTGTAATTATTTCGATGGTACTGGGTATTTGGGGAGGCCGCCTTGCAGGCACCGCTTCCAACATACTTTCTACTGATACTTTCGACAGGGGACTGATACAGAACTTTGTACCCTATAACGTCACCTTTGCCCTCATCAAATCCTACACCTTTGCATTTATTATCAGCAGTGTGCCTGCATATTATGGATATTATGTAAAAGGCGGTGCCCTGGAAATAGGCAGAAGTAGTACAAAAAGTGTAGTAGTAAGTTGTATTTTATTATTATTTGCTGATTATATCCTAACACAATTATTATTAAACCCTGCCGCCTGATGATTGAATTTAAAAACATAAAGAAAAGCTTTGGAGAGAAACATGTGTTGAATGATGTCAGTCATATCATGGAAACTGGTAAATGCAATCTCATCATTGGCACCAGTGGTAGTGGCAAAACAGTTTTACAAAAATGCCTGGTAGGATTGTTGGAACCAGATGCTGGAGAAATCATTTATGATAGCAAAAGCTTTACAGACATGATTGATGAGGAAAGAAAGGAACTACGTCAGCAAATCGGCATGTTGTTTCAAGGCTCCGCTTTGTTTGATAGTATGACGGTAGAAAGTAACGTAATGTTTCCGCTGGACATGTTCACCAAATTGAAAAGTGCTGAAAAACAAAAAAGGGTAAATGAAGTACTGGCGAGGGTAAACCTGGAAGAAGCCAACAAAAAATTTCCTGCAGAAATTAGTGGAGGGATGAAAAAAAGAGTCGGTATTGCAAGGGCAATCGTATTAAATCCAAAATATTTGTTTTGCGATGAACCAAACTCAGGACTGGATCCGCAGACAAGTATGGTAATTGACAAACTGATTTATGACATCACCAAAGAATTCAATATGACTACCGTGATTAACACCCATGACATGAATAGTGTAATGGAAATTGGGGAAAATATATTGTATATGGATGGTGGGCATAAAGAATGGACTGGTACAAATGAAGACCTCATTTTCTCTAAAAATGAGCGACTAAATGAATTCATCTTCGCATCCAGCTTCTTACAGGATGCAAAAGATATGCGCCAGCTTGAAGCAAAAGGCATCATTGCCGATGATCGTGATATGGATGATATGCTTGCAAATGGCATTTCGTAATTGTGATATAATGCTTATCGCAACCTTTAAATGGCTGTGGCTATCAAAACTTAATCAAGATTTTATTGCTATACTCCACGCCGCATCAAAATGTGTTATATTTTTTTTGAGCCCGGCAAGATTGCTGCTATGAAACATCGTTGCGTCGCACACTTGTACAATTTTTTCATTATTCAACAATACACAAATTTATCAGGCGTGAAGTATAAGTACATAGCAAACCTGCATTAATTTACTGCGGCATTAGCTTTACCTTATGCGTTGTGTGAAAGCGTACCGAAATACTCTAAAACTTTGAGCAGCCCTTGAAAAATATTATATTTGAACTATGAAAACATTGACACTTAATATACCAGACTTTTTAGACGTAGATAGCCGGGATCTTGCAATGCTTATTTCGACTAGTCTTTACGAAAAAGGCAAGCTATCCCTTGGGCAGGCCGCAGAAGTTGCAGGCTTGACAAAGCGAACTTTTGCAGAATTATTAGGTAGTTACAATGTTTCCATCTTCAATTTTCCTGCAGTAGATTTATCAAGGGACGTTGCAAATGCATAAGACAATTATTTCCGATACCAGTTGCTTCATTATTTTAACTAAGATCGGCGAACTTGAACTTTTACACAAAGTTTACGGGCAAGTTGTAACAACTCTTGACATTGCAACTGAGTATGGTGAAACACTTCCTGAATGGGTTGAGATAGCAACTGTAAAGGACAAGTATAGACAGCAACTGTTGGAAATGCAAATTGATACAGGCGAATCAAGTGCAATAGCATTGGCTCTTGAAACGCCAGGCTGTACGATTATTTTGGACGACTACAAAGCTAGAAAAATTGCTGACCAACTGGGACTGGTTTTTACAGGCACAATTGGTGTAATTATCAAGGCTAAGCTTAACGGAATAATTCCATCTATAAAACCTATTCTTGAAAAAATTAAACAAACAAACTTTCGTTTGTCGGCAGACATTGAATTACAGGCATTGAAAGAAGCCAGAGAATAGATATTAGAACACCTTCACCATGACATAGCGAATTCGGTGGCCTGTAAGGTCAATTATAAAGCCGTAGGTTATACGATAGTTTATTACCAACAGTTGGGGCAGCATAAAAATCAATTCTCAAATCTCAGAGAATGCATAATGCTAGTAATGTGTGAATTCTACTCCATTTTTCCAAAAAATAATCAGCTCAACTATACATTAGGCAATATTCCATTTTAAACAATAAGCCATCTGTACTATCTTTACGAAAATTTTTTATTTCATTCCAAATTGTTAATTGCTAATGTCAGTTCTAGTAAATAAAGCTTCTAAAATAATTGTACAGGGATTTACCGGTACAGAGGGAACATTTCACGCTACACAAATGATTGAATATGGCACCAACCTGGTTGGTGGAGTTACACCGGGTAAAGGTGGCAGCGTACATTTAGATAGACCGGTTTTTAATACAGTTGCAGATGCAGTAAAAGAAACAGGTGCAGACGTTAGCATTATTTTTGTTCCGCCGGCGTTTGCATCGGATGCTATAATGGAGGCTACTGATGCAGGAATTGGGTTGGTAGTGTGCATTACAGAAGGTATACCTGTGCAGGATATGGTTAAAGTAAAAAATTATTTGCAAGGAAAAAGCACCCGCCTGATAGGGCCAAACTGCCCAGGAGTTATAACTGCAGATGAATGTAAAGTGGGCATTATGCCAGGCTTTATTTTTGTTAAAGGCAGAATTGGTATCGTTTCAAAAAGTGGTACACTTACCTACGAAGCCGCCGACCAGGTAGCAAAAGCAGGTTTAGGTATTTCTACAGCAATAGGTATTGGTGGCGATCCAATTATTGGCACTACTACTAAAGAGGCAGTTGAATTATTTATGAACGATCCGGAAACAGATGCAATTGTAATGATTGGTGAAATTGGTGGTGGCATGGAAGCAGAAGCTGCACATTATATTAAATCAACCGGTAATAAAAAACCAGTTGTGGGTTTTATTGCTGGTCAAACTGCTCCTCCGGGAAGAAGAATGGGGCATGCGGGTGCCATCGTTGGTGGAGAAGATGATACAGCAGCAGCAAAGATGAAGATTATGGCTCAGTGTGGAATTCATGTAGTTGATAGCCCGGCTGATATTGGTAAAACAATGGCTGAAGCTTTAAAAAAATAGCAATTCTCCTTATAAGATAATTTGAAACAGCATCAACTGATGCTGTTTTTTTATGTGCCTGTGTGATTTCTACTGCGCCAGAATATTAGCGGTTTATGGATTTCGAAATGATTGATGCTAACAAAACTTTAAAGAATATCGCAGTTTTTAGTTTATGTAATTCAGTATTACTTTACATCTTCATGTACGATGCCATCATTTTAGTGGCATCATATTAGTAATAAAAGACAAAAAGAAATTTTAAATTGGTTGACTATGTTCATAAAAAAAATATTGATGCTATTAATAATTGCAGCTATCTCTCAAACTATAATGGCACAAGTAAAAAATGATTATGCACTCAACTGGAAAAAGGTAGAAGCTTTCGAAAAAAAGGGGTTAACAAAATCTGCCTTGGCCGAAGTGATGGTGATCTACAACCAGGCTATTAAAGACAATAATGATGCACAACAAATAAAAAGCAGTATCTACCAAATAAAATACCGCCAGGTGGTAGAACAGGATAGCAGGGAGAACAATATCTTTTATATTGACACATTAATTGCGAAGGCAAAAGCGCCTGTTAAAAATATACTGCAAAGCATGCAGGCTGAAATGTTTTGGCAATACCTGCAAAATAACCGGTATAAATTTTATGACCGAACCAAACTGGAAGAAGAACAAAGTAAAGACATTACAACATGGAGCCTTGATAAATTACATGCAACCATATCACAATTATACATCGCATCGCTTGGCAAGGATGAAATATTAAAGCAAACCAAACTGGAAACGTTTGAGCCAATCATTGTTAAGGGAGAAAACACCCGAAAACTGCGGCCAACCCTTTTTGATTTTTTAGCCAACAGGGCGCTGGTATATTTTATGAATGATGAAAGGGACCTTACCAAACCGTCGTACCATTTTATATTAAATGACACTGCTGCGTTTGCGCCTGTTACAGAATTTATAAAAGCTCCATTTACAACTAAAGACAGCGCATCCCTGCAACACAAAGCAATTTTAATTTTCCAGGATATACTGAAATTTCATTTAAAAGATGATAATAAAAATGCATTGTTAGATGCTGATTTAAATCGTTTAAATTTTGTGAGTCAATTTGCAATCAATCAAAATAAAACCGCTCTATACGAAGCTGCATTAAAAAATATTGAAGTTTTTTATTCAGGCAATCCCGGTATTGCGCAGGCAATGTATTTGCGTGCCACCATTTATAATAATAAAGGGCAGCAATTTGTACCTGCCGTAAATACAACTGACCAATACGAGATAAAAAGAGCCAAAGAATTATGTGATGAAGTAATCAACAAATATCCAGGAACAGAAGGTGCAGCCAATTGCCAGAACTTACGTAACCAAATTCTCCTGCCATCACTCAACCTGCAAACAGAAAAAGTAAATGTTCCAAACCAGGCATTCAGAACATTGGTTAAATATAAAAATTTAAACACCGTTTATTTTCGTTTGATAAAAACCACCAGGGAGGAAATAAAAAAACTGGACCGCAGGGATTATGATAAAATGTGGAAAGATATCACCGCAATTAAATCTTTTAAAAACTGGAGTGTTGCAATACCTGACCTTAAAGATTATCAAAATCATGCAGTAGAAATAAAAGTGGATGCGTTGGAAAATGGCACTTACTACTTAATGGCAAGTATTGATGGAAATTTTGCGTTGGAGAAAAATATTATAGTACGTGAATTAATTTATGTTAGCAATATCAGTTACATCCACAACAATAACAATGAGTATTATGTACTAAATCGTGATAACGGACAACCACTGCCAAAAACTGCTGTACAGGTATGGCAAACTTCTTACAATTATAATAAGAATCAAAATGAAGAACTAAAAGCAGAAAGTTATACAACTGATAAAAACGGCTATTTCAAGCTAACTGAAAATAAGCAATACCGGAATTTTACTATGCAGTTTAAAACCGGGAATGATGAACTTTTCCTGGATGAAAATAATTACAACAATTATTATAACAGTTACGAACAGCCGGTTAAACCACAAACATTTTTGTTTACGGACCGTGCTATTTATCGCCCTGGCCAAATAGTTTATTTTAAAGGAATTGTTTTAAAAAAAGGAGATAAGAAAAATGAAACATCCATACTTCCCAACTTCAACTCTTTTGTTCAATTAAAGGATGCAAATGGTCAAAAATTAAATGAACTAAAATTAACAACCAACGATTTTGGATCTTACAATGGGTCCTTTAAATTACCACAAGGTTCATTAAATGGTCAATTTAGTTTGTACGATTCCATATCAGATGCTTACCAATATTTTAGCGTAGAAGAATATAAGCGGCCCAAATTTTTTACAGAAGTAAAAAAGCCGGCAGGCACTTATCGCATAAACGATACCGTGCATGTAACCGGCTTTGCCAAAGCTTTTGCAGGTAATACCATTGATGGAGCCGCAGTAAAATACCGGGTAGTTCGTAAAGTTCGCTATCAACCCTGGTGGAATGAAATGTACAGTGGCTATGGCAGAAAAATAATGCCTCCCGGCAGGCAATCACAGGAGATGGAAATTACTAATGGAGAAGTGACGACAGATAGTAAAGGAGAATTCATGATTCATTTCAAGGCAATCCCGGATGAAACGATTGATAAAAAAGATCAGCCAACTTTTTATTATGAAGTAAGTGCCGACGTAACAGACTTGAACGGCGAAACAAGAAGCGCCAGTACCTCAATAGCCGTTGCATACCAGTCCTTACAGTTAACGATTCAGCTTCCCGAAAAATTACCGGTAGACAGCCTGAAAAAATTATTGGTAAAAAGTACCAACCTCAATGACATTGAAGAAGGCGCCATTGCAACGGTTACTATTCAAAGATTAAATAGCCCCGGCAAAGTTTTTAGAGAAAGATATTGGGAACAGCCCGACCAGTTTTTAATGAGCAAAGATGAATACTACCAGTTATTCCCTTACGATGTTTACAAAGATGAGAACCTGGTAAAAAATTATTCGATAGCAGAAAAATTATTGGACAAAACTGACAGCACCAACAAACAATGGACAATTAATAACAATCAATTCAAAGCAGGTTGGTATAAAATAACAGCGACTGCTAAAGATAAATATGGTGAACTGGTAACGACAGAAAAATACATTCAGCTAACTGATAACAAGCAGGCAAACGCTGGTAGTACCCCAATAATAGTCGATGTAAAAAAAGCAGTGGCCGAACCCGGTGACAAAGTGGAATATACCATTAAGACAGGTTTTCAAAACATCTGGCTGATACATACGCTTACTAAAGTGGATAGCAATATTGTTACGACTTATCAATCCATCAAAGCAAATCAACCGCTTACCAATTCAATCAATGTTTCAGAAAAAGATCGTGGAGGAATGATATTGAATTACGCATTTATTCAGCACAACCGGATATATGACGGCGCAGAAAATTTCAATATACCATGGAACAACAAAGACCTTGATATTAGCTATGAAACGTTCAGGGATAAAATATTGCCTGGAAGTAAAGAAAAATGGACCGTAAAAATAAGTGGAAGTAAAGGAGAAAAAGTTGCGGCTGAAATGCTGGCCGGTATGTACGATGCCAGTCTTGATCAGTTTAGAGAACATAATTGGTCTGCATTAAAAATATGGCCCATGTTATATAATTCGATTAACTGGAATGGCAATGGATTTAATATCAGCAATTCAGAAGTCTACAGCAAGAAGGATTTTAAATACCTGAGTGCAGCGCCAAAATCTTATGATCGTTTACTCGGTTTTACTAACTATGGATTGGATGAAGTGGTGGTTGTGGGATATGGAACAAAAAGAAAAAGCATTACTTCAAGGTTAGAGAATGAAAATGCCGCACCGCAAGTAGCCCAAGGCCAAATAATGGAGGATAAAGGAGTAGCATTTAAAATGGATAGTGATGGACGTGGAGTATCTGACACGATAGCGTTTAACATAAAGACGGGCATTTCAAAAACAGACAACCAGAGTCAATCAACTGGCGGTAATGACATTCAAATCCGCAAAAACTTCAACGAAACAGCCTTCTTTTTCCCTGACCTTAAAACCGATGATAAGGGGAATATATCTTTTGAATTTACCATGCCGGAAGCGCTCACAGAATGGAAGCTGATGACCTTTGCACATACGAAAGATTTATCAAGTGGCTATACGGAAAAATCAGTAGTAACTCAAAAGCCATTGATGGTACAACCCAATGCTCCCAGGTTTATGAGAGAAGGTGACCGGATGGAATTCAGTGCAAAAATTGTAAATCTTAGCGAAGCCGAAATTACCGGTACTGTTCAACTGGAGTTGATGGATGCTACCACAAATACACCGATTGACGGTTGGTTTAAAAACGTATTTCCTAACCAGTATTTTACTGTGGCGGTTGGACAAAGTGTGCCGGTAAAATTCCCGATGGAGATACCATTCAATTTCAACTCCGCAATGACTTATCGCATAACCGCAAAATCTGCGAATAACTCCCCGGCACAAGGTCCCGATTTATCGGGAGGGGCCGGGGGTTTTTCCGACGGTGAGGAAATGGCCATACCGGTTTTAACCAATCGTATGTTGGTAACCGAGAGTATGCCAATCAATTTGCACAACAGCAGTTCAAAGACTTTTAAATTTGATAAACTACTAAATAGCGAAAGCAGCACTACCCTTACCAGCCATGCGCTAACAGTGGAATACACTGCAAACCCTGCATGGTATGCGGTGCAATCGCTTCCTTACTTAATGGAGTATCCTTATGAATGTGCAGAGCAGGTTTTTAACAGGTATTATGCCAATACACTAGCATCCTTTATCAGCAACAGCACGCCAAAAATTAAGGCTGTTTTTGATAAATGGAAAACCCTGGATACAGCAGCGTTGCAAAGCAATCTTCAAAAAAATGAGGAGCTGAAAGCAGCATTGTTACAGGAAACGCCGTGGGTGTTGGATGCACAAAATGAAAGCAAACAAAAGCAGCAAATAGCATTGTTATTTGACTTAGTTAAAATGAGCGCTGAAGCAGAAAAAGCTATCAATAAAATTAAAGATATTCAAAGCCCTAATGGTGGATTTGTATGGTTTAAAGGCGGGCCGGATGATCGTTATATTACCCAGTATATTTTAACAGGCATCGGGCATCTTAAAAAATTAAATGCATTAAATCTAAAAGGTAAGCAAGGTGATGAAATCAGTTCCATTATAAACAAAGCCATCCCTTACCTGGATAAAAAAATTAAGGAAGATTATGATAACCTTATTAAATACAAAGCAAACTTAAAAAACAACAACCTGGGCTATACGGCCATCCAATACCTGTATATGCGTAGTTTCTTTACCGACCGTAGTATTGACCCTTCAGCACAAACTGCCGTAAATTATTATACCAGCCAGGCAAAAAAGTACTGGTTGAGCGACAACAAATACATGCAGGCAATGATAGCGTTGGCACTTTACCGTGGCAATGATAAATTAACGCCAATAGCTATTATCAAATCATTAAAAGAAAATTCCATCACAAATGAAGAGCTGGGAATGTTTTGGAAAGAATGGAACACCGGTGGTTATTATTGGCACCAGGCGCCTATAGAAAGTCAGGCCTTGATGATTGAAGCTTTTACAGATATTGATAAAAATAAAGCAACCATTGATGAATTAAAAACATGGCTGCTAAAACAAAAACAAACGCAAAACTGGCGTACTACAAAAGCAACCGCAGAAGCCTGTTACGCATTGTTGCTAAATGGCAGCGATTGGCTTAGTGAAGAAAAGGAAGTGGTCATTCAGTTAGGAAACACTGTTGTAAAAAGCACAGATAAACCTGCGGAAGGGGGCACTGGTTATTTCAAAAAACGATTTGAAAGCAAGGATATTAAACCACAGATGGGAAATATTTCTGTTTCGGTTAAACCGCTTGCAAATCAACCTGCAACGTCTTCAAATACCGGGTGGGGAAGCGTTTACTGGCAATATTTTGAAGACCTGGATAAAATAACAACCGCAGCCACACCATTAAAATTAACCAAGCAATTGTTTATTGAAAAAAATACAGATAAAGGCCCACAGTTGGTAGCAATTGAAGCAGGAAAAGAATTACATGTAGGCGACAAAGTGAAAGTGCGTATCACATTAAAAGTTGACAGGGATATGGAATATGTACACATGAAAGATATGCGTGCAGCCTGTATGGAACCGGTAAATGTATTGAGCGGCTACAAATACCAGGGAGGCCTTGGGTATTATGAAAGCACCCTGGATGCAAGCGCCAATTTCTTTTTTGGTTCGCTTACAAGGGGTAGCTATGTTTTTGAATATGATTTATTTGTTACGCTTCCGGGCAATTTTAGCAACGGAATTACAACTATTCAATGTATGTATGCGCCGGAGTTTACGAGTCATAGTGAAGGAATTAGGGTGGATGTGGAGGCGTCTCTGGCCCCCTAACCCCCGAAGGGGGAACTTTGGAGTACTCGATTTGAATAGATTTTTCTTTTTTTGAAAGTGGTGCATCAAATTATTGGAGTTGCGCCATTTTAATTTGCGGTACAAGAATGCGAAGCGTATCCGGCCCCCTAACCCCCGAAGGGGGGACTTGGATTGTTCGGGTTGAATAGACTTTACTATATTGAAAAGTTGAGACTATTATTATTCCTGCTGCTCAATGATATAATGTACACGGGTGCGACGCCTGTGAAGCTTAATCAGGGATATTGGCCGGGTAAATCAGCTTTATTTTATTATTTAGCCTATAAATGATAATTCTCTGCCATAAAAGGTCAAAAAATTACGAATTATCAACTCCAAAATATCAATAAAACCCTTACCTTTGCAGCCCCTTAACCAAAATGGTTGTGGGTTTTAATCAAATTTTTAAACTAAAATCAGGGAAATGAACAACTACGAATTGATGGTGATTTTTACCCCTGTGCTTTCTGAAGAGGAATATAAAGCCGCTCAGACAAAATTTGCAGCTATCGTTACAGAAAACGAAGGCGAAATTGTGCACACCAATCCCTGGGGACTAAAATCGCTGGCCTATCCAATTGCCAAAAAGACTACAGGTCTTTACTGGGTAATGGAATACAAAGCGCCATCCAGCTTCAATGAAAAGTTGAAAACTCAACTTTTACGTGACGAATCAGTAATGCGTCACATGTACACCGTGCTCGATAAATACGCCGTCGAGTATAATGCTAAAAAGAGAAGTGGCGTTCATGCAGGATCTAAAAAACAGGAGGCATAATCATGGCAAAACCTAACGAGATTAAATATCTCACAGCTATTAAAGCTGAAAAGCGCCCAAAGAAATATTGTCGCTTTAAAAAAATGGGTATTCATTATATTGATTATAAAGATGCCGACTTTTTGAAAAAATTCCTGAACGAACAAGGTAAATTATTGCCACGTCGTCTTTCCGGAAACTCTTTGAAGTTTCAACGTAAAGTAGGCGAAGCAGTAAAAAAAGCACGTCAAATGGCTATTTTACCTTACGTTACCGACTTATTAAAATAATTTCAATCACCACCCTAATTCCCTTTTAATGGGATGAAAGTTCTGTTACAGAACAGTACTGGGTAAAAATGCACAATCATGCAGGTAATATTAATTCAAGATGTAAATAACCTTGGCGGTGCCAATGAGTTAGTTACTGTTAAAAATGGTTACGGTCGTAACTATTTAATTCCAAGCAAATTTGCTATTGAGGCTAGTCCTTCAAACATGAAGCAACTTGCTGAAAAAGTTAAGCAACAACAAAAGAAAGAAGCTAAATTATTAGCAGAAATCAATAGTGTAATTGCTAAACTACAGGATGGCCCATTGAAAATTGGCGCTAAAACTGGTACAAGTGGTAAAATATTTGGTAGTGTAACTTCTGTTCAGATTGCACGTGCAATTAAAGAACAAAAAGGCTACGAAATTGATCGCCGCAGAATTACTATTTTAGATGAGGTTAAAGAATTAGGCACATTTAAAGCAAAAATCGATTTCGGCAACGGTAACGAATGCGAAGTTGAATTTGAAGTAGTTGCTGAATAATTTCAACAAAATAACTTTTAAAAATCCGCTCAAAATTTGAGCGGATTTTTTTATGCATACATTTTCCGCCCTGTGTTCGAACTCGTCGACTGGGCGAAGATCGATATTTCCTTGTTATAGCCTGCGTTACAGGCATATGTTGTGCATAGCTATATTTACAAATTCCATTATCAGACCTGTAAAGTGAATTAACATTTATCAGGTATGTTATTTGTTTTTTACAAAGTAACTTTCCAAAGATGTAAAAAGATTTCATAACACTTACGAATACATGCTTTTAACTATTGATTTTTAATTTAAATTTTATACATGAGCATACGACTACTCTATTCTATTATCCTGGTTTTAACATTTATAACATTTAGCAGGTGCAACGACAAGAAAAACACACCTGAACAAAATATAAAAGACAGCAGTGCTGCAAGTATAAAAGATAAATCCATTCCGGGAAATTTTAGTACACAGTCCAGGTTAACTTTTGATAGTTTACTGGTAGATGCTTTTATAGATAGTTTTCCAAAATTTGAAAAATTCAGAAAGGACCTGGATACTTTTTATCGGCAAAGAAAATTTGCTTATGCGTGGTTTGATGAAAACGGAATGATAGAACCTGCGACAAACTTATACAACCGTATACAACATATTAGTGCAGAAGGCATTCCTGATAAACTTCCTTATAAGTTGGAATTTAAAACAGTAATGGAATCGGACGGTATGCTGGAACCTTCTTCCACAACTGAATTAATGCTTACTGCACAATACCTCGTATATGCAAAAAATGTATGGGGCGGCTTAAGCGAAAAGCAATCGCTCAGTACGGACTGGTATTTACCGAGAAGGAAAACTTCAACAACTGAGCTCCTGGATTCGCTTACAGCCAACTCAGATATTTTTGAAAATACGCAATTGTACCGCCAGTATGGCTTATTGAAAGATCAATTAAAAAAACTAAATGATCTTCAAATAATGCACCCCAACTGGAATATAATTCTTACTTCAAAAAATAAATATGAGTTGGGTGATTCTGCAGTTGCAATTGAACAAATCAGGCAGCGGCTATATTTACTAGCTGACTTACCCTTTAATGACAGTAGTTTAGTTTTTGACGATGTGCTCAGGGACGGAGTTGAAAACTTTCAGACAAGACATGGCCTCGTGAAAGATGGAGTGATAGGTTCACAATTTATATCTGAAATAAATACTTCCCTGGATAAAAGAATTGAACAGGTTATTGTAAACATGGAAAGGTCGAGATGGGTACCGGTGAGGTTAAGCAGTAATTATATTGTTGTAAATATCCCGGAATTTAAACTGCATGTATACGAGCACGATAGTCTTGCCTGGAACATGAATGTAGTAGTAGGAAAAGATCAGCACAAAACTGTAATCTTTAATGGTGAAATGAAATACATTGTATTTAGCCCCTATTGGAACATACCTTCCAGCATTGTAAAAAATGAAACGTTGCCTGCATTACGCCGCAATCCAAACTACCTTGCTCAACATAATATGGAATGGAACAACGGCGGTATCCGGCAAAAACCAGGGCCCGATAATTCGCTTGGATTAGTTAAATTTCTTTTTCCAAATAGCCATAATATTTACCTGCACGATACGCCGGCAAAATCATTATTCAAAGAAAATAACCGTGCATTTAGCCATGGATGTATACGACTTGCAGAACCCAAAAAACTAGCTGAATACCTTTTACAAAATGACACCAGTTGGAATGAGCAAAAAATTACTGAGGCAATGCACAGTGGAGTTGAAAAATATGTAACATTAAAACAGCCTGTTCCTGTCTTTATAGCTTACTTCACGGCATGGGTTGACAACCAGGGAAAACTCAATTTCAGAAAGGACGTGTATGACCGAGACCAGCGACTAGCACAGCTAATACTGGAAAATCCCGCCATATGATATTTTATTGAAAAGAATGGCTTTTTTTAAATAATATACTACATTTGTAATGCTTTAATGGATTTAGTCTTTCGTCGTTAGCTGATTGAACTCTTATTTAGATGTCCGTTTTCAGTTCATTGTACTAACTAAGTCGTTACGGTTTTTATTAATAATTAAAAAGTTTATACAATGAACATTTACGTAGGCAATCTGAGTTGGACAATGACCGACGACGATTTAAGCAATTTATTTACCCAGTATGGTACTGTATCAAGTGCAAAAATACTGAAGGACAAAATGAACGGCCGCAGCAAAGGGTTTGGTTTTGTTGAAATGGAAGACGATGAAGCAGCAAAAACTGCAATCGCCAGTTTAAACGAAAGCGAAGTTCAAGGTCGCAAGTTAATCGTTAACGAATCTCAACCACGTCAGGATGCTGGCGGTGCAGGTGGCGGTGGATTCAAAAAACGTAGTTTTGGTGGTGGAAGCGGCGGTGGCGGCGGCTATAAGAAAAGCGGCGGCGGCGGATACGGCGGCGGTGGTGGAAGAAGTGGTGGAAGCGGCGGTTACGGCGGCGGCGGTGGCGGTAACAGAAGCGGCGGAAGTGGTGGTTACAACAGAGATTATTAATCTTCTTTTACCAGATAAAAAATTAAACCCTCATTTTTCAATGAGGGTTTTTTCTTGTGCTTCAGAGGTAAGCCATCTACTTAAAAAAACGGCTTATATAGTTGAGGGTACATTCCAATTTTAAATAATGTTGCAATAACTGGCAGCAAAATCTTTCATCCTTTTTATTGTTGAACAATGGCTCTTTTTACTTCCACGCTATTATTTGGCTTAATTATTTCCAATTGGTAAATACCAGTTTGTAATTGTTGGTTAGTAAGTAATGTTTGCGATATATTGCTACTGTTAATTGTAAACTTACCGGCATATACAGCCTGCCCGTTGCTGTTGATTAGCCTTACCTGGTAATCACCAGTTAATTCATTGGTAAACTGCAAATTGATCATGTTGCCTTTCACCGGGTTTGGATAGATTGTAATGACTCCTTTACCGGTTTTGCCAATCGTTACTTTTATTATCTGACTGTATTTTTTAGACCCGTCTTTATCAATACTTACAATGCGATAAAAATTGTTGCCGCTTCCTGGAGTCTCATCAACATATGAATATGACTTAGCGACATCCCTTCCTGCATTAATAGCTACATCAGCCAGCTTGGTGAATGATTGCCCGTTTACAGAATGCTCCACCTCATAAGTCTTAATATTTATTTCATTTTCAACTTTATAATTAATTAATATTTTGTTACTTATCTGAGATCCTGAAAGGGCGGTAAAGGTTACAGGCAAAGGTGAAGAGGAAACATTTGTACTATATATAATCCGAAAGCGGTTAGGGCTTGCAGAAGCTGCATTAGCATTCACAGAAAAATTCACTTTAGTTGTTCCCGTTAATGAAAGTGGCTGACTAGTACCCAAGTAACTATCCTGTAAAACTGCGTCCATTCCCGGGTGAGCAAGATTTGTTGGAACAAACTCAAATTGATAAAAACGCTGCGTAGTTTTCCATAACCTGAAATACAATGTATCAGAATTAACAATGAGAGGTCGTCTTTCCACCGCAAGTGTACTTCCGTACCTGCTTAGGCCCAGGTTTTCATTGATATTAGTAAACTTGTAAGCATCTTCAAGCATCACACTATCGTGATACAGATCGTTATATTCGGTATACACACCGTCAGCAAGTATTGTTGAATTATTGCTGGTATTTAATAAGTATAAATTTGTTCTAAGGCTTTCAGTACCAGACAATGACGAACTTCCATAATGGCCATTATTTGAATCGTTGGCATTAACAGAGATTGAATAAAAAAAGCTTAGTGTGAATACCAGTAGTGTAAGGAGTGGTATTTTTATTTTAGGCAATTGCACAGAGGGGTTGCACAGAGTAAAATTGGATTTCATGGTAAATCGGTTTGGTTTTTAACAGGTATCAGGATAAAATAACAGAAGTTAACTTCGGTTATTCAATATATAACGCTGATATATTAAAAATTATTTCACCGTTACCAATAAATACTTTCAAACAAAAAACGGGTGTAGAATTCATCTACACCCGTTTAATTATTTTTTATAATTGGGGAAACCAACTTGTTACTAAAAATCTCTAGTTGACTATTTTTTGTGGAAATTAATACTCAATATTAAATAATTTGATGACCTCACTGTGTTAGCATTAAATCAAGAACTAATTAGTAATAAAACCGGTATCCAAAAAATTACACGAGGTAATTCATATTAAACTGCCATGCTTTTTGAGGATTCTGTTATCTGAATCTTCTTTGCTCTGTTTGGTGCATGGTTAAACTCTGGTAGCATATTCTTTAGTATAGGTGTAACCATTTCATTATTATGGGTACCTGCAGCTTCCTCTAATTCATTTAGTAATGCATAGAAATGAGGATTAAAATCAGACGATTTTTTAGCTCTTAGTATTTTAGGATGAACTGTTGCTGCAAATTTTTCTGAATCTTTAAACAACTCCTCATACATTTTTTCACCCGGACGAAGTTGTGTATACTGTATTTCTATATCCTTACCCGGTATTAAACCAGCTAACTGAATCATTCTTGTCGCAAGATCCAATATCTTAACGGGTTGCCCCATATCAAATAATAAAATATCGCCTGATTTACCAATTTTACCTGCTTCCAACACCAGTTTTGAAGCTTCAGGTATAGTCATGAAGTAACGGGTAATATCAGGGTGAGTTAATGTAACAGGGCCTCCCTGAGCTATTTGTTTTTTAAATGTAGCCACAACGGAACCAGCCGAACCCAGTACATTTCCAAATCTTGTTGTTATAAAATCAGTAGTACAATTCTTTTGGTCGTTTAACGACTGTATATAAATTTCAGAAACTCTTTTTGTTGCTCCCATCACATTTGTTGGATTAACAGCCTTATCTGTAGAAACAAAAACAAATTTCTTTGCATTGTACTTCAGGGCTATATCCGCAACAACACGAGTACCAAAAATATTAGTTAAAACTGCCTCACTGGCAAACGATTCCATTAAAGGAACATGTTTGTATGCAGCAACATGAAATACAACATCTGGACAGGTAGAAGCGAAAAGTTTATCAATTCTATGATAGTCACGAGCGGATGCAACTTCAACCTGCATTTCCTGCATCATCCCCTTTTGTTTCAATTCATATTCCAGATCAAATAATCCAGATTCTGCCTGATCTAAAAGAATCAATTTTTTTACTTTATGATTTATCAGCTGACGACAAATTTCGCTACCAATTGAACCTGCAGCCCCTGTAACCAACACCGTAGTATTTTGATAGTTAACTTTTGTAAGATCATTTGGTAATAATATCTCATCCCTCTGCAACAACTCCTCAATATTCATTTCTTTTACCTGGCGCTTTTTAAACAATCCGCCTGACCATTCATTGGCATGAGGTACCAGGTTAATCTTTACTTTAAGTGGAGCACATAAATCGGTGATTGCAATTTTTCTATCAACCGACAATTTATCAATAGCGATGTAAACCTGCGTAATTCGCTTACCTTTTAATAATTTGACTAACTCTTCTCCGTCAGCATTATAAATTGGAAGACCTTCAATTTTTTTACCTACTTTATAAGGGCTATCGTCAAGAAAACCTACTATGGTCGTATTTATTTTGGCATCTTGCTCAAGCACCTTTTTGGTGATTTGGCCCATCATACCTGCACCAAAAATAAGTGTCCTATTTAATGCATTGGGCTTTGCCTGTGACATGAAATATACTTCTTTTACCAGTAGCCTGAATGCCACCAACATAAAAATAACGGCGAAAAAGTTTACGAGTAGAAATGGAATAGAAACATGGGCAGCCAATATATCTTTTGTGTCTATGAAATAAATTGCGCTCCAAAAAGCGAACTGCAGGAATGCAAACTTGATAATCCGAACAATATCTTTTATTTCAGAATAACGGATGATGCCTTTGTAAATTGCAAAAACTGCAATGCAAACAACGCCAATTACCAGGTTAATTATTAACCCCGGTAATAATACCATAAAATCCGAAACGTTGACTGAAAATCGCTGAACTAAGAAAAAAGAAAAGACAAATGAAATAGAAATCAGTAAAATATCAAAACAAAATATAATCCAGCGTGGGGCAAAATTTGTAAGGAATCTTTTATGCATAAGGGGGCTTATGGGTTTAAAAACAACATTTTTATTAAATTTCTAACCTCATATTACAAGCTAAATAGCATTAATCATACCAAAAAAGCTAAAAAAAACTTTCCTTATATAAGAATGCTTTTGTTGAATAAGATGTTTTTGTATTTAGTTTGCACCTTAAAAACATTGTAAATTGGTTCCTAAGAATCGTGTAAATAATTCAAAACACGCATATTTCCGCAAAACTAAGCGATTTATAATTAATTTTTACATTGAATCATTAATTACTTATAATACCTGTGAAATTGTGTTGGTTAAACGACAGTTAATTAAATTTATTTCTTAGTGCTTTCAATTGTGTAAATAATAGGAATTTTTAATGCCAGGTAGGCTACAGCAAGAATGAGTGTAGTAATTAGCAGAGAGCGTAGGTTTAAGGCGCTATACGTTATAGCAAAATTAATAAGCAATTGAATTGTGGCGTATATAAAACTGATTATTAACTGAGGATTTCTTTTTTCGTTGCTCAGGTATTGATAGAGATGTTTTCTATGTGGTTTAAAAATATTTTCTTTTTGAAATATTCGCTGAACTATGGTAAAAATGGAATCGATCCCATAAACAACAAGCATTCCTGCATAAATAAATTGTTGAGTTTGGCTTATTCTCATCAAAAGCAAAAACACAATCAAAATAGCTAAACTTATGCTTCCGACATCTCCGGCAAAACACCTTGCCTTGACACGTGCATTAAAATAGAGGAAAATCAATAATCCAAAAATTGAGAAAAGCTCTAATAATTTCAGTGACTGGATATTCTCCGTCATAAATAAAGGAACTATGATAGCCAGGCTATAAAGTCCGGTGATGCCATTAATTCCATCCATGAAATTGTAGGCATTAATAATTCCGATAATGACTACCGTAATTAAGATGACAAATACAGGATGAATCTTGTTCAACAATCCAACTTCCCATAAAAGTAAAATAACTGAAATGAGGTGAGCGCTAAACTTTATTTTATTGGGAATGGTATAAATATCATCTATAAAACTTATTATACCTGAGAGCAAAATCGCGGCCAACAAAAAGGGGAAACTAAAGCCATTCCACAAGAAGAAAAGTATAAATGCTAATATAAATATAATGCCACCACCCCTGATTGTTGGGGTAAAATGAGAACTTCTTTCATTTGGTTTATCAATAATATTGAAACGTTCGGCGATCTTAAAATAAACGATCTCCGCAATGAACAAAATGACCAGAGGTAATATATAGGTAACAAGTATTTCCAAAGCGCTTATTCGATTTCCCAATTAGCCAGCACGTTATGAGGCTTCCAATTCAATTTTATCCGAGCCAGTGTATCATCAAAAGTAAGTGTACTTGTAATTTTTTTTATTTTATTTGAATTAATTGGAGAAAATCTACCCAATATGTCTCCAGTAAAACCAATTAAACGAGCAACCCAAACAGGCAAAGACAGAGGAGATTTTTTTTTATAAAATGCAGCTATTTTATTTTCGAGTTCACCAAATGCGGGGTGATACCCATCCGTTAAATTGTAGGTGCCCGACTCACCTTCAATATTGGAAATCAGTTGTGCAACGTCACTGGCCAACACCATTGATTTATTTGCAGTTGCTTTTCCAATACTTAAGTAGCGACCATTTTTGATACCATTTACCATTGCCCCGAGGTTACCAGGGGCACCTTTACCCACAATCAGAGGAAGCCGTAAAATATAATATGGAATATTCCTCGCACTACACCATTCAGTCACTAATTTTTCTGCAGCTATTTTACTTTCCCCATATGGATCAGTTGCATTCATAGGCATTTGTTCATTAATAAGCTTTCCTTCAAATAATCCATATACGGACACCGAACTGATAAATATGAATCTTTTTAGACCATTGGATTTTTCAAGTGCCTTAAGCAAATTTTCTGTACCGGTAACATTTACATCAAAAAACTCCTGAGCTTCTTTTTCATTTTTGGGAACAACATGGGCTTTGCCTGCAGCGTGTACAACGCAATCAATTTCGGGCACTGAGGGCACCTGCGTTGATAAATCACAAACTATCTCTGAATGTTGATCTCTACCTAACCTGAATATTTCATGTTCCGCTTTCCAGGATTGTTGAAAAATCATACCAACAAATCCGCTAGCTCCGGTTAAAAGAATCTTCATTAGAGCTTAACTAAAAAATAATTAGATAAATATTTCAAGTCCAAATAAAATTAACCTTTAGAACCAACTGGCTTTGCCGGAACTCCAACCAACGTTAAATTGCTTTGTTTAAAGCTTTTTACCACACATGCACTTGCTCCGATTGTGATGTTACTGCCAAAGTTTGTCGGATGAATTTCCTGCAATCAAATTACCAAGCCAATTAGTTGGAACCAGTTGTTACCAGTTGTTCTATTTGCGTCAAATAAGTTAAGGCAAGCTTTTTTCTATCAAAACTGTTAACGGCTAACTGCCTGGAATTACTTGCCATTTGATTCCTAAGTTCAGGGAAAGAATAAAGTTTAGTGATTGCTGTAGCCATTTCAGTTGGTCGTGTAGGATTTACTGAAATACCAGTCTCACTTTCATTTAGCATGGTTTTTATCCAACCATTGGTAGACTGTACAACAGGTACGCCTGCCGCAAATGCGTCAAACATTTTATTGGGCGAACTGGTTTGCAGAACGGGTATATTTTTAAAAGTTACAAATGCAGCATAAGCGTGTTGTAACCAGGATCTAACTTCTGTTTTGGGAATTAGTCCTAAAAAGTGTACCTGCGGTATTTGCTTTTGCATTACATAATCTTCAATCAGGAATTTCTCCTTGCCTTCTCCAATAAAAACAAAAACAACATCGGGAAAATTTACCAACTCTATTCCCTTAATAATCTGCATGCAATCATCCATCAAGCCAAGCGAACCTGTATAAACAAAAATCTTCTTATTTACCGCCCAATCAGGAAGTTTAAAGCGAATATCTTTTTCACGGAAAAATTCGATGTCACATGCGTTTGGTATGGTGATAATATTTTTAGGGTTAACTCTTTCTATAATAGAATCCGACATTCCTTGTGAACAGGTAACGATCAAATCAGCTTTTTTGTAAAACAGCTTTTCAAAATAATAAGCCACTTTAATAAGCAGTTTGTTTTTTATTAAGCCGAGCTGTATGGCTCCATCCGGCCACAAATCACGAACTTCAAAAACCAACTTTTTTTTTGGCCGGAATAATTTTGCAAATAAGCCAGGTAAGCCAATTGTAATGGGACCAGAACTACAAAGAATAACATTAAACTTAAATGTTAATGCATAATAAATCGAAATCAATGAAAACATGGCAAACGTAAAAGCCCTGTAAATAAGTGAATGTTTATTTGATTGTTTGATGTTGACAATAATGACTTCGATACCATCTATATCCTGCTTTTCAATAAATTTTTCAGCTTTAATATCGGACTTATCGTACGGACTGGTAACAACTGTAACCTTGTGCCCTGCCTCAATCCATCGCTTTGGCAACTCATACATCCTTGTGCTCCAACCACCTTTAGGTGTACCAAAATATTGGTAAAAAATTAAAATGTGCATTTATTAATTAACAGCAAGTTCAGAAAAGAAATGTTTTAATTTCCCCGCTTTTGTTCTTTCTATTGTTTCTTTTCTTTCAAAGCTTGCATTCAGGCCAGGTTCCAGGTAAGTGTTCATTGCGTCGGCTACTTTACTCCTTTCTGTTTCATTTATTTCCCTGTCTGCAACGTATTCGAAATGAAAGTGATTGATGGCTGTTTGTTTGATAATAAATTCCTTCATAAAATCACCTCCTTCCAGTAAACTCTTTGATACGTAATAAAAAGTTAGCCCCGGAGATTTTTTACCACTCGGCAGAATGGCTATATCATTTGTTCGGCCTACCACCTTTTGCAATACCTGATATGCTCCCTTCTTTCTATCTGTTAATATTGCCCTATCTCCTAATTCATACCTTATAAAGGGCATCGCCTTATTATACAATGCGGTAATCACCACTTTACCCTCTTCTCCGATTTTTACCTGCCGGTTGTTATCATCCAGTAACTCTACAAATAGTGTTTCGTAATTAACCAACCAGTCAGCATCTTTATCTTCAAATGCAATCAGGTCCAATTCGGCTGCACCATATTCGTTCACTACTTTTACTCCAAAACCTTCCTCCATTATTTTTCTGTCAATATCATCGCATACCTCGGATGTAGTAAAAGCCGCTTTTAAAGTAGGGCAAACTTTACAAAGAACCGTGTTATTTTTAATTAAGTATTTTGCAAACAATACCAATGAACTGGTGTAACCATTTAAATAGTGAACTTTACTTTTTGCAAATACATCCATGTATTTGCTTAGTACTTTATCAGATAAGTCAAAAACAGGAAACCTGATCCTGCATGCCAGAAAATCTTTTACTTTCTCTTTATAATATTTTGCTTTAGATAATGGAATTCCATAAAAGCGGCCTTGTAAATCATGCCCGATATTAATGCCATGCCAGCCAAAACGGTCATAATTTATTGCCCAGCTCATTGCATGACAAAATTTATCTTTGGCAAAATAAAAAGGAGTACCAGACGAGCCCGATGTATTGTGTACGTGTACTTTATTTCCGGAATAGCCTTCGGTTAATCTTTCATTCAAAGGCAATTGAATGTCTTTTTTACCAAGAACCGGCACATCCTGCCAATCGATAATTGTATGATCTTTTAAAAAGTTTTTATATACTTTATTATTGGCTAAATGATGATGGTATATTTCCCATTTCATTTTTTGCTGGTAGGCAACTGCATCCAGTGTGAAATCATGTTGAATCCGGAACAATTCTTTTCTTGCTGCTGTAATGGGATACCCTTGCAATGCGAAACTGATATTAAACAGGCTTAGCTCCATAATTACGCATTCGCTATTCTTTTAAAATAAGTACTATACCATATGTAAGTAAAAATAAGCTGAATAACCAATGGTTTATGATGACCACCATTTAAAAACTCTTTTCTTATTTGGGGAATATTTAGCTTACTTAAAATCCCTTGCTTAAACAGATCGCAATTTTCAAGGTTCTCCAGTGCGTGCCTGAAGTATTCATCTTTCAAAATATACTCACTCCATGGAACGCTGAATCCTATTTTTCTTAAATTTTGTATGTAGTCCGGTAAGGTTTTAGCAATTGTATTAGCCAAAATAAATTTATTTTTCTTCCCTTTAAAAAGTAACTCATCTTTTAACGTACCTATTCCTTCCATCAATCTGTAATCCATAAACGGTTCTCTGCATTCGATTGAAGCTCCCATAGTTGCCCTGTCATTCCGGTCGTTTAATGACTGTAGATAGGTATGCTGATCCAGGTATAATAATTGCCTTAATGAGTTGCCAGGATAAATTGCTTTGGCCTCCGCCAACACCCTTAACCGGTACTCAGGAAATAAATTTATACTGGTTAATTTATAGTTGTTAATCCATTCATTCAGAAAAACACTGCTGCCATTCATCAGTAGCATCATATCCGTATTATTGATACTTAGGTAAGCATCCAGCTTATCTAACCTTTGATTATGACTTAGCTGCCTTGTGATATTAACAGCCTTATGAATTAATGGCCACAAATGCTGGTACTGAAAAGTTTTATACCTTACATAACCACCCATAATTTCATCTGCCCCTTCACCGGATAACAAGACACTTACCTTGCTTTTGGCAAATTTTGAGATGGCTAATATATGCGGATCATTTAAATGTACCAGGGGTTCATCGTGAAAATAACTGGCATCTTCTACATAGTTGACCAGTTCAGTTTTTTCAACATATATTTTATTAAAAGCATAATGCAACTCTGCACAAAACTTTTCAGCTAATTTCGATTCATCATGCTGGCTGTGGGCAAACCCTACATTAAAAGTTTCGATATTCGAAAAATGATTGTTTTTTAATACTCTTGTTACAGAAGTACTATCCAGGCCAGCACTCAACAACACTCCTACTTTTGCATCACTTACCATCCGGTATTTTACTGAACTATCAAACGTGTCGGCGAACCATTCGAATGGACGCTGAATAGTTGCATGCGCCTGTATTTTTTCGCCCAGGTGCCACCATCGGGTGGTTTTCATTTCGCCGTTTGCACTAATGGTTGCGTAATGGCCTGGTAATAATTTTTTTATATACCTAAATATGGTATTCTCCCCGGCAATAAAACGAAAGGCAAGCATTTCATCAAAAGCTGCATCATTCAGTGTGGCATCCACCCCATATTTCAGGAGGGCTTTTTGTTCGGAAGCAAAATAGAAACCATCCTGAGTGAGTGTGTAATAAAAAGGCTTTACACCAACCCGGTCACGGGCTACAAACAATTCCTGCTTTTCCTTATCCCAAATAGCTAAGGAAAACATCCCATTAAACTTTTCCAATGCCTTTGCGCCTGCATGGCGATACCAGGCGAGCACTACCTCGGTATCTGAATGTGTTGTAAAGCTATACCCTGCCTGTACCAGTTCATCCCGAAGTTCAACGTAATTGTACACTTCTCCATTATAAACCATTACCAGGTTTTCATCGGAATAAAAAAAGGGCTGATGGCCTGCAGGAGATAAATCAATGATGGATAAACGACGATGAGCCAATCCTACTGGATTATCGATCCAATAACCTGCGTCATCCGGCCCACGATGCTGCAGGATATCCCGCATTGCTATTAGCTTATTTTCTTCTATAGGTTTTGCACCAAAATGCAAAACGCCGGCTATTCCACACATTAATGCTGATTATTTATAATGTCCATGTATTTATTGCTGATTGTCTTCATGTTGATTTCGTATGATGCTTTCTGTTGAATTGTTTCCCTGTTTTTATCAAGTACATGTCTTAATCCGTTCCTATTGGCTGCATACCATTTTATGGCTGTAGCTAACGCCTGCACATCGTCTACTTTGATTAACCGTCCATTGATCTCATTTGTAATCCACGACCTGTTACCCGGCAGGTCTGCTACTATAGGGTAGCATCCTGCTGACATCGCTTCAAATAATGAAGCTGACACCCCTTCTGTGCAAGGCATTGAAATATAAAGGTCACTACCAGACAGGTATTGCGGTAAATCCGTATTGGGAATACGGCCCGTGAATATAACTTCTCGTTGAATACCTTTGTCAATCGCTGACTGCATAAGTTGATCCTTTAATTCTCCATCTCCTATAATCAACAATTCAAAAGGAATTTGTTGTTGCTTAATAATTTCAAATGCTTGTAAAATGGCTTCGTGCCTGTAATCTTCTGCAAGACTTCGAGTTACAATAGCCCTTATTTTATCATCTTTTATTTGAGGCGAATATTGATACTTTCTTAAATCAATTCCTTTGGCCAGCACCATTATTTTACTGATATCCGTTCCTTTTCGGATCATGCTGTAGGTCATAATTTCGCCCCAGGCATGTATCAGGCTTGCATGTTTAAACGCATATTTCTGTAGCCTTTCTTTTAGCGGAACCGATAAGGAATTGGGTGGATAAATATCGGTAATGCCCTGCTGTGCAATTACAACCGGTGCATATCGATGAAACAGCGCCCCTATAAAACCATAACTGGTAACCCTTTCAGCAATTATGATATCCGGCTTAATTCGTATGATTTCTCTTTTAAGTTCTTTTAATCTTGTAATTGTTTCTACTGCCCGGTTTACCTTTTTAAATCCCATACCCGCCTTTTCCAGTTCCCAGGTAAATATCTCAAAAGGGCCAAACTCCTGCAGGCCATTCATCCAGGTGATTGCATCTGCCCGGTATGTTTCGCCCAGGAAAAGTATTTTCTTCTTCATACTAATTTTTTACGAGTTGGTCAATCACCCGGATCATTTTATTGGTTTGAATTTCAATTGTATTCTCTTTTGCCAACGCATAGCCATTTGCAATTATCGCCATTCTTAAGTCAGGGTTATCAATCATAGCCTGGATTTTTTCTGCCAGATCAACACTATTTTTAGGTTCAACAAACATTACATTTTCCAAATTTGTGAGATAGTCTGGTATTCCACCAACATGGGTTGCAACTACTGGTAAACTATTGGCCATGGCCTCCCAAATTGTTCTTGGAAACCCTTCATGATAGGATGGTATAACATAGATATCTGCTTTCCTGTACATGTCATTTAATGCAGGACCGATACTTTTCTTCCCGTGAAAAACAATAAAATTTTCAACTGATAATTCTTTAGCAGCATTTAGCAGTGCGGCTTGAACAGATCCAGTGCTATCTGCCTCCCATCCCACAATATTTAATCTTACATTTTTATTATTTCGTCTAAGCTGAGCCAGTGATTCAACTAATTCAAATAGCCCCTTTGCCGCTTCAATTCTGCCTGTATAAAGCAATTCAATTATTTCGTTTTGGCAGGTATCTTTCCTAATAAAAAAATCACTTTCAGTTAATGTTGTTGTTTTTATTAAATGTATACTCTTACTAAATTTTTGATACTTATTAAATAATCCGGGAGAATTTACCAATACATCTGTATTACGCATTTTTTCTCTGAACAAAAGGTCGTTACGCTTTAAGTATTGAATCATTATCAAGTCCCTGATACTTTTTATTTTAAATTGCTTTGCACCTTCAAGGTAATCTCCTACTACCATAAATATAAGCCTGGGATGATGAATGTATTTTGCAAAAAAAGGTGCCAGTGGCGTTGGAGATCTTATAATTATTGTATCACAGGTTTCGGCAATAGCAATAATTTTTTGTAATATTTTTTTGTGAAATAAATGCCGATGCCAGGCTGGAGTAGCTTTGCCTAAACTAATAAACTCAATATTTTTATGTTTTAATTTATAGTCTGCTTCCACTGTTTGCTGCTCATTTGCATCGTGCATAAAAAGGTATAAAATTTTTACCTTCGCAGCTATTGCGTCTAAGAAAATGCCCAAATATCCTGGCACAAAAAGCGCATCACCCTGTTTTGATATTGGAATGTGATAATAGTACCCTATAGTCATTGAGACCGTTTACGATTATTTAATATACCCCATGAAATGCCAATGACCATCCATGTAATTGCACCCGTTAAAGCTGCAATAGCATAAAAATGGATCGAAATTCCTACCAGGCTTACCAAAGGCAAAAATTCAATATCGATTCTATTTTTAAAAAAATTTCGAAAAAAGAACAAAAGCGGTGTGAATAGCAAAGCAATCAAAACCAAAAAACCCGGAAGACCCATTTCAGCTAAAAGTTGGATGTATGAATTGTGGGCAGACCTGGTATTATAGTACTCCACACTCTGCCCACTCAGGCGATCATATTGATTAAAGGTACCGAGCTTACTATCATATTGATCGAAGTTATCGGGACCAACACCACTAACAGGATATTCCTTAAAAATTTCAAGTCCTTTATCGACCATAAGTTTTCGGATCAGCCACGATTTATCATAGGTTAAATCACCTTCTCCCTCACCACGTAATAAACTGGCAAACCTGGGATTAAAAGACTCAACCTGGTTTGCCAATGCATCCATATATATCTGCGACAGATCGGATTGCATTAATAAATAAAGCAGGCCAAAAACGGGGACCATTACCCTTGCGAGTTTTTGTAGCCTGGGGTAAATAATGGTTAAAACGATTATCATCTGCACGATGATAAGTACCGCACCCGACCTGCCTCCTGTAAGTAGCATAATCATTAAAAAAACGGGCATGAACCATACTGCTCTTTTTTTTCCCCAGGTATCTACCAGGTAATAGAATGAAATTGGAATAGTACACAATAAATTAAAAACAAACGCATTTCTACTATTTCCCAGGTTAATTCCAAACAACATATTTCCAAATGAAATATTCAAAAAGTAGAAGCATATTGATGCAATTAATGTTCCCGAAAAAATCCATTTACTTAACTGTAAAAAATCAATTCTTTTTTGTTGATTAATAAAAAATAATGCAACAAAAATCCAATAGGCATATTGAATTAAAATTTTCATTGAGGCAATAAACCCCGGATGCCGGGGCATGTAAGGAGCTAATATGGTGGAGCTAATTGCCAAAATTAAAAATGAAATCAGTAACCCTTTACCTTTAAAAGATCCTTCCCAAAAAGAGCCGACCCTTATACCAATGGCAATGAATATGTAAAACGTTATTGAATTACCAAACAGTTCAATTGCAGGAAATGCAAGAAAGAAAACAAACCAATTCAATATCTTCTGAGAGACTTTTGAAAATGGCCTGATGACCTCTCTCACCCTTTGTTCTATTATATTTAATGACCCGTCATTCATTTTAATTACATATTGACTCAAAGAATTATTTGCCAGCTTACTGTAGATTTCAACTGTCTATCGAACTTGAACTGGCGTGCCTTCTTCCATCCTTCGATGGATCCTTTTAATATGTTAGATTTAGTTGCAGTTTTTTTTATCAGGTAGTTAACAAATAACCCGGTTACTCGCCACAAAACATACCAGTGATAATGTAATGTTGCATATACATAACTACCACCATCCAACCTTGTTTTTTCCAGAGAAAGATATAATCTTGAAAAGATGACTCTTCTTGCATAAGCGAAATGATCTACCGAGTAAGCACTGTCTCTTTGATCATTGTGATAAAACATAAGTTCTGCATTGTACAACAAAACACCTTGCTTATTTAAGCCGTAACCAATTATCGCATCTTCTCCCATACCCATCTTTTCTTCAAATAAATCAAAAAGCTGAAAATTGAAATTTTGAAATAATGCCGCCTTTCTTGCTGCAAAGGCACCACCACTTAACCATTCTGTTTTTCCACCATTTAAAGGTTGCTTTCCCCTAAGCCCGCACAAACCAAATTTACCATTTGGCAATTCAGGGTACCCGCTTATCCAGCCAACAATTTTTTTTAACCCAGTCATCCCTTTAAATAAAACTGATTTAGGTATTGCAGCAAGCGAAGTATCTGCATGCTTGTCTGAAAATTTAATTGCCAACCCGGCAATTAAATCATCTTTAAAAGTAGATGCTATTATTTTAAGAAAATCTGGATTAGCAACTTCCATATCATCATCCAAAAAAATGAGCACATCAGCTTTTGAGTGACTATAACCGAAATATCTTTGAAAAGGTTGATTTTTGTAGGGGGAACGGAGATAAACTACATGTTCGTGGCTACTTAAAACCGGATGAGCAAGATCTGAAGAATCTACCAATATGATATCATCGAAATTGTTAGCATAGTCATTTAGTTGATTTACCAATTCAAGTACTTTTTCGGGCCTGTTATAAGTACAAATGACAATATCAATTTTCAATCTTCAATATATTTTTATAGTAATCGATATTATTATTGACAAAAACTTTATTTAGATCAAACAATTTTTCTACTCTTTGCTCAGCATTTTGCCCCAGGAAATCTGCATCAATTTTGCCTTCAAACAATTCAATAATTCTATTAGCAATATCCTGGCTATTTTTACCATCTGCTAAAACACCTGATACATTATCTTCTATCACTTCGGGGCCCGGGCCATTTTTCATAAATAAAACCGGCTTACCTAAAGCCATCCCTTCTACCGGTGCAATACCAAATCCCTCCATATGGGAAGGGTAACAGCAAATATGCGCTTCAGCCAGGTGACGATACACATCATCTGCATTTGCTAACCAACCTGTAATATTTACATTAGGTAAACTTTGAGCATCTAATTTACTGATCACAAGATCCTTTATATTTTTTCCATTTTCCTGGTATCCTAACTTGCCAATTATTGTTAAGCTGGCCGACGGAAATTTTTGATGTACAAGATTAAATGCAGCTGCTAATTCGAAAACTCCTTTTTTGGGCAATACGCTATTAGCAAATACTACCGAATATTTTTTATAGTCAGCTTGTTTAAACTTTTTAAGTTTAGTTACATTTACTGCATTATATATAACTGTATATTTTTTCTTTACACTTATAAGTTTTAGTGTAACATCGCCACAATAATCAGATACAGCTACAATATGCCCCGCTCTTTTTATTGTATGCTTTTCAAGCCAATGCATCATCCTGTTACCGGGCCTGTTCAATAGTTTATCAAAAAATACAGCAGCACCATGTAGCCTTACAACATATCCTGAATGTTTTAAACCCAACGGCAAAAGCCCTTGCCATTCCTGGCATTCAATAATATCAAAATTATGTTTGCTTAAAAACTGATTTAGTTGATGGTTTAACTGGTAAATAAAATGTAGTTGTTGAAACCTGGATTTTATTGGCTTATACGGATTTCTAAAAACAGTTACACCGTTTATGGTTTCTTTGATGAATGTTTCGGCTGTGTTGTACAAACCCCAAACTGTCACCTCCTGTTCATTTGAAGCCAGGCCTTCTGCTATATCTCGTGTAAATGAACCTATGCCACCGTGTTTATAGGGGGGATATTCATTGCAGATGTAAAGAATTTTCAAGAAATAAATATAAAATTAGTTGAACGCAATGTTTATTGACATCGAAAAATAAAGTTTAATTGTTTTGTTTGTGTTCCAAGGTTAAAGTAGACTTGTGCTAACGGTCAAATGGCACATTGTTAAAAGATAATTCTAGTTAAATTGTAAAACTGTTTAGCTAAAAGCATTGCTTCAAATAATTCAGCCAGCGTCAATACTTCCTTACCAGATAATTACTTTTTGTAGGCAACAGAATTTACCATCTTATGATTTCTTTTATGACCAAGTTGCTTTTCTAAAAAATACATCGGTTTTTCGTAATGATTTTCTGAAGTAAAGGGGGATGCAAATAATGCTGGTGTAACCAAATCATTTCTTACAAAAAAGGCATTGGCACCTGTTAAATTACAGCCAACTAACGAATAGCCTAAGTTGACTCCCAATAATTCAAATGATTTCAAACTTGCGCCAAAATAATGGCCCACCTCTTGCCCATTCCAAACATGGTTTTCATTGTATGGCATTACCCATTCTATATGAGGGCCTACTGACGCATTGTATTCTACGGCCACCACCCTCGGTTTATAAGTTGCCAGTTCGTTCCATACCCAATAATCGTTTCCATCAATATCAATAGACAAAAAATCAAGATCACCCGGTACTTGCAGCTCTTCAAATAATTTACAGATATTGTCTTTTGTAATAAATGAATTTTTAATCTGTAGTTGTTTATTATCTAATACAGCTGCATAATTTTCTTTAATTGAAATACAATGTTCTGAGCTTCCTTCCACCCAGGCACCCTTCCAATTCTGCATCAGTAAATAGGCAGAATTATTTTCTGTACCATTGCCTACTCCAAATTCTGCAAAGTACTTTGACTGTGTTCCAATTCTATTAAAAATTTCATGAATAATTCCATCTTCTCCATTCTGAGATAATACCTGGTATTCGAACCTGTTTAATAACAGTGGGTTATTATATCGGGGGTGCTGTAATCTTTGCTCTAGGTAAGTTTCAATTGCTGCCTTTTTAATACGTTCAAATGCGCTTCAAAATTACCGAACCCAAGTAGATGGGAAACCTTAGAAAGTTTTTTACTAATATATTTTTCATGGAAGGAACAACTTACACTAATAAATTAAAAATCTTTGTTTAGTTTACAATATTGCCTTAATAGATTTTTGATCGTATTTAAGGTATTTGTTTAATTTGAAATTGTTATTAAAAATATATACTTCTGAAAACCTGGAAATAACTTCAATGAATACTTCTATCGTATTTGTGATAAAAACATTGGGCTCGCCACTTAACTTTCTATAATAAGGAGCTTCCGAAAACCTGCTCAAATTTGCATCTTCCTTGCCTGTACCATTAAAGCCGATATTTATAACAGGCTTTTGAGCAATTAAAAATTCCATGCTAACTGTAGATGCAACACTGATATTGCAAGTGGAATAATGAATCATATCGTACCATTCGATTTCACCTTCTTTTTCCTGTACAGCTAAATCCTTCTTTGCATCCCATTCCCAGTAATGCTGCATGAAAGACAAATTTTGAAGTTGTTCCAATTCCGGGTATTGAGCATCATCATGCAGTGGGTTTTTCCTGACTAATAAATGCCAGTCTTGCACCAGGGTTGCCTTTAATGTTTTATATATCAACTCAATAGTATGGTGCTCTTCTTTTGTTACCAGTGGATTTATCATTGTATAAATGAAAATCTGAGCCCCAGGTTTAATGTTATATTTTGCCTCATAATATTGGTTTTGATGTACCGGACTAAATTCAAAAAAGACATCAAATGCAGGGTTTCCAACAGTTGTTACTCTACCCTTTAAATGAGGATTATGAGCCAGGTAGTTTTTAGTCATATTATTTGACCATGTGAACAACCCGTCTGGTACAAATGAAACAAAATCATTGGTATATAAATCTTTCCAACTATTCACCATTGCCCACACTTTAATTCCCGCATCCTGAGCGGAGAATGCAATTACCTGGTTGTTAATATTTGAATAACCAACCATTAAAATATCTGTTAACCCTTCTTTTTTAAACAAATCTGAAATACTTTTACTTTTATATTCTTTAGCAAGTTTTTTTCGTGTATAAAATGAAGCAAGTCTCCAAACCAGTTTGTTACCTTTTACAAAATCAATTGCAGATAAATCTTTAGGCTTCTCATAATTTCTGAAATTACCCACTCCATTAACCCGCATAAACGCTTTTCTTATTGATTCATTAATGGCGTCATTTCTACTTATTGAAACATTGAACAATTTCTTATCTAAATATTTATACGGGCAACCCGCTTCTTCCAGATAAGTTTGGTAAAGAACACTGTCCTTGTCAAAAGTATAAATAACAGCTTCATATTTTGAATTGAGCTCTTTTGCCAAACCACTTAAGATGATTGACCGCAACTCATGAAATCCCCATTGAATAAAAATGCCAACCTTTCTTTTCTTATCCATTTACCTATTTATTTTGGATCGCATATTCACAGAACAACTTTATCCCTAAATCAATTGGCTTTAATTCAGTAGTATATAATTGTTTTGATTTACTGGTATCCGAATAAATACCAAATTGGTCACCAGGTGTGCCTGCATGATATTCGATTGTCTTCTTTATTCCGCTGTATTGCATTATTAAAGTAAGTAATTCTGCAACGGTAGTTTTTACACCAGTTCCAATATTTATGATTTGGTTGTACGTGCTTTTTTGTGAAATAAAACTTGTTGTAATTGCTACGATATCGTCTATGTATATAAAATCCCTGAATCGTTCCGGGGAACCTTTCACGATAATTTTTTCGAATGAAGGATCAATCAATTGTTTTAAATAAATGCTGATCATGCCTTGCTTTAAATTCTCCAGGTTTTGTCCTGGCCCATAAATATTGAAATATCGCAAGGCTGTAAAATCAATGCCATAATTTCTTGCGTAAATTTTCAGATATGCCTCACTAGCCAACTTACCTACTGCATAAAATGACAGTGGATTTGTTGCGTCTTCTTCAGTAAAAGAAATTTTACTACCCTGTTGGCCGTAAACGGACATGGTGCTTGCATAGAGAAATCTAATGCAGCCGGTTTTTACTGCAAACTGTAATAGCAGTAAAGTAGAAACCGTATTGCTATTGATATCATACACAGGGTCCTCAAAACTTACCTCACCTGACGATTGCCCTGCAATATGAAGTATAGCGTCAAACACAAATTCATTCAATTTTGAAATGGTATTAATATCGCTACAATCTCCCTCGATAAAAGTTGCATTGGTATTTATATTTGATAAATAACCCGTTGAAAGGTTATCAATAATTACTACCTGGTGTCCTTGCCCGATTAGTTCTTCTACTATCTTACTACCTACAAAGCCAGCACCTCCAGTTACTAAGTAATTCATTATTTTCTGAAATTTTTAAGGATGCTATTTCCAATTCCAATTTTCCCGAGGGATGCTAAAATTGTATCTGAAATTTTTTTGTTGTAGGAATTGGCTAACTGTAAATCGGCTATCCAGGTTTTTTCACCCAATTCCATTTTTTTTAACGCCACTTTTCTCAATCGCTTTGCAAGCAATAAATCGGTTTCTTTTGAAACTCCAAAATTCCTTGCGATAATTTTTGATAAACTTACCAGGCCCTTAATTGAATAAACCTGTGTACCAAGCGAGCCTTTTACAACTCTATATTCGGTATCTAAAACATCTAAAAAGTTAATTTGAAATATTCGGGAAGCCTTCAAAAAAAAATCAATGTCCTCAAATAATAAGGAGTCATCGTATTTTCCAACTACATCATACACTGATCTTTTTACCATTGAAGTAAATGGTTTACAAAACGATCCATCTAAACCGCATATTTTTTCAAATAAAAAACCGGAAGGCCAAAAAGACCTTTCCTCAACTCCTATTCTTTTCGATTCATGCTCATCTATCAAAAAGGATTTTGAATAACAAATTCCAACTTTATCCGATGTAGTTTGTAAGTGTTTTACCCTGTTCATAACAAAATCAGGTAAGTATTTATCATCAGATGCAATGACACTTAAATAAGCCCCTTTATAAACTGCAAGAATATTATTTAGTGATTTACACAACCCTTTGTTGATTTCATTTCTTATAAAAACAACATTTAAACCAGCATGTTCCTTTATCCATTCTTCGATGATAGCTACTGAATTATCAGTTGAGCAATCATCGTTAATTATAAGTTCTATATGTTTATAGGTTTGAGAATGAATACTGTCGAGTGTTTGCCGAATGAATTTTCCATTATTGTATGAGGGTACACCGATGCTGACTAAAGATTGTGTTTCTAAACTATTAATGTTGACCATTCTTTTTTAAACCTGTTTTCTTTATCAGAAGATTAATAAAGTTCCCTCCTAATATTGTTTCTAATTTTCGGTAAGTGAACCAAAAAACTAAAATGATTATTAATCCGTTAAAAATATTTGACCATAAGTCAGTGAGCAATCTCGAACTAATAAATACCAGAACTATTGCCGCGACCATCCACAAAATTTGTTTTCTGACAGCAATATTCCAATTAAAATGAGTAAGATGTCTTGCCGAAAACCATACAAATACCCAATTAATCAAATAAGTAATAAAAAATGCTACCCCGGCACCTTCTAACCCCATCCATTGCGTAAAAAAATAAAGTAGAATTATATAGATAAAGCCCCAGGATATTTCAAGCAATGCAAATAATTTTGCTTTGCCTTTTGAAACAACTATAAAACCCAATGGCCAGCTTATTACCTTTATGGCCATTCCGGCCGTCATCCATTGAAGTAGTCGCCATGCATCTGCGAATTGTATTGAATAAAAAGCACGAAGAATAATAGCAGAAAATGAAATTACGCCAACGATACCGGTTACAGCCATGGCGATTCCAATTTCCGTTTGTTCATTTACAATTTTATTTGCCTTGTCATGGTCTTCAATAACTCCTGATAAACGAGGGTAAAAATCAGCCCCCATTGCGGTCAAAATAAAATTTACATACATGGCTGACAATGTCCACGATGCTGTGTAAAGTCCCAAATCATGGATAGAAAAAGATTTAGAAATTAAAATTCTGGAATAATAAGCACTTATACTTATAGACAGTCCACTAAAAAGAAACGCAAGGCCCATCGAAATCAATTCAACTGATCTTTTTTTAAATTCAGTAAAATCAACTTTGATCGTGGTGATTTTTTCTTTCTGCGCAAAAGACCATGATAACAAAACGGTGGTTGCAGCTCCTGCAATCAGGAAAGGAACAATACCCTCCTTTCTAAAAAAAAAAATTAACGTTATGCAAATAATACTACCGGCCAAAGCTCCCAATACTCTTGCTGTCGCCAAATCTTTGATTCGCCTGAGCCCCTGCAATAATGCGAACTGGCCATTGGAAATACCAGTAAAAAACACCACCAATGACATCCATTGAATTCCTTGTTTGTTATTTTCAGAACCAAATGTGTGCAGACTAATATACCCGGCAAAAATAAACATACAAAGTGCTGCGGTAATTGTCGTCAACCTGATTAGCCAACGAAAGACAAAAAGTGTTTTCTGAATAGAAGACCTATCAGCTTCAGAATTTGCAATTGCGATTTGTTTCACCGCACTACTTGTAAGACCTAAACCAGCGATTGTATTAATTAAATCTGTTGTAGTAGAATATAGACCAATAATACCGGTACCAGCTGGGCCTAAAAGTATGGCTAAAGCTTTTGCCCTTACCATATTCATCATCATCACCATTACCTGGCTTCCCCCGGTTATAAGACTCGTTTTAAAAATGGATTTATGACTACTCATTAATTATTAATACCTGTAATTTAGTAACATTGTTATGGAACGATACGCTCTTTATTCCCGTGTAATGCGTCATTTTTAATATTGAAAAATCAATCTTTTTACTAAGAATTTAAATATCCCTACACCATTGCATATCGCTCTTTATTACCTTCCCTTCCAAACCGGCAATTAACACCCTTTGTTCATATGTTTTATTACTCAGTTTTGAATTACTTGAAATAATGCAGCCATTTCCGATAACAGTACCCTTTAAAATATTTGCGTTGTTGGCAACCCAAACATGATCGCCAATAACCACATCTTTTTGATGTGGCTTTCCATTTATGGAATGCCAGTCAGAATCAGAAATAAACACATCCCACGCACAAAGAAAATCTGTTCCAATGGTTATTTTTTTATTTACCATAATCGTAGTATTTTTTGTTATACCAGCGGCAGATTCAATCTTTTGTCCGCCAATAAAAAGACTCGATTTCTTTTCCAAAAAAATTGTCACCCCGTTGCCTAATGAAAACTTTCCACCTACATGAAAAATTGAATCATTTTTTAAGATTATTATTGTTTTCGTAGTACCAAGTAAATGCCTGTTAATAATTAAATCATCCTCCAATATAATTTTTGAACCTTTTGATTTAACTATTTTGAATGACAAAAAGGGTTCACTAACAATAATCTTTCCTTTACCCTCATCAACCAGCCTTGAATAATACTTAGTTCTCAATAAGCATATAAGGCTTTTTGGACGAAAAAGAATTCTAACCCCTTGTTTAATTATTTTTAATATACTTTTTTTATTTCCTGACATATATAATTCACTTGATCTCTTTTCATCCCAGGCCACAATGGTAAACTAAGACATGTATTAGCTATTTCTTCCGCTATTGGAAAATCTCCCTTTCTAAATCCAAGGCCTTTATAGGCGCCCTGCAGGTGCGGTGGAATGGGATAATGAATTAATGTACCAATGCCATTTTCATGTAGGTGATTTTGTAACTCTTCTCTTCGCCAGGTTCGAATAACGTATAAATGATACACATGACTGGCATTCTCAGCAGTCACTGGTAGGATTATTTCAATTAACTCTTTCAAGTCTTGATTATACCACCCGGCTATTTCCTGTCTTTGAATTGTCCATTGCGATAGATGCTTTAATTTAATGGATAAGAAACTTGCCTGCAGTTCATCCAACCGCATGTTATAACCTATTACATCATTGTAGTATTTTTTTGCACTTCCATAATTTCTAAGCACTGCGGCTTTCTGAGCCAACGCTTCATCGTTGGTAGTAATAGCACCTGCATCGCCCAATGCGCCGAGGTTTTTGCCAGGATAAAAACTGGTTCCGTTTATATTACCCCATGAACCAGTTAATTTTCCATTGTAGGCTGCACCCTGGCTTTGGGCATTATCCTCGATAACAAATAAATTATGCTTTTCAGCTATGCGCATAATAGTTTTCATCTCGCAGCATTGACCGTACAAATGCACAGGCATAATAGCTTTTGTTTTAGCTGTTATGGCTGCTTCTATTTTTGTAACATCAATGTTATATGTTTCAATGCTGGGTTCTACGAAAACAGGGATAGCCCCCACATAACTGCAGGCTAATGCGGTGGCGATATAAGTGTTAGAAGGCACTATTACTTCATCCCCCGTTCCAATATCCAATGATTTTAATGCAATATGTAAGGCATCTAATCCATTACTAATACCCACAGCATAATCAACCTGGTTAAAACTGGCATAGGCCTGCTCAAATTCCTTAACGGCGTTCCCCAACACAAACCAGCTTCTGTCATAAAACTGGCTAAATGCTTCCATCATTTCCTCCTTAAGAGGTTGGTGCATGGAATGAAAGGATAAAAATGGGATATTCATTATAATTCTTTAAAGTAATATTCCTTTCCATTGTTGGAAATATAACAATTGCCATTCCACAATAATTTTTGCCCTGCTTCATCCACATAAGATACGACACGCCCTGGGTTACCAATGACTAATGAATTGGGTGGTATATCTTTTGTAACAACAGCTCCTGCGCCAATTAAACAATACTGGCCTAAAGTGATGCCTCCAAGAATAATGGCTCCGGCACCTATCGATACAAATGAGTCTATAATTGTTGTTTGGAATTGTTCAGAATAAACTTTCGATCTTGGATATTTATCATTTGTAAATGTCACATTGGGACCAATAAAAACATTGTCCGCTATCCTAATCCCATCCCATAAATAAACTCCACTTTTTATTGTGACATTATCTCCAATAATAACATCATTCTCAATAAATGTGTGACAATTTACATTACAATTTGATCCAATAATTGCACCCTCTAGAACAATGGCAAATTGCCAAATATTGGTATTGTCGCCAATATTTCTGGACTGAACATTAGATAATGTATGTATCATTTTTTAAAATCTAAATAATGACTATACTCTCTTATATAATCGTTTTCAATATAACTCTGAGATGCCAAGACTAATAATACCGCTCCGGAAGAAAAATTAGAAATATCTCTCCACATGCCTGGCTTTATATTTAGCCCCAGGTAAGGCCTGTTTAGTTGAATGGTTTTTTTATTTATGCCATCATCCACTGTTACATCAAAGCTGCCACTTACAGCTACTAACAATGACTCCAATTCTTTATGTGCATGTCCCCCCCTTGATTCTCCCCCTGGAATATCATACAGGTAATAGATACGCTTTACTTCAAATGGAATATTGATTAAATTCTCGACTGATGTAATATTACCCACCCTATTATTAATCCTTGGAAGGTGAATAATGCTGCAGTCAAAAATGGAATATTTACTCATATAGCCAACTGTTTAAAATCATCGTAATCTCTTATATACTCCTCTTCATCGTACGCCTTGTCTGCTAATACGATGGCTACAGAATTAGTGGAGAAATTTTCCATGCTACGCCAATACAGCTTGGGTACATACAATCCATAATAGGACCGGTTAAGGTGAAACCGGTGTTCCTGTTTTCCATCGTGCAATACCACATCAAAACTACCACTAAGGGCTACAATAAATTCCTGTAATGTTTTATATGCGTGTGCTCCTCTTACTTCCCCTCCCGGTACATCGTAGATCCAATAGGTACGAGCAATTTTAAAGGGAATTTGATTTTCCTCCTCAATAAAAGAAAGGTTGCCCCTTGGATCTAAAAATTTTGGAAGATCTATGATAGTGGGTAAATTGATACTATTCATAAAATTGGGTGATATTTATTATCTCAGGTGAAAACAATGCCGGATTATTATAGGCCGCAAATGCAATGTTATTAATTGTGGCTGCCTCCAGGTCGTTTACAGAATCGCCGATTAAAACACATTGCTCAACAGGGTAGTTGTAATTTGCTAACAGCTGCTTTACCAATTGATTCTTGGGAGTGGGTGAACCCTGTATAGTGCTAAAATATTGACTGATCTCAAGAAAATTACATAAGGCATTTAACTCGGTTCCATCTGATCCTGACACAATGTGCATCTTATATCTCGCCGCATTTTGCTTTACAAATTCGACGGAATCATTTATTAGCAGGTCAGCATTGAACAATAAATTTTTCATTACCGCCGAGAATCTTTCCGCCAACTCCTTCACCTGGTCATCGGTTATTTTTTCTTTCCTGATCTCCTCAAAAAAGTGCCTGAATTTTACATATCTTGATAAGCCTCCATTTATTTCATGGAACTTCATTAGTGCTGTTACCTGCTCTGTTGGGTAATCAGCCAATACCTTTTCGAAACCTTGTCCCCGTATGTTATTTGAATTCATTAACACACCATCAAAATCCCATAAAATCACTTTAAAATTATCCAGCATCAGCAATTCTTTTTAATACTTTTTCGATATCCTCCCGGTTGTCAATTGGAATGGATTCTTTTGACATCGGAATCATTTGAACCTCGTATCCCATTTCTAAAAAACGCAGTATTTCAATATCTTCCTCTTCCTCGAAGGGTGTTTTTTTTCCAAAATTTGCAAACTCCAGCAGCGCCTTTTTTGGAAAGGCATAAATACACACCTGGCGAAAACCATAATTGAAAGCACTTCTTTTATTTCCCGGAATAGCCGAACGTGACATATAGAGTAACCTGCCATCTGGCCTGAAAACTACCTTAGGTACGGATACGCTTCTGTAATCGGCTTCATCATCTAAAGGGCAATAACCATTCAAAACGCTTCCTTTTAATTGTGGCAAAACAGCTAATAATGAAGTAATGTCTTCCGGGTTAAAAACAGGTTCATCTCCTTGCACATTAATATAATAATCAGCGTCAATTTGTAAAGCTACTTCTGCAATCCGGTCAGTTCCGGTGAGACAATTATCACTGGTTAAGATAGCCTGAATACCCAACGACTTACAATGTGTCACGATGCGTTCATCTTCTGTAGCCACGTATATCAGCTCTTTAGGATAAGCTTTGGTACATTGTTCGTATACCCGCTGTATCATAGTTTTACCTGACAACTCAAGCAATGGTTTGCCAGGGAAACGTGTTGATTGAAATCTTGCAGGAATTACCAGAATAGATTTCATAAATCAATTAAGCTTTTCGTAAATAGAACCAGCTGATAAATTTTTATAGCGGGTTGGGGTGAGTGAAAAAATTGACAGACCAAAGGCTTTTGCATCAGCAAACAACTGTTCGTTTTCGATAAATAATTCCTGCTCCTTTGTACCTACATTACTTTCGCCATATCCATCATATCCTGTAACGTAGATTTCGTTAACCCCCAGTTCAATCGCTGTTTGTATTGCTAAACTTGTATGAGAGTCTTTTACCACATCCGTATAATTTACTGCAGATAATTCATACGTTGCTTGCATAACTTTTTCCGGAACAAAAGTGCCCATCTTCCTCGGATATGGAGGTAGAATACAAATGCCGTTAAATGATTCAAATTTATTAAAGGCTGCAGTTAATCTTTGACCTTCATTACCTGCAAGACAATAGTATTGATGCACGTCCAACATGGAATAAGATGCTGCATTTCTTGCACTTGAATGAATCAGGCAAATATCGTTTTGATTTTGAACAAATAATTTTATAGCAGTTGCATGATTTACTGCCGTTGGGCCACCTCCTATGATAACTGCTTTCTTTATATTCTTTCCGGGTACAAAAACGGGAAAACGCTGATTGTCTTCCATGCCGGCTTTTTGATTATGCAAAGCCCTCACAATACTGTTAAAAGAATAAAATCTTTTAGAAACCCAATCCATTACTTCCTTTTGTGGTAATGAATTTGCGCCTGAAACCATATAAGGCAAATTGGTGCCCCACTCATGCACTGTCTGTAATTTTGTAAACTCACCTACCACATTTGCAAGTGCATTAAAATCCATCTCCATCTCCTCTTTTGCATTCAGCGCTGTGAGCAATAATTCTGTTTTTAAGTTTCCTGCACCCCTTCCCATACCTGTAACTGTAGCATCTACTATTTCTGCTCCACATTCAATTGCCGTTAATGTATTAATTAACGCTAATTCTAAATTGTTATGACCATGAAATCCAATTTTTACATTTGTTTGCGATTTTACCAGTTCGTAAATATTCTTTACATCATTCGGGTAAACCCCACCGTAAGAATCTACCATATAGAAGTAGTCTGCTATTCCATTAATTTCCTTTATTTGAGATAGAAATTCTTTTTGCTCAGGCCATTTGGACATATACATTACGTTAAATCCCACCTCAAACCCCAATAACTTTATTGCTGCTGCAAGAACCAACGCACGTTTAAAATTTTTGGGATCAATTGCTATGCGTACCATATCAATCAATCCTATGCAAGGTCTCAAAAGTGTATCAATATTTTCGTGTATTACATCTTTCTCATCAAGTATAATTACAAGCTTCTTACTAGTGATTTTTTTTAAACCTTCCATTAGGTATACCGGACAATAAAAGTATTCGCCCAAATACCCTTTCATCTTATTTGAACGGTAACCTATTTCTAAATAATCAACAGGCAATTCGTTAAAAGCATTGATATAGGTATTTACCAACTCTTTATCAAAATCCCAATTGGTATAATAACCACCGTCTCTTAATGTACAATCCAGTATTTTTATGGGTAACATTTTTACTAATTAGGTTAAAAATTATAAGCTTTTAGTTAAATATACAGGTACTCTTTGTGGTTATTGAAAAAATAAATATGGTAAACTATTTTGTACTTTTAAACAGCTTACGCCACCAGGATTTTGTTTCACGTTTTTCCGTGTACCCATATCCTTCTGCATTACCATATCCGTAACCGTACCCTTCCCCATAGCTATATCCCAATATTTTTTTAGTAGTGATACCATTAAATACCAGGTTAATGTTTGGTAAGGTTCTCTTTTGGTAATTATCCTTTATCAATTTTAAAAAAGATCGGTTAGTATAATTGTACCTGGTTATATAAACAGTGGCATGTGCAATGGCAGCCAGTATTTTTGCATCGGTAACTGCAGCTATCGGTGGCGAATCTATCAACACATAATCAAAATGTAACTTCAGATAATCGAATAGTTCCAATAGTCGGTTTCCACCAATTAATTCTGCTGGATTGGGAGGTATTGGACCTGATGGAATGATACTAAAATTAGCAATTGTTGGATGAGATTTTATTATCTGTGACTCATCTGCCTTATTAATTAAATAATTACTGAGTCCCGGGTCCCGGCTAATACCAAGCGGCTTACTAATTTTGGGTTTTCTTAAATCAAATTCCAGTAAAACAACTTTAGCTCCGGTTAGGGTAAGGCTTATTGCTGTATTGATTGCTACAAAACTTTTTCCTTCGCCAGGGATGGACGAAGTAACCAAAATTATTTTGCAGTTTTCCTTAGTTGTAGATGTTATATAGTTAAGGTTTGTTCTTAATTCCCTAAACTGTTCGGCTACCAAAGTGCGCTTCCCTTCACCCACAACAATCGGAGATTCATTCTCTGTGCGTTGAAAAATCAATTCCCCTATAATGGGCACATTTGGTAATGCATTTTCGATTTGTTCCCTAAATAATAATCTGTTATTCGCAAACTCAAATAAGTAAATTATGATTGCAATTAATATTAAAGAAATTAAAATGGCATTACCATATATTTTTCCAGGCACAGGTGAAATTCGCCCCCCTGATTCGGGTTTTTCAATTAATCGGTAATTGGGCAATATTACAGCCGCATTAATTGCAGATTCTTCTCTTTTTTGCAGTAAAAATGTGTAGATGGCATTTTTAATTCCTTGTTGCCTGCTGATATCCAAGAGCAGTCTTTCTTTCTGGGGAATTTTACCTAACGTTCCCACTATTCTGCTATTATCACCCTGTAATCGTTGACGGCTTGCCAGCATACCAATTTTAAGATTATTAATACTCGCAACAATACTAGGTTTCAATTTTGAAATAGCATCCTCATAAACTTCAATCTGAGGGTTTTTACTACCGGATATCTGCTTTGTTTTTTCCAGTTCGAATTCTGCCTGGTATAGTTGATTTAATAATGAAATTAGAACAGGGTCATCAATACCTAGTGTTGCCGGTACAGGGCTGTTACTATTATTACGCTTTGCAACATATTGTTCAATTTGTTTAATTACATCCACCTTTACATCTAGTTCTCCAATTTTGGAATCTGTTTCCTTAAGCTGATCTAACAGCAAGGTGCCTTCTGCACCCAAATCAACAATACCCGCAGATGATTTATAAGACTGTAAATTTTTCTCTACGCCATTTAATTCTTCTGAAACCAATCGTAATCTTTCATCTAGGAAACTTAAAGTATTTGCAGATATCCGGCTTTTATAGTCGACCGTAGTTGTACCATATAAATGTATAAGATTGGCTAAAATATCAATGCCCCTGGCTGGTATTGCATCTACATAAGACAGGGCTAATATTGAAGACTGTTTGCTGATTGGTTGGATAGTAAGTGAGCTTTGTAAGATATTGACTGTACTGGAAACAGGAAGAATCGTTATCTGCCATTTATCACTTTCTGGTGTTGGTAAATACGCTCTGTTAATATGCCATTTGATTCTTCCAAACTTACTATCAACAAAAGTATCCACGGGGTAAAAAACGCCTTTAAACTTTAGTTGATTATTTACCAATTCAATTTCACCCGAAATTTTTTGCTTGATTGAATCCGGGCTTTCGAGATCAAGTTTAAAGGGTATGTTATCATAATATTCGCCTGATTTCACATATCCTTTTTGGGTATACTGTACATTCAGATCTAAACTTGATACCAGTTTACCTAACAAATCACTGGACCTTAGAATTTCCATTTCCCTTTCAGCTTCAACGGATAAGTTCCTGGTGTCTAACTGAAAGATTTCCTGCAGATTGGCATTTTTTTGTTGACTATCATCATTTACAATAATCTTGGCATTTACCTGGTATATTGATACCTTATAACGTAAATTTATATACGCTCCTAACACCCCCAGTGCTAATCCTAAAATTATTAAAGGGAAAAAAGGGAAAAGTCTATAAATGAATCGTTGAACTCTCTGGCCTTCGTCTGAAGCCTCGTCCAGGTCATTAATGGATTGTGAATGTTTTGACATAATTATTAGAAAAATTAACTGACTATTTTTTGCTAAGGTTTATGATGGTGATAAGTAGTGACAATCCTACTGCAACAATTCCCAGGTATTGAGGAATTCCAGTTCGGGAAATGAATTTGGCCTTAACTGCCTCAACATAAACCACATCATTTGTTTTTAAATAAAAATAGGGTGATTTAAAAATGTCTTTTGACAGTAGATTTACCCTGGCAAATTCCCGTTGACCATTTACTTCTCTGATAACTAAAACGTTTTCGCGTTTACCAAGGTCAGTCATATCTCCGGCAACGCTAATTGCTTCCAAAATTGTTGTGCGTTCGCTGGGCATTGGAAACCGTCCACTATTACGTACCTCTCCTAACACAGAAAAATTATAGTTTGAAAATCTTACATTAACTATTGGGTTTTTTGTGTAATCCTTAAAAAGTTCAGTAAGCTTACTTTCCAACTGAAGCCTTGTTAATCCTTCTGCCTCAACTTTTCCTACATAAGGTACTTTAATCATTCCATCTGCCTCAACCAAATAGCCGGTAGTTACTCCATTTGCAGTAACCGACGTACCACCTGGCGTTAGACCATTAGCTGAATTTAAAACTATCAGGTCGGCAGGATTACTCCCTCCTACAGTAATAAAAAGTTGATCATTCTTTTGAATAGGATTTTCAAAATTTATTTGAGCACTGTGCAAACTTCCCGCAGTAGTATCTTTTAAGTCTTGGAAATAAAGAATTTTCTTAGACGATGTACAGGATACACTCGTAATAGAAGCAACAAGGGCTAACATTAAGAGAATTCGGGAATCAAATATTTTTATCATTAAAATTATTTTTTTTATTAATCACACTTAAAAATTTAAAAAGTAAATGTAAAATATAAGCTCAGTAATACTTAATTAATTGTACAATTTGGGAAATTGGTAAGTGACAGAACAAGGCTTCGCCTCTCTCGGTCACATACAAAATCATTAAAAACAATTCAACATAAAACTGGTTAAAAAAGAAGTACCGACCAAGACCAGAAACGTTGTGAATTTATCCGAAAGGCTACCTTACTAATTTTGTACCACGTATTTATAATGAAGATTGTTGTCTTGAAATGTCATTCCAAATCACACTCAGTTTATGAAATATTACTTAGGTATTTTACTTTTTTTGGCGCAAAAGTAATTGTTTCTTAATTATACTTCCAATTTAAATAGTGATATATAGAGTGAATTAAAATTCAATTTCTCTTAAACATTATTGAGATATCGTGTCTGTTTAGATCGCGTTACCACGGTGTAAATGAAACTTAGAATTGAGGATATTAAAAATTTAAATTATCAGCCTAATGACCAACTAATTGTCATTTTATAAAATAGCTTATTCTAATTTTAACTTATTACCCAAATTTTTTAAAAAAATATGGGGTGTGGCACGATTTTTCCCCTTTTAATTCGAAATGAATTTTATTAAAAAGAAAATCTTCATTATTAAGAAACTAATCTTAACTGGTTGCTAATAAATGTTATACATTTGCAACCAATCATCAAACATTTTATCGAGAAACGAAATTAATTTTTTATGCCGCAAATTTTTAGAAAACAATTAGTATGTGTTATACTTTTTTTTGCATTTACCGTTTCGGTATTTGCGCAGGAGTCAGCTCCCATGTATAATACTGTAAAGCCCTTTTCAGGAAGTAGTCAATTCCGGAAATTTTCCATTGGACTAAACGTTGGAGTTTTAAGCCCATCTAATGTGATAGGCGGCTCAAACGATTTTACAAATCCTCAGTTAGATTTAGGATATGGCGCTAACCTTCGTTACCAACTAACGCATTACTTAGCATTACAGGCTGATTTTTTGGCCGGTAATCTTAAAGGTAATCAGGATAAAAATTTGGGTAACAATCAACCGCCGATACTACGTCCAATTACTGCCTTCAAGACCAAACTGGAATGGTCTGGAAGTATTTCTGGTCAATTCACTTTTGGAAGTCTTAACTGGCTTACTACCAGAAATAGGCTTGTGCCTTATGTATCTGCAGGAATTGGATTGGTAGGATATAGTCCAAAAATCATGAAAAGAGGTACAACAACATTTGTTGACTATGATGCCGAAAAACATAAAAAAGAACTATTTGTACCAATTGGAGTTGGTCTTAAATTTAATGTTTCAAGATTAATAAATTTAGATCTTGGATATAGGATGAGTTTTGTTGATGGTGACAATTTTGATGGTTATTCTTACTGGACTGTGCCGGGTAATGTTAGTAGCACCGTTAAAAAAGACAAATTTTCTTATGGTTTCTTAGGTGTAGAGTTTGCTTTAGGTAATAAGTCTAAGCCTCAGTTATTATTTGATAATCCTGCTGCCAGAATGAATAGTAACTTACAGACTCAAATTGATACCGTTAAAAACGACGTTAAAAAACTTAGTGACGATACAGATGGCGATGGTGTACCGGATATGTTTGATAAAGAGCCAAACACACCTGCCGGTTCACCAGTTGATTCTCATGGTGTAACAAAAGATACTGATAATGATGGTGTACCAGATTGGAAAGACAAGCAATTGATCACTCCAACTGAATGCCAGCCAGTAGATGCAGATGGAGTTGGAAAATGTCCGGATCCGGCATGTTGCGCTACTTTGGATTCTCTAATGAGATCAGGTAAGTTCATGGGAGATTGTCCTTCTGACTACCCAAGCGTTTCAATGAAAGGAACAAGTTTGAGTGCTGATGTAAAAGCAATGTTATCTTCAGTTGCTTCAAAACTGAAAGAAAATCCGAACTGTACAATTACATTGACAGCTTATCCTGGTGCATCTAAAGCTCAACAATCTTTAGCTGACAGAAAGTTGACAGCAATCAAAAATTATATTGTTGAAACATTAGGTGTTAGTGAAGACAGGATTGCAACCGAAAAACTGATCGGTGCGGGTGATGCGAATGTAATAGACATCAAATAATATTTAAATTTTCAATTAAAAAAGCCTTCCATGTTATGGAAGGCTTTTTTAATTATTCACCAGTCCAATACCAAGAAAATTATATGGGCAAGTATTTCCACAAATGGCAAATGATTTTGTGACTTTATAAAAATGTCTAAACCAGTGTGAAAGGAGTTTTTTTAAAGAAATTTCAGGCTACTAGTTTGCACTATAAATTACGACTCCCTTATGTTATATAAATGCGCTAATCAAATACGATCAAAAGCAACCCGGCTGCCCTTAATTTGTAACAGGTCCTGGCTTTGCTTTTTTACCAACTATTATTGTTAGTAATTCTCAAGCCGTTATTTTGCCTGTTACAATTTCCTCTCTATTTCTTTAATCGCTAAGTCATTGATGCTGTCATATCGCTTTCTTATTAACCCGTTTTATGTGATGGACAAAATTCCTTTTAAATTTCAACTCCATTTCTTTAATAATTTGTCTACTGATCAACTTGCCTGGTTGCTTATTTTTGAAGAGATTATTCGCATTTACAAATAAAACCGCCCCTCAATTACTCTCGGGGCGGCTTTCATTCTCGTCACCAAACATGCTATCATTCTTATGCTATTCTCTGACGGTTTTTCACGAAGACGAATTTTAAGTTCATAGAAAACCGACTATTTACAAGACCGGTGCTAAAGGAAAGTCAACGGGAATTTTGGTAAGATTGTGTAAATAATTCATGGCAGTTTTTTCACTTACCTGTAAAACAAGATCAACTAAATTTTCATTTGTATATCCTTGTGCAAAAAAATTGTCTACCAAAAATGCATCTGCATTGCCTTTGGTTTCAGTAATGTTTCCGGCTAACTGAACCAACGCATTTAGTTTAACATCCGTTGCTTTTCCTTTACGGATATCAATTATCTGCTCGTCTGAAAATCCATTCATTTTACCAATTACAGTGTATGCACTCTGGCAATACACACAATTATTGACCTGGCTCACAACCAGGTTTACTGCTTCTTTTTCTTTATTGCTTAAAGATGATTTTGCATTTTGATAGGCAAGGTACCTGCCTAATCCTTTATCGGAATATGCAATGGTTGCATATAAATTTGGAACAAAACCCAACGCTTTTTGCAGGTTATCAAATATGCCCTGGTTGTCTGCTGCTACTTGTTCTCTTGTTGGAACTGTAAAATTTCTCATTTTATATTTTTTTATTATGAAGTCATTATTGACAATGCAAAGTTGCTTCACAACCAGTTCTTATAAAATGGAGAAACCACGCCAATGAATGGACGATTTTTTCCCAGGCTACCAGTTGCTGTTTTCAGTAGCCAAAAAATAAAAATGCTGAAACAGTAAAGACTGATTTAGCATTCATTATTTCCCAAATATTATTTCGATTTACTATTTTTTACAAACCTACCAGTTCGTATTTCATTCCTTTAACAGTATTAAAAGTCAACGTGTAACCGTAGGTGTCTTTAACTGCTTTTATTTTACTGTCAGTTAATTTTACAGGCCCGCTTGTTCTTATTTTACAAACTCCACCATTCAATGATCTGATTGTTGCCTTCGCAAGCTGATGGCTTTTCCATTGCATGGATACTTCAAAATCTCCCCTTGCTTTCAATCCCTTTATTTCACCTTCCTGCCACTCGTCCGGTAAGGCTGGCAGCAGGTGCAATTCACCCAAATGACTTTGCAATAACATTTCTCCCATACCAGCTATTCCGCCAAAATTTCCGTCAATCTGAAAAGGTGGATGTGCATCAAACAAGTTGGTATATGAACCACCACCATTTGAATAATTGGTGCCAGCCTGTCCCGTTAGGTGGAGCAGTTTATGAATCATCTTATACGCATGATTGCCATCAAGCAACCTGGCCCAAAAATTAATTTTCCATGCAAGGCTCCAACCTGTTCCATCATCTCCTCTTAACTCAAGCGACCTTTTTGCAGCAGCTGCAAACTCAGGTGTGGCAATGGGTGCAATCTGTCTGCCCGGATACAAGCCGAACAAATGTGAAACATGCCTGTGATGTGGATCAACATCTTCCCAATCTTTATACCATTCCTGCAGGTTACCTTTTTTTCCAATATGCAGTGGATATAATTTATTTCTTTTGGCAATAATCATTTCACGATAAGCAGGGGCTTCGTTCAACTCTTTTGAAGCTTCTATTATGTTGGTCAATAGATCCCAGATAATTGACATATCCATCGTAGTTGCAATGGAGGCACTTCCACTATTGCCTTTATCATCTATAAATTTATTTTCCGGTGAAAAGGAAGGAGCAGTTACCAGGTATCCGTTTTTATCCTCTACCAAAAAGTCGAGACAGAATTGCGCAGCACCTTTCATTAGGGGATAGGCCACATTTTTTAGAAACACCTTATCTTTTGTAAAAGCATAGTGCGTCCACAAATGTTGAGAAAGCCAGGGTGATCCCATCGTCCAGTTGGCCCACATCGGATCACCTTTGCCTATGTCGCCAACCGGGTTGCTCAATGCCCAGATATCGCTGTTATGATGAACGGCCCAACCGCCGGTATGATAAAACTCTTTGGAGGTAACCTTTCCCGTTACTGCAACATTTTTAATAAAATCAATCATGGGCAAATGCATCTCTGAAAGATTGGCAAGTTCTGCAGGCCAATAATTCATTTGCACATTAATATTTGTAGTGTAATTCGAACTCCATGGCGGCCTCAATTCTTTATTCCAGATGCCTTGTAAATTAGCCGCTACGCCGCCAGGTCTTGAGCAGGAAATAAGCAGGTACCTGCCATATTGAAAATACATTGTTTCCAATGCCGGATCCTTTGCACCTTCTGTATAACCTAACAATCGCTTATCGGTTGGTAAGGCGGCATTATCATTTTGCGCCGGAGCTTTTAAGCTAAAAGTTAAACGATTAAAATAATGATGATAATCCGCCAGATGGTTTGATAACAATAATTTCCAATCTTTTTTTATAGCTGCGTTTAAATAATGTCCGGCTAGTTTGTCTTCGTCCTTCCCTTCTGAAACCGGGCATTTATCGAAGCCGTTAAAACTGGTAGCTGCTGAAAAAAATACCAAGACTTCCGTACCATTTTTTACGGTAATACCACTGGTGTCGGAAGTGATATTGGCTCCATTTCCAACAGCTTTTATTCTCCACTCAAAACGCATACCCCTGCAGCCCGTTGTGTCGTCCGGAGCCATGGGATTATCGGAACTAACATAACTTGGTTCAAGATGAGAAGGCGCTTTTCCTCTTACCGTCATTTCGCTGTTACTAACTACCGACGGTGTGTATTTAAGCTGGCTTGCCGACGAAATTTTAAAATTTAGCTGGCCCGGCTTATCGGCGGTAAACCTTATAACAATTACCTGGTCCGGTGCCGAACTAATGATTTGCCTGGTGTAAGTGACCCCATTGATTGTAAATTTAGTAGTGGCAATAGCATCGCTGATATTTAAATCGCGGTAGTAAGAAATAACAGCTGTATCCGTTAACTGGTAACGAATCCGCATGTCGCCAAGGGGTAAATATGATTCTGAATAATAGCCCTGCATATTTTTCGCATAGCCATAAGCTTTGTCATAGTCTTCGTTATTAAACAATGCTGCTCTTGCAAGCAGTAAATTTTCGTACGCCTTCGGATTCACATTTGTTCTTACTGGCCCACCTGTCCAAAACGTAGCTTCATTTAGCTGAATCAGTTCATCGGTTGCTCCACCAAATACCATTGCGCCCAGTCTTCCGTTACCAACTGGCAAGGCTTCGGTCCACACAGTTGCGGGTTGCTGATACCATAACTTTAATGGCTTTTGTGCCGTTAAATCTTTGATACCTGTCAACAGAATCGTACTACAAATCAGCAATTGCTTTATCATCTTTTTCTTCTTTTAAATACGCTTACAATTCGATTAGAAAGAACTTAATTATTATCATACTTCGCAAGGGATAAATTAGTGAGTTGGTATTTTGCTCCTCATTGATAAAATGTACAAGAGTGCGACGCCAATGAAGCTTAATTGAAAACTTCTGCCTGGTTCATAAAAAAATGTAAACTATAATCAAAATTCCAAGCCACTGAATGTATACATTACAATCCATCTTTAATACTATTGTACAAATGTAATTTTATAAACGACAGCATTTTCTGAAGGATAATTTTTTGATGGCTTTATTATTAGAGAATCATCTTTCTGTGACCATGAAATTTTTTCATTACTGCCAACCATTTCTATGTTTGCAATTGATCCGTTATTTTCCTTTTTACCCAAAGCATTTATATTTGTGCTCGTTGTGGGAAGCCCCATTGCAATCGCATACAAAGTGTTGCCTTTAGTTGTAAAACGAATATCCGCCGCATTAAAAGGTTTCTTCTGATCAACAAAACTACCGCTGGCAGATTCTGTGGGCCCTTCTCCAAAAACTTTCCATGGACGGGTGCCATAAATTGCTTCACCATTTACACTCAGCCATTTCCCCGTACCTAATAAAGTCTGGGTTTCTTCATTAGTAATAGTACCATCCGACCTTGGTCCTATATTCAGTAACAGGTTACCATTTTTACTTACAATATCTACCAGGTTGGTAATTACATATTGTGCATCTTTAAAAGTATTACCTGCTGCAAATCCCCATGATTTATTACCGACAGCATCATCAGTTTGCCAGGGCAATTTACGAATACCGGCAAGCTTACCACGTTCAAGATCAAGCACTGCTGTACCATCGGGATAGGCAATATTTTTATAGTTTATTACAACGCCTTTGTTCCACTCAAGGCCTTTGTTATAATAAGCCGCAGCAAACGATTTACGATATGGATCCATTGCAGGCTGCTCAATCCACCAATCGAACCAAAAAAGCTGAGGCTTATAATTGGTAACCAGCTCTTCGTTTCGTAGCAACCAATCATTCATATATTCGGGGGTAGGCGTTTCATTTTCTTCTCTTGCAGGGCCATAAAAATCTTCGTATTGCGGGTCAAGCACATCCGATTCAAACCTTCTGCCACCATTCATAAAAAACCAATGTTCTATACGATGAGATGACAAGCCAAAGATTAAACCCTGCTTGCGAATTTCAGTTGCAAGTTCACCTATCACATCTCTTTTAGGGCCCATTTCAAAAGCGTTCCATTTTGAATAGGCTGTTTTATACATTGCAAACCCATCATGATGTTCAGCAACGGGTACAACATATTTAGCACCTGCTTTTTTAAACAAGTCAACCCATTGCTCGGGGCTGAATTTTTCAGCTTTAAACATTGGGATAAAATCCTTGTACCCAAATTTGTTCTCAGGGCCATAGGTTTCAATTTGATGCTTATATTCCTTTGAATCCTTAAGATACATCTGGCGGGGATACCACTCTGAGCTAAATGCCGGCACCGAATAAACGCCCCAATGAATAAAGATGCCAAATTTAGCATCACGAAACCAGTCTGGTGTAGTATATTTTTTTAAAGATTCGTAGTTAGCCTGGTATCTTTCCTGTGCATTTATTTGCTGATGAAATGCACAGGAGCACAACAAAAAGCTTAGCACAAATATTGATTTTTTCATAACTGCAATCGTTTATATTTATTTTTTGTTGACTCTACATTACCCTGCCTCTAACTACTTACACCAAATCTTAAAGCATACTTGCTGTGATAAATAGTTATTATTATAACTGAAATATCTTATCCATTAAAATCCATTTTTCCCCTGGCGCTGCCCATGGCATTGGTTGCTGAAACTTCCACATCAATTTTTCCCATTTTTGTACTATGATGTTGTTTGCATCCATTGCAGCCTTCGTTTCAAAACTAAACTCGTATGCAGTTTCCATGATCATAAACAAACGATTACCTGTGCGGTAAATTTCCATGTTGGTGATGCCGGCACCAGTTATACTTTCTCTTATTTCCGGCCATACATTTTCGTGATATAACTCATATTCTTTAATCAACTCCGCATCGTCTTGTAAATCCAGTGCAAAACAGTATTTTTTCATACAATCAATTTATAAAATATTAATGTGTTTATTACCATTTTTAATTAGCCAATGAACTCCGGACAAAATATGATTGGAGTTATACGGGCATATAATAAAGGAATCATAAATTATCGGAAAATGATTTAGTAACATGTTTACCGAATTCAGTATTCACTACAGGAAAAGCTGGTAGTTTCATGACAGCAATACATCGTTGATAAAATAGGGCAATCAATCCGGGTGTAAACTTAATGGTAAGATTTTAAACAGGGTATCAGTTTATTTTCAAAAGGTTGTGCTATATTACCCCTATAATATTTTCTTTTAAATAAAAAATTCATGAAGCCCGAGCTAAGACAGGTAATATCCAATTCTCTGAGTTCATTTGAAGTAAGAAGGGATATAGGTGATGCGATGGTAAACAGATGGCATTATCATCCCGAAATTGAACTGCTATATATTAAACGAAGTGCGGGCACCTGGCTGGTAGGTGATCATATTGGCCAGTTTCAAAGTGGTGACATACTATTGCTGGGATCCAATCTGCCACATTGCTTTCGCCACGAATATGATCATGTGATGCATAGAGATGACGGCACCGCAGAAACAATATGCATAAAATTTTCACCGGAAATTTTTGGAAATGATTTTTTTAATTTGCCTGAAACCAGGCTTGTAAATGAACTATTATCCAACTGCAATTGCGGATTAAAATTAACAGGTAAAATAAAAAACAATCTTGCTGAAACGATTGATAAAATAACTAACGCCACTCCAGGCAAAAAATTGGTTTATCTTTTATCCATACTTGAAGAAATTGCTGAGAGTAAAGCTTTCATCCCATTGTCTTCGCAGGGTTTTATACAATCAACTGCTGATATCAATAAAGAAAAAATAAAGCTGGTAGTTGAATACACATTTAATCATTTCACTGAAAAAATTTCTATTGACCAGGTGGCTGCACTTCTAAATATGACAAAGCAATCTTTTTGCAGGTATTTTAAAAACAAAACGAAAAAGACTTACATCGGTTTTTTGATGGAAGTGAGGATTGGCTACGCATGCAGGCTGCTAATGGAAGATGATAAGAATGTAACAGAAATTAGTTATGAAACAGGTTATAATAATATTTCGCATTTTAATCACCAGTTTAAAATCATAACCAGTAAAAGTCCGCTTGAATATAAAAGAGATTATATAAAAATGCAGCCTGTAAATTAACGTCAGGATTTATTATTTACCAGTAAAATTTGTTACTCCTTCAGGCTTTACTTTTAAAATATTCCCTACTTTATCGAAGTTGAGATAGTCGATGCAAAGCTGGCGCAATACGTAAGCTTCCGTCTGCGGAAAAATGCGGTGATATAAAATATAATCCTGTCCCTTTACACTGCACACCGTATGATGCCCAGGACCATAGGTAGTGCTATCAGCAGTTGTTGAAAGTATAGGATCATTAACACCAGCAGTAAAAGGGCCGAATGGTGTATCACCGGTAGCGTAGCCAATTTTATAAGTTGCATCAATGGCCTTGCCTTCAGAAAACATCAGGTAATATTTCCCCTTACGTTTAATCATGTGGGGTGCCTCAAAATAATTGGGCGGTGTAACTTCCTTTGGCACACCATCAAAACTAACCATATCCTTTTTTAGTTTCACAGCCATGCAGTGGCCGTTTACCCAGTTAAAGCCCGAGCCCCAATATAGGTAGGCCGCACCATCATCGTCAATAAAAACATCCGCATCAATATTATGTACTTCCGGAAAATCTGCCTTTTTAATAAGTGGTAAATTATCGGCTTTTAAATTTTTCCAGGGACCAAGTGGTTGATTACTTACCCCTGCCCAAACTTCGCTACCAACGGAAACATACATATAATACTTCCCATCTTTACCTTGTCGTACCGAAGGTGCCCAAACCATCGACCCGTTGGAACTACTGCTGGTACAGGCTTTTTTTGTAGGCCAGTTAAGATGGCGTTGTGTAAATGTTTTAAAATCTTTGGTTTCAAGTACTGCAAGCTCCTCGCCTCCCCATGGATCAATTGTTGCATAAATAAAATAAGTATCGCCTTGCTTTACAATGGTTGGATCTGCGAAATATCCTTTAACAATCGGGTTGCCGATAAAGCCTGCTTTTTGTTGCGCATGCGCTATTACAAACGAACAACAAAACACTATCGCAACTAAAAATACCTTCAAAATAATCTTACCCATATTCATTTCATTTTCAATTTTACAAAGACCACATTACAAGTGTTTCATGAAAAATTTAATGTAAACACATCCGTAAAGAAATGAAAAAATGTTGAAACGAAATGATCATTTTGCATTTATAAGTATTCCTTTCGATTTCGAAGAAAGGTTGCCATTATAGCACAACTTTTCTTCGTGAAAAATAATCCACTATTTTATCAGACCATCGGTACAAGGCGCTGCAATTGCATTAAAGTACCAATAAACTCATTCCAGCTTTTAATAAATATGATTCCCCTTTTTAAATGAAAAATTTTTTCCTTAAACTGGTAGAGGAATTGAGGTTAAATTTACCTGAATTTAATAATGATATTCAACAGCAAAAGCTGGCAGATAAAGTTGATAAAGATTTTGTGAGTGGAATGCTGAGCGGTGTAAATGGCACACCTGCATTTTATGTAAATGGTAAAAATTTAATGACGGCGCAACCGACTTGAATGAGATGCTGCAATCAAACGCCGAATAAACTTCTTTTAAAGATAACTTAACAGCTATATCAATTCATAACAATTAAAACAGAAAACAATGAGCACACTTAAATTAAAAGACGGCACAGAAATTTTTTATAAAGATTTAGGAACAGGGCAACCCATCGTTTTCCATCACGGCTGGCCACTTTCAGCCGACGACTGGGATGCACAAATAATGTTTTTTTTACAAAATGGGTTTAGAGTAATTGCCCACGACAGAAGAGGTCATGGCCGCTCCGGCCAAACAACCAGCGGACACGAAATGGAAACCTATGCTGCAGACGTGGCGGAATTAACAGAATTCCTTGATTTAAAAAACGCCATACATGTGGGCCATTCAACCGGCGGTGGCGAAGTGATTCGTTATGTAAATAAGTATGGTAAACACAGGGTAGCTAAGGCTGTATTAATAAGCGCTGTACCGCCGGTAATGGTTAAAAGTGATCATAATCCCGATGGTGTACCCATGGAAGTATTTGATGGAATAAGAGACCAGACCCTTAACAACCGCCAGCAATTTTATATTGACCTTACCATTCCGTTTTACGGATACAACAGGGAAGGCGCTGTTATAAAAGAAGGGGTGCAAAGAAATTGGTGGAGACAAGGAATGATGGGAAGCATCCTGGCGCATTACGAATGTATCAAAGCATTTTCAGAAACTGATTTTACAGAAGATTTAAAAGCAGTTGATATTCCTGTATTGGTTTTGCATGGCGAAGATGATCAAATTGTTCCTTACAAAAATGCCGGGGTTAAATCTGCCAAATTATTAAAGAACGGAAAGCTGATCACTTACCCTGGCTTTCCGCATGGAATGCCAACTACAGAAGCTGCAACTATCAATGCCGATATTTTAGCTTTTATTAAATCATAAAATATTAACAGCATCAATTGCACCTGTTAAAAGCCGTCTTCAAATTTTGTTGACGGCTTTTTTATATGGAAGAATTAATGTTCAGATTGCTTTTCACTTCAATAATACCATGCTTAGCACTGCAGGTTGCTTTCTCATTTCCTGAACAGGGTAAAATTGTAATTGAATCTAAAATATAAACACATACAACTTATCATTACTCAAATTCAGATACGAAAACATGCAGCGCAAATAAAAAAAGAGGGAGGTCTGAAGAGGAAATTATTGCCAGGATTTTATCTAGCCTGTATTTCAATCGATAGAAATGCAATGAAAGTAATGACAGCTGCTTTGCAATCTACTAAACTTAAAAAATGAGATACTTACCATTGAAGCATGTCATATTTTTAATGCGGAGACTAAGGGATTTGTACCTTTTCCTGAAATGCAATACCCTATTGTGTTTGATAGCATCTATATATTACAACTCTCGAATTACTCTCCTTTTATTTGTTTGAATTTGATAATTTTTGTAGGAGTATATACTCCATCTTAGCTTTTGACTAGCATTTGATTAACCTATTATATGGATCATTTTGTCATTTATTACGTAGTTAATTTCATCCGATTCTATCACGGAGATAACTCAATTAATAAGAAATTTATTTACCCTTTCTTCCATTAACCCGGTGAATTCGCAGAACTCATCAATTGAAATAAAATCGCCTTCCTTCTTATTGTATTCTTTCCTGATTCGGCCAATTAGCTTCCTTGCCGCACGTTCTTTACGGCCGGTGATATTCATTATGTCTTTCGCATAAATAACTATGCGATTTGGGATCGTTTGCTGCATAACCCTGCACGTTCGGAACGGCGGCTTTTTTGCGTGAATTATTCATTTTAAAATTGTGGTGATAAAGCAAAAGTAGAAAATCTTTTTAACACATGTTGAAAGCATGTCTGCGAATTGCAAATAACAATCATCCAAAATTTTATGAAAAATGGCTAAGCAAAAAGGAATTATTAAACTTAAAGGTACTCTCGGTGACATTACCTTTTACAAAAGTAAAGACGGGTACCTGGCAAGAGAAAGAGGCGGCGTTGACGCCAACAGAATTGCCAACGATCCGAACTTCCAACGAACCCGTGAGAACGGTGAAGAGTTCGGTAGAGCAGATAAGGCTGGCCGGATGTTGCGAACATCTATCCGGGCTTTACTTCAGAATGTTGCCGACAGTCGTATGGTTGGAAGGCTTACCCAGGCAATGGTAAAAGTTATCCAGGCTGATGCAACCAGTATCCGTGGAAAGAGAAATGTAATTGATGGTGAAGCAGAATTGTTGCAGGGTTTTGAATTCAATATCCGAAGCAAACTCGGTTCTGTTTTGTATGCGCCGTATGCCACCACAATTGATCGTGAGACGGGCAATCTTAGCATCAATATTCCTTCTTTTATTCCTGCGAATATGATCGCTGCCCCGGTTAGTGGAACTCATTTTAAACTCATTGCTGCAGGTGCTGCCGTGGATTTTGAAAATGAAATTTTTGAAGTGGTAACCGCGGAAACTGCAGAGATCGCCTGGGACAGTGTAGCGACTGCTGTTATTAACCTGGATCATGCGCTTACAGCAGCCAGCATTAATCCTCTTTTCCTGGCATTGGGAATAGAGTTTTACCAGGAAGTAAATGGCGTGAGATATCCCTTGAAAAACGGAGTTTACAATGCCCTTTCACTTGTACAAGTGGATGGTGCGTAAGCTTCATAAAAATCCTCTCCCTTTGATGGGAGGGGATTTCTTTAAAATACTTTTTTAAAATCTTTTTTATGGATCCGCATTATTTTGATAACACCACTAAAACTGCTACCACTGCGGGTACACTTCTAACGATTTTTGTAAACATCAACAGTGAAGACTTAATTAAAACCGCAATACTAGCTGCGGTAGGTGCTGCTATTAGTTTCACTACAACAATACTTCTGAAAAAAATTATTCAACGATTGAATCGTTAATGAATCCCGGAGTGTGGTGCATGGGAGTTTGAGTTTCCCCGGTTTCTACCGGGGTTTCTTATTTTATACCCATGAATGACAATGTATGTACACTACCCTTAAAAGGGTAATGCACATAACTGACGACGGCCTGATGGATAGCACCAGATATACCAGCCAAACTTTGCCAACCTATAAACCGAGATGCCAGTTATAGGCTTACAATAAATACTGCGCCTGCGGAAATGCCTGCTAAATACTACCGGTGGAACGGAAGGTACCGGAAATAACGAACTGCTGAATGGACATACTGCCAAACGCTGACTGGTGATGATACGAAGTTGCTTTTGCATAACTGTGAATTTTTATAAGCTTCTCTCAGCGAAGGCAGATAAAAAACCAAAAGCAGAAGCCGCATAAATGATGGCTTTGTGCGGTGGGGCTGTGTTTATGGCGGCTGTCTTTTTGTTTTTTTTGTGAGGTTTGTGCGGATGGCTGCATTGCTATTTTTGCGGATTTTTTTTTATACTTTATTTTTTTGGGTGATGGCTCATTTGGAATTCTTTCCAAATGGGTCCAGTATTTTCTTATTGTATTTCTGTCTTTTGTTGTTATGAAAATCAACTGTTGACTTCCTGCTGTTACTGCTGACCTGCGACCCCCACTGCGCCTTTGGCTTGCTGGGTGAGGGTGAAAATGGCCTGCCCCGACTTAAAGTGCAACGCAGCGGAACGGCGAGGGGCAGGCCATGAAGCCCGCAACACAACGTGGCTGCTTTTGGAGTGGCGGAGCATAGCGAAGCTATAAGCATGGGTTTCACACCAAAAGCAACTTACAGGGCTGTGCCAGTGCAGCAAGACAACAGCAGGGGGCGCATAGGGAGCAGACGGTTTAAAAAGCAACTGTGTCAAGGTAAACCGGCGTAAGCGACCGGGCTAAAAATGTGGAGGAGGCTTTTTTATTTTTTTCACTACAGCAAGGCGAAGCCACCAACATGAAAAAATAAAAAAATAGCCGACGGACTGCGGGGCAGCGAAGGGATGGCAAAACCATGACAAAAACGGCGTAGCCTTTTTGGCGTGGTTTTATTTTGTCGGGCTGCTGCAACCGCAGACAACTTAACCCAAGCCATTTTGCAATAGAACGAAGTGTAATTACAAATAAACAGAACGGCGTAGCCACCACTTGAAAGAAGCGTGGGTGATTGCTGCTTATTTTTTTAAATACTTATAAAGTCATTATTCATTTAAAAAAATAAGCTGCAATGGCTGGCTGTATTTGTTTTACTGCTTAGCCGCTTTGGGCTTAGCAGTAAAACTGTATCGAACAAAAAAAAGCCCCGAAGGGCTAAACCTACGGAATTAATGCTAACCAACGCTTAGAACCAACAGGCGGATAACGTTGACGACCAATAACAACGCCATGATTAACATAAATATGCCAACCATTAGCAGCGCAAACCCAAACCTGACAAGAAGCAGTGTAACAGA
>JBDUEK010000004.1:0-121851 GCA_040002495.1 Ferruginibacter sp.
ATGCTGCATTAATCTACAATATTCATAACACATTTTGATGCAGCGGGAAGTATAATAATATATTTATTGATAGCACCAGAGATGACACAACTTTAACCCGTTACAATAAATTGTAAAAATGTTAAGGATATAATCACTGGGTTACCCTTATTTTTATGATGTGCAATTTTAAAAAGACCTTTCTAAAAAATCAAAATAAATTATGTTGAAGAAGATCATTTTAAGCTTTCTGATGATTTCCGGAGTTTTCTGGCTGGCGTTTGCACAGGAAGACACGCTAAAGCAAAGCATGAAAAGAGGTGAAGCAGTATATTCGGCAAATTGCGCTAATTGCCATATGGCACAGGGTGAAGGCGTTGAAAGCGCATTTCCACCACTCGCCAAAACAGCTTACTTAAAAAATCAAAAAAGAGCCATCGAAATTGTATTAAACGGACTTGAAGGGGAAATAACCGTAAATGGCCAAAAATATAGTGCAGTACCAATGGCACCACTCGGCGATCAACTATCTGATAAAGAAATTGCCGACGTTTTAAATTACGTAAGCAATAGCTGGGGCAATAAATACCCGATGATTAAGCCGCTACAGGTTAAGGCAGCACGTAAGTAAAAGGTTTATGTTGAATATTGAATGATGAATGATGAATAAAGTGCTCAGTGTTGAGGTTTGAATTTTTAGTTTTTAATTTGGATTTTTTGAAATGCAAAAACGACCCCAGCCCCAAAGTGGAGAAGCTACACTGTATGATTATGTTGAGTCTTTTTCTTTGTTGAATGTTTGACTTTTGATTTTTGCCTTTTGAATTACTTTACATTCTACACCTCCTCCAGTTTAAAAGGTAGTTTGCTTATTCGCTTTCCTGCTAAATCAAAAATTGCGTTACACAATGCAGGTGCAAAAGGCGGCAATGCTGGTTCACGGGCACCGCCTGGTTTTTCATTACCCATGATATATATTTCAATCTCAGGTATATCAGTAATACACGGCATACGATAACCGTCAAAATTTTTCTCTACCGCTTTACCATCCATAAAATGCGTTTCGTGTGTTATGGCTGCACCTAATGCCATTACGAGACTTCCTTCAATCTGGGCCTTTATAATATCAGGATTAAATACTACCTATTTCAAATAGTTTTACAGTGAGTAGAAACCTGTTAATAATCCGTATGTGGTAAACACAATTGGAGAACTAGGAGTAACTTCGAAGTATAAAATTTAGTTTATTTCCGGAGATAAAAATATAAGTGTGGAATGCGGTATTGTTTTATTAGCGGCAGGTGCTTCCAGCAGAATGGGAAGGTCTAAGCAATTGCTGATGTACCAGGGAAGAACTTTATTAGAACATGCAATAAGTTCAGCAAAAAAAAGTAAAGCAAAAGGAATTGTTTTAGTTGTTGGGGCAAATGAGGAGGCCATCAGTCAGGCGGTTAACAGCCCAGGTATTACGATAGTAAAAAATGAAACCTGGGAGCAAGGAATGTCAACATCCATAATAGCTGGTTTGCAAAGATTATTGACGGAACAACCAACCCTGGAATCAGTAATATTTATGGCCTGTGATCAGCCATTTGTAACAGCAGATTTATTAAACAAATTAATTGACAACTACGAACGAATACAAAAACCAATTGTTGCCAGCAGCTATGGAAACAGTGCAGGCATTCCGGCTTTGTTTGATAAAACTATCTTTGCATCATTAATGACGCTTACAGGGGATAAAGGGGCAAAAAAAATAATCAATCAACACCCGGGCCTGGTACATACCATTGAGTTTCCCTTGGGAAATAATGATATAGACACCCTTTCAGATTATGAACAATTGTTGAAACAAACAACGGGTGAATAATTAAGTTTAACAAAAGAGGATAATAAAAATATCCGTTCAAAATAAATTGAATCAATGATTATAGATCCATTTCAACGAGTACATAATTACCTGCGCATATCGCTTACAGACAACTGTAACCTGCGCTGTTTCTATTGTATGCCCGAAGAAGATTATGAGTTTACGCCAGCCTCCCGGTTAATGCAGGTGGATGAAATAATATCCATTGCAAAAATATTTGTAAACGAAGGGGTAAATAAAATAAGGCTTACCGGCGGCGAACCATTGGTAAGAAAAGATGCTGATAAAATCATAGCAGGGTTAGCCGAATTGCCGGTTGCACTCACGCTAACTACCAACGCTACACGCCTGCACGACTTTGTAGATGTATTAAAGGCGGCCAACATACATTCACTGAATATTAGCCTGGATACATTACAGGCAGATAAATTTAACCTGCTTACCCGACGCAACCAGTTTCAGCAGGTAATGGATAATATTCACCTGATGGTGAATAATGGTTTTCATGTTAAGATAAACGTGGTGGCAATGAAGGGTCTCAATGAAATGGAGATCAATGATTTTATTGAATGGACAAAACATACGCCTGTACATGTTCGCTTTATTGAATTTATGCCTTTCAGCGGCAACCGGTGGACCAGCAATAAAGTGTTTACCTGGCAACAAATACTGGAAGTGATTGAAGAAAAATACAAGGTTACCCGGCTTGAAGATGAAAAACATGATACAGCAAAAAAATATACTGTCGCCGGGCATGCAGGCACTTTCGCTGTGATCAGTACCATGACTTCCCCTTTCTGCAGTGGATGCAACCGTATGCGTTTAACAGCAGATGGCAAAATGAAAAACTGTCTTTTCTCTAAAGAAGAAACAGACCTGCTTACTGCTTTCAGAAACGGAGACGATATTTTGCCGCTTATTCAACAAAGCATCGGCAGTAAAGCAAAAGAATTAGGTGGCCAGTTCACCAATGATTTTGAACACATACATGCCGAAGACATTCACAACAGGAGTATGATCACCATTGGTGGTTAATTAAAGCGGATTTGATTTTTTATGATAGCAGTAGCAACAGCAAAAAAAATAATTCAGGAAAATATCAGTCCACTTGGCTCCATCAATTTGCCGTTACTCCAGGCTTTGGGGATGGTGCTTTCCCGGGATATTTTTGCAGACCTTGATATACCCGCTTATCCGCAATCTTCCATGGATGGTTATGCATTTTCTTACAACAGTTGGCAACCTGAAAATACGTTGAATATAAACGGTGAAATGCAGGCCGGGGCAGATGCAATGATTTCTTGCTTATCTGGACAGGCCATTCGCATTTTTACAGGAGCCGCCGTACCCGAAGGTGCAGATACGGTTGTGATGCAGGAAAAGGTAACGATCGAAAATGGGGAGTTGAAAATAGCAGATGAAAAAATTATCTGTGGTAGCAATGTTCGTCCCAAAGGTTCAGAAATAAAAACAGGTGAACTGGCACTTGCGAAAGGCACTGTACTAACACCTGCAGCTTTAGGATTTTTAGCAGGCATAGGAATTACCCATGCAGATGTTTTTAAAAAGCCAGTCCTAAGTATAATTGTTACCGGCAAGGAATTACAGCAACCGGGCCAACCATTGAACTATGGCCAGGTGTATGAATCCAATTCATACACATTGATTGCCTCTTTACAGCAACTTAATATTACAGATGTGCAATTGTTTTGGGCCGATGATGAGCCGGGCATTTTAACCGGTATTTTATCAACAGCTCTTCAGCAATCTGATGTTGTTTTATTAACGGGCGGTGTAAGCGTAGGCGACTACGATTTTGTGTTGCAGGCTGCTGTCAATTGTAACGTGAAGCAGCAATTTCATAAAATAAAACAACGGCCCGGCAAACCAATTTATTTTGGCACGTTGGAAAACAAACTGGTGTTTGGTTTACCTGGAAATCCATCTTCGGTACTTACCTGCTTTTACGAATATGTTACGCCGGCCTTGCAAGAGTTAAGTAGTAATCCAGCAACTATTAAAATGTTAAAAGTGCCTTTAGGCAAAGCTATCAAAAAAGCTGCTGGCCTTACCCATTTTTTAAAAGGTTGGTTCGATGGAGAAAAGGCGACACCATTGGATGCACAGGAAAGCTACCGGCTTAGTTCATTTGCCAGGGCAAACTGCCTGATAATGATTGACGAAAATTTAAGCGATTGCCAGGCTGGTGAAATGGTGGAAATTCATTTATTAACTTAACTGTTTAATTAATTCTATGCCGGAAAGCATTTACATTTTCTATGCCCTGTTATTTATCGTTGCTTTTTTATATGCTTCTGTTGGCCACGGTGGTGCCAGCGGATACCTTGCATTGATGGCGCTATTTGCTGTTTCACCGGATGTAATGAAACCAACTGCTTTAATGTTGAACCTGTTTGTATCACTTACATCTTTTATTCAATTTTATCGGGGTAAACATTTTTTATGGAAAATATTTTTACCACTGGCAATCGCTTCCATGCCGATGGCTTTTATTGGCGGCATGATAAAACTGGATGGAGATATTTATAAAAAAGTATTGGGCATTTTTTTACTTTTTGCCGTTGCAAGATTTTTATTTTTTGCCAATACACCTACAGATCAATTAAAAAAATCGAATGTTTATCTTTCCTTATTAATTGGTGGCCTCATTGGCTTTGTATCTGGCTTAATTGGTATTGGCGGAGGTATTATTTTATCACCGATTATATTACTGTTGAAATGGACCGACCAAAAGCAAACGGCCGCTATCAGTGCATTGTTTATTTTTGTAAACTCAGCAGCCGGCCTGGCCGGGCAGTTTAAACATGGCATTCAATTTACCGACAATATGGTGTGGTATGTGGTGATTGCGTTTGTTGGCGGACTACTGGGCGCTTACTTTGGAGCATTGCGTTTTAAGCAAACGATTTTAAAAAATGTATTAGCAGTAGTATTGTTAATGGCGGCCTTTAAACTATTATTCACCCATGCATAAAAAGTGATGAAAGTTAATATTTTATTTTTCGGACAATTGACAGATGTAACGGGAACAACTAACCTTGTATTAGAAGATATCAATGACACTTCTATGTTGATTCAACAACTGCATACAACTTACCCTGATTTGCTTACAAAGAAATATGTGATTGCAGTTAACGCTACAGTTGCAGAAGAAAATACATTGCTTACAGATAATTGTACAGTTGCATTATTACCTCCTTTTTCGGGTGGATAAAAAATGGATACAAATAATTTATACGAAAGATACCAGCGTCAAATTATCTTAAAAGAATTTGGCGAAGCCGGCCAGTTAAAATTACAGGCGGCAAAAGTATTGGTAATTGGTGCAGGCGGACTTGGTTGTCCTGCTCTGCAATACCTTGCAGCAGCCGGTGTGGGTACTATTGGAATTATAGATGATGACATCGTTTCGTTGAGTAACCTGCATCGCCAGGTGTTATATTCAACAGGAGATGTTGGAGTTTCAAAAGCATTAGAAGCTAAGGCCGTTTTAGAAAAACTAAATGATGGCATAACTGTAATTGCCTATAACGAACGGCTTACAACTGCTAACGCCCTTTCAATTTTTTCAGCATTTGATATTATTGTGGATGGCACCGATAATTTTGCCACCCGTTACCTGGTAAATGACGCATGTGTGCTGTTGGGTAAACCATTGGTGTATGGTGCGGTATCACAGTTTGAAGGACAGGTTGCAGTATTTAACAGCATTAATAAAACAGGTCCACCAACCGCCAATTACCGAGACCTGTTTCCTCAACCTCCTAAAGACGGCGAAGTATTGAGTTGCGCAGAAGCTGGTGTACTGGGCGTTTTACCAGGAATCATTGGCACGATGCAGGCCAATGAAACGATTAAACTTATTACCGGTATTGGACAACCCTTGATCAATTCATTGCTGACTTTTAATGCTTTAAACAACCAGTTTTACCAATTGACTATTAAGGCACACGTAGAAACCCGGGCATTAATTCCATTAGATAAAACTGCATTTTTACAAATGGATTATGAATGGCTTTGTGCTTCAACATTTAATCAACCGGAAATAACTACCCTTGATTTTGATACAATGTGTGCAGAAAAAAATGTGACCATCATTGACGTGAGAGAAGCAACTGAATTACCAAGGCCAATTGAATTCAACTACGTAAACACTCCATTAGTTGAAATCATCAATAATAATATTCCGGTTATTGATACAGAAAATATTGTTGTATTTTGTCAGACTGGTAAAAGAAGTGCGCAGGCTGCCCAATTGCTATTTAACACATTTGGTACTTCAAAGAAAATTTACAGTTTGCAAGGCGGCATTGTTAACTGGATAAAAAATAAACAACCATTACAAAAATGAGTGAGCGAAAAATAAAAAATATTTTTGTCCAAGGCCCGATTGCTTCTTCGTTTATTGGCGACAGTATTCAAAAGCATGGCACCAAAACTGAAATAGGTGGGCACAGTATTTTTCTTGGGCAGGTACGTGCAGACATCATTGACGGCAAAACAGTTTCCGCCATTGAGTACACCTGTTTTGAAGAAATGGCTTTGCAAAAAATGCATGAAATAAGGGAAGCAATTTTTGAAAAATATCCACTAACCTGTATGCATGTGTATCACAGTCTTGGTAAAATTGCGGCCGGCGATATTTGTTTGTTTGTGTTTACATCAGCACCTCACAGAAAAGCGGCAATTGATGCCTGTGAGGAAACTGTTGAAAGGTTAAAAGCTGAATTACCGGTTTGGGGAAAAGAATTATTTAACAACGAAACCTATCAATGGAAGGAGAATAAATAAGCATGGTTAACATTACACACAAATCAAACAGTCTTCGCCAGGCCATTGCAACTGCAATTGTTACGGTATCATTACCGGCTACCATTGAGGCCATTCAAAACAGGAAAGTACCCAAGGGAGATGTGTTTGAGTTTTCAAGAGCGGCAGGTTTACTGGCAGTAAAAAAAACCAGTGATGTAATTCCTGATTGTCATCCCCTGCCGGTTGAGTACACTGCTATCACTCATGCTATAGAAGGACTGTCCATAAAGATTAGTGTAGAAGTACACACCATTTATAAAACGGGTGTTGAAGTGGAAGCCATGCATGGAGCCGCAGTTACGGCATTAACAATGTACGATATGTTGAAGCCGCTTGACAAAGGTGTAGAAATATCCAACATAAAACTGGAATCAAAAAAAGGCGGTAAAACAGATTTTAAAAATGCGGGTAAAGAAGGTTTACGCTGTGCAGTAATTGTTTGTTCGGATAGCGTGTCCGCAGGTACTAAGTCTGACAGTTCCGGAAAAAAGATCATTGAAAAACTGGAAGCCATTCATCTTTCCGCAGAATTGTATGAAATAATTCCGGATGATTTTGCGACCATACAGGAACGGGCGACAACATTAAGTGCTGATGGTTTTAATCTTATTTTATTTACAGGTGGCACCGGTCTTTCACCCCGCGATACTACACCGGAAGCAATTACGCCATTGCTTGATCGTGAGATTCCCGGCATCATGGAAGCGGCCCGTAGTTACGGCCAGCAAAGAATGCCTTATGCGATGCTATCGAGAGGCGTTGCAGGTTTTATTAAAAATACATTGGTGCTAACATTACCGGGATCTACCCGTGGCGTTGAAGAAACGATGGATGCTTTATTTCCTTACCTGCTGCATATTTTTAAAGTGGCTGAGGGGATGCGGCATGAGTAGAAAGAGCCCCAAACCCCTGAAGGGGCTTAGATGCATTTGCATGCTGTTGGCATATTCCTTTTTATTACCTTGAGATTATTTGGAACTAATTTTTTGTTTACCAGCTTTAGTATTTCATGTCATCGACATCGGCGACGCTCCGTTTATATTCAGATTTTTATAGCATCATTTTCCACCACATTTTAAAAAGATTACTTTAAATTCCGTATCAACTATCTATTCAAAATTTACTGTCACCCTAAGTGCTTTTAACCCGCTTACACCTTGCAATTCTTCCAGGTCAAGCCGTTCAATTTCACCGGTTAAAATATCATTTTCCCTTAGCTTTCTAAAGTAGCCTTCATATTCAATGGCATCTTTTTCGTTGTAATAAACCAATGCAATTTTTCCAACCTGTGTTAATCGTTCATCGCTATTGCGCAGGTGTACTTTATCAATTCTTTTTTTAATGATGTGGTATCGGATATTATAAGCACCTTCCACATCAAAGCGGCGTTCATCATTTCTGAAACTGATGTCGATCGACCGGGAATGTGCAAACATTAATTGCGTTGTGTGTAATTCATGTTCAAGCTGTGGCACTAAAGAATGCGTCAACTTGCTGATAGCAGCCATCGATTGCACCTGCATCAGCCGCAGCTTTTTAAAGAAAGCAATATCAAAAGGAGTTTTTGGTGCAATGGACTGCCCGATATAAATATCATACTCTATTCCATCCGTTCTTATTTTTTCAAAATAACAGGGATAAACTTCTTGTAATTCCAACTTAAATAAATCAAAATATTGACCGATGGCGTTGTTGATCATTTGTATGGAAGACTCCAGCCTGCGTCTTTCCAGGAAAGCAAGGCCCTGCTCTTCATCGGTTGTTTGCCTGTATTCACGTATCAGTACATGCACATTGCCAATTTCATTTTCCTCGTACTTCAACAGGTAATTATTTACTTCAAATTGTAAAAAATCATTCAGTATTAATTCCTGTTCTATCGTAATAAAATCAGACAACTGGTATAGCCAGTAATCGCAGCTTGTTAAAAAACTTTGAGCAGCATTGTCAAAATGATTTTCGATGGATAAAAATATTTCCCTCAACCCATTCAACTGCACCAATAAATCTTTTCTCAATGCCTTGTTTCGTTCAATGGTTGAATTGCGGATATCAATGGCTCCATATAACGGATACACATCTGTAAATGAAATATTTTCAAGAGGCACCATCTTCTTTTCAACAAAATTATTCCTGAAATAATGCCAGGCTACTTCATTAAATTTCCACTCAACCGAAGTTTGCAATGTGGTAAACTTATCTTTGATAATAGCTTCAATACTATTGTTAACTTTTTCAATTGAATGCTGTAATAACTGCGAAATATAAGGCAGCACGGGCCCCAGCTTATTGCGTAGAAACTGTTCGCTTACTATTTCTTTGCCTGATGTACTTAGTTCAAAAAGCCCTACCAGTTGTTCATTGTTGTAAACCGGCACAAAGCTATAAAACTGAATGCCGGCATTGGTTAATGCTTTGCTGATAATTTCGGGTAGTGATGGGTTGGCAACTCCCGGCAAAAAAATAACAGGCTTTGGCTCCAGTAAATAATCATTGATAAAATGATTGAATACATTTTTTGGAACGCCTTGCTCAAAACATGTTGTTACTAAAATACCTACGGAAAAATTTTCGTACAGCAATCCAGGCCTGTTGTTGATGGTAAAAATGGGTGTGATACCAAAATCGTACTTGCTATTTTGAATGATTGTTTTTAACAGGGTTTTAATGTGATTAAAAATATCGCTTTTGCTCTTTTTATTAATACCTGCAATGGCCAACCCTATTTGCTCAACGGCATGTTGCGCTGTAACTTCTGTTAATGTAACGATTGAAAAACCAGTAGCCACAAAATCGCTGATGGGGATTTTCTGCTCCAGTTTTGTATAGCCATCAGTACAGGAAAGGCAAGTAGCAATGTCCGTTTTGCACATATCCGTTGCTGATGAGCGGGGTTTTACGTCCACAAAACGCTTATCAATGTTAACCCGAAAGTATTGATACAAACCAGTTTTATCATTTATAAAACCATGAATCCATTCTTTGCTCTTACTTACCCGGTATTCGTACACCTGTTGTAATATCATTTGGTAAAGTAATTCTTTCTGCAAAGTCGATGACTCTTCAGGGCTAATAAATGATTCGCCAACGTACACTTTCGAAGCAGGCTCCATCATATCATACAATGCATTACTTCCATAGAATATTTCAGGTGTCATTGCATTTGCAATACCCCAGAAGCATTCATTTTCATCTTCAATACCCGAAAATAACAATCCTGATATTACTTCCAGCACATCATCGTATTTATGCATTTCTTCAATCGAAAGATTATTTTGTAGTTCAGGATATTCCAAAATTTTATTCAATACATCTTTATATTGACGTAACCTGATTCCTTCACCAATTACAATTTTATCCTGAAGAAAATGGGTGAATTTCTTAAATGAAACATAAGACTCTAACCAGGCTTCTTTTTGAATATGCGGATCAACTATGAGTATATCTTTTTGCATGATTATAATATAATAAATGACCCTTTAATAATGTTATGTGTTCAACAATAAGCAATGATCAATCACTTATTTTCAGGTAATATTAAAATCTGAAGCCCATTGTAAAATATGGATACCAACCTTCTTTTGATTTTCCGGCTATCAACTGCAACATCAAAAGCTGAGCTGGAGCAAAATAAATTCCACCGCCCGTTCCCTGGTGCCAGGTTGTACTTTCGTATCCCTTTTCCCAAACTCTGCCTATATCATAAAAACCAATAAGTCCCAGTTGCCCTGGTGCAATATATGACGAGACATCAGCAACCTTAATTCTAACTTCAAAATTATTATACATCATATGTTCGCCTGCAAAACGAAATTGACTGAAGCCCAGCAAATTGGTGTGGCCCCCTATAAATAAAGATTGATAAAAGGCAGTTTTACCAAACGTATATCCGCCGCCCAACCGGTTAGCAATAACAACATTACTTTTTCTATCAATCGGTTTATACAGTGCCAATTCCGCAGTTGTTTGTACAAAAGATTTTGAATATTTATTTAACCCCGATAAACCCTTTACCTGGAAATTAAACAAGGTACCGGCAGTTGGTAATATCAAACTATTCCTGCTGTCGTGTACGTAGCCAAAGGATATACCGGCATGTGCTTTATCATCAGCAAGTGTGGCGCTATCGTATGAATGCAGTTGAGCCGTATTATTTATAAAGCGGGTAACATTCGCAGTGGGATCGTAGTGATAATATTGAATAGAAGGGCCAATTGTTAAACTATTTCTTATACCGCTTCTCCAGCGAAATACAGGCTCTGCCTGCAGTACGGTAAATGCCGCTTTATAAAATCTTTTATAATTTCCGGTTTTATTAAATACGGTTTCATTACCCCGCCCGAAAAAGTTTTGTGTATTGTCCGGCGCATAAATATTTGCAGACAGTACAAAGTCGGCATCACCCACAGCCTTTAACCATTCTGCATTATAATTTAACCGAAATGCACCGGTAAAAAATGAATGTGCTATAAAAATTCTTTGTATGCTTGCATAAGGCGTTTTACGAAAACCCTGCCGGATAAATTTTACACCACCACCTAATACAAAACCATCATCTACATTATACCCAACATTAAACAGCGGTATGGTTTTATCATAACGGTCCGTTACCTGGAAGGAGGTGTTTTCTTGTTTATTGGATAAGTGAAGATGTGCCTTATTGTAATCACCTGAAAATTCGCCATTAGCTATGCCATCGTAAATATGCACTTTGTGTAAATATTTTGAAGTGCCGCTGAGCAAATATTTTTTTGTGGAACTACCATCACCAATAATCCTGAGTTTAATATTGGATGCATTGTTATTTACTACAACACTGTCTTCCCCGGCATTTAAATACAAACGCAATTCTTTTGTAATAGCAGGATCCAACAACCTGTAAAATACCAGCTTGCCTTTTTCTCTTTCCTTATTCAATTTGAAAACAGATACGCTTAATTTTTTATCGGCTGTATCCTCAATTAGTACCAGTTCATTTTTATCTGAAATAGTTACATCAATATTTTTATTGAGAAAGCGAAAGTACCTGGATGATTTATGAAGCAGTTCTATTTTCCTGGCCTTTAATTGCTGTGCTAATTGGTTATGTGTTTGTTCATAAACCGGGGATGGAATTTTTGTAAGTGCCCTGTCAATTAAAGTATCAGTTAGTTTACTTACTACCTCGCTTGTAATATTGTCCCATTCATTGCCCGATAGCTGATTGGTAAAAAGTCCATCTATAAACCTGGCATTGAATGAAAAAGTATTGATATTTTTTATTTTACTTCCAAAGCCCTGTAACTTAGGCTGCAACCATGGCAGTGCAATAATACCCGGCAACAATCCCCGGTTAATATAGAAAACCTGGTCACGATCTCTTGGCACAGGTTTGAATAATTTATCCTTCTTTTTGACTACATCAACCCATCTCCACTGGTCGCCGTGCCTATCCCAATCACCAATAAATATATCCAGCATTCTCGCAGTTAAATAAGCTTGCTGATCCATCGCATTGTCATTATCTTCCTTTAAAGCATCCATCATTTTTAAGGTAGATACGGACTTGCCAACAGGTTCACGTTGTTCAAAAAGATTGACAGTTTTAGCAAAAATTTTATTGTAGCTGCCAAGCTTTTTATCAGGAGCTATGTACACGATAGCCGGGTTGGTATGATACACACCCACCGCATCTGCAAACACCGGCACCACCATCGGCGCATAGGGAAAGGCTGCGGTTACATTGTCTTTTAAAATTGAGCCTGCAAAAGTTTTTACCAATGGCTTTGGCAGTAGCAGGTCGGGGTATTTATCTACACTTCTTATTACCCATTCTTTTTCATTTGCATCCTGCAAACGCAATGACCGGGTTTGAAAACCACCGCCCCTTTCTGTTGGTGTTAATCCCATAGAAGAAATATGCAGTACCGGTAGTTTTACTTCTGTAGCCCAAACCTTTCTATAATTTTCACCAAAGAGTTTACGATGTACATTACTTACCGAGTCATAGTTACCGGGCAAGGTAGTAATGATGCTGTCGATGGTTGCAGGTATTTCCATTTCTTCCACAGTTTTTGTTGCCGGCGTAAACTTTTTATCATAGACAAATGCCTGCTGCATTGCCTGGTTATGGTAACTATAAAATGTTATGCGTATGGTATTGTCTAACATTATATCAGCTTTTACATAACCGCTTTCGCTTAGTGCAAACAAACTTCCTTTACCTTTTTTTACAGGCGTATGCTTACTTCCGGCGCCACTTACCACCTGTAGTTGCGGGCCTTGAATCAATTGCAATGCATGCTCGTGCCCGGCAAAATGTATAACATTGGGATGCTGTTGCAGAATTTGCTCTATGCTTTCTTTCATGTCTTTGTACAACATGTTTTTTACATCTTCTGCCGGTGGAAATGTCTTTCGCAACAACGGATACAAAGAGCCAATTACAGGCATGGGTATGTAAAGGTTTTTATTAAGGTCTGTAAATGGGAAAATATGTTCTTTCAGCGAATAATAGCCGCCATGCGACCCGTAGGTTGTAAAGGGATGATGACTTACAAAAATCAGGATTTTATTTTTATTACGTTCAACTATATCATCCAGTTTTTCCAATACATCCGACCTCGATTTGCATTCACATTCTGATGTTTCTGTGTGTTTGTTAAACGGATACAACCACCACTCCGAATCAATTGCAACCAATACGATATCATCTGAAATATTCACTTCATAAGGGCCGGGACAGGCATCTTTTGGTATCATCTGCAACAGGGAATCCTGCTGTTGTGTTATAAACTGATTTGCCCTGATTATTTTCTCATATCCTTTTACACCGCTACGATCCCAATCGTGATTACCGGGTACAAAATACACAGGAATACCTGCAGTTCTAAAAGGCTGGTACTCGCTGCGAAGAATATCGATTGAATTTTTTGTCGCATCATCTGCATTTAATCCCATGCCATTCGAATAAATATTATCGCCCAGGTACACCGCAATACTTTTTCCGGGAGTTGCATTTTTTACGGCTGCTGCAATTACACTTTGTTGCGCAGGATTTATTTCACCGGCATCTCCAATTAATAGTATACTGTATTTGATGCTGTCTTGTCCCAGTGCCACTCCTGTCCAAAAACATAACAACAGGATTGTTATAAAGGTGCTTCTGATTTTCACGATCTCTGTTTTTTGGGTTTAAAAATTTTCTTACTTATCCAGTGGCTAAGCAAACTACTACCGGTACCAACAACGGCTCCGGCCAGTACATCGGTAGGATAGTGTTTTCCCAAATACATTCTTGAATATCCAACACTTCCGGCCCAGAGATATGCCGGCACTACCACATACCATTTTTTATATTGTATGGCAAAAGATGTAGCGGTTGCAAATGCAAGGGAAGTGTGGCCTGATGGGAATGAATGCCCGTTTGATGTAGTTAATACAAATACATCATTGGGATATTTATCCGATGGCCTTGTTCGGTTAAAGGTTGCCTTCATGCCGGTTGTAACAACTATATTTATCCCAATGCCTATCAATGTTTCACATGCATTCTTTTGCACTTTTTCATCATGCGCAAGCAAGCCATACGCCAGTTCTCCAATGGTTGCTGTACCGGTTACAAGGATGTAAGATTTACTAACTCCTTTCCAGTATCCTGATTGAGGGTATTGCGGATTGATTGATTTTAATATATCGATATCTATATTCTGACTGCTAACGTTGATTACCATCAATTGAAATACAATAAGGCATCCGGCGAGCTGCATTTTTTTTAAAAACATTCAGTCAATTTTTATTTTTTAGATAAAGCAAATTTTAATATGGTTGCACTTTCCAAAATACCACGCTCGTTAGAAATATACAATGCCTGCTCTTTGTCGAATGCAATGCCTTCTGGTTGTGTAAATAGCTGGGGATCGAGTTTTATGGCTTCTTTTACCTTCCATTGTTGATCTGTTATTACCAGCAATTTATTTACCGACGAAAGCACATACCATTCATTTGTAAATTGGTTAAATGCCATTGCAGATGGTTTGAAATCAATTTTCTTTTCATTCAATAGCTTAGCAATATCCCTGGTATTTATCTGAAATGTTTTTTCTACCGAATCAACTTCGGCATTCCCAATCTTTAACACATAACCACTGATGCTCTTTGTGGCATCATCATCATTACAGGATTTACATAAAACATACAAATAGTTGTGTAAGCCATCTGCATACATTGCTTCATATTCGCCTTTTGGTAACAGGTCTTTAAACTCCTGCACATTTTCTTCATCGTTGGTATAAATATTATCTAATGGAAAAGAAAAAAGCTTACCATCACTTCTTAACATGTACACAATTCTGTTATTGATAGCTATGTCTTCATAGTCGCCTCGTTTTCCAAATTTTACATTTTTTACATTAATATTTGCCGACGAAAAATAAAACAATCTGCCGTCTTCATCCTGTTCGGCAAAAATCGTATCAGGGTTTCCGTTGTTAAATGCAATGCCGGAAATTTCATTTAAATCAGCTGGCATTTTGGTTACTTCCGGAGCATTAAAATTATAAGCAGTTGGCCCATTTATTTTTGCACTTTGCGTGCAGGTAGTTAAGGAAATAAAGATGAAAAATATGGTCGGTAAAAATTTAAACATTGTAATAATTTTTTTTAACTGAAAATGAAGACTGATAGACTACAGCGCTTCATCCATTTATTTTTTTTCAATGCGCCTGCACCTCCTCGCTCAACAACTGGTATATTTTTTCCTGCGACCTTATCAGCCCGAGGTCATTTTGTATAGGAGCATTTTTTAATTCCGGGGTAATAGACACTGCCTGTACATTATCTGCCAGCTGCAATGCTATTATTTTTTTTAATTGCCCTTTTATAGTTTCATCATATACCGGAAAACATACTTCTATCCTGCTATAAATATTTCTGTTCATCCAATCCGCGGAACCTAAAAAAATCTTTTCATTGTTATTGTTATTAAAAATAAAAACTCTTCCATGCTCCAGGTACCTGTCTACAATTCTTGTTACCTGTATGGTTTCACTCACACCAGGCTGGCCGGGTTTTAAGCAACAAATACTTCTTACAATTAATTTTACCGGCACACCAGCCTGGGAAGCTTCGTACAATTTATTGATTAGCTTTTTTTCTTCCAGGTTATTTAGCTTAATGGTAATACCTGCTGAAAGGCCTTGCCTTGCATTATCTATTTCCTGGTCAATTAAACTTAAAAAAGTTTGCTGCAGATTAAACTGTGCTATCAACAAATGATTAAATTTTATCTCGTCATTGCTTACCGGCTTTCTTTTTTGTTCAAGAAATATAAATAACATTTCCAACTCCAACAGTATTTCGTGATGAGCCGTTAACAGGATATGATCTGTATAAAACCTTGCTGTACCCTCGTTGAGATTTCCGGTTGACAATAAGCCCAGGTACTGCATTCTATCCTGCTGTTTCCTTTTAACCAACGCCACTTTTGCATGTACTTTTAAATTGGGAATACTATAAATTATTTTTACCCCGGCGGCTTTCATTTTTTTGGACCAGCGGATATTATTTTCTTCGTCGAACCTTGCTTTTAATTCTACAAACACAACCACTTTTTTGCCATTAATGGCTGCAGTAATTAATGCATTGGCAATTTTTGAATCGCCTGCTATACGGTATAAGGTTACATATATTTCCTCCACATTTGCATCAATGGCAGCCTCATTAAAAAATCGTAAAATAGCATTGTACGATTGATAGGGAGTATGAATGATGTGATCCCTTTTTGTAATAGCTTCAAAAATTGAATTGCCTTCTATAAATTTATTTTGAATAGACGGCCAGGATGGATACTCAAACGATGCATTGCGAATTGGAATAGCGGATAAATCTTTTAGGTTATGATGTTTGCCACCAGCCACCATATTTGCATCGAATAATTGCAGCGCATTCATTAGCCAATATAATGTTCGCAGAGGTATGCCCGGTTCGTATAAAAAACGTGTGGCGAATCCCTTATCACGGGAAGCAACTTTTGTCTCAATTTTTTCTGCCAAATCGCCGGCAAATTCATCTTCAAGATCTAATGCTGCATCTCTTGTAATTTTTATATTATAAACCCCTTTTATTTTTTGATCAGCAAAAATTGAAGGCAGAAACTGTTTTATAATATCTTCAATAAACACAATATACTGTACTCCATTTTTAATAATCGTAAAAAACCTGGCCAGTTTATCGGAAGGAACAATTACTAAAACCACTGATTCATTTCCATCAATATCATTCATAATTACCGCCTGGTACAATTTATTATTCTCTGAAAAAAAATCCGTTATTTTTCCGGATAGGTTAATCATTTGTAAGAATGCGGCTATGGATGAATAAAAATAGTCAGCTATTTCCAACTGAATTATTTCCGGAATTGACTCGTTATTTATTACGTGAATATTGTTGGACAGCAGTGCTGGTAAAATTTCTTCCCCTAATATTTTTCCAAAATATACCTGCTGAGCGTGTATTGCTTTTCCGGCAAGATTGTATGCATCCTCATCTGTATTATTTTTAAGACCACTTGCCATTAATGCAGGCATGCGTACCCTATAAAACTCATCCAGGTTTGAAGAAAAAATCGATAAAAACCTGATGCGCTCGACCAATGGCACAGCGGAACTCCCCGCTTCTTCTAATACTCTTTCATTAAACGAAATCCAGCTTAAGTCGCGGTTGAAAAATTGAACATCCATAAACCTGTTTTATGCAAAAAAAATGGTAGCTATTGCAAAAGCTATTATCGATATGATTAATGTATACATAAAAATGGTGTAGGAAATGCGCAATAGCTTGTACTTGTGTCCAAGTACTTTTCCCTGCGAATAGATATCCCTGATAAGGCTTCCGTACAGAAACTCCCGGTCGGCCATTACCTTTTGCATGCCCTCGTAATAATCGCTAAAATCCATTTTATAAAAATTACCAAAGAATAAAAGATTGGCTGATTTATTATCAACCTGTGCTTTGCTAAATGTTCCATCCGGAATTTTTGGTCTGGTTGCCAGCACTGCAAAAATGGTGGCTGTCATACTTCCGGAAATTAATATCAACGTTGGTATAATGATGTTGTGTGTTGCATCCAGCCTCCTAACTACAAGCCCGATAATTACCGAGATGATAATGGAGTTTACAGAGATCATAATATGTGCCTTATTATCCGACATATCGCTCAATCGCTGGTGATTGGTTGATGCTACCCTAAACATGGTTTCTACACCTTTGTCCGGCCGGTCTGAACTCTCCTGCTTTTTCTTCTTTTTTTTCTCCGTAACCATTTCTGTAATTTCGTCAACAGGTGCCAATACAGCTTGTTCTGTTTTTGTTTCAACATTCGACTGCTTTTTTAAAAGCTTATCTAAATTTTCCTGCTTTTTGGCATTCAGCAAAAGTTTACTGTATTCTGTATGGTAATAATGAGATTTCAAAAGATCAATACTTCCCTGCCGCCATTCTTCCTTGCTGATGAGTTTGTTGGTGCATTTCTCGTATTCCTTTCGCATCCGTTTACTTCTTTCAAAAAATTCATCGGTGCCAAAGTGAAACAGGTCTGCATCGCAAACTATTTGCTCTAACAAGGTAGCCGGAGTTTGCGGAATCCTGGTTGCTAAAATGCACCCTTTCACTTTTTCAATTGTTTCAGCATCTACACCCAATTCAGATAAATATGCAGCGGCCTTATCGGCACCTTTTGCTTCATGATTCGATGAATCATTACAAAAATATCCCATGTCGTGAAACCATGCAGCAGTGCATACAATAAAAAAATCGGGATCATTTAACTGGTAATGATCTCCAATTTGAATGGCGGCCTTTAATACGCCTTCTGTGTGTACAATGTCGTGATATAACAGTTGGCCATTTTGCCTGCTTTTAAAATACGAAAGCGAATATTGCTTAACCTGTTCTGAAAGTGAATGATAGTCCATGAATAATGAAGTTATAATATGTAACAAAGATCAATTGCCTGCCTTTTTTTTTATAAAAGTAAAATACAAACAAAATCAAGATTAATTTTCCGAAATGTGAAAATACATGTGCGATTAATCAGGGGCAGGTGCAATAGCATTTATAACAGGAATAATTTAACCCCGGATTTTTACAAAGTTCCAAGGTTTAATACCTTGCCTGATGTACAAATTATACTATTTGATGTATAGTTATGTCTGTTGAGCCATGGTAGTTGCTCCCTGGAGGGGCCATCCTGATTTACTGGTATAACCAATCCATTAAATGTTAGTTTTTTTATAAATACTTGTAGCAATATGACCGCCAAAACCAAATGTATTGCTCATGGCATAGTTGACTGTTTTATTAACTGCTTTGCCAAGTGTGAGGTTAAATTTATCCGCAAAACCGGGCTCTGCTTCAGTAGTATTTATGGTAGGTGGCACTATATTTTCACGCAATGCCTGAATGCATGCTATGGCTTCCACCGCACCTGCAGCGCCCAATAAATGACCGGTCATAGATTTTGTACCGCTTATATTCAGGTTTTTATTCGCCCCGAAAATTCTTTCTACGGCTTTTAATTCACTGATATCACCCATATGTGTAGACGTAGCATGCACATTCAGGTAATCAATATCCGATGCCTGAATACCGGCTTCATCCAATGCTTCCAGCATTCCAAGATATGCGCCTTCGCCTTCCGGATGTGTACCGGTTAAATGGTAAGCATCACCTGTCATACCACCACCTGCAATTTCAGCAAGTATGGGTGCGTTTCTTTTAATTGCATGCTCATAACTTTCCAATATCAATGCTCCTGCACCTTCTGCCATAACAAAACCATCCCGGCTAACATCAAAAGGCCGGGAAGCTGTGGCAGGTGAATCGTTCCTGGTGGAAAGTGCCCTTGCAGCGTTAAAACCACCCATGGCAGTTTCGTTAACCGGCGCCTCGGAACCACCTGTAATAATCATGTCGGCCTTGCCCCACCTGATGTGATTGAATGATTCTATGATAGCAGTATTTGAAGTGGCACATGCTGAAACCGTGGTAAAGTTTACACCACGCAAGCCATACCTAATTGATATAACGCCCGATGCAATGTCAACAATCATCTTAGGAATAAAGAATGGATTAAAGTGTGGCGTACCATCGCCTTTGGCAAATTCCATTACCTGGTCCTGGAAGGTTTGAATACCGCCGTTACCGCTACCCCAAATAACGCCAATGCGATTTTTATTGAGCTGATCAAAATTTACTTCGGCGTGTTTTAGCGCTTCTTCTACAGATACTAACGCATACTGTGTATAAGGATCGTACCGGCGGGCTTCACTCTTTTCTATAAAATTATGTGGATCGAAATTTTTTAATTCGCATGCAAACTTTGTCTTGAATTTACTGGCATCAAATTTTGTGATGGGTGCCGCACCACTAACGCCGTTCTTCAGCGAAGTCCAAAATTCATTTACATTATTGCCTATTGGAGTTAATGCACCTATACCCGTTACCACTACCCTTTTTAAAATTTTTGTTTTTTCCATAAAAAATATTGAACCCCGGCTATGCGTTTAATAATTTAATCAAATTTAATTTTCGTTCCATGCTGCAAGGCAACCTTAAATATTTACCGGTTTGCAAAGATGACACTTATTTACAATTGTTTGATGCTAAACATGCATATTTGAAATAGCTGAAGTTGATATTCAACATAGCTATCAGCATGAAAAGCATCTTTATTACCCGGTGGTTTAAGCAAAAGCAACTGAAAAAAATAAAAAACTATATAAATATTTTATTATTTTACTGTAGGTTTAAAATCAATCATAATCCTATCTGATGGGAAGCTTCATTCCGCAATAAAAAAATTAGCCCGTTTCCTATTCTTTAAACTTTTTTCCTGGTTAAGCTCATTGCTGAAAATTTTTAATATTACAGGTATACCCCTACACAAGAAAATAGCATCGCTTTTTATAAATTTCTAAACAAACAATTATGAAAAAGATTATGATGATTTTTATTTTTTTATCTGTTGCATTTACAGGCATTGCGCAGGATTCTTCTTTTGTAAAACCGCTTACTAAGGCTGATTATCTTGAAAAAAGCAAAAAACTTAAAACTACATCCATTGTGCTTTTTTGTGTAGGTGGCGGATTAATAATTGGAGGGAGTGCACTTATTGTAAATAACTTAGACGATATATTTTCGTCGGATGGCGGCAATGCAGCCGTAGGGACTGTTCTCTTTTTTGCAGGATTAGCCGGAATAGTAGGCGGTATAGTTTCAGCTGTAAAATCACACAAAAACAAGGTGAAAGCTTTCTCCATGACTGCCGGTATTCAACCGGTTTATCTTTCTCCAAAAAACACAGTTTACTCCCGATCAATTCCTACACTTTCAATAACGTTTAAACTACCAAATCAACATAGGCATTAAAACGGCATTTAAATTACAACACAGATATAAAAGTAATAATCCATCTTATCACTGAAATAAGATGGATTACTACGTGTGTATCAATTCGATCAGACCTTATTTAATAGCCTTCGTTCTGCGCCAGGTTCGCATTCACTTTCATTTCCCTGTCAGGTATTGGGTATATTGGTTTTGGCGAATTCCAAGGAAGTGAACCTACGTTAATCATAAAACATTTGTCATTATGCAGGGTAAAACCTTCAAATGCCAGTTCCCGGACTTTTACGGAGAAAACTGATATTAGCTAATTAATGCTTCATCAGATAATAAATTAATGTGAACTCTGTATTACCAAATTATTACCTTTTGAAAATACTATCTATCTTTTGCCCAATTGCTTAACCTTTGCGCCAAAATAATTACTATGGCTGGTTTGAATTCTATTTTGAAAATATTTCTCCCGAAAGATCGGGTGTTTTTTCAACTATTTGAGAGTGTGGCAGAAGAACTGGTTAAGATGGGGGATAAGTTAAAAGAAGTGGTAAATGAACCTGATTTTGATAAAAGAGCCCAGTATATTCAGGAAATTGAAGATATGGAGCATGTAAATGACGACTACACGCACAATATTTTTACTGAACTCGGTAAAAATTTTATTACCCCTTTTGATAGGGAAGATATTCATTACCTGGCTTCGGCCTTAGATGATATTGCTGATTACATTTATGCATCTGCAAAAAAAATCAACTTTTACCGCGTTAATCCCAATGACATTGGTATTAAGAAAATGGCCGACCTAATTGCATTAGGATGTGTACAGGTGCATAAAGCTGTAACTGAATTACGCAATATGAAAAATATGCGCCAGATAACAGATGCATTGGTTGCTATTAATAGTATTGAAAACCAGGCAGACGATATTTTTGATATGAGTATTGAGCGCCTTTTTGCAACCGAACCGGATGCAAAAGAAGTAATTAAGAAAAGAGAAATTTACCAGGTTATGGAAATCGTTACTGATAAATGTGAAGATGCCGGCAACGTTATAGAATCAATCATTGTAAAATACGCATAACCCCATTGGCGATAAGTTAATGTGATGATGAGTTAATTTACAACCGGTTTCAAAACTTCCTAACTTATCATTAGCATATTAGCTTGTTTAGCAAATTGGCTAAATATTAAATTAATTGTATGACGCTGCTGATAGTAATAGTTATTTTAGCTCTGATATTTGATTATATAAATGGTTTTCATGATGCAGCTAATTCCATCGCTACCATTGTTTCTACAAAAGTACTTACCCCTTTCCAGGCTGTAATTTGGGCAGCATTCTTCAATTTTGTTGCCTTTTTTATATTTAAGGACCATGCTGTTGCCAATACAATTGGTAAAACTGTGCACCAGGAGTTTATTACGCTTCCGGTAATATTAGCTGGTTTACTTGCGGCCATTGCGTGGAATTTGTTAACCTGGTGGTATGGCATTCCCTCTTCATCTTCGCACACTTTAATTGGTGGTTTTGCAGGGGCAGCAATTGCACATGCGTACCTCACCAAGGGTTATACCGGTATAGCATCTATTATTGAAATAGGAAAGATTACTCAAATCATTTTGTTCATATTCCTGGCGCCGCTGGTTGGGATGTTTATTTCCATTTTCGTCACCATCATAACAATCATGCGTAATACCTGGGCCAAAGTTGGTTTAATTGTATTAACAGCTATTGGCACCTGGTTTTTGTTTGCTCATTTTGAGCAAACAAAACTGGAAGATAATCTTGTAAATTATTACAACATTAATGAACTTAAAAAGGGGGCTGAAGCTGATGCCTCAAAAACGGCTGCTTACAATAATGCGCTGGGTTTTGCAGAAGCTGCCCGCCCAATGTTGAGCGACTACAAATATTTAGGTGCCACCAAACTTGCCGAAAAAATAAAGGCCGAAGTAGATCCTAATGTGGACACAGCCGTACTGGCCAAAACGCTTCATAAAGCAGATAATTCTATTATTGTATATGGTATTATGATAATGGTATTCATTTTTATATGTGCATATATTTATTCTGAAAAGGTAAGAACACCCAACGCTTATCGTACGGCTAACATGTTCAAAAAACTTCAGTTAATTTCATCAGGAGCCTTTAGTATCGGTCATGGTGGCAATGATGCACAAAAAGTAATGGGTATTATTGCTGCCGCATTTGTTGCTTATAATAGTACCAGGTACACAGATGTAGGTGCTACATTAAAAGAGTTGAGCTGGGTACCACTTGCCTGTTATACTGCTATGGGTTTAGGAACCATGAGCGGTGGTTGGAAGATTGTAAAAACTATGGGTACTAAAATTACCAAGGTTACTCCATTGGAAGGTGTTGTGGCAGAAACATCGGGCGCTATGACTTTATTTATTACAGAACAAATGGGTATCCCGGTTAGTACCACGCATACCATTACAGGTTCCATCATTGGTGTGGGTGCTACTAAAAGATTAAGTGCTGTACGCTGGGGAGTTACTGTTAGTCTTTTATGGGCCTGGGTGTTAACGATTCCTGTTAGTGCTATACTTGCCGGATTGGTTTATCTCGTAATTTCTTTATTCATTAAATAGAATAAATGAATTCAACATATTCAAAAATCACCCTGGAAACCGGGTGATTTTTTTTTGGCAAAAACAAACTGTAAATTTGCCCACATTGTTAAAATAACACCGCCTTTTCAACCAATACACAGCTATAATCTTTTAATTTTTAACCTACAGCTTTAACAAACTATACATGAATAAAATATTAGTTACAGGTGGATGCGGATACATTGGAGTACATACCATCGTTGATCTTATTCAAAATGGATATGATGTTATTTCGGTTGACAATAATTCAAGAAGCAATCCTGCAATTATTAAAGGAGCCGAAAAAATAACCAATAGGTCAATCAAAAATTATCCTGTTGACCTTTGTGATCTGGAAGCTACCCGGGCTATTTTCCAGGAAAATACAGATATCGGTGGAATCATTCACTTTGCGGCATACAAAGCCGTGGGTGAATCTGTACAAAAACCATTGATGTATTATGAAAACAACCTTACTTCATTAGTAAATATTTTAAAATGTGCTGAAGAGTTTAATGTGCCACATTTTGTTTTCTCTTCATCCTGCACTGTTTACGGAAGTCCGGATGTAATTCCTGTTACGGAAGAAACACCACAAAAGCCAGCTGAATCACCCTATGGAGCAACCAAGCAAATGGGTGAAATCATCGTTAGAGATGCGATTAAAAGCAATGCAATTCAGTCGATATTGTTGAGATATTTCAATCCTGTTGGGGCACATCCTTCTATATTAATTGGAGAAATACCCCTGGGAAGACCGGCCAACCTGGTACCTGCAATAACACAAACTGCCATTGGTAAATTACCTACAATGCATGTGATGGGTACCGATTATCCCACCCGTGACGGAAGTTGTGTACGGGATTATATTCATGTATGTGATATAGCTCATGCACATACGCTTGCACTTAATTTTCTGGTTGAGAAAAAAAATAAATCTAACTGCGAAATATTTAACCTGGGTACTGGCGATGGGTTTACTGTTTTAGAAGTAATTCAGGCATTTGAAGATGCCAATGGCGTTAAGCTAAATTATGAAAGAAGCCCCCGCAGGCCAGGCGATGTAGTTGCCATTTATGCCAATAATAATAAAGCAAAAGAAGTATTGGGATGGGATCCAAAATATACCCTAACTGATATGATGACTTCAGCATGGCAATGGGAACTGAAGCTAAAAAATGAACAACTATAAAATTCTTTCACAAAAGGGCCATAAAAATTAATTGCATGGCATATCTTGCGGATCAGATAATAAAAAAAATTTATGTTAAAAGACATCCAGGTAACAGGTAACAAAGACACAAGAAGTGGTTTTGGAGATGGCATCTTAGAAGCGGCCAGAAAAAATGATAATATCATCGCACTTACAGCCGATCTGTTGGGCTCAATGAAACTTCAGGGCTTTATTAAAGAATTTCCGGAAAGATTTATACAGTGCGGAATTGCGGAAGCCAACATGATTGGTGTTGCAGCAGGGCTTACCATCGGTGGAAAAATTCCATACACTACCACTTTTGCCAACTTTTCAACTGGCAGAGTGTACGATCAAATACGCCAGTCGGTGGCTTATAGTGGTAAAAATGTAAAAATTTGTGCCAGCCATGCCGGTCTTACTTTGGGCGAAGATGGTGCAACACACCAGATACTGGAAGATATTGGATTGATGAAAATGATACCAGGCATGACTGTAATTGTACCTGCTGATTATAATCAAACCAAAGCTGCTACTATGGCAATTGCTGATTATGAAGGCCCGGTTTATCTGCGTTTCGGTCGCCCTGTTTGGCCAATTTTTACAGATGTAAATGAATTTGTTATTGGTAAAGCAATTAAGCTTTCAGAAGGTACAGATGTAAGTATTTTTGCTTGCGGACATCTTGTTTGGAAAGCTATTGAAGCGGGTAGAATTTTGGAAGAAAAAGGCATTAGTGTAGAAGTAATCAATATACACACCATCAAACCATTGGATGTAGAAGCTATTATTAATTCTATTTCTAAAACAAAGTGCGCCGTTACCTGCGAAGAACACAATATCATTGGTGGATTGGGAGATAGTGTTGCACAGGTTGCAAGCCGTAATTTACCTATACCAATTGAGTACGTGGGTACAAATGATACATTTGGTGAAAGCGGTAAGCCATCTGAACTACTAACCAAATATGGTTTGGATGCGCCCAATATTGTTGCAGCAGCCGAAAAAGTTATTGCACGAAAAAAAGGCTAATTTTAATGACTAATTAAACTTTTATACTAAAAACCAATCTTAAGATTGGTTTTTTTATTTTTATACCTGCTTAATACTTATGGCCTCACAAAATTTAGAAGACAAAGAATTGTTGGCTCAATTTAAAGAACCCTCCACAATGGAACGGGCTTATACTGCCATCATTAAAAAATACCAGGAAAGATTATACTGGCATATTCGTAGAATGGTGGTGGACCATGATGATGCCAATGATGTGTTACAAAACATGTTTATTAAAGTGTGGAAGGGACTGGAAAATTTTAGAGAAGATAGTCAGTTGTATACCTGGATGTACCGCATAGCTACCAACGAATGCCTCACATTTATTGAACAACAAAAGAAACGTTCCTCTGTGTCGCTCAGTAATGAGGATAATGGACTGGCTAATCAATTAAAAGCTGATAAAAATTTTGATAGCAGTAAAGTTGAATGGAAACTTCAACTGGCTATGCAACAATTACCTGAAAAACAACGGGCTGTTTTTAACCTCCGATATTACGATGAGATGCCTTACGAAGAAATGAGCCGGGTGTTGGAAACAAGTGAAGGTGCCTTAAAAGCAAGCTATCATCACGCAGTAAAAAAAATTGAAGATTATATACTAAATCATTAAACTATACGCCTTTCAAAAGGTCTTTAAACAGATGGAAACAACAAAAGACATACAAGATGAATTGATGACTTTAAGCCCTTTGCTTGCAGGGTTGGATAAAGTCAATGTCTTTAGTGTGCCCGAAGGATATTTTGATTCCATTAGTAATACGGTAATTGCTTGCCTTGATGAGGCTGAAGGAAATGGAGTATTTCAAAAACCTGCTGCAAACTTATCAGTGCCGGAAGGATATTTTGAGAACCTGGCTGATTCAATTTTACTAAAAATAAAAAGTGCGCAAACTGCCGTTCCAGAAATAAATGAACTTTCACCGCTACTTGCAGGTATTGATCGCAAACAGGTATTTGAAGTTCCGGTTGGATATTTTGAAAATAATCCCAAAATTATTATCGAAAAAATAGCGATATCTGTTGAAGCAAAAGAAGAGTTAAAGCAGTTATCACCTTTACTTTTGGGTGTTCAACATACAAATGTGTTTGAAGTACCAACCGGCTATTTTGAAAATAATCCTGAAATTATCATCGAAAAAATAGCAATACCTGTTGGAGCAAAAGATGAACTAATGCAGTTATCACCTTTACTTGCTGGCATTCAACATAAAAATGTATTCTCTTTATCAAGCGGTTATTTTGAAGGCCTTGCTACCGAAATTATTGCAAAACTGAAACCTGAACCAACAACTGGTAAAGTTGTAAAAATGGGAAACCGTAACCTGTTTATGAAGTTTGCGGCAGCAGCCATACTAATTGGTGCTATTGCTTTTGGTATAATAAAATATGCGGATAAACCCGGTAAAACTGGAACAATAGAAACAGCATCAATTGTTTTGGACCCTTCGATAGAGCAAGGCAGAAAAATGAATGATGAACAATTCACCGCCGCACTTGAAAACCTTTCGGCAACAGATATATCAAAATATCTTGAAAACCATGGAGACATTACAGACATGGCCGTGTTAAGAAGTAATGTGGATGAAAATCAATTACCAAGTGAAGAAGATTATTTGTTAAATGATAAAGCCCTGGAGAATTACCTTAATAAACTTGACCTAACCACATTAAATAACTAAGGAGAAAACTAACGATGAAAAAATTATACCTGGTGGCTGCTTTTTTAGGCTTTGCATTTTTTGCCAAAGCACAGGAAAATAGTGGATCGAATAAAAAGCAACAGGATATTGAAGCACTGAAAGTAGCATTTATAAGCAGGGAGCTGGACCTTACACCAGAGGAAGCACAAAAATTCTGGCCTGTTTACAATCAATATTCAAATGAATTAAAAGGCGTTGTACAAGATGACCAGGACGTTATTGACCGGGATGAAAAAGTATTGAACCTGAGAAAAAAATACAGGGATCAGTTTACAAAAGTGTTGGGGCCACAAAGGATGAACCGGCTTTACAATGCAGAAGGAAGATTCCGGCAAATTTTGATAAAAGCCATTAAAAATCAGCGCCTGCAGCGAAATAATACCAACAGGCCGCTACAAAGGAAAGGTTAGTAATACCCGCTATAAAAAGTGTTGAATAGTTGTTTTAGATTTAAAATGGTCAGCTTGTTGGAAGGCTGACTATTTTTTTATCCCCAACTTAGACGAAAGAAAAAACCGGTGTTTTAATATCATGATAAAAAAGAAATGTCCATTTTTCTTTTTTACCCTGTTCCCACCATTGCTGACGTAGTTCCATACACTTCTTTCCGTCAAAATCATACTTGGCTACAAAACGGCTTTTCATCTGGTGCAACTGAGGCGCATCATCACCACCAAAAAAAACTTTTTGTCCATCTTCCTCAATCCAGAACACCTGGTGAAAAGGTGAATGTGCACTTGTTAACTCATAGGTAATATAATTATCAATCACACCATTCCCTTCCGTAAATACTACTTTATCAGAATTGGCAAGTATTTCAAAGTCTGCTGTTTTGTAGGAAGCATTTTCTTTTGCCAATGCAAAATCAAGTTCCGATTTGTTTACGTAATATACAGCATTGGGGAAATTAAAAAAACGTTGACGCAACACACTATCTTCTCTGCTAATGCCCCCGGAATGATCTTTGTGTAAATGACTCATCAATACCTTGGTTACTTCCATCGGGTTAATATCATTATCCAGTAAATTCTGATGCAATTGCAGGGTACCGTCGGGGTTGCTAAAGCCTAAGCCGGTATCAATAATAAGGATATCATTATCCGTGATAATGCAAAATGGCTGGATTTCTACCAGCAGGCTACCGGTTGTGCGTTGCTGCAAATCATCTTCATTTTTATTAAACGGAATAAACTGCTTTGTTTTATCAATTGTAAATGTGCCTTCGCTTAGCGGAATTATCTTCATACTCCTTTCCCATCTCCCTGGTGGTATTTTAATAGTGATTGAATAAAATCACAAAGTCAGCATAGTGGCTAACCTAATGTTTCGGTTCGAGATTATTGTGATTGAACTTCTCTTTTTGTTTTCTTTACTCCTTTTGTTCGTAAAGTTTTTGTCTTGCGATTTTTTAAGAATTCACTAAAGGCTTTCTCTTCTTTATCACTCAAAGTTTTGTTAATGAAAACAAAATCCTTTTCGTCCATTTTTTTGAAGTCTATCATTCCTTAAAATATTTAGTTGTCAAAATTTGTGCTTCTTTAGTATCTATAAACATTCTGTTGCCACTAAACAGTTTTGCTCCTAAAATTTATGGTAAAGAACTGTAAAACCAGTCATATCTAAACTACGATAAAAAACTATGTTCTATCTAATTTAACGCAATACCATTTGCCGGTCAGCATCTAATCTTACCAAAATAAATATCAGGAAAGTGAAAGTCAAGAGTGATGAGCCGCCATAACTCATTAAAGGTAAAGTTATTCCTATAACGGGTGCTAAGCCTACCGTTACGCATATATTAACCACCACATGAAAGAATATAATACTGGCTACCGAGTATGCATATACCCGGCTAAAAGTACTTCGTTGCCGTTCGGCTAAATTTACAATTCGTAAAATGAGTGTGAGGTAAATCAACATAAGTAATGTACTTCCCCAAAAGCCAAAATTTTCTCCTACGGATGTAAAAATGAAATCTGTATGTTGTTCCGGCACAAAGTCGCCTTGTGTTTGTGTGCCTTTTAAGAAACCTTTACCTAATACACCGCCGGAACCAATGGCAATTTTTGATTGCTTTACATTGTAGTTCTGCTGTTCACTTTTGCGCTGTTTTGCCTTTAGTTCTTCAGGACTGATCAAATCCGCGGAATTTTTATCAGCAAATGGATTGTCAACACCAACCATGCTAAAAATTCTATCTGCCTGATATTGTTTAAAAACATGTTTAAAAGTTAATGGTACAAGTACGCCGACAAAAAGGGAGCAAAAAGCCCAAATGCCAATTACCAGCAACAACAAGCTATTGTTTCTTTTAACCTGTCGAAGATTAAGTATGATAAATAATATGGCTATAACTGCAAAAGCAATTAATAGCGTAGTTGTAGAAAACAACAAAGATATTACCAGTAAAACTGCCATGGCAGCTCCTGTAATCAGATAACCGGGTGGCAAACCTTCCCGGTACATTGGAATAAGGAAAGTGAAATATACGAGTGCTAAACCGGTTTCTCCTTGCAGAATGGATAAGGCTGCAGGCGTAAATGAAATTGCAGCGGCTATTAACTGCGATTTTGATTTTTTAAAATCAAGATTGGTCATTGATAAAAATTTAGCCAACGCAAGGGAGGTAAATATTTTACACAATTCAACCGGCTGCAGGTTCATGAAACCTAATGGAATCCAGCTTTTGGATCCTTTAATTTCCTTACCAACAACAAATGTGGCGAGCACCAGTACGATTCCAATCAGGTAACTGATATTTGCCGTAGCTGTAAATAATTTACTATCAGTTAAAAGTATAAATGTTGCCAATACAATACTCGCCAGGAAAAAGAAAAACTGTTTGCTGTAGTTTTTTTTGAAGCCCAGGAAGCTCTGTACAACGCCATCTCCGGCCCTATACTCTACTGAAAAAATACAAATGAGTCCAATCACTACAAGTGTTACATATAATAATACCACCAGCCAATCAATACCTTTTCCTAATGTTGGGTTCCTTTGATACATTTTTTATTTTCAGCTTTTAATTTTTTACAGTGTCTTTTACTTCGGCCTGTTTTCTTTCATTGGGAATGATTGCTTCAATTTTATTTTTTGCAGGAATTTCACTGCTGTCTTTTTTGGGCATTTCATTTTTTACCGAATCCTTTCTTAACTTATCGAGCTTTATTTTATCCAATGCCTCTGCCTCATCTTCTTCATCAAGTCCCATAGTATCTTTTATAGCTTTTAAATAACCTTTGGCCACAAGGTATGCAGAGTCCCTGATGTGACGCATAGAATCCTGCTTGCGGATTTCTGCATAAATTCTTGGAGGAATCAGGTTAAGATTCGAAAGTTGTTCTACTCTTGCCAAACGGGCTTTGTCTGTTATAGAATCTTTTAGATATTTTTCAATTAATAAACCACATATTGGTGCTGCGTAAGTACCACCAAAACGACCACTGTTTTCAACTACGCACATGATCGCAATTTTTGGATTATCACGGGGAGCAAATCCACAAAAGAAAGCATGGTTAGGTTGCTTTACCGATCCGATGTAGTTTTCCACGGTGCCGGTTTTTCCACAAATGTCGATACCATCTACTTTTGCGCCCATGCCGGTTCCTCTTTCAACCACACCCTGCATACCATCATGTACTGCTTCAAAAACACTATCAGGTATATCTGTTGTATTGTGTCGTTCCTTAAATTTATTTAATAACTCAAACCGGTCACCGCCTTCAATAGAATCAACCAGGTGGGGGATTTTATACCAGCCCTTATTAGCAATAAAAGCCATTTCATTAGCTACTTGTATGGGTGTAACATTCACCTCACCCTGTCCAATACTTACCGAACGAAAGGTGCAATAATTCCAATGACCTTTGCCATAAATTTTATCGAAATGAGCAGGAGTAGGAATGTTACCACTCTTTTCATACGGCACATCAACGCCTAATTTGTGGCCCAACCCAAATGCATACATGTAATTATCCCAAACTTTTAAACTGCTGTCTACATTAGGATATTTAGGATTGTCTATTACCCGTTGCATTACGTTGGCAAAGTAAGTGTTATCAGAAACAGTAATAGCACTACGCAAATCAAAAGTTCCAAAATCGAGGCACCTCATTGGATGGGAACTTCCACAACCATAAAATGCACCAGAGCAGGAAAACCTGGTACTGGTTTGAATGACACCTTCATGCAATCCAATTAACGCCTGTAGCGTTTTAAATGTAGATCCGGGAGAATAAATACCACTTACAGTTCGATTGTATAATGGAAGCGCAGGGTCCAATAGTAACTCTCCAATATGTTTACGCCTTGTAGCTCCCGTTAATAATTTTGGTTTGAAAGTGGGGCTACTCACCATCGCTAAAATTCCCCCGGTTTGGGGATCTACCGCAACAATAGCACCCAGTTTGTTCTCCATTAATTTCTCGCCCAATGCCTGTAATTCGATATCCAGCGCCAGGTGCATATTATCTCCGGCAATTGCTGCAGTATCAAACTTTCCTTGTTCAAGTCGTTCGGTTAACCGGTTTTTGTTATCCCGTTTCCAATACTGAATACCTCGTTGCCCCATTAAGGCTCTTTCGTAAGTTCTTTCGAGGCCGGTCTTTCCTGCATAGTCACCAATTTGGTAACCTTCATCCAAATGCCGTTTTAAAAAACTGCTATCAACTTCCGATAAATAACCTAGTATATTACCCGCTGCATCTACGGGATAACTTCTTACAGGTCGTTCTTGTAAATAAAACCCCGGGGCAAATTTATACATGGCCTCATTTAGCATGGCCATTTTTTCATCCGATAACAAGGCATCAAAAGTAGATGGCCTTGCCCGGCCATTTCTAATCCTTACTTCCAACAATTTCTTTTCAAAAGTTGCAGTATCAATCTGCAATATGCGGCACAATGCCGCAGTATCAATTCCTTTAATTTTATTAGGAATAACCATCAAATCGTAAATGGTCATATTTTGAAGAATCGGGCGGCTTTTACGATCATACACAATACCACGATCAGGATAAATTACTTTTCTAAATTTCCCCTGATCATCGGCCATGATTGCATACTTGGAGGAAAACAATTGCAGGTTAGCCAACTGCAGAATGATAACCAGAAAGATGCCGACAAAAACAAGCCGGACTACATTTTTTCGTGATTGATTGAAGACAGACAAGGTGCTTTTAATTTATTTGTTTACTGGTTATAGAGCTTTCCTATTTATTAAAAATGAAAATAAAATCAGTTCTAAACCAACTGTCTATTTTAATGTTTTTGCATTTATAATTAACCCGCGAAGGTCATAATTATTTTGAACGGGTGCATTTCAAATTGTCGCTTTACTTGTAACACTGTGGGCGGTGAGGACACCGCCCACGGCTGACTGCCCTGGCTGGTGTCTCCACCAGCCAGCGACAATTTGAAATGCACCCTTTTGAACGCCATTCCCTTAAATTTATTGAATTTTGTGTACAATTATATAACCTATTAACTTCTACCAATTACAAATACATATTACAGATTGTATTTTAACAATACTATTAAACAGTATTTGTTCTGAATTGCTGTTTTCGGGAAAACAATAACTCTGCAATGATAATGAGTAATAAGCTTACAGCAGTTGACAACAATGTTTTGACAAGAAAATACCAGAAGTTTCCAAATTGCCAGGCTTCTAAAAAGAATAGCCAACCATGATGGATAAAAGTAAGTACCCCGGCGTAAACCATGTACGGTAGAAACCCGCCCATACTTTTGGCGGAGGGTTCGTCATAATTACTATCAGCACCTTCCTGGGGTATCATTATATTAATAAGAAAAGGACGGAAATAGGCAATCAATACACAGGCCGCGGCATGAAATCCGGGATTGTGCCTGAAACTATCGAGTGTAAACCCAAGTGCAAATGCAATCAGCATTTGAGCGCTGCGGCTGAGTTTAAAGGGCATCCATAAAATGAACAGAAAATAAATATAGGGCGTAACCATATAGTTAACATGGATCCTGTCAAGTATAAATACCTGAACCAGTATCAATATAGCAAAACGGACAATATTTTTAATTAAGGTGTTCATTGAATCCGCTGACGGAATTAATTATTGATTTTATTATTTGCATTCTTCAACAACGTGTTTATTTCATCCTTCTGATAATTTTCGATGGCGTAAACATATTGCAGGTTATTAAAACTGGCGCTGGTTTTTATACGAATGATAAAGTTATTGGTTCCCTTGTCCGGCACTACACTATCGATTGTTCCAAGAAAAAGGCCATAGGGAAAAGTTGCCGTGAAACCGCTTGTTAAAACCGTATCACCTTTTATAAGTTTTACACTTTTCCTGATATCGGTCAACGATAAAAAATGCGGATCTTTTCCATCCCAGACTACCTGGCCGGCTTCGCCACTCTTTTTTAGTTTGGCACTTATTTTACTGTCTTTGTGCAAAAGGCTCATCACTACTGCGTAATTGCTACTTACATCTGTAATAATGCCCACCACTGCATTATTTGGATCAACCACTCCCATATCTTTTCTTAAATGTTGATCAGCACCTCTGCCCAAAACAATAAAATTATTCTGAGCTGATATTGAGTTGGAAACAACTTTGGCTGCACTGTACTGCCACTTACGAATATGCCCTAAAGTATCGTATGGAATTGAATCGGTAATTACTTTGGCGGTGGTGTCCGGAGTTTCAAAATTTTCTTTGAGCAGGTTTCGTAACCGTTCGTTATCTTTTGCCAGTTGCTCGTTGGTTTTTTTGAGCTGAAGATAATAGTCGATTTTATTGTATTGGGTATTTACCTTGCCGGTTATTTCATTCATAACGCCGGAAGCAACCGCATTGTGATAGGTATTATAATGCACAATCAGGTATATGCAAAATATCTGTAGTAACAGTAAAAAAATAAAATTGAAATACCTGCGGACGAATAAAAAAATATTATGCATACAATGCTCCTCCTACAATCCCGATCAGTGGGTAAAAATCTGGCCTGATAAAATGTAGCATATTATTCATACCAGAAAAGTCGTTATCTTTTTCCGCCAATGGCGGATATTTAATAATACTTAACGCATTACAAAAGGATACTTATCATAATTTTTCAATGCGATACCTGTTCCTCTCACCACGCTTTTCAGTGGATCATCGGCAACATGTACAGGTAATTTAATTTTAGCTGCTATTCTTTTATCCAGTCCTCTTAACAGTGATCCGCCACCAGTAAGATATAAACCTCTGCGGTAAATATCACCTGCCAGTTCAGGCGGAGTAGTTTCCAATGCTTTTAAAATAGCTTCCTCAATTTTGAAAATACTCTTGTCCAACGCTTCTGCAACTTCCTGGTAACTAACAAAAACCTGTTTTGGGATACCTGTTACAAGGTCACGTCCGTTTACAGGAATATCATCCGGTGGATTTTCAAGATCTTTCATTGCAGATCCAACCTGAATTTTTATTTGTTCAGCAGTACGTTCACCTATTAGTAAGCTATGATAACGGCGAAGTGCCTCCATAATATCTGCAGTAAATTCATCACCCGCAATACGAATACTTTGATCACACACAATACCTGCCAATGCTATCACGGTAATACCCGTAGTACCACCACCAATATCAATGATCATATTTCCAACTGGTTCCTCCACATCAATACCAATACCCAACGCTGCAGCCATGGGCTCATGAATCAGGTAAACTTCTTTAGCGCCGGCTTGTTCGGCACTATCTCTAACCGCACGTTTTTCAACCTCAGTAATGCTGCTTGGAATACAAATCATCATTCTCCAGCTTGGAGCAAACAATGGCTTTTTAGGATAGATCATTTTGATCATTTCCCTTATCATTAATTCAGCGGCGTTAAAATCTGCTATTACGCCATCTTTCAGGGGACGAACGGTACGGATGCTTTCATGCGTTTTTTCATGCATCATCAAAGCTTTCTTTCCAACGGCTAAAATATTTTTGGGATTATTTCTGTCTAAGGCAACAATAGAAGGCTCGTTCACTACTACTTCATCGTTAAATATTATCAGGGTGTTTGCGGTACCCAAATCCATCGCAATTTCCTGTGTGAAAAAATTAAAAAGACCCATAGTTTATGTAGAGAAAAAAGGTATATAAATAATTGGGGCAAAGTTGACGTAAATTTTTTGAATTAACAACCGCAAACCCTTTATTTTTCAACATTTTGCGGGAAGATTCCAAGTTAATTTCCGGGCTTTTGGCCATTTCGAAGTTGAAAAGCTAATTCGTTGCAAAAAGGATAAAACCTCGCTATCAACCAACAATCTTCAAATTCACAAAAACAACTTTGTTTACCTGAATTCGAACCCGATATCGTTTCTAAAATAAATACCATCAAAGTACAACTGCTCCAGAATATAATTCGATTGTTCTGCTGCGCCATCAATATCATCACCTATTGAAGTAATGGCCAACACTCTTCCACCATTGGATACCACTTTATCATTTACCTGTTTAGTACCTGAATGAAAAATAATGGAGCCATCAATCGCTGCATCTTCCAACCCTTGTATTTCTTTGCCTGATTCGTAGTCGTTTGGATAACCGCCACTAACTGCTACCACAGTAACTGCGGCAAGTGGACTGGTTTTAATGGTAATTTCATTTAATCGCTGTTTTGCAACTGCTGATAAAATTTCAACCAGGTCATTTTCAATTCTTGGAATAATTACTTCTGTCTCCGGATCACCAAACCTGCAATTGTACTCAATCACATAGGGCTTATCATCAACATTGATCAATCCAATAAAAATGACTCCTTTGTAATCGAGCTTTTCTGAAATCAATCCGTTCACAGTTGGTTCAATGATGGTTTCTTTTACAAGCTGAACATAAGCCTCATTTACAAATGGCACAGGACTTACTGCTCCCATTCCGCCTGTGTTGGGGCCTGTATTACCATTGCCGATTTGTTTATAATCTTTTGCCTCCGGCAGAATCACATAATTTTTGCCATCAGTTAGTACAAACATGCTTAATTCAATGCCCTTCAAAAACTCTTCAATTACCACCCGTTTTCCGGCATCGCCATATTTTGATTGCTGAATCATTAGTTCAAACTCGGCCAGTGCTTCTATTTTGCTGTTGCATATCACAACGCCTTTACCTGCTGCAAGTCCATCGGCTTTCAAAACTATTGGTAAAGCATGATTTTGGATATAGTTAATGCCATCTTCATATGTGGATGCATCAAATTCGCGATAAGCAGCTGTTGGAATATTGTGCCGATCCATAAATGCCTTTGCATACGCTTTACTTCCTTCAAGCTGTGCTGCTTCTTTTGAAGGGCCAAATACCTGTATGTGAGCGGTAACCGGGTTACTGGTCAAATAATCGTAAATTCCTTTTACCAGGGGTTCTTCCGGGCCTACAATCAGCATGTCTATTTGCTGTTCTATCGCAAAGTCTGCTATTCCTTTAAAGTCAGTAACCGCAAGTGGTATATTCACTCCAACTAAAGATGTTCCAGCATTGCCGGGGGCAATAAATAACTGGGCGCATAAAGGGCTTTGCTTTATTTTCCAGGCCAACGTATGTTCACGGCCGCCACCACCTACAATAAGGATATTCATAAAAAAACTTGGATTATTGCATTTTAATTAAATGAGGTTTCATTTGCGAAATTAAAGTTACTACAAGAGCTAGCCATATAATTTTTATAAATATTGTAATATTTATTTTAACCATATTTAAAAATAGAAAAAAGTAGTGCTTTGAATTTACTAAAAAGAAAATTGCTACTTTGAGTGATTAAAATCAATATTTACCAGCAAAAAAAATTTTATGAGTAAACAGGTAAAAAACGCAGGCCATCCAAAAGGATTGTATGTACTATTTGCAACGGAAATGTGGGAGCGATTCAATTTCTATGGCATGAGGGCAATGCTTATACTCTTTATGACCAAGGCCTTACTTTTTGATGATCATTTTTCGTCTAATCTTTATGGCAGTTATATCGGCTTTATTTATCTATCTCCTTTATTGGGCGGATATATTGCCGATCGTTTCTGGGGTAATAAAAGATCCATTTTGGTTGGTGGTTTGGTAATGGCAATTGGTGAATTGATTTTATTTTGTTGCGGCTCTGTTTATGATTCTTCACCAGGCTTGTCGCAGGTGCTTTTTTATTCTGGCCTTGGTTTTATGATAGCTGGTAATGGTTTTTTTAAACCAAATATTTCTTCGTTAGTTGGACAACTTTACCCGGATGGTGATAATCGTAAAGATGCCGCTTATACTATCTTTTATATGGGTATTAACGTTGGAGGAATGGTAGGACCGCTTATTTGCGGGCTCGTAGGGCAAACGGGTAATCCGGCAGATTTCAGATGGGCTTTTTTGGTTGGATGTATAGCAATGTTGTTGAGCCTGTTGATCCAAAAACTTTTTCATGATAAATATGTAAAATCTCCAGATGGAAATATTCTTGGTTTAACGCCCGGAACCAACACTGTGGTTGTTGATCCGTTAACAGATATAGAACATAAGCCGGTTAAAAAGCCATCAGCCCTCTGGCTCAACCCCGCTTCTATTTCGATAGGTACTTTGCTATTTGCCGCAGTTATGATTGGTGCCATGTATCTTGATACAAAATGGAGCTATCTTTTCTATCTCCTTTCGGCAAGTTTTCTATTTATTATTATTCTTATTTTTTCTGATAAAAACCTTACTGCTCATGAAAAGCAGCGAATATGGGTGATGGTAATTATAGCAGTGTTTGTTATTTTCTTTTGGGGCGCTTACGAGCAAACAGGCGCTTCACTTGTGTTCTTTGCCGACCGTCAAACCAATCTTAATTTATGGCCTGGCTATACAATGCCATCCAGTTATTTTCAATCTTTTAACTCTGCTTTCATCATTATACTGGCTCCCATCTTAGCATGGATTTGGCTGAAATTGGGAAAGAAACAACCTTCCACTCCGGCCAAAATGGGCCTGGGTCTTATTTTACTGGCTTTGGGATATTTCTGGATCGCTTATGGCGTAAAAGATGTGCAATCCGAAGTAAAAGTGAGCATGATCTGGCTTACGGGAATGTACCTGTTACACACTTTGGGCGAGTTATGTCTTTCCCCGATTGGTCTTTCGTTGTTCAATAAATTATCGCCACTTCGATTTGCTTCCCTGTTGATGGCTGTATGGTTTTTGGGGAATGCAGGTGGTAATAAATTGGCTGGCGTTTTAAGTTCGCTTTACCCCTCGGAAGGGAAAACTACTTCATTTCTGGGATACCAGATTTCAAATCTTCATGAGTTTTTCATGTTGTTTGTTGTAATGGCCGGGTTGGCGGGAATAATTCTTCTTGTGTTATCTAAACAATTAAAGAAAATGATGCACTTAAGTGAAAACTAAAAAGAATTTTATAAAACCAGGAAGTGGAGCCTGACTTCGCTTCTTAGTTTTAACTGCTATGTTTTTTTCTAAATAAAATTCAGGTAATTGGATGTTTTTCCCAAAATCATTTTATCATCTGCACCTAACCATTTGTTTAAAACCGTTGCATACACTTCTTTAAAATCCACACTATGTTTCAGATCGCCATCATTCAGATTTTGTAAATCAGGCATAGCGTTTAATACACCTTTTTCTTTTAATCCACCTCCAATAAAAAACATATTGTTGGCTGTGCCATGATCGGTACCGCCGCTGGCATTTTGTGTTACCCTTCTGCCAAATTCACTAAAGGTCATCATTAATACATCTTCAAAACGATTGTTCTTTTTAAGGTCGGTAGTGAATGCTTTTACCGCATCACTCAATTCTGTAAACAAGCGTTTCTGTTGATTTTCCTGGTTTACGTGGGTATCAAAACTTCCCAACGAAACATAGTAAACACGGGTATTGATGTCGGATAAAATCAATGAGGCGACTGTTTTTAAATCTTTGCCAAGGTTTGTGGCTGGATAAATTTCTGAGGTTGGATGCAACTTACTCTTTTGAAAAATATAATCGGCACTACTCAAGGTTCCGCTCATTGTTTTGTAGAGATAGTCGGCCGTTTCTTCTCCCGGCTCATGCGCCTTTTGAAGGTCGCGGAAATACTGTTCGTTGCTGGTTCGGTATAATTTTGCTGCATCCTTAAAAGCAAGGCCATTATTATTTTCACCCTTTAGGGCAAGACTTAAAATATCATCAATTTCCAATGCCTGTGTAGGTTTATCACATCCTGAACATTGAGCATCCAGGTATCTCCCAATCCATCCTGAATTTACATATTCATTACTATTACTGGCCGTTTGCCAAATGTCCATACTTCTAAAATGAGAGCGATCAGGATTAGGATATCCCACCCCATTTAGTATGGCTAAATTTCCATCATCAAACAATTCACGAAACGAAGTAAGTGCCGGGTTTAAACCGACATCCCCGGTAATTGCCAACGCTTTTTCTTTTGTAATTGCCAACCTTGGCCTCGATTTATAGTAGATATCATTGGTAACCGGAATTACCGTATTAAGCCCATCATTGCCGCCGCTAAATTGTATTACCACCACTACTTTATTACCTGGTGGTACCATGGCCGGTTTTTCAAATGCCTTTAAAAATTTTGGCAAAAAAACTGAAGCCGTTGCCAGCGAACCTATTTGTAGAAATTCTTTTCTTTTTATCAGCATCTTGAAAAATTTAAACTTATTTCCTTACCTATGATAACTTATAAAATACATTAACACAATTGATATTCAGGTGTGCTCATCAAATGAACGATGGCACTTTTTATATAGTTTTCCCTGGAATCGTTGTTGAGATATTTATCAAGCATAGCATTATTTGACCTACTGCTTGCCTGCAAAACAGTTTCGGATATTAACGGCAATAATTTTTCCCGGGGCTGTTTGGCGAACACTTTTGAAACTGCATCCCAATCCACACTGGCACCCGTCATCTTGCCAAAACCCTTTTTAAGTTGTGCAGCTTTTTTCTCTTCGGTCATTTGGCCCATCATCACATCATCATCGCTTTTAGGATTAATATTTATTGCTTCGTTTGCTGTTAATATCTGGGGAATGCGTAACCGCAACATCAGTGTACTACTATCTATCCAGGATTTTCCACCGGGCCAGCCAGCCACATTGGGTGGGTAAAAAAGTATTTGCCCCAATGCCCGCTGAAACAATAATTGCATGTTATCATCTTCCAGTTCCATTGGCAACAGCCTCCTGATTCCAGCCAACAAATCAATCGGGGATTTTATTTTGGTACCGATATTTTTGTCATCATAAAACCAATCGCTGATGAAAATATCTTCCATCAAAGTGGCTAAGTTGTAATCACTTTTAAAAAACCGGTCGGCAAGCAAGGCTACTTTTTCTTCGTTGGGATTATCATTTACAAAATACCGGTACATCTTTTTGGTAATAAATACGGCGGTGTTTTTTTGTTTCAAGATGATATCAATAATATCATCTCCTTCAAAATTGCCGGTTTCGCCCAGGAATGTTTTGCTGCCATCATCATGTTGATTTTTACGGAAAACAAATTCGCCCTGTAAATTAAAGCCCCAACCGGTAAAAGCCCTGGCGGCTTCTTTTACATCTTTTTCAGAATAATTTCCACGGCCCATTGTAAACAGTTCCATCACTTCACGGGCAAAATTTTCATTGGGCTTTTGCTTGCGGTTTTGCTGATTGTTTAAAAACTGCAACATGGCCGAACTCTTGCTTACGGCCCGTAGTAATTCGCCAAAATTTCCTGTGGCATTGTTACGAATGATGTCCAGCAATTCCTGCTGAAAATAAATATTGATAACCCGGCAGGCAAAATGCCCATGCCAGAACAAACTCATCCTTTCCCTTAACTGGGCTTCACTATTGATCATTTCCTGCAACCAACGCTGGTTAAGGCTTTTAAGCCCATCTCTTGATTGTTGGCGGATGGCTTTTTTTTGTTCTGCAGTTAATTTTTGGAGTTGTACAACATCCTGTACACCTTTCATCATACCGTCAAACAGTCCACTGGCAATAACCATTTTCTCAGGCTTTTTCGATGAAGTTTTAATCAACAATTTCCAAAGCTGTTTTTGAGAAATGTTTTCAAGGTCCGCAGCATTTTCTGCCATGGGTCCAAATGCAGCTCTCCATAAAAGGTGCTGATTTTTTATACGGTTAGAAACGGGCATCAATAGTTAAATTAAAATAGTTAACAGGTATAACAGTTCGTAAGACAAAACTTTTATGGATAGGTTTAAAGGTTCCCGTCTAAAGATTCAGTTTGAACAGTAAAATAAATCATTTAAGGAAATGAAAATATAAAAGGGTATGCTAAAGTTATATTACACACGAATTTAAAGTGACAACAAATCTACCCGGGAATGTTGCCAATAGAATTACTAATAATGAAGTCAACAGTAAAAGGCAAATAGAAAAGGTCAAGTTCGAATTACTTAACGAACAAAAAGATAGCAATAAACAAAATAATAAAAAGTAAGAGTATTCTCGTCCTACGTGTCCTAATTTGATAAGCTACAAAGAATGATAAAATTGCGCCAAAGAATGTTATACTGATTACTCCAGCGCCAGATTCAATAACCCGGTCCTTTAATGCGTCATAATTATTTGTCGCAAGTTTAATAAGCTGAAAAATAAATTCGGCAATTAAGCAAACAATACTCCCTAAAAGTGTCATTCGAAAAACTGATAAAGAACTATTTTGTCTATGCAATTTTTTAATGAAAATTATAAGAGTTGTCAACATTGATATAAGAATCAAAAGCCCACCGATATTGATAGGTGTGTATGGAATATGTTCAGGAATAATAAGTCCAGAGAAATAAAGTAACCAATATTCAAATACAAATCCAATTAATAGAATTCCGCTAAAAATTATTGTCAGTCTTTTCAAAGTTGCTGGAAGTTTTTTCTAATAGTGCACAATATAACCGTAGAAGTATAATGATTAAATAGATTCAGCTCCGAAAAAACTATGCAATACCTCCGGCAAATTGATGCCTTCCGCTGTTTGATTATTTTCCAGCAGTGAAGCCATAATTCTTGGTAAAGCCAATGATGAACCATTTAAAGAATGTAATAACTGGGTTTTGCCACCAGCATCTTTGTAGCGGATTTTCATGCGGTTGGTTTGAAAAGTTTCGAAGTTTGAAACTGAACTTACTTCCAGCCATTTTTCCTGTGCTGCACTATACACTTCAAAGTCGTAAGTGAGGGCGCTTGTAAAACCCATATCACCGCCACATAAGCGTAAGATACGGTAAGGCAGTTCGAGGGATTGCAATAATTTTTCAATATGTGCCACCATTTCTTCCAGCACTTCATAACTTTTTTCCGGATGCACCAATTGAATAATTTCTACCTTATCAAACTGGTGTACGCGGTTTAGGCCACGTACATCACTTCCAAAACTTCCCGCTTCTCTTCTGAAACAAGGTGTGTATGCAGTCATTTTTACAGGCAGTTCAGTATCCTTTACAATTTCATCCCTGTAAATATTTGTAACCGGCACTTCTGCAGTCGGTATCATATAAAATCCATCTTCTTTAATATGATACATCTGGCCTTCTTTATCCGGCAACTGGCCGGTACCGCGAGCAGACTTTTCATTTACCATCAGGGGGGGCATATATTCCGTGTAACCTGCAGCAATATTATATTCCAAAAAATATTGAACCAATGCCCTTTGTAATTTGGCACCTTTACCTTTAAATAGGGGAAAACCACTTCCGGTTATTTTAGCCCCTGTTTCAAAGTTAATCAGGTCATATTTTTTTATAAGATCCCAATGAGGAACCGCACCAACATACAATGTCGGCTTTACCCCAACTTCCTTTATGTTCAAATTTTCTTCGGGTGTGTTGCCTGGCGGTACGGAACTATGAGGAAGGTTTGGCAACTGAATCAATTCGTTTTGCAATGTATTTTCTAAAGTAGCCAATTGCTTTTTCAACTGTTCAATTCCCACTTTACCCTGGGATACTTCATACCGTTTTTGCTCCGCCAATTCCTTTTCGCCTTTGCCCACGAGCATACCAATTTCGTTACTGGTTGCATTCAATTTTGCCCGCAAAGTTTCTGATTCAACTTTTAATTTACGCACCTGGTCATCTAAGTCCACAATTGTATCTACCAACGAAATATTAGCAAAATGCCTGTGGGCCAATCTTTCTTTTACTAAATCAATGTGCTGGCGGATATAATTTATCTGTAACATTTGTGTTTATAAAATTTTTGCAAAGGTAATGGTTTGGCTTCTTCAGAAAAAGGGATCACACTACCTCAAACCCGGGGAATGATATATTATACTTTATACTGTATAGGATTGTGTAATAGGCAAAAATATTCATACCACATTTTGATACAGCGGGAAATATAATATATCTGCCCATTAGTTTTGAAGAACTCTTAATTGCATTGCCCTTTGAATTGCACTGCCCTTCAGGGCGGTGATCAATGAAACCATCCTTCATGGCTTTAGCCAAAGTAGATTTGGCTAAAGCCATAAATAAAATTAGAATTTACCCCCCGACCTAAAGGACGGGGCAATGCAAAAAGATGAACCATTAGATTGAATGCTGCATTAATCAACAATATTCATAACACATTTTGATACAACGGAGAGTATAACGTGCCCATTGATATATGCTAAAATTCCGTTCTCATTAGATTTATTGAGAAACTGTATTGAAGGTTTTCAGATTATATTTGCACGATGCAGCATGCAAAAGATGATTTACAGGTAAGGTGGCTGAAGCTCCGGATAAAACTGAAAGAAAAATATGGCATTAAGCCAGATATGGACGGCGTTTTGTTCCTGATTGGTGTACAGGAACTAGGTACTGCAAAGCAGGTTTATACAAAGGAACAAAAACAAGACCTGATGCATATTGCCATTTGCACCATATTATCTCAAAGCGGATACTATGCACTGGCTGGCCACGATGAAGAAGGTTGGCCCCATTTTAACCAGCTAAAAGCATTACCGGAATTTGAACTCTTTCAACAGGAAAATTTTTTAAAAGATCATGTTTTGCTTTACTTTGAACAGTTTTTTAAAAACGACTAACCTCCTACTATGAAATTTTCAGGAAAAATTATCCTTTCACTTATTATTGCCTTAAGTGTGCTTTCAACACAAGCACAGGTAACAAAGAAAACACCCGTCAAACCAAAAAGCAGTTCAACTGTAAAAAAAACAAAATCTGCAACTACAGTTAAAGCAACAAAAAAAGTTGATGTTCCAATGCCGGATTCAACCAGGCCGGAAACAAGGGTTAAGATTACAACTGATATGGGTGAAATTATTGTAAAGCTTTATAATAAAACCCCATTACACCGCGATAATTTTATAAAACTGGTTGAAGCACATTTTTATGATAGCTTGCTTTTTCACCGGATAATCAATGGCTTTATGATTCAGGGTGGTGATCCCGAAAGTAAAAATGCAAAACCTGGTATTCAATTAGGAAAAGGAGATGTTGGATATAAAATACCAGCCGAGTTTGATTCTACCCTTTATCACAAAAAAGGAGCTTTGGCAGCAGCACGTAACAATAATCCCGAAAAGGCAAGCAGCGGGTGCCAGTTTTATATCGTTCAGGGGAAAAAATATTCTGATGAAGAATTGGATATGATTTCAATAAACAACGGCCTTCAGTTTTCTTCAGCCAGGCGAATGACATATAAAATGCTCGGCGGCACGCCAAAATTGGATATGGAATATACCGTTTTTGGCGAAGTGGAAAGCGGCCTTGAAGTAGTTGATATGATTGCCATGGCACCCAAGGGAAATTACGACAGACCCACTACAGATATCCATATGCGAATGGAAGTATTACCAGAAATAAAAAATGTGAAATGAGGAAGATTAAAATGATTTATTTTGCAGCCTGATAAAATTTCGAAATCGTAGACGATCCCTGCTATAAAACAATATTCAAAAATCAAACCATCAACTTACAATTATGAATGTTCCCGCAAATCTTCGTTATACAAAAGATCATGAATGGGTTTCTTTAGAAGGCAATATCGCAACGATTGGCATTACTGATTTTGCCCAGGGAGAATTGGGTGATATTGTGTATATAGATATTCCTGCAAAAGGCAAACCGATGACCGCAGAAGAAGTATTTGGTACAGTTGAAGCTGTAAAAACTGTAAGTGATCTTTTTTTACCGGTGGCCGGAACCATCAATGAAGTAAATCCCGGGTTAGAAGCACAACCAGAATTAGTTAACAGCGATCCTTATGGCGAAGGCTGGATGATAAAAATGACGGTAGATAATGTTGAAGATGTGGCTGCTTTAATGAGTTCAGAAGCATACGGGTCATTGGTAGGATACTAAATTTTGATATGCTCGTTGGTTAAAAGTAAGCCAGCCTTAAAAGTAATTTAAAAAATAAAATAGATGAAGTCTATTGGAATTATAAGATTTATACCAGGCATTGCCTGGTTTTTTGTTGTATTGGTATTGTTATGTTTACCGGGCAATGATATTCCTTCCGCTAACTGGCTCGACAAAATTTACTTTGACAAATGGGTACATACGGGTATTTTCTGCCTGTTGGCGTTTCTATTTATGTTGCCCTTTGCTTTATCATCGATGGATAAAAAGGAGAAGTTTCAATATTTTATCCGCATTGCAATTGCTGTTTCAGTTTGGGGGCTTACAACTGAGTTTATGCAAAAATACCTGGTTACCAGCCGTAGCTTTGATTTGCTGGACTGGGCGGCAGACAGCATTGGTGCCCTGGTTGCCTTCATATTTTGTCGCAAGAAATACATTTAACAGTTTTTGCAGTTTCGCCATCAATAATAATTCACAGAATATCACTCGTAACAACCCAGATTAAACTCTACAGAAAATTTTCCAAAATTGCTGTGGTGTAAAGCTTTTTAGTACATTTGCCTATATGATGAACGTAGAGAATATGGAGTACAATACAACAAGAAATCATTTAACTATGAGAGAATATGGCAGACATATTCAAAAAATGGTTGAGTATTTACTTAGTATTGAAGACAAAGAAAAACGGCAGCGCAATGCTATGTCGCTAATTGAATTGATGGGCTTTTTAAATCCGCATTTAAAAAATGTGGAGGATTTCCGTCACAAGTTGTGGGATCATCTTTTTTTAATCAGCGATTTTAAGCTGGATGTTGAAAGCCCTTACCCAATACCAACCAGGGAAACCTTAAAAGCAAAACCAGAAGTTTTGCCTTACCCTAAAAAGTATCCAAAATTCAACCACCTTGGTAAAAATATAGAAGTGGTTATTAACAAGGCATTAAAGGAAGAAAATCCGGAGAAACGCCAGGGATTTGCAAATGCAATTGCCTATTACATGAAACTTACCTATAGCAACTGGCACAAAGAGTTGGTACATGATGATAATATTCAGACCGAATTGCAGACTATTACCGAAGGCCAGTTGGAATTTAATAACAAACCTTTTGTAAAACACAGAACTGATAACCGTACAGACAGGGACGATTATCGCAGTGGTAACACAGGTGGCTATCGCAAAAATTTTGGAGGAAGGAGCAATACCGGCAGCGGTGGTGGAAGAGATAACAGAAGCAATAGTAGTGGTGGGCAAAGAGATAACCGTGGTAATAGCGGGGGCGGAAGAGATAACAGATCCGGAGGCAGTGACAACAGGAATAACAATAACCGCAATTTTAAAAAACGATATTAATCTGCCGGTTGATCAATCAATAGGTTTTAATTACCCGATGATTCATAATTAAAAAGGCATTAGCCCTGACTGGTAGCACATGTTGGGGCTTTTTAATTAATTACAATATATAAATTTTCTATACAACGATGAGCTCATTTGAAGTAATAGGCGGTAAAAGACTATCAGGCGATATAATCCCACAGGGCGCCAAAAACGAAACATTGCAGATCATTTCTGCGGTGTTACTTACTCCCGAAAAAGTAACTATTAACAATATACCCGACATTATTGATGTAAACCTGTTGATAGAATTACTGGAAGAAATGAAGGTGAAAATTGATAGAATCAGCAGGCAAAGTTGCACTTTTCAGGCAGATGATATTGATGTTGATTATCTGAGTAGCGCAGACTTTCATAAAAAAAGCGGCAAACTACGGGGTTCTGTAATGCTTGCCGGGCCAATGTTATCCCGTTTTAAAAAGGCATACATCCCTAAACCGGGTGGCGATAAAATAGGCCGCAGAAGATTGGATACGCATATTATAGGTTTTGAAAAATTGGGTGCTTCATTTGAATACAACCAGGATGGCTTTTTTTACCTGGCAGCAAAAGAACTAACCGGCGCCAATATTTTATTGGACGAGCCAAGCGTAACCGGAACTGCAAATATTTTGATGGCGGCAGTAATGGCTACGGGTACTACTACCATTTATAATGCAGCGTGTGAACCATACCTGCAGCAACTCTGCAAGATGCTTAACAGAATGGGAGCAAAAATCAGCGGTATCGGTAGTAATATGCTCACCATTGCAGGTGTAGATTACCTGGCTGGAACAGAGCATCGCATCTTACCTGATATGATTGAGGTAGGCAGTTTTATTGGTATGGCTGCAATGACTCAAAGCGATATTACCATCAAAGGAGCGGGAATAGAACACCTTGGTGTAATACCTGAAAGATTTCAGCAATTGGGCATTCAAATGAATTTTGTTGGCGATGACATTCATATTCCAACGCAGGAATTATATGAAATACAAAAGTATATGGATGGCGGCGTGCTCACTATTTATGATCATCCCTGGCCGGGTTTTACGCCGGATTTGCTAAGCATCGTATTGGTAACAGCCATCCAAGCCAAGGGAAGTGTATTAATACATCAGAAAATGTTTGAAAGCAGGTTGTTCTTTGTGGATAAGCTGATTGATATGGGAGCGCAGGTAATTTTATGTGATCCGCATCGTGCTGTGGTAATTGGCCTGGAAAGAGAACAAAAATTACGTGGAATTACTATGTCAAGCCCGGATATAAGAGCGGGTGTTGCTTTGTTAATTGCCGCTTTAAGTGCAGAAGGAGTAAGTAATATTCAAAATATAGAACAAATTGACCGTGGTTATCAGAACATTGATACCCGTTTGCAAAATTTGGGTGCACAAATAAAAAGAATTCAGTAAGCCTTTAAACAGGTAAATACAAGATTATGTTTAAATCCTGATTTTTATATTTCAGAGGGATAAAATAGTGAGTTGCCATTTTGCTCCTTATTGATAAAATGTACAAGGGTGCGACGCCTTTGAAGCTAAATTGAAAAACTTCCGTCTGGTTCATAAAAAAAATTGTTCACTAATTTACCCGTTTGTTCACTGTAGTAGTCAACTCATTAAGACTTTTGCGTAATTTTTTGCCAGATACAAGGAAAAAGTGAATAGCAATATGCTGATTGCTTTTTCTTTCCTTTCTTTGCAAATGCCTACTCCCAATAAAATTATCATCATTACTGCCCCATCCGGTTCAGGTAAAACTTCCATCACCCGGTACCTGATGCAAGAATATCCTCAATTAGCCTTTTCCATATCTGCCGCTACACGCCAGGCACGTGGCATCGAAAAAAATGGAGTTGATTATTACTTTATGCCCCAGGAAGAATTCAAACAAAAAATTCAACATAATGAGTTTGTAGAGTGGGAAATGGTGTACGAAGGCAAATATTATGGCACGTTAAAAAGTGAATTACAACGTATTTGGGACGAAAATAAAATTCCTGTACTGGATATAGATGTTAAAGGTGCTATACATGTAAAACAACAATACCCAGATTCCTGCATTACATTATTTATCGAGCCCCCATCAGTAAACGAATTAAAAAAGCGACTCGAAGGCCGGGGAACCGAATCACCGGAATCATTGGCAGCAAGGATTAATAAAGCTGCTTACGAAATCTCCTTTAAAGATCATTTTGATAAGCTGATTGTAAATGACGATCTCGACAAAGCATGCAAAGAAGCACGGTCTATCATTGCTGACTTTATTAAACAATAATTAGGTTACCCGATAAATCAATCATCTTTCCTATTTTTACTTCATGGATTGGACTTCACTTTTTGCAATTTTGATCTCATTGATCCTGATAGGTTTTTTTTCGGGAGTAGAGATAGCTTTTGTTTCAGCCAATAAATTATCTATTGAACTGAGAAAAAAGCAAGGGCATTTTAGCGGTAGAGTATGGGGCGATTATGCGGATAAACCAGCCCGGTTTATTGGAACCACGTTAATCAGTTTCAATGTGATTCTTGTAGTGTACGGATTACTTTGGAGCAATTTTATGACAGATGTCTGGCACAATCAAATTGGCGAATTTAGCTGGAACATTACAAACCAATACATACATCTTATTATTGAAACAATTGTTTCAACGATTTTTTTGCTGTTTTTCGAGTTTGTATTCAAAGCCTATTTCAGGGCAAAAAACGACTCTATCTTAAGCAGTGGAGTAATCACTTATATCATACAGATTTTCTTCCTCATTTTTTCGGGCATTGCTTCATTTTTTGTGAATATATCAGAGTGGATACTTAAGTATATTTTCAATGTTAAACTCAATGAAAAAAAGGAAGTCTTTACTAAAATTGATTTGGAGCATTTCATTCAGCAAAGCAAAAATCATGATGAGGAAGACACGTCTGAAATCAACAAGGAGTTGTTTGAAAATGCGTTATCGTTAAGTGAAAAAAAAATAAGAGAATGCCTGATACCAAGAAAAGAAATTGATGCTGTTGATATCAGAACAAATATAGAATCGGTAAAAGAAAGATTTATACAAACAAAGCTAAGTAAGCTGGTTGTGTACGAAGATAATATTGATTCCATCCTGGGATATGTTCACCAGCTCGACTTGTTTAAAAACCCTGCAGATATACACGCAATTTTATTGCCAATACCAACTATTCCCGAAAGCATGAGCGCTACCGATTTGATGACCAAATTTACCAAAGAAAGAAAAAGTATTGCATGGGTAGTGGATGAATTTGGAGGTACAGCAGGTATAGTAACGATGGAAGATTTGCTCGAAGAAATATTTGGTGACATTAAAGATGAATACGACACCGAAGAATTTGTTGACAAACAAATTTCTGCTAACGAATTTATATTTAGCGGCAGATTGGAATTGGATTATATAACCGAAAAATACAAAATGCAGTTCGCTGACAGCCAGGAAACTGAAACCCTTAGTGGCTTTATAATTCAGAACCGTGACGAAATTCCCAAACAAAAAGAAACCTTTACAGTTGGTAATTACCAATTCGATATTTTGAATGTAAGTGAAACAAGAATTGAAACTGTAAAAATGAAAGTGCTTAAATAGTGCGCTCATTCATTTTGAAGCGCACGTTTATTTTCAAAAGAAATCCAATTCATGACCATTGCTGTAAATCTCACCTATCTTTTCAATGCAGCGAATAAGGATTTGATAAATGCTCAATTTATACAACTGGCCGCAGCTCATTCGGACCATCAATTTATTTTTATTGTACGTGATAAAAATCAGCATCAAACAATCATTACAAAAAACATCACCGAAGTAATTTCACATCCCCGTGGAAATACAGTGTTGCTTTGGAAACTTTGGTACAATTATACCTTACCAGCTTTGATAAGGAAACATAAAGCGGATGTACTCATAAACGCAGATGGTGCCTGTTCATTACGTTCCAAAATAAAACAATACTTGTTTATCAATGATTGTTACTTTCTAAAAGCATCTACATTTTCAACTAAAAAACAATTTGGCTTTTTACAAAAAAATGCAACATCATTTTTAAATAAATCAACGCTAATTTTTACACATACATCTTTTCAGAAAAAGAATTTAATTGCTAAATATACTATCAACGAAAATAAAATTGAACTGATACCATTGGAAATAAGTTCAGTTTTTCAACCGATGGATTTTGTTGAAAAGGAAACTGTAAAAGACAGTTATGCAGATGGCAGAGAATACTTTCTTTTTAATGGAGATATTCATCCAAACAATCATTTAATTAATCTTTTAAAAGCATTTTCATTTTTCAAAAAAAGACAAAAAAGTAACATGCAGTTATTAATTACTGCCAAAGCTGTTGCAGAGCACAATCCATTTGTTGAAAGCCTTAAAACTTATAAATTCCGCAATGAAGTAAAGGTGCTTTTTGATCTGCCTGGAACCGAAATCGCAAAAATAACAGCGGCATCCTATGCAGTGATATATCCTGCTGAAACAGAGAATTTTCTACCCATTATTTTACAGGCGCACCAGTGCGAAGTGCCACTTCTTTTATCAAATTCAGCTTCGCTTAAAGATGCAGGTGGAGCGGCAGCACTTTATTTTGATGATCAAAATTTTAATGATATTGCTGATAAAATGATGCTGATATTTAAGGATGAAAACGGCCGCAGTAATCTTATAAAAGAAGCAAGATCAATTTCAAATAAATATAAGGAAACTGATTCGTCCGGATTATTATGGGAGTTGACTACAACAGGTTAATATCCTGCAATGCTTTATTAGCTGGCTTTACCCACATTTAGTTTCTATAATAAACCAATTATCTTTGCATTCTTTTATCTGCAAATTTTAATATATAATGAATAAATCAACCATACAGATTGACGTATTATTAGACCCTAAAAAAGTGCCTGAACAAATTAGTTGGAAGGCTTCGGACAGCAGTGCTGACATGGCTCAAAAGGCAAAAGCAATGTGCCTTGCATTTTGGGATGGTGAAGATAAAACTGCCCTAAGAATTGATTTATGGACAAAGGATATGATGATGGACGAAATGGCCGACTTTTATTACCAGATGTTTATGACGATGGCCGATACATTTAAAAGAGCAACCCAACAGGAGGAATTAGGTGACGACATGAAAAAATTTGCAAAAGTGTTTTTCGAAAAATTCAGAGCCATTCAACTGAAAGAGCAGAAATAAAAAGCAGTCATTAAATAAGGGACCGCTCTCCTGGAGTAGTTTCTAAATTTATCGTATTTCAAAATATAGATTCATTTATACATTATAAAAAATATCAACAATGAGCCTTGAACAACAAATAATGACGGAAATGAAAGAGGCAATGAAGGCCAAAAATGAAGGCGTTTTACGCAGTCTCCGTGCCATAAAAGCCGAAATCATCAAAGCAAAAACAGAACCTGGTGCAGGCGGTGAAATAGATGAGGCAACAGAGCAAAAATTTTTACAAAAAATGATGAAGCAAAGAAGAGATTCGCTGGAGATTTTTGAAAAGCAGGGACGTGAAGACCTTGCCATCAAAGAAAAAGAAGAGATGGCCGTGATTGAAAAATTTCTTCCTAAGCAGATGAGTGAGGCAGAAATAAAAGAAGCTGTTTCGAAAATTATTGAATCGACTGGTGCAAGTACTGCCGCAGACATGGGTAAAGTAATGGGTGTAGCAAGTAAGCAACTTGCAGGCCTTGCAGATGGCAAAATAATTAGTGTAATTGTAAAAGAGTTACTAAATAAATAATTTAAAAATGCAAAGGATAATTTGCAGACACGAGTTGATATGGATTTGCATACAATAATTAAAATTGCGAATTATGATAGATATTCTATATGCCATATTAATCATATTCGCAATAATAAAAGGCTATCGTAAAGGCTTTATAATTGCCTTATTTTCAATAGTTGCATTTATTCTGGGCCTTGCAGCCGCATTAAAATTATCTGCTGTAGTAGCAAATTATTTAGGCAGCTCCACAACAGTTTCAGCAAAATGGTTACCTGCAATTTCCTTTGCACTTGTTTTTATAGGGGTGGTTATTTTAGTGCAACTGGGAGGTAAGTTGATTGAAAAAACATTTGATCTTGTTTTGCTGGGATGGTTAAACCGTATGGCAGGTGTGTTATTGTATGCAATACTGTACACGCTAATATTTAGTGTGTTTTTATTTTATGCCGATAAGATGCAGCTGTTTGAAGAATCTACCACTACAGCATCGAAAACTTATTCGCTGATAAAGCCACTGGGACCCGAAGTTATTAATGGATTTGCAAGGCTACTGCCTATATTTAAAAATATGTTTACCCAACTTGAACAATTTTTTGACAGTGTATCCAACAAAATGCAGCATTAATTTGAGGCATTATTTTATTTAGTGTAATTTTAAACTGATTGCTTACTTTAGCAAACAGTTATAGCACCTGAAAACATCATTAGTTCCAGCAGAATGAGTTACGAAATCAAACAAGACGGAAAATTCAAATACATAGAAGAAGGCGAGGGCGAACCACTTATGTTACTTCATGGTTTATTTGGCGCATTGAGCAATTTTATGCCGCTCATTGAGCATTTTAAAACATACAACAAAGTAATAGTGCCGATACTGCCATTACTCGACCTTGACTTGTTGCATACATCAGTTGGAGGGCTGCAAAAATTTGTTCAAAAATTTATTGAACATCGCGGCTATTCCAATATAAATTTATTAGGCAATTCATTAGGTGGCCATGTGGCATTAGTTCATATTCTTAAAAATCCGGAGCGAATTAGATCGTTGATTTTAACAGGCAGTTCCGGGCTTTTTGAAAATGGCATGGGTGACACTTACCCCAAAAGAGGCGACCGGGAATATATCCGCAAAAAAACAGAACTTACATTTTACGATCCGGCAATGGCTACGGAAGAATTAGTAAATGAAGTTTTTGAAATCACCAACAATCGCCTAAAAGTTATCAAAATTATTGCATTGGCAAAAAGCGCAATCCGTAATAATCTTGGTGAAGAATTAAATGAAATTAAACAACCTACCTGCCTCATCTGGGGAAATAATGATACCATAACTCCACCATTTGTTGGCAAGGAATTTCATCGGCTGATACCTAACAGCGAATTACATTTTGTTGATAAATGTGGGCATGCTCCAATGATGGAGGTACCAGAAGAGTTTAATAGAATATTGGCAACATTTTTAGCCAAACTAAAAACTCCTGCTGCAACTATTTTATAATAACGTTTGTCTTTATTCGTTATATAACCGTGGGTAAGGCTATTAAATATTGAACAACAATTTCAACACTTTTAAATGCTTACAGCTGAACTTATTAATAACAACATTCCCCGGCTTCAACTACAGGATAGCGTTACTAAGGCCTTGCAGTTGATTAATGATTTCCGCGTTACCCACTTACCGGTAGTGTCGGAAGATAAATACCTGGGATTGATAAGTGAAGATGATCTGCTGGACGTAGAAGATGAAAAAGGTACTGTTGAATTTTTACAATCACATTTTATTGCAGGAAGCGTAAAAGAAAACGAACATTTTCTGAATGCAGTTAAATGCAGTAATGAATTTGAGACTACCGTTGTTCCGGTTATTAATGAAGAAAGAGAACTGGTGGGCGTTATTACTGTTACAGACTTATTAAAGGCATTGGGCGATTTTTCGGGTGCCAACGAAATTGGTGGTATAATAGTAATGGAAATGGAACGCACACAGTTTGCGATATCCGAAATCAGCCGTATTGTAGAAAGCAATGATGCAACCATCCTTCACCTCAACACAACCATACAACCCGCCACAGGTCTGCTTACTGTATCGCTTCACCTGAATAAAAAAGAAATTGCAGCGATCGTTTCGGCTTTTGAACGCTACGAATATGATATCATTTATTATTTCGGCGACGAAAAATTTGAAAATGAAATTCATAGCAATTACCGTCACCTGATGAGCTACCTTGATATTTAGCCTTTATTATCTCCACTGCACATTTGTAAATTTTGTCATTACTTCGCAGATCAGGAAGTGAAGGAAAGCGTATTAATGAGCATTTTTAAAAAGATATATTCAGTAGTCATTTATTTATTACTCACAATAAATGCAACAGCCCAACATGTTGAACAACCGGTTCAAAACAGGGATACTTTTCAAATAGCTGTAAGAGATTCTACCACAAAACTAGTCATTCGCAAAATAAATGTAACAGGCAACCGGCATACCAAAACATATATGATACTTCGGGAAATTCAATTTGGTCCCGGAGATTCCATTAGCATTCCCTCCATCACAAAAGCGTTTGAACTTGCCCGTCAACAAATTTACAATACCAGTTTATTCAATGAAATTAAGCTGGAACTGGTAATGCTATCTGCATATGAAATTGATGTGAATGTAACCGTGCAAGAACGCTGGTATCTTTATCCTGCACCACAATTTCAATTGGTTGACCGCAATTTTAATGAATGGTGGGTGCGGTTTCATCGTAACCTTAACCGGGTAAACTACGGCGTAAAGTTTGTGCATTATAATTTTAGTGGCCGACGTGACCCTTTGCGTATTTACCTGATAAATGGCTATACCCGTAACATTTCATTTTCGTATTCGCAACCATATAGTAACCCTGGTTTAACAAAAGGATTTGGTATTGGCGGTGGACTATCTCAAAACCGGGAAATGAATTTTAAAACATCTTACAACAATCAAACATTATTTTTTAAACAAAATGATTTTGTAAAGAAGAACTGGTATTTCAATTTAAGCCTGCGTTTACAAAAAGGATATTTGTCAAGGCATACGGTTACATTTAATTATTCTTTCTTACAAGTGAATGATTCCATTATTACAACTAAATACAACCCCTCTTATTTCAATTTAAATACTACATCAAAAAATATTTTTGATCTTAGTTACAATTGGCGATATACCAATGTAAACAATATAGCCTATCCATTAAAAGGAACTACTGCTTATGCAACGCTTACAAAACGAGGCCTTGCACTTACCGGTGGCATTAACCTGTTGAATACCGAATTTGGATACAACAGGTATTGGACCCATAAAAAAAATTGGTACACAAGCCTGCAGTTTTCAGGAAATGTAAAACTACCTTTTGATCAACCATATATTAATCAACGAGCACTTGGTTATAGTGAAACTAACCTTCGGGGCCTGGAATATTATGTGGTGGATGGCGTAGCTTTTGGACTATTAAAATCTACTTTAAAAAAGAAATTATTTTCCTTTTCCATACCTTTTCCATTTAAATCAAAAACATTTACAGCTATTCCTTTTTCATTTTATGCCAAAACCTATGCAGATGCAGGATTTGTATACAATAAAAGGAAGTATCTTACAAATCTTAATAACAGGTTTTTGTACTCCGGGGGATTTGGAATAGATGTGCTCACCCTTTACGATGTTAGTATCCGGTTTGAATACAGTTTTAACCAACTTGGTGAAAACGGGTTATTTTTGAGAAGCATCGGTGGATTATAATACCTTCAATAAAAGTAACCGGCAATTTGATTGATATTAAAATTTCATCTTCAACCTTGTTACCGTGGGCCTTGTAACAAAACAACAATGGCAGCGTTCTTACAATTGCACTAATAAATAATAAACCAACTAATGAAAATAGCTATTTATAGCAGGGGCATTGAAAATGATCAACATAAGGACATGGAGTCACTTTTGGAAGAATTAAATCTTTATAAAGTGGAGCCAGTTTTTTACCAGGATTTTTTCAACAAGTTTTATTCTTCTGTAACTATGAATGGTAAGTATTCCACTTTTAATTCGGCAGATGACCTCGATGATACCATCGATTGTATGATAAGCCTGGGTGGTGATGGCACTTTGCTTGATACGGTTACTTTGGTACAGGATAAAGGCATTCCGGTTTTGGGAATCAATTATGGCCGCTTAGGATTTTTAGCAACTATTGGTAAAGAAGATTTGCACTTTGCTATTAAAGCCCTTGCTCAAAGAACGTACGTTACAGATAATCGCACCTTAATTCATCTTGACGCCAATATTCCGTTATTTAATAACACGCCTTATGGCCTAAATGAATTTACGCTCCAGAAAAAAGATTCGTCTTCCATGATAAAAATTCATACTTATTTAAATGGTGAATTTTTAAATACTTATTGGGCTGATGGATTAATTGTGGCCACACCCACAGGTTCTACCGGCTATTCATTAAGTTGTAATGGGCCAATTGTTTTTCCGGATAGCGGTAGTTTTGTAATAACACCGGTTGCTCCACACAATTTGAATATCCGCCCGATTGTAGTGCCGGATAATAATATTATTTCTTTTGAAGTTGAAGGAAGAACAGATTCTTTTATCTGCACATTAGACAGCAGGCGCATGGTAGTTCCTAAAGAAGCTCAACTTGCATTAAGAAAAGAAAAATTTGGCCTTAATCTCATCCGTTTAAATGAAAGTAATTTTCTTCAAACACTTAGAAATAAACTTTCGTGGGGACTTGATAAACGTAATAATTAGCTTTGAGTAAATTGTATAGTTTACAAGCGCTCATCACAATAAAAAATTAAGAAAACCGTACCACGCAAATATTTTAAAAACAATTCTTATTTTGCAGTTATGAAAAAATGCATCCTTACCGCTTTTGTTATATTTTCTCTGTTCACCTCTTCGGTTTTTGCACAAGATGTTTATGAACAACAAGGTGAATTTGGATTCACCGTTGGGGCCGCACACTATTTTGGCGACCTTAATACCAGGGCAGGTCTTAACCGTCCCAAACCCGCAGTGGGCATTTTTTATACAAAGCAGTTTAATAACTACCTAGGTGTACGCATAAGCGCTCATTTTGCCCAGTTAGGCTACAGTGATATTTACAGCAAAAACGCTTACCAAAAAAGCAGGAACCTAAGTTTCAATACAGATATTTTTGAAGTAGCTGCACAAGGTGAATTTAACTTTTTTAAGTTTGTTGCAGGCGATCCTTATTACAATTTTACGCCATTTGTAACGCTGGGTGTTGGCTTGTTTAGTTTTAACCCATATGCTTATCTTAATAATAAAAAAGTTTACTTAAGGCCGCTTGGTACAGAGGGGCAAAACATACCATACAACGATCCGGCAACTGGTAAAACCCGCAAGCCTTATGGTAGCATGGCCGTTTGTTTTCCTATTGGAGCCGGTATTAAATACAATTTTTCAAATAATGTGAATCTTTCTTTTCAGATTACACATCGCCTTACAATGACAGATTACCTGGATGATGTAAGTACTACCTATGTGGGAATTGGTAATTTTCCACCGTTGAATGGCCAGGCTTCTACTGCCGGCATATTACAGGATCGTAGTTTTGAATTGGGTACACCAATAGGTGTGGAAGGACGCCAACGTGGGTTTAGCAAACAGAAAGATCAATATATAATTGCGGAAGTTGGTATTTCATTCAGTATCAGCACTTACAAATGTCCATCAGCTAATTAATGATTTCGTTTAATTAAATATTCGTTGGTCGCTTTTCGGAAATAAGTTCAATTTTCAGCAACCCATAAGACATCTACAAACCAGCATCCAAAACCTCTCAAAAATTAAGTTTCGGTTACTGATGAGGCATTTGTTCATCAACCCTTTTTTCAAGGTTGAAGCAAAGCCATGATTATAGTCATTTGTTGAGCAGTAACATTTTGGCAAAATGCTTATTCCAACTAATTTTTATTACTTTTGCCCCCCAAAGTTAGGTCCACCCTGACTAATAATTTTCACTTAGTATGAGTTTAAAGGATAGTATCAACAAGGAAAGGCTTCCCCGCCATATCGCCATTATTATGGATGGTAACGGAAGGTGGGCCCAGGAAAGAGGAGAAGATCGCCTTTTTGGACATTTACACGGAGTGGAAAGTGTAAGAAATATAGTTGAAGGAGCAGCAGAACTAGGTATTGAATACCTTACGTTATATGCCTTTAGTACCGAAAACTGGGATCGGCCGGCGGATGAAGTAACCGGTTTGATGGAATTATTAGTTGATACAATTCGTAACGAGGTTCCCACACTGAATAAAAACAACATTAGGTTACATGTAATTGGCGATATGGAAATGTTGCCAGAATCGGCACGTCATGAACTGAATGAAGCACTGAAGGAAACATCTGTAAATACCGGTCTTAACCTTGTTATGGCACTAAGTTATAGCAGTCGCTGGGAAATATTGAATGCAGTAAAGAAAATAGCTGTTGATGTAAAAGCAGGTAAACTGGAAGGTGAAAATATTAACCAGGAAACAATTCAAAGTTATTTATGTACAGCCGGTTTTCCTGACCCTGAATTGATGGTACGCACCAGCGGGGAATACAGGATTAGTAATTTTTTACTTTACCAGTTGGCCTATTCTGAATTGTATTTCACAAACACAAGGTGGCCGGATTTTAGGAAAGAAAACCTTTATGAAGCAATCATAGATTTCCAAAACAGGGAGAGAAGATTTGGAAAGACGGGTCAACAAATTAATGAAGAGATAAAAGGCTAGCTTATTACCAGGGAATTAAAATCCTGGAACTTTGTATGCAGTATATATAAAAAAGTAAGAAAAAAAACGTTAAGCACGGAGCTTAAAATAAACCGCAATTTATCTGCTCTATCATGCATGACTACTGAAAAGTAAGCTTGTTTAAGGGAATGGATTGTTTAACAAATAGTTTTAATTATAGCAAGTAAATTGCCATTCGTAAAAAAAACCAATTAATGCAGAGGATTTACCCGAATTTGTTATTGATAATTATCGCAGTTTTCATTTCACAATTCGCATTTAGCCAAAACGACACCCTTCCAGTTTCTGTAAACCCTGAGTTAATGGGAATCTTCGAAGCCAAAACTCCCAAACAATATACTATAGCTGGTATAACCGTAACAGGGACAAAAGCTTTTGATCAAAATTTAATCATCTCTATTTCCGGATTGGCCGTTGGTGATAAAGTTACCATTCCAGGCACGGATGTTTTTAGTAAGGCCATCAGCAAACTTTGGAAACAAAATCTGGTAGTAAATATTGAGATCTATCTAACCAAACTGGTAGGGAAAGATCTTTATGTTGAACTTGCCATTACAGAACGGCCCCGGTTAGCAGATTTTAAATTTACAGGAATTAAAAAAGGTGAGAAGGATGATCTTGAAACAAAAATGGGATTATCGAAAGACAGGGTGATTACCGATAACATGAAGATTAGTGCCATTGAAGCCATTCATAAATTTTATGCAGATAAAGGGTTTGGTAATGTAAAAGTGGACGTAAAAGAACAACCTGCTCCTAATTTATTAAATGCTGAAATACTAATTTTCAATATCACAAAGGGTAACAAAGTAAAAGTAAACTCTATCAATTTTGCCAATAATGAAAATATTGGTGATCTGAAATTGAAAAAGCAAATGAAGGGAACAAAGGAAACTTCAAGGTTTACATTGTATCCCCCTCCTATGACAAGCCCTTATGGAGATTCAGCTCAAAAAATAGATTTTAGTCAATACCTGCGTGAAATGGATTACCTCTCTATCACCAAAACCAAGGAATTTATCGACCCCTACTTTCGTTTTAAATTATTTAGCTCGTCAAAATTCAATGCTCAAAAATATAGTGAAGACAAAGAAAGCCTGTTGGATTATTACAATTCACAAGGATTTAGAGATGCTGTAATTGTAGCTGATACAGCTATTACCAATTCAAAGGGAAATCTGGATCTTCATATTAAAATGAATGAGGGTAGAAAATATTATTTTGGTAATATAGTTTGGCGTGGACCTACCAAATACACGGATTCTATTTTAAATGTTATTCTCGGCATTAAGAAAGGCGATATATATAACATGGAAATTTTGAACAAACGATTGGGTAAAATACCTTCTGCAGAAGGTGGCGATATCCAAAGTTTGTATATGGATGATGGTTACCTTTTCTTTAGAGTAGATCCTGTAGAAACAGCCGTATATAATGACACCATCGATTTTGAAATCCGCATGCAGGAAGGGCCTCAGGCAACCATCGGCAAAATTGAAATCAGTGGTAACGATAAAACAAAAGATTATGTTATCCGTCGTGAATTGAGAACTATTCCAGGCGAAAAATTCAGCCGTGCTGACTTAATACGTACACAAAGGGAACTTGGTCAATTGGGCTTCTTTAACCCGGAAAAGACCAATCCTAACGTAGTACCAAATTCAGAAGATGGAACAGTGGATATTACCTGGCAGGTGGAAGAAAAATCAAATGACCAGTTGGAATTGTCTGCTGGTTTTGGAGGCGGTATTGGTTTAACAGGTACGTTGGGTATTACCTTTAATAATTTTAGTATTAATAATATTTTCAATAAAAAAACCTGGGATCCTTTACCATCAGGTAGTGGTCAAAAATTGAGTGCCAGGATACAATCCAATGGTCGTGCGTTCCGTACTTATAATTTCTCCTTTACTGAACCATGGTTAGGCGGTAAGAAAAGAAATTCCTTTACTGTTAGTTTTTACAATACCAAACAGGCCAATGCTTACAACCAGTATGGCCAGTATTGCAGAACATGTGGTGATACATCCAACATACGCACATTAGGCCTTGGAATATCATTAGGAAAACAATTGAAATGGCCGGATGATTATTTCTCAATGATTTATTCTTTCAACATACAACAGTATCGTTTAAAGAACTACCCGAATATATTTAAAGGTATCAGCGATGGTACTTCTACCAATATCAGTTTAAGATTGGCAATTGCCCGTAATTCTACCCAGGGTAATCCTGTTTTCCCAACAGGTGGTTCCAATTTCTTATTGAGCGGCCAGTTTACATTGCCTTATACTGCATTGGGAATCACCAAACCTGGTGATAACCCTTATAAATTACCCGAGTTTCACAAATGGCGCTTTAATGGAGAATATTATGTTCCTATCGGAAAGGCCCGTGGAGAAGACAATAACAAACAGTTCATCTTAAAAGCTGCTGCTAAATTTGGCTTTATTGGTAAATACGATAAAAACAAACAGATTTCTCCGTTTGAGCGTTTTCAATTGGGTGATGCTGGTTTAAATAATAGCTATGCTATTCTTGGTTACGATATCATTGCGCACAGAGGATATCCTGTATATTCAAACAGCGACCCTAAGGTGAATCCCGAAGACGTAACACCAACTGAGTTTTTTACCATCTTTAATAAATATACCTTAGAATTACGCTATCCATTTAGTACTAATCCTTCCAGCACCATTTATGGACTGGCATTTTTCGAAGCGGCCAATGGATGGTATAAATTCAAGGATTACAATCCCTTTAAATTGCGTCGTTCTGCAGGTGTGGGAATGCGCTTCTTTTTACCAATGTTTGGATTACTTGGATTTGATTATGGTATTGGATTTGACAGGATAAAAGCCGGGGAGCCTATTAAAAGTGCATACAAGTTTACCTTTATGCTAGGTCAGGAACCTGAATAGTTTAACTACCATCATTTTTAATTGTGAAATCTTAAAAATTGCCAGATGAAAAAAACATTATTTATTCTTTGTCTATTTATTTCAGTTGCATTTACTTCCAATGCACAGCGGTATGCAATAATTGATTCAAGGTATATTTTAGAAAAATTGCCAGAATACAAGGAATCTCAAACCAAGTTGGATCAGTTTAGTACCCAGTGGCAGCAGGAAATAGAAAAAAAGCAGGCCGATTTGGACAGAATGTATAAAGATTATGATGCTGAGCAGGTTATGCTTACAGATGTTTTAAAAAAGAAAAGGCAGGATGAATTATACAATCGTGAAAAAGAAGTAAGAGACCTGCAAAAAAGACGTTTTGGATTTGAAGGCGACCTGTTTAGAAAAAGGCAGGAATTGATAAAACCTATACAGGACAGGGTTTATATTGCCATACAAAAACTAGCAGTTGAAAGATCTTATGATTTTATTTTGGATAAAAGTGAAGGAATTACTGTTATATTTGCCGACCCAAAACTTGACAGAAGCGATGATGTCCTGAAGTATTTGGGTGTTAAATAAATCACAAACGAAAATTATTACGCAGCTATTTCTTAAAAAAAACAAACTATAACAAGTAAACATTTAAAAGCAACAATGAAAAATTTAATCGTAGCATTAGTGTTGGGAATTTCAATTTTTGGATTATCCGGTACAACTTTAGCGCAAAACAAAATCGGATATATTAGCACAGAAGAATTGATAGGCGCTATGCCTGAAGCTGAGAAAGCAAATTCAGAATTACAGGAATACCAAACAGCCTTACAACAACAATATTCGTCATATTTAGGCGAGTTAAATGAACTGGATAGCTTATTTGCAAGAGACTCTGCAAAAATGAACAAAGCGACTAAAGAATTAAAAAGAACTGATATGATTGCTTTGTATCAAAAAATTCAGGGATGGCAGCAAACCAGCCAGCAAAAAATTGGAGAAAAACAACAGGAATTATTAGCTCCAATTCAAAAAAAGGCATTGGATAATATTAAATTGGTTGCAAAAGAAAATGGTTACGCTTATATTCTTGAAGCCGGTACTTTATTGGTTGCTCCACCTGCTGATGATGTGTTAGCATTGGTTAAAAAGAAATTGGGTATTAAAGATCCCGTACCGGCTGCTAAGCCTGCTGCAGGAAAATAATTACTCCGTCAGATAATATTATCAGAAGCCATCTCATAAACGGGATGGCTTTTGTAATTTTGATATTATGGGTAAAGGACCAATTGGTGTTTTTGATAGCGGCTATGGCGGACTAACAGTTTTAAAAGAAATCACCGCAAAGCTTCCGCAATACGACTATATTTATTTGGGCGACAATGCCCGTGCCCCCTACGGTCCCAGAAGTTTTGATACTGTATACCATTACACACTCCAATGTGTAAAATGGTTTTTTAGCCAGGGTTGCCCATTAGTTATACTGGCCTGTAATACAGCATCCGCAAAAGCATTACGTACTATTCAACAAAATGACCTTGCGGGTATTGACCCGGAAAAAAGGGTGCTAGGGGTTATAAGGCCAACCACAGAAATCATTGGAAATTTTACCAGGAAAAATAAAGTGGGTATACTGGGAACATCAGGTACGGTCCAGTCTAATTCCTATCCAATAGAAATAGCAAAATTTTTTCCATCTGTTACAGTTTACCAGGAAGCATGCCCTATGTGGGTTCCACTGGTAGAGAATAATGAATATAATTCGGAGGGTGCGGATTATTTTATAGAAAAGCATATCAATAACCTGTTAACTAACTCAACCGACATTGATACCGTTTTATTAGCCTGTACACATTATCCATTACTCATAAACAAGATAAAAAAATATCTACCCGCAAACACAACGGTGTTGTCACAGGGTGTTATTGTAGCTGACAGTTTGCAGGATTACCTGAATCGACATCCTAAAATTGCCAACAAATGCAGTCAAAACGGAAATCTTAGCTTTTTTACAACTGATGCTACCGACGATTTTGATGCCAAAGCAGCTATTTTTTATGGGAAGCCCGTAAAATCCACCCATCTGGCTCTTTAATTTTGAATTTTTTAGGTTTTCTCTATGCGTGATTCGTAATAATTTATTACCTTCGCCGTCCTTTCACAAACAGCAGGGATGGTGCCCTGATGGATGTAGATTAAAATGTTTCATAAATAATTTTTGTAAAAGGAAAAACTTAATACAATGCCAGGTAAAAAAAGAACTTATCAACCGCATGTCCGTAGAAGAAAACACGTACATGGATTTCGTCAACGCATGCAAACAGCTAATGGCCGTAAGGTTTTAGCTAGTCGTCGTAAAAAAGGACGTGCAAAACTGACTGTATCTGACGAGCGTTTTGGTAAAAAATAGAAATAATTAATATCTCCCTCAATTGGGGTATAAATAATAGCAGCTCTCCTTTGGGAGGGCTTTTTTAATTTTGTATAGTGGAGAAAAATGAACGATACACACTTGGAAAAAATGAACGCCTTAAGAGCCGTAAGGCTATTGACCAGTTATTTAAAGAAGGCAAATCCCTTTCTCTTTTTCCAATAAGAATTATTTACCAAAAAACGATTCAGCCACAGCATACAACCGGTTTCAATTTACAATCGGGCTTTACCGTTAGTACCAAACATTTCAAAAGAGCCACTGATCGTAATCGCACCAGGCGATTGATGAGGGAAGCCTACCGTTTACAAAAAAACGAATTGCAACAAACACTTACTGACAAAGAAATTAAACTGGATGTTTTTTTTATTTATGTAGGAAAAGAGGTGCCGGATTATGCAATCATATTTGAAAAAATAAAAGTCGCCATTGATAAACTTCAACAATTAGTAATTGCTAAAAACAGGTAACCCCATATTGCAAAAAATAAAGGAACTGCTAAGCTTCCCTTTTATTGTGCTGATAAGATTATACCAAATAATCATTTCTCCCTGGCTGGGTAACCAGTGCCGTTATACACCTACCTGCTCACAATATGGAATTGAGGCACTAAAAAAATACGGACCGATAAAGGGGTTGTGGTTAACTATAAAAAGAATTGCAAGCTGTAATCCATGGGGGGGGCATGGCCATGATCCGGTTCCATAAAAATGCCGGCAACAATCCTTTATATAAGATTGATACCGGCAATAAATATTTCAAAATAAATTGCGACCTAAATTTATGCAGCAGCAAAACGCTCTGCAACTTTACTCCAGTTTACTACCTTCCAAAAAGCTGCAAGATAATCCGCACGCTTGTTTTGATATTTCAGGTAGTATGCATGTTCCCAAACATCACAACCTAAAATTGGCGTTCCTTTTACTTCAGCAACATCCATCAATGGGTTATCCTGGTTTGGTGTAGATGAAACTTCCAGTTTGCCATCTTTAACTATCAGCCATGCCCAACCGCTTCCAAATCTTGTCATACCTGCTGCAGAAAATTTTTCTTTAAATGCATCAAAGCTTTCAAACGCTGCTGTAATTGCATCTGCTAATGCACCTGTTGGTTCCCCTCCTGCATCAGGAGCAAGGCTTTCCCAAAAGAATGAATGATTCCAATGTCCGCCACCATTATTACGTACAGCCGGGCTTATTGTACCTGCAACTGCTACTAATTCTTCCAATGATTTGCTTTCGTTAGCCGTACCAGCAATTGCTTTATTAAGGTTGTCAACATATGCCTGGTGATGCTTACCATGATGAATCTGCATGGTCGTTGTGTCAATATTCGGCTCCAATGCATCATGTGCATATGGGAGCGCTGGTAATGTAAATGCCATAGTCTGTTATTTATTGTTTGAAAATTGAATGAAATTATTTTACAAATGTACCTGTGCTAAGTTAAGATGACAAATACAATGCCGTTTGGGACTTTGGGAATTAATTATGAAATATTGACATGGTTATTGCTATAGTGTAATCCCTTCCAAAAAAATGATATGCAAAAACTAATTTTTTCTTTAACCTTTTCTTTCATACTTGGGCATTGTTTTTCCCAAAATCCTGTCATCAACACAGATACTAGCCTTTCTTTAAAACAGCCCATTTTACCCGAACAAAATAAGCAGCAGCAACTTACTTCCAATCCGGAATTATCTATATTTCCTAACCCTGCAAAAAACAAAGTAACATTACAGGTTAAAGGATTTGAGCCCGGAACAGCACTTGTAAAAATTTTAGATACAAAAGGAAAAATGATAAGGGAAGACAGTCGCCTGCTTACAAATGGCACTGAGGATATCGTAATGTTTCTGATGATTCCGCCAGGAATTTATTTTATAATCGTTTCAGAAAAAGGAAAAGTAAGTCGCAAAAAATTAGTGATGTTATAAAATATCAGCGCTTGCCTTTAAAAAAATCTTTCATAAGCTGCGCACATTCATCCTGTAGCACTCCCCCGAGTACCATTGTTTTTGGATGAAACGGGGAATTTGCACCTGCTACTTTTTTATATCCGTTCTTTTCATCTTCAGTACCATAAACAACTGCACCAATTTTACTCCAATACAAAGCGCCACTGCACATAAGACAAGGCTGTACAGTAACAAATAAGGTAGCTTCCGGCAGGTATTTACTTCCCAGGTAATTGAAGGCGGCTGTTAGCGCAATTATTTCAGCGTGTGCGGTACTATCAGTTAATTTCTCAACCTGGTTATATCCTCTTGCAATAATACGATCATGCATTACAATGATAGCGCCCACAGGAACTTCATCTTCATCAAAGGCCCGCTTTGCTTCCTGCAATGCCTGTTTCATATATTGCTCATGTGACATAATAATTGGTTTAGCTATCTTGCTGCAAATTTAGCTCGATGGCCGATATGATGCATCTTTCCAAATAAGCCAAACTGCTGAAACCGGTTAATTCAAATTTTTTCATTCAGAAAATAACACTTAATCAAATTCTAAAGAATACCATTATCAAATATCAAATGATTGATGGAAAGTATTTTTGTATACCTTAAAAAACTAAACGAAATAGTGACCCCAAGTTAAACAACGTCATAAAAACCCACCGTTTAAACAGGAGCACAAATTAATTAAATGGATAGCTAACAAAATCAACTTGTAAAACTTGTTATGCAAATAAAAAAATTAAACCCAAAGGCTTTCTTATTTGTATTATTTACACTGTTGATAATTTTTTCAACGTATGTTATTATCATCAACAGAAACAACCAGGAAATGACAATAAAACAAAAAATACTAAAAGCTGTATACCCAGCCCTAATCTGGATATCAAACAAAGCTGGTAAAAACAATTTGTCATTATCAAATGATTCAGCCACACCGCCGGTTTCATTTTATTCATTAACCACCGTGTTGAACAATGGCAAGCAATTTAATTTGAGTGAATTAAAAGGGAAAAAGATTCTGTTGGTTAATACTGCTTCCGACTGTGGGTACACCAATCAATTTGAGGATCTGGAAAAGTTATATAAACAACATCAGAGTAAACTCATTATACTCGCATTTCCCGCAAACGATTTTAAAGAGCAGGAAAAAGGAACTGACGAAAAAATCGCAACCTTCTGTAAAATAAACTTCGGTGTTACATTTCCACTAATGCAAAAAAGTGTAGTAATAAAGAAAAGCCAACAAAACGAAGTCTTTAACTGGCTGACTGATAGTAATAAAAATGGCTGGAACAGTCAGGCCCCTACCTGGAATTTCTGCAAATACCTGGTTGATGAAACCGGAAGACTAACAAATTTCTTTGCCACATCTGTCGAACCAGGAAGTAAAGAGGTTCTCGATGCTATAATCAAATAATTCATATATTTGAACGTTATATATAAGCTTATTTAACTATTGCTCTGTCATTTGCATAATTATACGGTTACAAGACTTTAAATTTAGTTCCTTTAAACTTGTAAGTTTTTATAACCGGCAATTAAATAGAAATTTAATCTTTAACCCAAAAAAACAAAACCATCAAGCCGTCCTTATCTCGAGGTTTTATGATTACCAATGCAAAACATATTTAACCAACACGATTATCAATCAATTCTTGATCGGATTCACAAGATTTCGCCTGCATCTGAAAGGATATGGGGTGAAATGGAAGTGAACCAAATGATCGTTCATCTTAAAGATCAATTAGACATTGCCCTGGGAAATATGAAAGCAGCAGCACAAGGGCCTTTTTTTTTCAGAACAACGCTTGTAAGATATTTGGTATTGTATGTAGTTGATTGGAGAAAGGGTAAAGAAATTACTCCTAAGGAAATGGATGCCACACTAAAAGGAGCTGTAGTTACTGATTTTGAAAGTGATAAACATTTATTAATTATAAGGTTACAGGAATTTACAAAAGCAACTTCATTTGAAGTCCATCCTTTTTTTGGCAAACTAAATAAAAAAGATTGGGGTAGGCTTGCCTGGAAACACTTTAATCATCATTTGTTGCAATTCGACGCTTAAAAGCTAACAGATAAATGCTCACTAAAACAGAAATTGAAAGGTATTTTAATGCCGAAAAAAGTGAGAGTATGCTGTTCATTTTATTAGGAATAACTGCGATTATTCTGGCACTAATATTTTTATTTTATTTCAAAACAAATTTCTTTAAAGGGCTGGCCATTCCTTTCCTAGTTGTTGGCATACTTCACTTCTCTACGGGGTTGGTTGTTTACAATCGGTCCGATAACGTTCGCAAAAGAAATGTTTATGCATTTGATATGAATCCGGATCAGTTGCAAACAAAAGAACTACCAAGGATGCACACCGTAAAAAATAACTTCATCATCTATAGATATGCAGAAATAGCTTTGCTATTTATTGGAGCAGGAATGTTTTTTTACTACAAAGGGATCCCGGAAAAAAGATTTCTGACTGGTATTGGTTTAGCATTAGCCATAGAAGCCACTATAACTTTAAGTGCTGATTTTATAGCTGAAAAAAGAGCTAATAACTACACCAGGCAACTGGAAGAATTTGTAAAAAAATAGTTGCCTATCCTGTCCTGTAACTAAGCTTCTCCCACGCTACTAATAGGGAGTCCTTTTAGTAACTCATTTCATCCAATTTTACTTTCCCTTTAAATGTCCAGAAAACAAAAGTTGTATACATTGCTACCAGTGGTGTTCCTATTCCTGCAATTATTAATAGGGTTTTCATGGTTTGAAGGGAGGATGCACCGTTGTTAACCGTGATACTATTATGTACATTATTGGTAGCAAATAATAAGTTGGGAAAAACTTCTAATGCTACGGTGGCCAGCAAAGTGGCAATTGTAACAGCGGAACTAAGAAATGCCAGTCGGAACTTAGACCGTTTTAGTAACCTGGGAATATTGGCAACTGCTAAAAAAGTACTAAGCGGGAATATAAAATAAATAGGATTGCTACGAATTCTATCGCTGAGATGAGGTATATAAAGTAAGGTATATAAAGTTGATACCCCCAATGCCACCACAAAAAATATAGTAAAGTTTTTAGCCAGTATATTCAGTTTAATATAAAGACGATCCTCCGTTTTCATAGCAAGATAAATGGCCCCATGCATCATAAAAAGCGCCAGGGTAGTTATTGCAATCATAATAGCAAATGGATTAAAAAAAGATAACCAGTTACCACTGAATTCAAATTGCGCATTTAACGGTATGCCCAACGCCACGTTACCTAACATCAACCCAAGCGATAATGCAATTACGATCGACGAAAAAGAATAAATAATATCCCAGGTTAACCGCCATTTTATTCCTGGCTCTTTACTCCTGAATTCTATGGCAACTGCACGCCATATAAGACCAATCAGAAATATCATAAAGGGCACATAAAACGCTGAAAAGATAGCAGCATAGGCAACGGGAAAACCAGCAAATAAAACGCCACCACCAATTACCAGCCACACTTCGTTGCCATCCCAAACAGGCCCAATTGCGTTTAAAGCAATCCGGCGACTAGTTTCTTTTTTTAGAAAAAGGTGCAATGCACCAGCGCCAAGATCAAAACCATCCAGGATAGCATATCCGCTAATAACAGCTCCAAATACAAGAAACCACCAAACATTATATTCTATTCCTAATAACGTATCCATAATCTATATGATTTAACTGGCTAACAAAGGGCTTTCGTTCCGCATACCTTCTTCAATATGGTCCTTATCATCATAATCTACCGGGCCATGTTTTATCTTCCTGTTTAGCAGGTACAGAAATAAGATAAACAACGTAATATACACAAGTGTAAAAAGCACCAGGGAAAAAATGATTTGATTAGCGGATACTGATTTTGATAAGGCATCTGAGGTTTTAAGTAATCCATAAACTACCCAGGGTTGCCGGCCCATTTCTGCAGCAAACCAACCGCATTCATTGGCAATTTGTGGCAACAAAACAGACCATACGAAAATTGTCATCAGCCACTTATTTTCAAAAAGTTTGCCTTTCCACCATTTAAATGAAGCAAATAATGTGAGGACTATCATAAACATACCGATAGCTATCATTAAATGGTAAAACTGAAAGACAGCGTTCACTTGCTTTGGCTGTTCAGTAACTTTAAAAGCATTTAAACCTTTCACTGACTGTTTAAAATCCTGGTATAATAAAAAACTTAAACCCCCTGGTATTTTAATACCGGTCACCTTTTGTTCCCGTTGATTTACCCATCCAAAAAGATACATATCAGCTCTTGAGCTACTATCATAATGTCCCTCCAATGTGGCTAGCTTGGCAGGCTGATTTACTGCAACTCCTTCCGCACTTTTACTTCCGGCTAATAATTGTGCCAAGGCAAAAAAAGTAGCAACCACTAAAGAAATTTTAAATGCAGGCACAGCTACATCCAGAAACTTCTTTTTAAGTATATAGTATGCGTTTACACTAAGTACAAGAAATGCCCCTGCAAGTATAGCGCCTATCCAAACATGCATTAACCTTTCTACGCTTGACGGATTAAATACCATCGCCCAAAAATCAGTAACTTCTGCTCTCGCTTTCAATCCTTCACCAACTATGTGAAAACCTGCCGGTGTTTGTTGCCAGCTATTTGCAACTACAATCCATACTGCTGAGAAAGCCGATCCTAAGAAAACCATCAGGGTAGAAAAAAAATGTACGCCGGAGCTTACTCTGTTCCAACCAAAAAGAAGTATCCCCAAAAAACCAGATTCCAATGCAAATGCAAAAATGCCTTCTGCTGCTAATGCACTGCCAAAAATGTCACCAACATACTTCGAATAGGTAGCCCAGTTAGTTCCAAACTCAAACTCCATTATAATTCCTGTAGCCACTCCAATTCCAAAAATCAGTGCAAATATCCTGATCCAGAAACGAGTCATTTTCTCATAAATTTTCTTCCCGGTTTTAAGATAGAGGCCTTCCATAATTACCAATATCAATCCAAGTCCGATACTCATGGGAGGATATATATAGTGAAATGCAATTGTAAAACCGAATTGTACCCTGGCTAAAACTTCTGTGTCCATAAGAAAAATGGTTTAGGTATAAAAAAAGCGAACAAAATTATTGTTCGCCTTTTTTATAATACGATGATGTATATGTAGAGAATGCATCTTAATATTTTGTACTGCAAAATTATTAAATCTAATGCATAGCACCTTTAAAAAATATGATCGAAATGTAAAGTTGTTATTGAAAATGAATAGATACAGTTTTATATCCTGCATTATTACAGGCACTACTGCTGTGTTCAATAATATTTATAAAACAACCTATCCGGAAAGTTGCATCAATAAATGAGTATCGAAAAGGGAATGGATAGAGGTTCTAAATAAGATTTATCAACCCTGGTTCTAAATTAATTTATCAAATTTACGCACTGGTCAAACTGTCCTGATTTTTTTAATCGCTTCACTTTTTTAATAACTACTCTAAGTAAATTGATAAACCACTTTTGTAAAGAGTCGTAAGCCATATCCTTAATATCACCACCTATATGCCACGATTCCATTTCAAATACACGATAACCATTTTGCGTGTGTATTTCTGCACGCAAAGTGTAGCTTACTTGCTGCTCCTCAAAACGTAATTCAACTACTTTTATAGCGGATAATTTTTCCACCCCGGGAAGTGTGATTATAAAATCAACCATTGGCTTTTCCTTTTGCAGTTGTAAAGCCAGCACATTTTTTATATCAACAGTATCCTGAATTATATCTTGAATAATATTTTCGATCTTCATAAAATAATAATTATTAGCTTTTGAATTCAATCAAAAACCATCTCACAAAAAGATACATGAACCACTGACCAGGTAAAATGCATTAGCGATTACTAAAAAAGTTATTCAGTAAATCAAGGAAGTAAGTAAGTGTGAGCCGCGATAACTATAGTTAGGTAATAAGACAGGAATATTTTTTGAAGCAGGAAGTTGCAAAAATTTAATAAATAAATCGATCAGGAATTTCATAGGTTAGGGATTAGTAATAATAAACTATTGACAAAAGTCATTTATTTAACGCCACTAATCTTAGATAAAGTGCATAAAATCAATAGAATATTTTCTACACTGGAGAAAACGCAATAATCAATATCAAATTAATTGTTTGACTTCAACATTTCCTGCAATACGTTAATGACTCCATTATCGTCATTACTTTTAGCAATAAATTTTGCGGCCTGTTTTACATCCGGATGTGCGTTTTCCATTGCATAGCTATATTTGGCTGAACGCATCATTTCCACATCATTCAGGTAATCTCCAAAAACCATCGTTTCGTTAAAACCGATGCCATATTTCTTTTGTAAAACCTCAATGGCCCTGCCTTTGTTCGCAAGTATATGCGATAGGTCGAGCCAGATACTACCTGATACTTTTACTTGCAAATTCCCTTGTTCTCCTTTAAAATAATTATAGCTATTCCCTTCAGAACCTGCAAGATCGCACAGTGCTATTTTTAGAAATTCGTCATCGGTTACATGATTGAGATCATCTACAATCACATACTTATCATAATACATTTCTACATTCTTTATAAACTGCTCATTTGTATGCTGCACATATGCTTGCTTTTTGCCACAAAGTATTGGATAAACATCAGGTATTTCTAAAGCCACTTTTAATTGCTGCATGGTAACCTCAGGATGCATTGCCTGTACCAACAATTCCTCTCCATTATAAGCTACATAACTGCCATTTTCAGCAATAAATATTACCTCATCTTTTATCGCATCAAATTTGTTAACCAGGTTATAATATTGTCTTCCACTAGCCGCAGAAAACCACAAGCCCTTTGCTTTCATTGCATGAAACACGGGAAAGAAATCTGCACTCAATTCATGGTTGGAATTTAATAAAGTTCCATCCATATCTGCAGCTATCAACTTTACGCTTGAAAAATCCATCTGACTACTTTTTAAGTTAATAACTCAATTTGAACAAAATTTGTTGTTGCTAAATTCACGAAATAAAAAAAGCCTCATTGAAAAATCAACAAGGCTTAATAAGTCGGGATGGCAGGATTCGAACCTGCGACCTCCTGGTCCCAAACCAGGCGCGATACCGGGCTACGCTACATCCCGAACTAAAAGAAAATATTTACCATTTAGCAGTTACTTTATTAAGTAAATGCAATTGGGAAATGGTCAATAATAAATTATAAGAACTTTTGCGGAGAGAGTGGGATTCGAACCCACGGTACAGTGTTACCCGTACGACGATTTAGCAAACCGTTCCTTTCGGCCACTCAGGCATCTCTCCTACCTGCCCTCACTTTATTAAGGGGTTGCAAAAATACAGATCAACAACCGAATACCCAAAACAAAATGAGAAATATGCATAAATAATTTTAAAATAAACGGAGGAGCTGAATTCAGGTACGCATTTCGTTTCACTTTAGCCATATTCATATTTGATAATAAACAGGCTGGTATTAAATTGCATCAGTTTCGGGCATAAAAAAATCCAGCCCTTATAAGAACTGGATACAAAATTATTTTTTGAAATATCTTTTACATGGCTGCCAATTGAACCTTTTGCTGTAGTTCAATTACACTCTCTTTAAACAGTGTATCGGTATCCATCAGGTCCTTAACAGTTTGACAGCTATGAATTACCGTTGTGTGATCCCGTCCGCCAAAATGCTCCCCGATTGTTTTGAGTGAATTTTTTGTAAATGCTTTAGAGAGAAACATTGTTATCTGCCTGGCCTGCACAATTTCTCTTTTCCTTGTTTTTTGTAGTAGCTTATCATATGGCACATCAAAGTACTCACATACCATCTTTTGAATAGCATCTATCGTTATCTCCTTACTTGAAGATTTTACAAAATTTCTAAGTACTTTTTTGGCCAATTCAAGGTCTATTTCCCGCTTATTTAGCGAAGATTGTGCCAACAATGAAATTAATGCCCCTTCTAATTCTCTTACATTACTATTAATATTATAGGCAATGTATTTAACCACTTCTTTCGGCATCTCCAATCCATCCGTCTTCATTTTCTTCTCCAGTATTTCTATCTTAGTATCATAATCCGGCACCTGAAGGTCGGCACTTAATCCCCAGCGAAAACGACTTAACAGACGCTCCTGTACACCTTCCAGGTCTTTTGGTGGCTTATCACTGGTAAGTATCAATTGCTTACCACTTTGATGTAAATGATTGAAGATAGAAAAGAACGCATCCTGCGACTTTTCTGCACGATTGAAAAATTGCACATCATCAATGATTAATACATCTATCAACTGATAAAAATGTATAAAGTCATTGATGGCACCATTGCGGCCGTGATCTATAAATTGATTGATGAATTTTTCGGAACTAACATATAACACTACTTTATTACTATGAAGCCTTTTTACTTCATTGCCAATTGCCTGGGCAAGATGTGTTTTTCCTAAACCAACTCCACCATAAATAACTAATGGGTTAAAAGAAGTAGTACCAGGCTTTTCAGCTACAGTTTTACCCGCTCTTCTTGCTACCCTGTTACAATCACCTTCAATAAAACTTTCGAAAATATATGCATGGTTCAATTGTGGATCTATCTGCATCTTTTTAAGACCAGGAATCACAAACGGATTTTTAACCGGATTATTTATGACTAGCGGGAAATCCATTTCATTGTTTGAGTATGATTTAAAACCATGACCGGGAACATCCATTGTAAGCGGCTTATTTTTACTATTGCCACTGTCTACCATTATCCTGTATTCTAATCTTGCATCTTTACCTAATTCTCTTTTTAATGTTTTTGCAAGTAAGCTGATGTAATGTTCTTCAAGATACTCAAAAAAAAACTGACTAGGTACCTGTATTGTTAAAATTTTATCTTTTAAGGAAACGGGCTTAATAGGTTCGAACCATGTTTTGAAGTGCTGCCACTCAACGATGTCTTTGATGATCTCTAAACAATTGGCCCACACTTTATCAAAAACTTTATCCATTATACCTGAAGCAATTTATATATTGAGTAATATTATTTTATGAAATTTAGCAAAAAAATCTTCCTTAAAGCGCCGACAAACATTTTTGAGAAAGACAGCGAATATCAAAATAAATTATCGAAAAAAAAATTTTTTATTCACTTGTTTTTTTACCTACAACCACAGTATGGGACTTTGTCAAATTATTATTTTTCATTTTAGAAAACTCAAAATCCAGCCGTCCCAACACAATGCCCGCCCAGCCTACCTGATTCACTAAAACATCGTTCCCCAATTTATTTTTTAATAACGTTGGCTCATCTAAAAAGGTATGTGTGTGCCCCCCAATAATTAAATCAATATGTTCAGTTTCTTTTGCAAGTACTATGTCACTTACTTTTACCTCATCTTCTTTGTATTTATATCCCAAATGACTGAGACATATCACCATGTCGCAACCTTTATTTTTTTTGAGATCAGCAGCAACCAAGTTTACATTTATAATTGGGTCAAGATATTTAGTATTACCTGCTAAATTATCAGGTACCAGTCCTTTCATTTCAATTCCAATACCTGTTATTCCAATTTTTAATTTTCCCTTTTTTATTATTTTATAAGGTTGATATTTTCCTTCCATTGGTGTACCAGTAAAATCATAGTTGCACAATAGTACAGGAAAATTTGCCAGCTGTAATTGCGTAGCAAAATTTTCGAGCCCTGCATCAAAATCATGATTACCCATTGTAACTGCATCATAATTCATTGCAGCCATTGCTTTCATTTCAGGCTCACCTTTATATACATTAAAAAATGGAGTGCCTTGAAAAATGTCTCCTGCATCCAATAACAACACATGTTCTTCCTCACTCCTTATCTGCTTAATTAATTCAGCCCTTGCAGCAACACCACCAAGTCCCTGGTTTCTGCTACCATCCATCGGAAATGCTTCGAGCCTGCTATGAACATCATTGGTGTGTAGTATCGTTAACTTTTTAATATCCGACTCACCACTATATTCAGCCAGCAATGTATTAGATGCCAACAACCCACCGGTAGCGAGTAGTGATTGAGCTAAAAATTTTCTTCTAGTCTGCATTCGTAACTCTATTTTCAATTTGAGACATAATTTTTTTCCCTTCCTGCTGAAATTTTGAGAAATAGTTAATCACAGCATCTCTTAATAAGTAACCATTGTTTTGTTGTGGAATATCTTTTAACATCACACAATCATCTCCCCCATTTGCTACATAATCCAGTAATGCAATTGTGTACTCCTTGTTACTTTCAATTGCCATGCCACCAATTAAAACATTGTTGGCCCTTTTATTTTTTATCTGAAATGCAACCCCTGCACATGGCCAGCCACCTCTTGTTGCGATATGATCTAAAAACTGTTGCAATAATTCCCCCTTCATTTTTAGTAGTACAATTATATTATCAAATGGAGCTACTTCAAAAATTTTGCCCCTGGTAACATTACCTGCTGCTATTGTATTTAATCTTATGCCTCCATAGTTTACAAAAGAAGCATCTATGGCAGTATTGTATTTTTCCTTAGCAACAAAAAGCATGGCATCAGCCAACACATTATTTAAAGTGCCTTCCGGTTGTTTTTTTTCAAGATTCATGCCCGCAATTGCTACCACATCATTCATCGTTTTATTTACACTATCCGCATATGGTTTCAGCAACGAGTCGAGACTTGAATTAGTTGTTTGTTTGGGGGTAATACGATAATCCAGATATTGGACAGCTGCAGGTTGATAAGTAGTTTTGCAAGCTGAAAGAAAAAAAAATAATGATAAGTACGTTATTAAAATAGAACTTCTTTGCATTAGGAGAGGTAAAGTTTATGCGAAGGAAGGTAGCTATTTTTTTTATATGAAACAGAAAACCCAGCTTAAATATTTTTTCGTTAAATAAGTTTACTTTCGTTGAATAAAATTTAAAAAATGAGTTATGAATTAACCGGCAAACTAGTTGCCAAATATGATACCGTACAAAAATCAGCAACATTTAAAACAAGAGAATTTGCTGTAGAGAAAACCGAAGATATTGGTGGCAGAACTATAACGAATTATGTTAAGTTTCAAACGGTGCAAGACAAAACTAACATCATTGACAAAGTGGCTGTTGGTGATGAAATAAAAATACATTTCAATATTAAAGGGACCAAGTGGGAGAAGGAGGGTAAAATAAGTTATTTCACCAACCTCGATGCATGGAGAATAGAACCAACGGCTCAATCAAGCAAAGCAAACGAAGGTACTGACACAGAATACATGGAGCCACTGGATACTTTTTCTGCAACGTCTCCTGATGCAATAGACGACCTTCCGTTTTAATTCTCTTGCCCCAAGGGAAAATGCAGCGGCATAATTATCCCTTTTAGTTTTAATTATTCAACGTTAAATAAAATTCTTTGAAGAGATTGGCTTACACCTTTCTCTTCAAATTTCCCTTTCGGGAACTCCGGGGCATGCAACAAAAAATTTCACTAAAAATACTTCCCCATGAAGCCGCTGATCAAGCGGTTATCAAATCACTTATTGCAAAAAATACCGGCAGAAAAATTAGTAGCATTACAGGCTACCAGGTTCAAAAAAAATCCATCGATGCCAGGGGCAAAACAGTATGGATAAATCTCACTTTGAATGTATTCATTGATGAGCCTTTTCAACATACTATTGTACAGGAATTTTATTTTAAAGATGTAAGTAAAGCATTAAATAAAATTATCATTATAGGTGCCGGCCCTGCAGGTTTATTTGCTGCACTTCAGTTAGTTGAATCAGGTATTCAACCTATCATTTTAGAAAGAGGAAAAGACGTGCGTGCAAGAAGAAGAGACCTTGCATTGCTTAATAAAGAAGGCATAATTAATCCGGATAGTAATTACTGTTTTGGAGAAGGTGGTGCAGGTACTTATAGTGATGGTAAATTATATACCCGCAGTAACAAACGTGGCGACATAGACCGTATATTGAACCTATTTGTATATTTTGGTGCGGAAGAAAAAATTTTGTACGAAGCCCATCCGCATATCGGTACAAATAAACTACCTCACATTATAACCGCAATGCGTGCAAAGTTGATTGAATGTGGTGCTGTATTTTTATTTGAAAAGAAAGTTGTTGATCTTATAATTACAGACAATATTATAAGAGGAGTAGTTACTGCTGATGGAGATGATTTTAATGGAGATGCTGTAATACTCGCAACGGGACATTCGGCCCGTGATATTTTTGAATTACTGCATCAAAAAAAAATCATCATAGAACCTAAACCATTTGCCCTGGGTGTAAGAGTTGAACATCCACAAACTTTAATTGACAGCGTTCAATATCATGCTGCTTCCAGGGGCGAATTTTTGCCACCTGCATCTTACAACCTGGTACAGCAAGTTGATGGAAGAGGCGTGTTTTCTTTTTGTATGTGTCCCGGTGGTATTATTGCACCCGCAGCAACTGCACCAGGCGAACTGGTTGTAAATGGCTGGAGCCCTTCAAAAAGAAATAATCCTTTTGCAAACAGTGGAATGGTAGTGCAGGTAGAAATGGCCGATGCAATCAATGCATTTGCCAAATCAACCAAACAAAAAACGGATGCCAGCGATAACACCTTATTATTGATGCAGTTTCAAAAAATGGTAGAACAAAATTGTTTTGTAGCAGGCGGTGGCAGCTTTAAAGCACCTGCTCAACGAATGGTTGATTTTTCAAACGGTAATCTGTCTGGTAGTATGCCCGTTTGTTCTTATCAGCCAGGTTTACAATCTTCACAGCTTAACGAAGTACTGCCAGATTTTATTTATAAATCGCTTGCAAAAGGTTTTATAAGTTTTGGTAAAAAAATGAAAGGTTACTTTACAAACGAGGCAATTGTAGTAGCTACTGAAAGCCGCACATCGTCACCAGTGCGCATACCACGTGATGCCATAACACTTACGCATCCGCAAATAAAAAATTTATACCCCTGTGGCGAAGGCGCTGGTTATGCCGGTGGAATAGTAAGTGCAGCCATGGATGGAGAAAGAATTGCATTGCAACTGGCCAGTGTTTATTTATAATTTAACTGGAATTGATAATTCGCCATTCGTAAAACTTATCCCTGCATTACTTGTCATTCCCATATTTTTACTAATCTTACAGCATAATAAGCAACCATGAATATATTAGAGCTACACAACCTGAAAAAATATTTTGCTACTCAAAAGGCAGTAGATGATATTAGTTTCGAAGTTGAACAGGGAAGTATTTTTGGTTTACTCGGACCAAACGGTGCAGGAAAAACTACACTTCTCCGAATGATCACCGGTATATTTTACCCGGATAGTGGCCATATCATTTTCAATGGAAAAAAATATGATCCTGTTAATGATGTTGCATACATAGGTTACATGCCCGAAGAAAGAGGCTTATATAAAAAGATGAAAATAGGCGAACAGGCAATTTATCTTGCAAGGTTGAAAGGACTTAGCAAGACTGATGCAATAGAAAAAATAAAAGCCTGGTTTGTAAAATTTGAAATGCAAAGTTGGTGGAACAAAAAAGTTGAGGATCTGAGTAAAGGCATGAGTCAAAAATTACAATTTGTTACCACTGTATTACATGAGCCAAAACTCATCATATTAGATGAACCATTCAGCGGCCTTGATCCTGTAAATGCAAACTTAATAAAGGATGAAATATTTAACCTGGCAAAAAAAGGTAGTACAATAATATTCAGCACCCACCGGATGGAGCAGGTTGAAGAAATATGCAGTCATATTGTACTGGTTAATAAAGGAAACAAAATATTAGATGGAACAGTTACAGATATTAAAAACAGGTTTAAGGAAAATATTTATAAAATAGAAGCAAAAACATCTGCCGAAAATCTGATGACTTATATATTTGAAGTGATCAAACATCAGCCCCAGGAATTATTAATAAAGCTGCAACACGACAGCACAACAAATGATGTACTGAAACATTTTATAAACCAGGATATTGCCATTCATTCATTCAATGAAGTATTGCCTACATTGAATGATATTTTTATTAAACTGGTGGAAGGAACTCCGGAAGCACGCCAGTTTCAGGAGATAAAATAAATAACGACATCGTAATTCTTAAACCGAACAACAGTTATCTGTATGAATAAGATATCACTTATTTTAAAAAGGGAATACATTACAAGGGTTCGCAATAAAACATTTTTGTTGTCCACTTTTTTGTTGCCGATTGTTATGATGCTATTCATTTTCGGTACTGCCTTTTTTGCCATGTCTGCAAAAGATAAGTTTAAGAAAGTAGCCGTTGTTAATGATCCGGGGTTATTCACTGTTAACCTAAAAAGTGATTCTACCCGCATGCAGTTTGTTTTTACATCGAATGTTGACAGTACAAATTTTACCGAAAAGGGCTATGATGCGGTGCTTGATTTACACAATGATTCTGCTTCAAGAAGATTTACAGTACATTCAAAAAAGCAGTTGGGGATAGAGGGTACACAACTAATAGAAAACAGACTGGATCGTGCTTTTGAAAAAGAACGTCTGATGAAAAAAGGAATACAAAAAGAAACATTGGATAGCATCAGCAAAGAAACCTCGGGCATGTTTGCAATCGAAAACAGACTTACAAATGAAAAAGGTGTTTCGGAAGGGGTAAATGCAAAAGTGAATTATGGAATTGGTTTTGGAAGCGGCATATTGATTTATATTACCATGTTCATTTTTGGTGCGATGGTGATGAGAGGTGTAATGGAAGAAAAAACAAACAGGATTGCAGAAGTAATGGTGAGTAGTGTAAAACCATTTCAATTAATGATGGGTAAGATATTCGGTATTGCGGCGGTCGGATTAACGCAGCTCCTATTGTGGGTAGTTTTGCTAATAGCATTATCTACTATAGCTGGTTATTTTTTACCCAGCGAAATTATACAGCAAGCTGGCCAGGCAAGTAATAATATACCGGGCGGAATGAACCAGAACAGTCAAATGGCCATGCAACTGTCACACATGCTAAAAAATTTTAGCAATGTTAACTGGTTTATGATCATTGGTTGCTTTATGTTTTACTTTTTGGGCGGATACCTTTTTTATGCATCTTTATTTGCAGCCATTGGTAGCGTGATAAATGAAGACCCACAAGAAGCACAATCATTAATGCTGCCAATAACAATGCCCATCATTTTTGGATTCATTATTCTTACGAGCAATTTAAGTACGCCGGACAGTACCGTAATGGTGTGGGCAAGCATTATACCGTTTACTTCGCCAATTGTAATGATGGGCAGAGTGCCGAGCGGTGTGCCGTGGCCACAACTGTTATTATCAATGGTACTTTTAATTGGCGGCTTTTTATTTACTACCTGGCTTGCCGGAAAAATTTACCGCACAGGCATTTTAATGTATGGCAAAAAAGCATCGTGGAAAGAAATGTTTAAGTGGGCTTTCCGCAAATCATAAGGTTGATGCCAGCGGCTTTTCATCTCCAAAAAGGCTTTTGTGTATTTCACTTTTTGCATAACGAAACAGCAGGTTAATTATCAACAGTATTGAAGCTAAAATGCATCCGATTATTCCTCCTGCAATACCATAAATCAAAGCTGAAGGTTTTGACATTGCAAAAGGTTCTGTAGGTTTATCCAATACAGAGATAATAGGAGTTAGTTTTTGCAGTCGCCAGATAGCCTCTTCCTGGTTATTTAAAGAAATATCCCGTTGCCTTACATACCGTTGCTTATCGTTATTTACTCTTTCCCGAGGTATATCGTACTCTAATTTATCAGGCGCAAAAAAGGTGGTATTCTGAAGCTGAATAGCTCTTTTATCTACCCCTTTAATAATTGCATCAAGCGAATCAATTTTTTTAACTGTAAAATTATAATCGGCCTTTGCTTTTTTTATTTTGAGGTCAATATAAAACTGAGATATCTTATCTATCAGCACAAAAGAAATGGGTGAAACAAGTGATCTATTTTCATTACTAAAATAAAGTTCAAACACGCCGTTCTTACTCATTTTTGCATCAATACAAGGTTCCAATAATTCTCCGCCAATAACTGCCAGCGAAATACTATCTGTTGTTGGCTCAATTGGCTTGGAAAAATAAGATTTGTTTTTATTGTAATCATCCATCAACAAAGACGCAATTGTTGCATTATTAAATTGTGGCAATTTGGTGGTAGCCACAGATTCCCTTACAAACCTGCTTAAACTAAGTTCAATAATATTGATAGCTGCTTCACTACTAAAACTTTTTGGTGCATCGCCCAATCCAAGTAACCCTGTTAATGCATTGGAGGATAAATTATTTTCCATTGTACTTGTTAATGGGAAAATAGTTGCCTTTGCAGTAAATACCGTTTGTTGGCTTCTTGCATAAAAGAAAAGCAACAATGCAACTACTAAACCTACAGCAAGTATAATCAACTTAAACCTGCTGATTCTTTTGAATATTCCTCTTATGAGTTCTGATGTAGTCAACTGCAGGCTTTTTATCAGCGTTTTAAAATAATGTAGGTAATAAGAATTGGGATAGCTGTAGTTAACCCTTGTGTGAAAGCATTTGCAATCTCCTTATTTTCGGGCCTTTCAGGAATTGTAATAGTACTTCCTTCCTGCACTTTTGGATAAAAATGAGCAAAAAATAAATTCTTTGTTCTGCGGCTTCTTCCATTGGCATAGGTTACAAAAATCCTTCTTCTCCAGGGCTTGATTCCAAATCCACCGGCCCTGTCAATATAATAGGATAAATTGGTATGCTCTTTATCGAAAGTTATTTTTAATGGCGACTGCACTTTTCCTTTTATAGTTACAAAAGGATTTACCTCCGGAATAAATATTACATCTTTATCCTGCAAAATGATATCATTTTTGGAGTTTCTGTTTTGCATTGCTTTAGTAAGATCAATGCTAACAGGTTCATCTAAATGATAATTACCACTATCTACGATTGGCCTTCCGGTAGAATCTGTTTTGGGCTTTGATGATAATTTATCTCTTAACATGGTTGTTTTATACCGGTATAAAATTGCTCCTGAAAGATTGGCATTTTCTCTTATACCGCCGGCTCTTTCAATATAGGAAGACAATCGTTCATCTTTATTTAACCTCGGATAAAAACCTTCATACATAACCTGTCCCAATATCTGTACATTTTGCTGTAATTCAAAAGTGGGATTTTTCCTAACAAATACCTGGTCGTACGGACGCAGTATTACTTTGGCTGATGCAGTATCCAATTCAAGATCTGCTAAAATGGAATATGACCTTACAATGGTACGGGTAGGTTTTAAACCTTGCTTGGCAGAATCTATATCAACTATACTGGATATTTCGAGCCTGCCATATTCTGCAGATGGTTTTAATCCACCCGATAAATAAAGTAAATCCTGCAAAGTCATCCCTCCATATTTTTTAACCTCTCCTTCCTTTCTAACTTCTCCAAATATGGAAACAGTTTGCTGTTCACCAAACTCACTTGATGAAAATAATTGCACAATGTCATTTGCTTGCAACGGTACATTGTTAATACTGGCAATATCATCTTTGTCAATATCAGTAAGGCTTACTTCCAGTTTATCTGATTTGATGTTGGTAGAATCGCCGGCACCTCTGAAAATATATGCTCTTGGCAGGTAGGTATTTTTTGTAATTCCACCAGCTCTGTTGATCACGTCAAATAAGCGGTCGTTTTGCCTTAACTCATAGATACCCGGATACGTCACCGCTCCTTTTAGTTCAAGTTTATTTACTATACCTGGTTTTATCAGGTTTGCTCTTACAATATCGCCATCTGTCAATAAAAAATCCTGGTTAGGTAATTTAATGATAGCTGTAGCATTTACATCTCTTATTACCTGGGTTTCATTTTCAGTTCTTATCACTTTAAGGTTTGATGAATATGCATCTGATGTAAGGCCGCCACTAAAATTTAATAAAGCCTTTATACCTTCATCTTTTTTTAACTGGTAGAACATTGGGCGTTTAAACTGACCGGTTGCCAAAACTTTCTTTTCAACATTGGTAACTAATACAAAGTCATTGTTCTGCAGGTATATTTTCTTTCCAAGGTCTCCCGAGGTTAAATATTTGTATACATCCAATACCTCCAATATTCTGCCGTCTCTTTTAACCTGTATTTCTCTCAGGTTACCGTAGTCAGTAACGCCACCCGCAAGGCCAATTGCATTGAAGGCGTTTGAAAATGCAGAAACAATTACCGGGCCCGGGTTTTCAACATTTCCGCCTACGTTTACATTAATTGTTCTGGGTTGCCCAAGTGTAACCTGTATGTTGGTTCCCTGTGGCACTTTGCTTCTGAAACGGGCATAAATAAGCGAACGGGCGACTTCAAAAGTGAGGCCCTGTACTGTAATTTTCCCCAGGCTGGCAGGGAAAATAGCTCCGTCTCTTGCTACAATGTAATCTTCCTGGTATTCGCCGCCGCCCCATAGTGAAACTATTATATGGTCACCAACACCTATCGGGTAATCTAATGGTGGTGTAGAAAGCTCAGAAACATCGTTCATCGCAGAATTCTTAAAAATATTTGCACCGTAGGTTTGGTCGGGACTGTACACGCCTCTTCTTATGTTATCAATTTGAGTGCTGTCTTTATCAAGCGATTTATTTTGAAGGCGGCGTGCTATTTCGGGGTTTTCCTTATTCTTATCGTTACCAATGTTTTTTGGCTGGTTATTATCTTTAAAGTAAGTGTCGAAACCAGATTTTGTCATTTGTGTAGGATCAATCCCATTAGGCAGTAATTCATTAATCTGCTGTTCACTTGGTACCGGCGTTTGACCAAAACCTGATAAGGAGATAAATAGTAGTATAAAAAGCGCTGCATTTCTCTTCACAATGAACTTAAAAATACCTTGCATTTGTCATGGATTGATTTACAATACTGGAAACGAAGTAAATATAATATTATTTTATCTGTAGCGGCTGCTGTAGGGCAACTTTAAAATCATTCCAAAGTTCATTTAAAATAGTTGCTGCTGGTAAAATATTATCGATAAGGGCACTTACCTGGCCAATTTCAAGTTCTCCTTCGTCCAGGTTTCCTTCAAACATTCCTTTTTTGGCTCTTCCTTTACCCAATAATTCCTGTAACTCCCTTTGCCCTGCGCAATTTTGATGGGCTTCTTCAACTTTTTTGTAAAAATTGTTTTTAATCAATCTAACCGGAGTTAATTGTTTTAATGAAAGCATGGTATCTCCTTCGCCTGCTGCAAGTACTGCTTCTTTAAATTTTGGATGCGAAGATGCTTCATCGCTTGCAACAAACCTGCTTCCTAACTGTACAGCTTCAGCGCCAAGTATCATCGTTGCCAGCATCTGTCGTCCGGTAGCAATGCCACCGGCTGCAATTACCGGAATTGAAACAGCTTTACAAACAGCGGGAACTAATACAAGCGTGGTAGTTTCTTCCCTTCCATTGTGGCCGCCGGCTTCAAAACCTTCCGCAACAACAGCATCACAACCTGCTTCCTGCGCCTTTATGGCAAATTTGCTACTGCTTACGACATGCACCACTTTTATTCCATGTTGTTTAAGCAATGGTGTATATAATTTGGGGTTACCTGCAGATGTAAAAACTACGGGAACTTTCTGATCAATGATTGTCTGGATGTGTTTATCTATATCAGGGTATAACAATGGCACGTTTACTCCAAAAGGCTTGTTGGTTGCAGCTTTGCACTTAACGATGTGCTCTTTTAGTACATCGGGATACATGCTGCCGCTGCCAATCAGTCCTAGTCCACCGGCATTGCTAACCGCACTGGCAAGGCGCCATCCGCTGGCCCATACCATGCCCGCCTGAATTATGGGAAAATCAATATTAAAAAGTTGAGTAATCCGGTTAGAGAAAGATTGCATTCGTTAGCAGTTTTACCAATATACCTTAACAGGTAATGAAAATTTATGTGCCAGCTATCCCAGGTCTATGTCTGTATTATCGCCGATATTCAGTGACCGGGTTTCACCTTTTATACCAGTGTCGCTACCAATCAGGGAGTCATCCAGTACTACATCATATAACCTGGAAAATGACCCGATGATAGATTCTTTTACAATGGTATAATTTAAGATAGTATGGTCGCCAATGGTTACGTTGGGGCCAATTACAGAATTTTTAATATCGCATCCCTCAGCAATACTTACTGGTGGTATGATGATGGTATTCTCAAATCTTTCCAGGTCTGCTATTTTTCCACCAAATTTTTTCAATAAAGTAGCATTGGATTTAAGCAATGTTTCTTTTTTACCACAATCAAACCAGGTTTCTACTTTAATGGATTTGAATTTAGCCTTGCTTTGAATCATGCATTCGATCGCATCTGTAAGGCTACGTTCTTCAACAGTGCGATCAGCTATTTCCATGATCTTTTTTAAACAAACAAAGAGTGAATTGGTTTCTTTGATTTTATAGATGCCCACCAGGGCCATATTACTTTTAGGAATAGCGGGTTTTTCTACTACCCTGCTGATGAATCCATCTTCTTCAATTTCAGCCACGCCAAAATTTCTTGGATCATCTACCTTTTTTACAGCCAGCATTGAATAGGGAGAATCAATCATGGCTTTTATGTCGTATTCTGCAATAGTGTCGCCCAATACAATAAAAACCTCTTCGTCGCCTACAATTTCTTTTGCAAGGTCAATAGCATGACCTGTTCCATATCGTTCATTCTGAAATACAAAATGACAGGTAAGATCAGGGTAATTAGCCGTTACATAATCCTTTATTTTTTCGCCCAGGTAGCCAACAATAAAAATGAAATCTTTGATGCCGGCATCACTCAACTGATCTACAATAATGCTGAGAATTGTTTTTCCTGCTAAAGGAATTAAGGCCTTTGGCTGTGTATATGTATGTGGGCGAAGTTTTGTACCTGCGCCTGCAACGGGAATAATGGCCTTCATACTAAAAAACTTAATCCTAAAATATGCGGAATATGGTTTAAAATTAGTGTTGAACTATTTTCAACGAGGTGTGAAAGTAGTTCATTTTGTGTAAATGATACATGATGCAACTCGTTATTTATTTGGATGGATTCTGTTAAGTAACCTGCCGTTTGTATATTTGCACACACAATAAAAGACACATGCAAAGAGATACATTGGTTTTTGATATAATTGGTAAAGAATTGGAGCGTCAGCGGAATGGACTTGAGTTAATTGCTTCTGAAAATTTCACTTCTCTGCAAGTCATCCAGGCTTCAGGAAGTGTAATGACTAATAAATATGCCGAAGGTTATCCCGGTAGAAGATATTATGCTGGTTGCGAGTTTGTTGACCAGACAGAACAATTGGCCATTGACCGTATCAAACAAATTTTTGATTGTGATTATGCCAACGTGCAGCCACATAGCGGAGCCCAGGCCAATGCTGCCGTAGCATTGGCGGTATTGCAGCCCGGCGATAAAATACTTGGGCTCGACCTTAGCATGGGCGGCCATCTTACACATGGATCTCCGGTGAATTATTCAGGTAAAACTTATGAGGCACATTTTTATGGTGTGGTAAAAGAAACTGGCTTAATTGACTATGACACACTGGAAGAAAAGGCAAGAACTTTCAGGCCCAAACTTATTTTTTGCGGAGCTTCTGCATACAGCCGTGATTGGGATTATGCCCGTATACGGAAAGTGGCTGACGAGGTAGGTGCATTCTTACAATGTGATATGGCACACCCGGCAGGATTAATTGCGAAAGGTTTATTAAGTTCTCCATTTGAACATTGTCATTTTGTTACCTCCACTACCCACAAAACTTTGCGTGGACCAAGAGGTGGTGTTATTTTAATGAAGAAAGATTTTGAAAATCCTTTTGGCTTAAAAGATGTAAAAGGTAACGTGCGCATGATGAGTAACCTGATGGACATGGCTGTTTTTCCAGGAATTCAGGGTGGACCTTTACAACATATTATTGCAGCAAAAGCTGTTGCGTTTGGTGAAATATTGACAGATGAATTTGGCGATTATGCAAAGCAAGTAGTAACCAATGCCCAGGCAATGGCAAAAGCTTTTGTAGATAAAGATTATCAACTAATAAGTAATGGTACAGACAACCACTTAATGCTAATTGATTTACGCAACAAAAACATTAGTGGTAAAAAAGCGGAGCAGGCCCTGGTTAAAGCTGATATCACACTAAATAAAAACATGGTTCCTTTTGATGATAAAAGCGCTTTTGTAACCTCGGGTATCCGTGTAGGTACACCTGCACTTACTACCAGGGGATTAAAGGAAGATGATATGCAGTTTGTGGTAAACATGATTGACAATGTGTTGATGAATGCTGATGATGAGCATACCATTCAATCGGTTAAAAAACAGGTAAATGAATTTATGAGCCAGTTTAGTTTATATCCTGAATTGGGATAATCACAATCAAAAATAATGAGATGATACAACGTGTACAGTCTGTTTGGCTTTTAATTGCATCAATACTAGCTTTCCTGTCTTTGAAGCTTTCATTTTATAGCGGCACCCATTTACCAGACAATGTATATCACCAGGTAACGGCAACGGATAGCATATTATTGATGGTTACTTCAATAGCGCTGGGTATGCTTACTTTAATCACTATATTTCTTTATAAAACCAGGATCGTACAATTAAGATTAACCATTCTTGCCATTGTACTTGATTTGTTGCTGGTTTATCTTTTTTACCGGCAAACCACCAGTTATACACAAGGCGACTACTCCATAACTGCGGCCATACATATTATTATTATAGTAATGTTGTTTATGGCTGCACGGGGAATTAACAAAGATGAAAAATTAATAAAAGATAGTGACAGGCTTCGTTAAGGATTGGTTTAGAGAAACTTTCCTGTGTAACTTTCCTTGCATTTTTTTAAATCAGTTGGCTTGCCAGCAAATACCAGGTTGCCTCCTTCATCTCCGGCTTCGGGACCAAGGTCTATTACCCAATCTGCACTTTTAATTACATCGGTATTGTGCTCAATAACCAGGATGGTATGACCTTGCTCTATTAATGCATTAAAAGAAGCCAATAATTTTTTGATGTCGTTAAAATGAAGTCCGGTTGTTGGTTCATCAAAAATAAACAGGATATTCCCTTGCGATTTTCCTTTACCAAGAAAGGATGCCAGCTTTACACGCTGTGCTTCGCCGCCAGAAAGTGTATTGCTTGATTGACCCAATTTTACATAGCCCAAACCCACGTCACTTAAGGGTTGTATCTTTTTTGCCACATCTCCCCCATCGTCCTTTTTTGATTTATCTTCTTTGAAAAATTCAATGGATTCATCCACACTCATTTCCAATACATCATAAATATTTTTTCCTTTAAATGTAACTTCCAACACTTCTTCTTTAAATCTTTTTCCGCCGCACACTTCGCAGGTAAGATGAACATCTGCTAAAAACTGCATTTCTACCACTTGTTCTCCTTCACCTTTACAGGCATCACATCTTCCACCATCTACATTAAAAGAAAAATGTTTAGGTTGAAAACCACGCATTTTACTCAATGGCTGTTTACTGAATAATTCTCTTATTTCATCGTAAGCTTTTATATAAGTAACCGGGTTACTACGGGAGGATTTACCAATGGGGTTTTGATCCACCATTTCTATCTGTGCTATCGAAGCCATATTACCGGTAATTGCTTTGTGCATACCAGCTTTTTCAACTCCTTCACCCTTTAATTTTTGAAGTGCCGGGTAAAGTATTTGTTTTACCAATGTTGTTTTTCCACTGCCACTTACACCACTTACAACACAAAAAACATTGAGCGGAAATTCAACCGTAATATTTTTCAAATTGTTTTGTCTTGCTCCCTCCACCTTGATGCTTTGGTTCCACTTACGCAGATGCTTTGGTGGTTCAATTTTCAAGACGCCGCTTAAATATTTTCCCGTAAGGCTCTTTTCATCAGCAATCAATTCATCAAAATTTCCAGCAGCCACCACTTCGCCTCCGAGGTGACTTGCCAACGGCCCCATGTCAATAATATGATCGGCCTCTCTCATCATCATTTCATCATGTTCTACAACTACCACTGTGTTACCAAGGTCACGCAACTCCTTTAGCACACTGATCAAACGCACCGTATCCCTGCTGTGTAAACCAATGGAAGGTTCATCTAAAATATACAGTGAGTTGGTGAGGTTGCTACCAAGGCTACGTGTAAGTTGTATACGCTGGCTTTCTCCACCACTTAAAGAATTGGCAAGCCTGTTTAAGGTTAAATAGCCAAGACCCACATCCATCAATGTTTTGATGCGATGATGAATTTCAATTAATATTCTTTTTGATACCTGCTGATCATATTGGCTCAATGTCAATTCATCAAACCATTTCTTTAAATCTTTTACAGGCAACGCACATAGCTGACCAATATGTTTGTCACCAACTTTTACATATAAAGCTTCTTTTCGCAAACGATAACCTTTACAATCGGGGCAATTTGTTCTTCCTCTATACCTGCTTAATAATACGCGGTATTGAACTTTATATAGATTTTGTTCTACTTCCTTAAAAAAATCATTGATGCCATTTACATAACTATTGCCTTCCCACAAAACCTGCAATTGTTCATCTGTTAAATCAATGATAGGTTTATGTACCGGAAAATTAAAACTCTTTGCAGCTCTGACAAATGACTCTTTCCACTGACTGAGCTTTTCTCCTTTCCATGGGGCCACGGCACCTTCATACACACTTAATTGTTTGTTGGGAATTACCAGGTCATTATCAATTCCCAACACCTGGCTAAAACCTTCACAGGTAGGGCATGCACCAAAAGGATTGTTGAATGAAAACAGGTTGGGCACCGGTTCTTCAAATTGAATTCCATCTAATTCAAATTTATTGCTAAAGGGCAGCAATTTGTCTCCGTTTACTTCAATAGATAATTCTCCTTCGCCTTCATAAAATGCCGTGTTAACCGAATCGCTCATTCTATGTTGGTCATCTTCATCAAACTCCTTCGCTACCAGCCGGTCAATCAACAGGTAAACAATTCCATCCTTTTTTGAAAACGTCGGCTTATCTGATTCGAGGAGTTCTTCTATTCGTACAATTTCCTTTTTCAGGTATAAACGTGTAAACCCCTTTTGCACCAGTATATTCAGTTCTTCTTTTACATCCCTGTTGGCGTGTTGCTTAAACGGTACCAATACCAGTATTTTATCCCCGATTGGTAGTGCAGTAATTGCCTTTATCACATCTGATACATCATCCTTTTTTACCTCTCTTCCACTCACGGGTGAAATAGTTTTACCTGCCCTTGCAAACAACAATCGCAGGTAGTCATAAATTTCGGTCATACTTCCCACCGTACTCCTTGGTGTACGGGTAATTACTTTTTGTTCAATAGCAATGGCAGGACACAGGCCTTTTATGAAATCCACGTCTGGCTTATTCATGCGCTGCATAAACTGGCGTGCATAACTACTTAAGCTTTCTGCATATCGCCGTTGCCCTTCGGCAAATAAAGTATCTATTGTTAATGAAGATTTACCCGAACCTGATACACCAGTTACTACCACCAGTTTATTGCGTGGTATGCTAACTGTTACATTCTTTAAATTGTGTACCCTTGCGCCTTTTATGAATATTTCATCCTTTTTTTCTGAAGGTGACGGGCTGTTTTTTTTACTGACTGTCTTTGTTCCCATTGTATTGTTTTGCAAAAGTACGGGGTTATTTTTCTTCATTAATAAATGTGAAATTCTTCCTAAAATCCATCACACAATACATTTCGTAATTAGGATAGTTTATATTTATTTAAATAAGGCCACCAAAAAAAAAGTTAAAAATAATTTGGTGATATCATAATTAATCATATTTTCACATTCCAATATCCAATAAAGTGAAAAGCCTGAACGCCTATCTGCACTAGACTTCTACGCTAAATTCTCATTATTGGTTCCAAACAAAGTCCTAACCAACAAAAACTGTAGAAGTTTATGAAATGCCTTATTAACTTAACCGACCAACAATTGGTGCATCTTTACATAGATGGCAACACCAACGCCCTTGAAACCTTAGTAAACCGTTACAAGGACAGAATTTACACCTCAATTTATTTACTGGTAAAAGACAAGTACATGGCGGAAGACCTCTTCCAGGATGTATTTATCCGTATAATTGACACCCTTAAAGGTGGCCGTTATACCGACGAAGGTAAATTTTTACCGTGGGCACTTCGTATTGCGCACAACATGTGTGTAGATCATTTTAGAAAAGTGAAACGTAGCCCAAGTATTAAAACGAGTGATGATCGTGACATCTTTGAAGTGTTGAATTTTTCAGAACCAAGCGCTGAAACAAAGATGATGCAAATGCAAAGTCACGAACGTGTTAGAAAAATGATTGATATGCTTCCGCAAGACCAACGTGAAGTAATCATCTTACGTCATTACGCGGATTTAAGCTTTAAAGAAATTGCTGATTTAACAAAATGCAGCATCAACACCGCGTTGGGACGTATGCGTTACGGTTTGATCAATATGCGCAGGATGATGACCGAAAAACAAATTGCATTATAATTAATTATAAAAAAGCTAGGCTGTTATTAGTTTAGTAACCCCCAAAGAGTAAAACCCTCCGCAAGGAGGGTTTTCAATTTTCTATATAAACTTGAATTTATTTTCTATCTATTTTTATAGGCTTCTTTAACTTTATCTAAGTGTGCTATAAATTCAGCCGCACCTTTGGTAGCATCATAACCATAACCGCCGTCTACCAGTAATTTACCGCCACTGTCTACAAAAACATAATTTGGCTGGCCGGATGCCTGGATCAGTTGTTGCTGCAAGTCTTCATACTTATCGCCTACAGTTTCAATTTTAGCATTTAGCAAAGGCGAAAACCTTTTTTCATTATCAGGTAACTCTGAATTATAGTCCGTGAAAAGAGATGCCACTACAAAATCGTTCTTCATTCTTTGAATCACACCTTTATCTATCCATATTTTAGATTCAAATTCCCTGCAATTAACACATTGAATTCCTGTGAAATCTATCATCAAAGGTTTGTTGAGCGCTACTGACGCTGCCAGGGCCTCGTCATAATCATAGTAAATTATAAGGTTATTATTGATAGCAGCACCCGGTTCATACTTTTTAAGGTCCGCTACATATTTCTGAGGAGGAACTGCGGCATTTGATGCAGTTGTTAATGAGCCCGTTGGGTCAGCATTTGACTGATAAGCAACAGCGTTAAAATCCTGTGTGCCCATTGGTGGTATAAATGCTGATACTGCTTTTAAAGGCGCTCCCCATAAACCCGGAACAAGGTATATTGAAAATGCAAAGGAAAATATTGCCAGAAATAAACGTGGAACCGAAATGTAGGCTAATCCAAAATCATTTTGCTTTGGCTCACTATCGTGTTTAAACCTGATTTTACCTATTAAATACATTCCCAGCAATACAAAAATTACGATCCAAAGCACAATAAAAACTTCCCTGTCAAGCAATCGCCAGCCTTTATCCAAATCTGCATTGCTTAAAAATTTAAGTGCCAACGCCAATTCCAGGAAGCCCAGCACTACTTTTAATGCATTTTGCCATCCCCCACTTTTCCCCAATGAACTCAACAGTGATGGAAAAAACGCAAACAATGCAAAAGGTAAGGCAAGGCCAAAACCAAAGCCAAACATTCCGACAATGGGAGCTATTTTTCCTGCAGCGGTAGATAGCCCTAACAATGATGCAACAAAATTGCCCGTACAACTAAAAGAAACGATCACCAGTGTTAATGCCATGAAAAATATACCGGAATAACTGCCAATCCCCGCTTTACTATCAATTTTATTTGACCAGGATGATGGCAGATTTATCTCGAAAGCACCCAAAAAGGAAGCGCCGAAAATGATAAATAATACAAAAAGAAAGAGATTGAAAATATAATTGGTTGACAAATTATTTAAGGCATTTTTGGGTAATACTGTTGCTACCAATGCGCCTACCAATGTATAAATAAGAATAATTGAGATGGAATAGAACAATGCATTTTTTTTACCCTGTATTTTTGTCTTGCTTCTTTTTGTAAAAAAGCTGATGGTAATAGGCACCAATGCGTAAACACAGGGCGTTAAAAAACCTATCAGGCCTGCAAAAATACCGGCGAAAAGCAATGCCCACAAAGACTTTGATTGCAAACTTCCTGAACTGTTGGTAGCCAATTCCTGTGAATCAATTTTTTTATATTGAAACTGCATGGATATTGGCTCTTCTCCGGACTCTGTACTTTCGCCTTTTTTATAATAGTAGTTTATTGTGCCTTTAATACGGATACTATCACCTTCGGTTAGTTTTATTTTTTGCGCCCAGATTACTGAATCTGAAAAAGTTGTAATAACAACATTATCTAAAGCTGGATCGGGAGCAGTGCTGCCATTTCCAAGTTCTGTAACTGAATCCTGTAATTTATTGAGTATAGCCGAATCAAACCGGATTGTTGTATTAACGGGCAAATCGCCATTAATTTTCTTTATAGAAAACAATTGTACACCCGGCGATGGCGTTGCTTTTACCTGGAGAATAAATTCACCATTTCCATTACTGACTTTCTCAAAACCAAACTGCACAGGTTGTTTGTCCTGTGCAGTTAAATTTATTGATAGCAATAAGCATACGACAAAAAGCAGTCTGTATTTTATCAGCATTAAATGTGTGTGTTTTAGTTCAAGGTAATATTAAATTTTTCAGTGGTTGGAGGCATACAGGTTCTGTCATTGCAAATCATAGACTCCACTTCGCCACTTATATTGGTTTTTATTTTTCCCTTAACTGTTACTATCTGTACAAAATCGGCCTGACCTTCAAAATACTTCACATTCACTTTAAAGTTCTTGTCAAAATAAGTTATCACTTTTCCCTTTTCCTTAACCGCTCCCTGCCTGGCAATTAGTGCATTGTTTGTGAACGTAAAAGTAGTAGGAACCGGGCCACCATCGGGAGTAAGCTGAGAATATACATGCCATCCGGGAGGAGGACTGGCTATAATATGTACTTCATATTTATTGGCACCTAAATTTTTTGCAGTATATGACCAATTAATTTTCTGTTGTGCACTTATGCCGCCAATCAAAAACATGAGTAAAAAAGCTAATAAAATTGGTTTCATTTTCATTAAATTATTTTGAATCAAAGTTACAACTCAGACTTTTGAAGAGCCTGATATTAATGCGTAACAGGTTGATTTAACATTAGTTTAGCTGAAAAAGATGGGCAAAAATCCTTTTTCCATCTTCATTTCCAAGGCCGCTATTACAAGCTCTTTCCGGATGCGGCATCATGCCAAATACGTTTCTTTCCTTATTACAAATGCCGGCTATATTATGCATAGCCCCGTTAGGATTTGCTGTATGTGTAACACTTCCTTTATCATCGCAGTAACGATAAATAATCTGGCGGTGCATTTCCAATTCTTCAAGTGTTGCTTTATCTGCAAAATATCTTCCTTCGCCATGAGCCACAGGAATTTTTAGGCAAGAAGTTGATTCCCCAATTCCATCTTTTATAAAAACGTTTTTACATACAAATTGCTGATGAGCATTGCGTAGTAAAACTCCGGGTAACAATCCACTTTCGCACAAAATCTGGAATCCGTTGCAAATGCCTAATACTTTTCCGCCTTTATTGGCAAATTCAATTACACTCTGCATCATCGGACTAAACTTTGCAATGGCACCACAACGCAGGTAATCACCATAACTAAAGCCACCAGGAAGCACAATGCAATCATCCGTTTCGAACATACTTAGATCTTTGTCTTTGTGCCAAAGTTCAATTACCTCCTGATTTAGATCGGTGCGTAATGCTTCAATCATGTCTCTATCGCAATTACTGCCCGGGAAAACAACAACGCCAAATTTCATATTAGTATTTTATGTTTTTAACTGGATGACTATTTTGATGCCATTTGTACTAAAAGTACAAGAGGGCGATGCAACGATGTTGCTATTGATTGAAATGCCTGGACCAAAATAAGATTTGGCAAAAGTACAACTCCGTTTTTAATTATTTAACGAAGTAGGTTAATGCAATAACAAATGCTACCATTATCCAATGCAAAACGAGTGGAAACCATTTTCTTGAGGGGTATAAAAAGCCTGCACCAACAATAACGGCAATAGGTACGGCGCTTAATATCCAATATACAAAGGAATGAGAATCATTAATAAATGGTATGAATAACGCAATTACCAGGTAAAGCAACATCAGGCTCCAGCTTTTTCGGGCATGTACCAGTTGCCTGCGAAAATTTTGCTGAACATAAATAAGTCCGCTAACAACAAGAAATATAACTATGACGATGGCTGCAAGTGCCCAGTTTGATTTATAAAAGCTAGGCAGCGTGATGGCTATTCCCGGCAAATGATAGTCTTTTAATTTATCCATTAAAAATAACCAGGCCAGCAAAAAGTAATAGGGCGCTATTATACCGAGTAGTGCCACAAACCATTCAGAAATTTTGAATGCCCTGGTAATCATTAAACCAAATACTATCAGTAACGCAAAAGCAATGGAGGGAAAATAAAAAAATGTTGCCAGGCCTATAGCAATTCCAATATTAAATAATGAAGTATTTGCATGCTGTGTGTTATGCAGCTTGCTCATTCGTGACCAAACCCATATCAATAATGTATTGATGATAAGCGGCGCAGAGAGCACATCCCACTCTGAAAATAAAGAAGTGATGAGTATATATGCCATGGCAGTGAGGTAATTGGGGCGCTGCATAAGGCGCTGGTCATTTACCAACCTGTTTAAAGTAATGGCTTGAGAAAATAATAATATAAATGATATGAAAGAATAAATAATTGGAACCGATTTACCAATTACATCCAGTTGTGATAATAATGCTTTGAAAAGAAACCCATCTGTAGCACGGGGTTGGGGAATAACCGGGTGAATGAATAATGGAAGCTTTAGCAATAGTCCATAAACAAATAGCAGGAAGGTATTATAGGGATTGTTGGATTTAAATACGCCTGTCACTATGGATAAAAAATTTATGCCCTTTCTGTTAAAAGCAAAGGTTGTTAAAAATTAGTTGAACCGCACTGCAAAAGTCAGCAATAAAAATTGCTTTAAAAAATAGATTTCGCTTATATAAACGTTCCCAATTTGCTATTATTATTTAAGATGCAGTTGTAAATAATTTTATACTTTAAACCAGTGCCATAGTTTGAATTTTAACTACCAGGATGGATAATACTATTTGTTGACTTTTTAATGGCAAAATACAACAGGCTGAAAAAACAAGTGAGTAAGATAGTAATTGCCCAGGTGCGGAAGTGAATAACAGGATAAAGAAATTGTATGGCGATTGCCTTGTATAAACTAATTGGGTTGGTTAATACATCCCAACTGTTTACCCGTAAAAACCTACCAAGGAATACCCCAAAAGAGCCTAAAAACAAACAAGTGAACACGATGATGTTGGTTACGTTTTTGGTGAATTGTGTTTTTAAAAATGTTTCAACATGGAACAATGAAGCAAAAGCCATCATTAAACCTGTTATTGCAGCCGTGAATATCAATATCAGATCGTACCATAATGGAACCGACAATTTTAGGTTCAGGTGAATTAAGTCGGTAGTAATATATAATGCATTGGGAAAGAATAAAAGCCAGCAACCCAACAAAACCCATTGCCGCCATTGTTGACTTTCATTGTTCGTAGAAAAGCCAAGACTTAACTTATAAGGAATCCACGCTAAAAATAAATTCCACAAAAGAAATATAAAATCAAGATTGCCTGCATACAAAAATCTGCAAACGAGCATCCCTATAATAAAACCTATAAATGCAATTAATGACTGTTGAAAAGTTGATAGTTTCATAAAAACGGTTAATTTATAAGCGCAACTATTTTTGGTAAAAAGATGATGAATGCAATGACAACACTGCCAACAGCCGATATCAATACAGCACCTGCGGCTAAGTCTTTAATAACTTTTACCGCCGGATGATAATTTTCGGTAACCAAATTGCATACATATTCGAGTGCGGTATTCATCATTTCCAGCACTAATACCAGCATACTGCAAAGGATTATAACCAGCCATTCGGTATTACTCACCTTCAATAAAAATCCGGCAATAATTACACAGGTAAGCAGTACAAGATGAATACGGAAATTAAGTTGCGTTTTACAACAATAAAGAATGCCATCCCAGGCATAGCCGAAAGATTTGATCAATTTCATTTGAATGATTAAGATTGGTAAAATTAGTATCCAGAATTATACCAATCAATTACTTGTTTTTTCTGCAATCCATTTCCACCAAAAAGCGGTGCAGGAAGCATAAATAAAAATATGATACAGGTCGTCCGATACTGAATGGCCATTTTGAACTATGGCCATAATTATGGGCACCATAAAAATTACGGCCATCAAAGTTACTAAATAACCCATGGCATCAACCGGCAAGTAAAGCCAGCCTGCTTTTCTAAACCATATTAGTTTCATTGTTTTTAAATTTTAATGATGAAAAAATGTTCATCTGCAATTTTCGCCGATGAGATAAGCAAATAAAGCTGCCAATGATAAAAAGGAAAGAAAAGCCACCATAATATTTAACCACCTTTTACGAATACTAAAATTTAGTTGTACTTGTTCTTTGGTTTGTGCCCAACTTATTTTAACCGTATAAAAGAAATTCCATATAAAAGCAATGATTGGACCAAATAAAATAAGCAAGTTGATGTTCCAGCCAAAGCGTTGGTTTTCCGGCTTGTTAAAGATTGGTTCAATTACAACATACAAATTGGGGTAATTCCAATTGTAATATAGCAGGGAAGCTGTAATAAAATAAAGCGTTGGAAAAACCAATATTGATCCGGCGATTAATGCCAATTGTTGATTTGAAATATTCATTTTCATATATTTTAATTATTTGATTACTGATGAAGTATGTACTAATGGAACCAGTTGACTTTTGGTATACGCATCCGCAGCATTCCAGGATAGCCAGGAATAACTTTCCTGTATTTCTTCAAATGCTTTTTTCCTTTGTTCAAAAACCTCTCTTGGGCTAAGGTTTGAACGATACAACATTTCTCCTTCACTGCCGGAAATTGTTGCCGGATGATCCAGCACTCCAATATTTTTTTCCAGCAATGGCAGGGTTTTATCAGAAAGCGTTAACAGGAATTTTATATCGAGTTCAATTGAATCTTTATGAGCAAGGTTATACCTGGCAATCAATTCATCCCAATGAATGCAGGAACCAATTACCAACATACATATGGCAACCCAGGCATTTATTCTTAGTAAGTAATAGGCTGTTTTTTGTTGCTGTATTTTTATGAATACTGTCATCAAGCCTACCAGTACCATTAAAAGAAATATCAACACCCCAATTCTTTTATAAGCCAGGCCAAAATGGGCTATGTAATAATAGTCCCTGAACAATACAGATACCACCAACACCGCATTCTGAATTAACCAGGCGTAGGCACCGTATCGTAACCATTTATTCTTTTTATAGAAATTTAAATTTCCCCGGAAAAAGAATAACAGCAAAACCATAGCAAGTAAAATGGAAAAAATCAGCAGTCCTGTTCCTTCATGTACATAAGCACTTAGGTTAATATTATGATTGTACTTAAACCCAAACCACACGTATACTATATCAATGCAATTAATACAAAGCAGAAGTATATTCAATAAAACAAGACTTATTAAACCGGTTGTATTTTCATTGCGCAGTGCCAAAATACCACTGGAAAATTTACCCATTATAAGGTATAGCAATTCAAACCAACTAGATCTTTTCCAGTCGGAGAGATTATTCTTTTTACGCTTTAGCTCATCCGATTTTTGCAGATCTGATGCTGAGAAATAGATTACACTGCTTTTTAACAGTAGGCCTGTTGTTATAAATAAACCCAGCAATAAAAAGCCGGTTCTTTCCCAGCTAAACCATTCAAAAAATTTACTGAAATAATTTTGGACGGCAGTTGCAAGTCCATTAATGATATCCTGGAACATGGCATTGGCAAAATTGTATAGCACGAAAAAAACAACCAGCAGCAAAGAAGGAATTACCAGGAAACGAATTGACTTTTTAAACCGATACAGGCTGAATTGTCGGCGTTGCAAAGCTTTTAAGCTGTTGAGCAAAGATGCAGGTGCAAACAAGTAATTCATTAATGCGGAGCCGGCTGCATACCATACAGAACGATGAGGGTATTGTGAGAAAACGATTACCAACATTAATGTAGAACAAAACGCCAGCTTGCTTAAAAATGTATTATGAAAAAGGACTGCTGCCAGCGTAACAAGGTTAGCCGCCAGCAGCCATTTCATAACGGGTGGTTTAAAAGAAGCAGGGTACAGGTAAAAAACGGACCCGAGAATAAACAGATCAAAAAATGCTGCATTGAGCGCCATTTTTTCCTGCCAGAAGATGATGTTAAACAAGACAGCTCCTAATGTTATCAAAACTATTTTTACAGATGGTTTCATATATTATTTGTTTAGTGATCTTTTTATTTCAATGAATAGGGGTTGCAGGCAGTAACCTCAAAATTTAAATTGCAGGCTAATTGATTTCATGCTGATTAATTTTTTGGATGAGTGTAGCCGTTGATTCAAATAACAAAGCAAACCATGGCCAGGCATTTATAGCAGGTGCCTGTTTACCGCGTTGGTGAGCTCTGCGAAAACTTTTCCAGTACTCGGGCATTGTTATCATTCCATAAATAACTGTTGCCAATACCGGAAAAGACAGGTGGCCGTTGCCAAGCATAAAACATTGCAGGCAAACCTCCCCTTCATCGGTGGTATCGTATTGTAACAGAATATGCTTGATGTCGTGCTTTGCATAATAGGGCAACAACTGCAGATTTTTTGATTCCAACATTTGGATTAGTTCTTTGCCTAACGTTCCATCAGCTAACAGGTGCAGATCTGTAGGCGAATATGGAAATACCTGCGGTGCCCTTATAAGTCGCAATATTGGTAACGCCATATTATGGGTTAAAAAAACTAACAGTCTGGAACGAAGTTGTACTATAATTTTATGCATGATCAATCGTTATTTGTTTGTTAGAAATTGATTTGATAATTGAATGATGAATCATAATTGATGCTATGGACGCAACCACAATACATAGGGTCATAACAAATACCTGGCTGACAGGTAAGTCGGTAGGCAAAAAATAAAGTAGCGTCGAGAACAAGGCTGAAAGGATAAAACCTGCCTTTAATAGAAAGCGGAATAAATTAACGTCTTCCCAATTGATTAAAAGTGCGATCCAGAAAAAAAACATGGCTGGAACAGAAAAAAATAAGGTGAAGCCAAACACCAACCCGTAGTTGCCCGGCCAGGGATAATAATCATTTGCAGTCAGCAAGAGGTAAGAACCACCGATGACTGTATTGATCAATGCGGTTAACACCCAAATTGTAATACATAAAAATATGGACTGGAAAAACTTTATCATTTTAAAAGTGCTTTGTATTTCAAAGTATTAGTGCAAAAAAATTATTTAGTTGATTTGATCATTTGTTCTAATGCTGCAATATGTGCTTTGAATGCTTTTTCACCTGCTTTTGTAACAGAGTAAGTCGTATTGGTTTTACGGCCAATAAATCCCTTTTGCACTTTAATGGTTCCCGAATCTTCCAGATTTTTGATATGGCTGGCAAGATTGCCATCTGTAATATCCAGTAGCTCTTTCAACTCATTAAAATTTACCTCCGCATTAACCATCAGGGCACTCATGATGCCCAGGCGGATACGGCTGTCAAAAATTTTATTTAAGTCCTTGATTGGATTCATTGGCCCCTATCCCCTAAAGGGGGACTGCAGTTTTTATTATTGTTACTTTATTTATTGAATTTATTCTTTTTGTGCTTTTGAGTATTCATCATTTAAACTAGTGTTAAGTTAAGTGTGAATTGGCAATAGTGAATGGTCAATGGTCACTAACACCGTTCACAATTCACAAATTGATCCGTTCTTTTATTCTTGACATAATACTAGTTGTCTCTTTCGTACTTATACCACATTAAAAGCCCGTACACAATGTGCAAAACCCCAAAGCCCATTGCCCAAAAATAGAGGCCAAAACCAACGTTCCATAAATTCATTAATCCCAATGCTATCTGGCCATAGCCGAGGTAGCGCACTTCGCCCAATGTGTACTTACTGGCGTTTACCAATGCCAGGCCATAGAATATTAAACAACCTGGCGCCACCATTTCAAAGGCATTGAGTTGCATTAATTTTATGAGAAAAACAGCACCCACTACTAATGGAATAACGGTATTCCAGAATAATCTTATGGTAGTGGTGCCCCACATTGGAATATTATTTTTTTTGCTTCGCAGATAAGTAAAAAAGAATGCTGAAATAAAAGCCGCTACAAATGTGAGGGTAGCTATCCACATTAATTCATTCAGCAACTGTATGCCTCCCCTATCTATTAATCCATCAATGGTGCAATCGCCCTTTACCCAGCAGGCAATTTTTGCATGTGCAAACCAGGCTCCCACAAGTGCACATAGTCCGGCGGCTATACCACTAAAACCACTTAAGCTGATGAACCGGCTACTGCGTTCCATCATTCGCTTTATATGTTGCAGATCTTCCAGTGATTGTTGTTCGCTACTCATAAAAGTACTTTGAATCACAAAGTAATGAATTAGAAATGACATCAACAAGAAAATTTTGATAGCGCTAAATTTCAGAAATCCTTACCCATATCAATAAACAAGTATTAGAATGTGATGACATTCGCAAATTAAAACTACAAGCAAAGCCCGAAGGGGTTGAATTTTAGTAGCCGTGGGTGAAACCCATGGTTACTGGAATATTTCAATAACCCCAACGGGGTTGAATATATGTCAGGTTTAATGATTCAACCCCGTTGGGGTTGCTGAAAACAAAACGTTTTATTCCCCGGGTTTTACCCGGGGCTATTCAAATTAAACCTTTGCAGGGTTTTAATCAACCATTTTAATTTGCGAAGGATCAGGAGTTCTGAATTTAGTCGGGTGATGATGCTTCTTTTATTTTAAAAAGCATTGGAGTGGGAGAACTAATCCATTTTATTTAATACATCAATGATGATTTTGCAAGCTAAGGTTATCTCCTCCGGAGTAATAATTAATGGAGGAACTATTCTAAAACAATTGGCTGCAAATAGAAACCAGTCTGTAAATACGCCCCGCTCTATTAACTGATCAATAACCTGTTTGTTAATTTCAAAGCTTTCAAATTCTACCGCCATCATTAATCCGCGGCTACGTACTGCTTTTATTTTTGGATGTTGTAGTAATTGTAAAAAGAGTTTTTCCTTTCCTGGTATGCTATCAATCATTTTTTCTTCCAATAACACATCCAACGCTGCCAGTCCGGCTGCACAGCAAACCGGGTGCCCGCCAAAAGTATTGATGTGGCCTAAAACGGGGTTGTGTGTAAATGAATCCATTAATGACTTATCGGCAACAAATGCACCGAGGGGCATGCCGCCTCCGAGCGCTTTACCTAATAACAAAATATCGGGCACTACATTAAATTGTTGAAATGCCCATAAGGTTCCGTTACGGCCAAAACCACATTGTATTTCATCCAGTACCAGCAGTGTACCGGTTTGGGTACAACGTTTACGCAAAGCCAACAGCCAACCATTTAAAGGTACTAATACACCTGCCTCAGCCTGTATAGTTTCGGCTACAACGCAGGCTGTTTTTTCGGTGATGCGTTCAAGGTCTTCAAAGGAATTATAGTTTAGTTGTATTGTACCCGGTAAAAGTGGACGAAAGGCATTCCGCCAATATTCATCGCCCATTAAACTTAATGCACCCTGGGTGCTGCCATGGTAACTATTTTTAAAAGAAGCAATTTGGGTGCGGCCGGTAAATCGCTTGGCCAGTTTCATAGCGCCTTCTGTTGCCTCACTGCCACTGGCGGTATAGAAAACTGCATTTAAAGATGCAGGTAAATTTTCGGTCAGCTTTTTTGCATACATCACCTGCGGACTTTCTACTAATTCGCCATACACCATGATGTGTAAATAATCATCTAACTGCTTTTTAATTGCTTCTATTACTTTGGGATGCCGGTGGCCAACGTTGCAAACACTTATGCCGGCAATTAAGTCTATGTATTGTTTGCCGGATGCATCCCACATACTACTACCGGAAGCTTTTACAATTTCGAGGCTTAGTGGTGCAGGAGAAGTTTGACCAACATGCTGCAAAAATATTTGACGGTTAGTGGCAGCGCCGCTTTTATTGATCGCATCAACAGCATTGCTGTCGGCATTTTTTCCGGTATTGAGTGGAGAAAGATCTTGTTCATTCATAGGTTGCGAAGGTCGGGAAGAAACGGAATAATGTATCGGGAAACTTATATGCTATCTAAACTTCCTGCCGCATTAAAATGTGTTATGCTTATTATTGATTCATGCAGCGCCCGATGCGATTTATCGGCTGATGCATTGCCACGTCCTTTAGGGCGGGGTTCTATTATAATTTATTAGATGGCTTTAGCCAAATTTTTATGGTTTGGCTAAAGCCATGATGTTGTTACATTTATCACCGCCCTGAAGGACGGTGCAATTCAAAGGACGGTGCAATTCAAAGGGCAGTGCATTACAAAAGACAGTGCAATTAAGGGACGGGGGCTTACATTCTTTATGGACCCAGACTAGTACTTATTGTTACACAACCCCATGCCGTGTAAAGTATTAGAAGCCGTTACTATAGTTAGCTCATGATAGATTCGATGTATATAAAACAATACTTTAATTTAGCAGCGTGTTCATGTTGCCCATAGGTATGCGGTATAAGTGAGTGACACAACAATGCTTAATTGAAATACAAATGTTGGGTACAAAAAATTTAAATTTATGCCAGTAATTCTTCCTGTAAAAGGTGTGCTCCCTGCAATGGGTGAAAATTGTTTTATTGCACCAAATGCTACAATTGTTGGAGATGTGGTAATGGGTGATGATTGTAGTGTGTGGTTTAATGCGGTGATACGTGGCGATGTAAACAGCATTCGAATGGGTAATAAGGTGAACGTGCAGGATGGCGCTGTAATTCACTGTACATACGAGAAAACGACTGCCATTATTGGAAATAATGTTAGCATCGGGCACAATGCAATTGTACATGGATGCGTTATATCAGATAATGTGCTGATAGGTATGGGCGCCATTGTAATGGACAATGCACAGGTTGGAAGTAATAGTATTATTGCAGCTGGTGCGGTAGTTTTAGAAAATACTGTAGTAGAACCAGGAACCATTTATGCAGGTGTGCCGGCTAAAAAAGTAAAAGACATCAGCCAGGAACTGATTAGCGGAGAAATAAACAGAATTGCCAGCAATTACCTGATGTACAGTGGTTGGTTTAAAGAAACCGAGGAGTAATTGCTGAAATAATTAAATTTTTTTATAGCACTTACTATCTGAGTATTTGACTAAACTTTATTACGATGAAAAAATTAATTGTAGCATTTGCCTGTATTTCATTTTTAAGCGGCTGCTTTATCTTTAAAAAGAAGGATAAATATGGCTGTCCCACCAATGGGAGAAATATAGGAGCTGAAAAAATAGCTGCGGGTGATCCTGCTGCTATAAAAGCAAGTAATAAAGCTAAGTACAAGGGTGGTAGAAAAAGCTATTAGTGTTAAGGTAAGTATAGCATGATTTGTTTTATTACACGAATTTTAAAACCCAATTATACGGATTGCCTTACTGTATTGATGAGTTAGTGTAATTCGTAATAATTCGTGTAATAAGATTACTAGCTAAGAATAAAAGTATTTTCAACATTTAAAATAAATCAGATAATAAAAAATAGAAATAAGAGTTAATATATAAGCAAGCAAATCTAATATCCTAATAAAACCCTATCCCATGTGTTACCATCTAAAAAACCAACACGGCAATACCGAAGCCGTAATTGACGATAATTGTGGCATTGCAAAATTTTACGCAATTGCAGAAACCCTCTCCGCTGAATTACAGGTAAGTTTTTTAAACCAGGTTGATGATACAGATTCTCTTGAGTGGGATTTTAAATATAAAAATCAGCTATTGACCCTTCATTACAACGCTTTTAATGGAGTATCTGTGTTTCCACATCATGTAAAAAATGTATTACAGGAAAACAATGCCGTATTGGAAATAGCGCACTTTTTAGAGCATCGTGCTTACTAATCAATAAGATTTTACTTCTATAGAATCAAGGATACTTAAGTAACTCACATACCTGTCCGGATGGATGGAACCGTCGTTTACAGCATCTTTAACGGCACAGTCGGGCTCGTTTATGTGCATGCAATTGTTGAACTGGCATTCGTTTATAAGCGCCCTCATTTCGGGAAAGTAATGAGCCAGTTCCTGCCGGGGAATGTCTACCAGGCCCAACTCCCTGATACCGGGTGTATCTATTACGCTGCCGCCAAATGAGAGATTAAACATTTCAGCAAAAGTGGTGGTATGCAGGCCTTTGCCGCTCCAGCCACTTACATCCTGCGTCTTCAATCGCATACCGGGAAAAATGATATTGATAAAAGATGATTTTCCAACACCGGAATGACCACTTAATAAAGTAGTTTTATTTTTCAGTAATTCTTTTACCTCCTCCACGCCTTCGTTTTTTTCAATGCTCATGGATTGAACTTTATATCCGATAGATTCGTATGTTTCCTTCACTTCTTCAAACCGGTCCATTTCCTTTTGGCGATACAAATCTGATTTATTGAAAACAATAATTGATGGTACATGATACGCTTCGCCAGTAACTAAAAAACGGTCCATAAAACCAACAGATGTTTTCGGATCCTTTAATGTTGCAAATAGCAACGACTGATCGAGATTAGCAGCAATAATATGATGTTGGTTGCGATTATGTGGTGAAGACCTTGTAATATAATTTCTCCGTTGATCAATGCCTGTGATTGTTAAGGAGCCTTCCAGTTCATTTTCCATTTCCACCGTTACCACATCTCCCACTGCAATTGGATTAGTAGAAGTAATATTATCGATCTTGAATTTACCCTTTATACGGGCATTATATACCTCGCCTGTTTCGGCTTGAACAACATACCAGCTACCTGTACTTTTATAAACTACTGCCTTCATGTGCAACAAAATTACAACAATTAGCCCCTAACCCTAAAGGGGAATAAAGATTGCAAAATTGCAAATACATAGTATTTGAAAAAAGATTAGGGGAATTTTTTGAAAACAGTAAAACGCAGCATTACTTCCAGTAGTAAAAAAGCAAGTGCCGCCATTGCAAATGGAAAGAATTTTTCAGTAAAGCGTGTTATGGTTGAGATTTCAACTTTTGATTTTTCGAGCCCGTCTATTTCTTTATACACATTTTCGAGACTGGCATTGTCTTTTGCCCTAAAATATTTGCCGCCCGTTTCACCGGCAATTTCTTTAAGTAGTTTTTCATCAATGGTTACTTTTTGCTGTTGGATGATTACGCCCATTTCTGTTTTGATAGGAAAAGGAGCATATCCATCTGTACCAACGCCAATTGTGTAAACTCTAACGCCAAAGGCCTTTGCTATTTCTTTGGCATTATTAGGCCCGATTAAACCGCCATTGTTTTCACCATCTGTTAATAAAATAACCACTTTACTTTTCGACTTGCTGGTTCGTAAACGATCGGTGCTGGTAGAAAGGCCATCGCCTATTGCAGTACCATCTTCCAGCAAACCATTTCTAATATTTTCGATGGCTGATTTTAGAACTACTTTATCGGTAGTTAACGGACACTGCGTAAAACTTTCGCCTGAAAATATTACAATTCCGATGCGGTCAGTCAATCGTTTTTCTACAAAACTTTCTGCCACTGCTTTTGCAGCTTCCATCCGGTTGGGCGTAAAATCCTGTGCCGTCATACTACCGCTTACATCAATACATAAAATAATATCCACCCCTTCGCCTTCTGCCTGCTGTACCTGGTTTTTTATTTGTGGCCTTGCCAATGCAATGATGATGCAACTGATTGCCAATAATCTAAAAATAAAAGGAATGTGCCTGAAAACATTTTTCCAGGTAGACATGCCTTTAAAACTTTTAATAGAAGACACCTTAAATCCAGCCTGCATTTTGTTGCTCTTTCCTACATACCAATACAGCATTACAGGCAGCAACAATGCCAGCCAGCATAATTTTGGTTGGGCAAAACTGATATTATTAAAATAGTCGAAAAACATAATTGACTGCTTCCTTACGATGTAAGTTTAGGCGCATTTTTTTGTTTAAATGATTCAATTAATTCTTTTAATGATGCAATGCATTCGTCGGTTTCAACAGGTGCGGGAAGGTATTTTGCAAACTTCACTGCATCACCTGAACGCATGGTTGCCGCTACTTTAGAAAGCAATTCGGCATCTACTCCAAAATGCTTCAACAATATCAACATGTCACCTGTTGTTTTAGTAAGATAATTATCATTTTCCCGCCTTGTTAAATAGCGTCTAAGTATTTCCCCCATTTGTGTATGAACAATTTTTATATCACCTGCATCGGAAAAATTATATTGTTGCAACGCATTTAACGCACTCATTGCTTCATCGTAAGCCGACACATTTGAAGGTGGGCCAAAGGTTGAAACATAAGGCTTTTTTCTTCGCCTTAACCACCAAATTAGTAATGCAATTAAGGCAACTAATATTACACCTCCACCAATCCAATACCAAATTGCAGACCTTACTTCCACCTGCCTTATTGGTTTTATATCTTTTAACTGGCCGGTAGTATCTGATGTTGAAAAAGCTACAGTGATGGGAACTGAGTCGGTAAAATAATTATAAGTTGTATCATCTTTTTCAGGCGCTAATCCCACCAGGAAAGATGGCAATACCCATCTGCCTGAATCAAAACTGGTAAATGTAAATGTTTGTGTAATACCTGAAAGCTGGCTATTGGTGTAAACAGAATCTATTTTACCTCTGTCAATCACCTCAAAATGCTGCAACGAATCTGGAACTTTTATAAAGGGAAGCCGATAAGTATCGGCGATAAAATTTACCTCAATCTTTAACTTAAACTGTTCACCAATCAAAATTTCATTTCTATCAACTGATGATTTTAAAGCAGGTTGTGCATCCCCAAAAAAAACAAAAAAACAGGCAAGTATCCCGGTCAAAAAAAATATCCGTATTGTCCTGTTATTCATTTTCAATTGTTCAATTATCAAATATCCTAGCTCCTTTTAATAAAGAACTGCTGTAAAATTTTTACATAATCTTCATCTGTTCTAACGTGGAGTAAATCGGCCCCCGCTTTTCTAAAATAGTTCTTACACATTTCGCTCTGTTGTAAAAAGCGCTGTTTGTAATGGTATTGAACCGCTGCATCGCTGCTATCGATCCATTGTTGTTCGCCTGTTTCCAAATCTTCCACCTGCAGCAAACCTGCATCGGGTAACCGCATATCCATCGGGTCGTAAATTCTTAATCCAATAACATCATGTCTGCCGCCAATTACTTTAAGGTCGTGCTCATAAACTGCATCTACAAAATCGCTTAATAAAAAAGCAATACATTTTTGATGAGAAGCTTTATTAAAAAATTTGATAGCAGACTCCATGTTGGTAGACTTGCCAACAGACTTTGCCGTTAGTAATTGCCGTACGATGTATAATGCATGTTGCCTTCCTTTTTTAGGAGGAATATATTTTTCAACTTTATCGCTAAAAAATATAGCCCCAACTTTATCATTGTTATTGATGGCACTAAAAGTGAGTACGGCGCCAATTTCTGTTAGCATATCCCGCTTCCGGCCGTTTACCGTACCAAACATATTGCTGGCACTTATATCTACCAATAAATAAACGGTCAGCTCTCTTTCTTCCTCAAAAACTTTTGTAAACGGATGACTGAACCTGGCGCTAACGTTCCAATCTATAAACCGAACATCATCGCCGGCGTAATATTCCCGTACTTCCCTAAAACTCATTCCCTTTCCTTTAAAGGCTGAGTGATATTCGCCGGTAAATAAATGGGTGGTTATCTTCTTGCTTTTAATTTCCAGTTCTTTTACTTTCCGCAAAATTTCTTCTGTGGTAAGCAAACCTGTACCTTGGTTTAACTCTGCATCGGAAGGATGGGGAGGAGAGTCAATAACGGTATCTTTTTTCTTTTTAAACAAGAAGGAATGATATTTTTAATTTTTTAAGAAAAGTCTTTTGATTGGCAAAACAAGCATTAACTAATAACTACCTCCATAAACTTTAAGGCACATTAACCACTCTTAATATTTCGTTGATGATCATTTCCACATTCACATTTTCAGCTTCTGCCTCATAAGTCAATCCAATTCTGTGTCGTAATACATCTTTACAAATACTCCTGACATCCTCAGGAATCACATATCCTCTTTTATTTAAAAATGCATAGGCTTTGGATGCCAATGCAAGATTGATACTTGCACGGGGAGAACCACCAAAACTTATCAGCGGTTTCAGTTTGGGTAAATTATATTTATCCGGGTAACGGGTTGCAAAAACGATATCGAGGATATAGTTCTCAACTTTTTCATCCATATAAACTTGTCTAACCAATTCTTTAGCAGTTAAGATTTCACTGGTAGATGCCACCGGGTAAACTGTTGCAAAAGAAAGGCCCAATGTATTTTGACGAACAATCAACTGCTCCTCTGTTTTAGTAGGATAATCAATTACAACTTTTAGCATAAACCTGTCTACCTGTGCTTCCGGCAATGGATAGGTTCCTTCCTGCTCGATGGGATTTTGAGTAGCCAATACCAGGAATGGTTCATCCAGTTTAAACGTAGTATCGCCAATTGTTACCTGGCGTTCCTGCATGGCTTCCAGCAATGCACTTTGCACTTTCGCCGGTGCCCTGTTAATTTCATCTGCCAAAATAAAATTTGAAAAAATGGGGCCTTTCCGCACCATGAATTCATTTTTTGATTGGTTGTAAATCATCGTACCCACCACATCCGCAGGCAGTAAATCCGGTGTAAATTGTATGCGGCTGAAATTGGCATGAATGGCCTGGGCCAGTGATTTGATAGATAAAGTTTTTGCAAGACCGGGTACACCTTCCAATAGAACATGACCATTGCTTAATAAACCAATCAGTAGTCGCTCAATCATACCATGCTGGCCAACAATTACCTTACTTAATTCGTCATTTATTCTTGTTATAAAACCCGCTGCGTGGCCAATTTTATCGTTTAACAAGCGGATATCTTCTGCTGTTTGTAGCATATTAATTAATTATCATTTTTTTAGTTCAATTCTTACTTTACCAGCTTTAAAATTGAATGTGAAATTTCAGGAAACATATAATAGAACTGCACTTTGCACTATCGGCGAAAATACGAACAATGCACTTACAAAAACTTTACCACAATGATGAATGGAGTAAAAATGTGTTAAAAAGTCAACTATCTTTAGTAAAAAAGTTATGATAGATCCACAATTAATTACAACTTCAAATGGCCTTGAAGGTTATAAAATAACCAAACACCTTGGATTGGTAAGAGGAATAACTGTACGCAGCAGAAGTTTGCTGGGTAATATTGGCGGCGGTTTCCAATCTCTCTTCGGTGGTAAATTGTCCATTTATGTAGAGCTATGTGAAACAACCAGGGAAGAAGCGTATCAGTTAATGATACAACATGGAAATCAACTAGGAGCAAACGCCATCATCAATATGCGCTATGATGCCAATGATGTGATGCAGGGAATTACAGAGGTATTGGCATATGGAACTGCTGTTGTAGTTGAAAAACAGTTTTAGATTTTAAAGAAATATATCATTGCCATGGTATATTTTCTTTGATAACCTTTTGATACAGTTAGCAGATCAATCAGCTTTTACTTTTATAAATATGCGGGACATTTTTCCGCATAATACGTTCCGGCTGATTGAGTGGGGTAAAGCCAAATTGTGCATACAATCCGTGTGCATCTTTTGTACCCAACATCCAGTTGCGAAAACCCTGCAATTCAGGATATGCCATTATCACTTCCATCAACCATTTGGATAATCCGCATCCACGATATTCTTCATCCACAAATACATCGGCCAGGTAGCCGAACGTTGCTTTGTCTGTAACAACTCTTGCAAATCCAATTTGGTGCAGGTTGTCATAAAGCCCAAAACATATGGAGCCTTCAATTGACCTTACTACTATTTCTATCGGGATTCCTTCAGCCCAATAACTGTGGGTTAAAAACTGATGGATGTACGAAATGTTGAGTTTTGTATTATCGGTACTTATGGTGAAAGTTCCTTTTTGATAGTCCATTTTTCCAACGAAAATTTATAAAAGAATAATTATTAACTAAGATATTTTCCTACAATCGGCACCCGCCTTCCTACACCAAATGCTTTTGGGGAAATGCGAATAATAGGACAAAACTGGTTACGCTTATACTCATTTACATTCACCATTTTTAATACCCTGTCAACAAGTGCAGGATCAAAGCCATTCTCTTTTATTTCCCTTGGGCCCTGTCTTCTTTCTATGTACAGGTAAAGTATTTTATCTAAAATTTCGTAGTCAGGCAATGAATCTGAATCTTTTTGACCTGGTCTTAATTCAGCCGAAGGCGGCTTGGTAATAATATGATTTGGAATGATTTCTTTTTCTCTATTTATAAATGCTGCCAGTGCATATACTTGCAGTTTATAGCAATCTCCCAATACGCCCAAACCACCAGCCATATCTCCGTACAAAGTTCCATAACCCGTAGCCAGTTCACTTTTGTTTGATGTGTTTAACAGGATGTATCCAAACTTATTGGCCAGTGCCATTAATAAATTCCCCCTGCTTCTGCTTTGGATATTTTCTTCGGCTACGCTAAAGGGTAAGTCGTTGAAATATGGTTTTAATTCTGCCAGGAATGTTTCATAAATATTTTTGATTGGAATAATATCATAAGGGTTGCCAAGGTTTACACTGAGTTGTTCTGCATCGCTTACAGAATGCCCGGTTGAGTATTCTGAAGGCATTAAAATGGCTCTCACATTTTCGGCGCCCAATGCTTTACATGCAAGCGCCAGTGTAACAGCACTGTCTATACCACCACTACTTCCAATGATGGCTTTTTTGAATCCCATTTTTACGAAATAATCTTTTATGCCCATTACAATGGCATCATGCACCTGCTTAATATTAAGCTTTTCTTCCAGCGAAGCAGGTACCCAATCTTTAATTTCCAACCCATTGGCTGGCTCAATAATTGGTGAATTGATGGTTCCATCCTCATTCAATTCAAATGATTGCAGCACTTCCTCAAACATTGGAAGTTCACCACATAGGTTGCCATTCTTATCAAATATGAGTGAAGCGCCGTCAAATACTACCTCGGTCTGGCTACCTACAGCATTGCAATAAAACATAGGTAATTGATACTTTTTCACATTAGCCCTTACTACGCTTTTACGATCTTCGGCATGTGTATAATCAAATGGGGATGCAGAGATGTTGATCATAATATCGGGCTGCTGCTCCATTAATTTATCCATGGGGCAAATGCGGTAAAGCGGGTTGTGGCCAAGGTTCCAGATATCTTCACAAATAGTAAGTGCAATTCTTTTGCCCTTAAATTCTATTACGTTCCATTCGTAGGCTGGCTCAAAATAGCGGTTCTCATCAAAGATATCGTAGGTGGGCAACAGCGTTTTATGGGCTATGCCAACAATAGATTGGTTGTATAAAAAATAGCCGGCGTTAAACAGATCCTTTCCTTCAAGAATTTCGTTTCGGTCAGGAGCACCCACAATTACAGCAATGGTATCTGCATGTTGTTTTATCTCATCAATAGCTGCCAATGATTTACGGATAAAATCATCAAACTCTAAAAAATCCCTGGGAGGATAGCCGCAAACACTTAGTTCACTAAAAATGATCAATTCGCCACCCTGGCTTTTGGCGACCTTTATCGCTTCAATTATTTTGTTGGTATTACTTTCAAAATTTCCAATATGGTAGTTCTGCTGTGCTAAAAATATTTTCATATCCCCTTTCGCCTGCGGCGTAGCTTTAACTTAAATGTTGAGATTATTTGGTTTTCTTTGCAAAGTTAAAACTTTTCAAATCCATTCATGAACATGAGATTATCTGCAACTGTATTATTAAGCTGTGTTTTTTTTATTTCCTGTAGTAACAATGGCAAAAACCCTGATGTTTCAAACATCCATATAAACCTTACTACCGAAAGGTTTGAAAAAGATTTATTTGATACCACTTCCTTTAATCTTACAAATTATCTTTCAAAACTACAAAGCAGTACGCCTTCATTCACCAGGACTTATATAGACACAATACTTAGTGCAGATCCGGCATGGCCAACTGATACGGTTGCTAATTATGTAAATGGATTCATTAAAGCATACCGTCCGGTTTATGAAAAGGCCGAAAAAATATTTTCAGATTTTACACCTTATCAAAAAGAAATTGAGAAAGGATTACAGTATGTATCTTACTATTTTCCTGCCTATAAAATACCCACAAAAATCATCACCTATATTGGCCCGCTTGATGGATTTGGAGATATCATTTCAAGGGATGCATTTATTGTAGGGCTTCAGCATCATTTGGGTAAGGATTTTGAAATGTACAAAACTGAGTATGTACAGCAAACCTACCCGGAATATGTATCCAATCATTTTGAGCCAGATTATATTGCGGTTAACTGTATTAAAAATATTGTGGCTGATATTTATCCTGAAAAAAATGATGACAAACCACTCGTTAATCAAATGGTGGAAAAAGGTAAACGCTTATATGTATTAAGTAAATTATTGCCTGATACCGAGGAATATAAACTGATTGGGTACACGCAGCAACAACTAAAAGATTGTTATGCCAGGGAAGATGTTGTTTGGGATTTATTTATTAAAAATGGCTACCTGCAAATTATCGATCGCAACATCACGAAAAACTACATGGATGAAAGTCCTAAGACGCAGGAACTAGGTGAAGCTGCACCGGGCAATATTGGATCTTTTGCTGGCTGGCAGATTGTAAAAAAATACATGCAAAAAAATTCAGGCCTTTCTCTACAGGAATTGTTGAATACAGATAATGAAAAGTTATTCCAGGAGGCAAAATATAAACCGTAAAACCTAGGTCGCTTGTTGGGTTTGGTGAGTTGTAACTTCTGCTGGTTTTTGTCCCAGTGATTTCATTACTTTAAAATGGGAAGCAAGTGCCTCACTCATTGTATCGTACTTGTTGTAAGGCAAGTTAAATTCTTTACACTTTTCCATAACAATCAAACTAATTGCAGGATAATGCACATGACTTACTCTTGGAAATAAATGATGCTCTATCTGGTAATTCAGTCCACCAACAAACCACGAAATCACTTTATTACCCATTGCAAAATTTGCAGTAGTTTTTAGCTCATGTTCTGCCCAGGCAGTTTCCACATGTTTCGTTTCATCCAATGCTACGTTTTCAAATTCTGTATTTTCTACCACATGTGCTAATTGAAACACTAAAGAAAGTGTAAGCCCCATTACTGCGTGCAACACTAAGAAACCTGCCACCCATGCTCCAAATCCCCAAACGATAATGGGTATGATTATGTAAAATGTAAAAAAGGAAACTTTAGTAGCCCAAAAAATAATATGATTTTTTGCTTTCATTTTCCATGCTTCAGTTGTATAAATTTTACGGGTAAAATATTTCGTAAAATCCATAATGAATACCCAGAAAATAGAAGACAATGCATAAACCGGAATAAGGTATAAATGTTGAATTTTATGAGCTGGCACCCATTTTTGCGATTCGCATTGGCGAATGATCGGGCTCTTGGCAATGTCATCATCTATTCCGTCTACGTTTGTATAGGTGTGATGTATGATATTATGTTTTTGTTTCCAGAAATAAGAACTTGCCCCCATTGCATTTGCAGATAAGCCTAAGAAATCGTTTAGCAATGGTTTGGTACTATAACTGCCGTGATTGGCATCATGCATTACACTAAAACCGATACATGCAAATGTGTACCCAAGCAAGCCACAGATAAGTAATGCCGGCAATGCACTCATGTTAATGAACATTAGTGAACAATACATTAAGATAGCAGCGCTTACGAGCGTGATGGTCTTTATATATAAACGCCAATCGCCAGTTTTTTTAATGCCTTTTGTTTCGAAATATTGGTCAACGGAGACTTTTAAACTTTGGTAGAATTGATTATTTCGGTTGTCGAAAGTGATTTTAGCCATTGGAATATTAGTATTTTAAATAAAGTCTCACCAAGTGTGGGTGGTTGATTTATGTATTTGCAATTGGAAATGCTTAGTGATGAAGGTACATTATATTGTGTTAATGCAACTACATTTAGTTCATTTTGAAAGGCACGATCATCTCGAAGGCGGGAATGGAGACCGCAAACGGTTTGTTATTATTAATATTTTCCATTGAGTAGGTTCCATACATTTTACCCATTTCTGTACGCAGGTTGCAGCCGCTTACATATTGATATTTCTCTCCCGGTTCAATGATGGGTTGCACACCGATTACTCCTTCCCCTTCTACTTCTCTTAAATCGCCGGTTGCATCATAAATGTACCAATGCCTTCGAAGCAGCTTTACCGGATATGAATTACTATTTTCAATTGTAATCCTATACGCAAACATATATTCACCATTCGCTGGATTGCTATAATCGGGCTGATAGAACGTCTCTACACTTACAGTAATTCCCTCTGATATTTTTGAAATCATTGTATCATTTATTTATACAAATTTATAAGAAATAATTGCCTTTTATAGTAAATTGTAAGGGTAATATTCACCAATTTAAATGACATGCCTTTAAATACACATAAGTATACGAGAGAAGGAGTAACTGTAGTTTGGCAACCCGAAAAATGTATTCACTCCGGCATTTGTGCCAAAGGGTTACCACAAGTATTTAACCCAAGGCGAAAACCCTGGATAGATATGAGTGTAGCAGAAATTGATGCCATTAAAAACCAGGTAAATCTTTGTCCAAGTGGAGCTTTAAGTTTACAGGAAGAATCTGCTGAAACTAACGAAGGCGATTAGCTTCTTTTAGACGAAGTGTACCCGTTTTTTAATAACCACTGCACTACTTTGTCCCGGTTATCGCCCTGAACAATAATTTCACTATCCTTTACTGATCCACCCGTGCCGCAGAATGTTTTTAACTTCTTTCCGAGATCTTCCATATCTGAAGTCTTGCCAATAAACCCTTCAACTAGTGTAACCACTTTGCCAGCCCTGCGTTTGGCATCTAACCTGACCTTTATTTTCTGCTGACCAGGCATTAATGTTTCCTGCTCTTCAATATTATCTGACTCAGTCTTAAAATCGGGGTCGGTGGAATAAACCAATCCCCCAAAAGAGTTCAACTTTGATTTAGCCATTTTCTATATTTTTCTAAATGGATGATTAATTAAATAATGACAGCCTTTAAACTAAGATCAAGGCTTCTTGCCTGGTGAATAACTGCACCGCTGGAAATATAGTCTACGCCGGTTGCAGCATAGAATATTATGTTTGTTAAGTTAATACCACCACTTGCTTCTGTTTCGTATTTTCCATCTATTATTTTCAGCGCTTCTTCAATAAGTGAAGGCGAAAAGTTATCAAGCATTATTCTATCAACTTTGCCAACCGCCATCACTTTTTTTACATCTTCAATGGATCTTGTTTCTACTTCAATCTTTAATCCCGGCTTGGTTGATTGAACGTATGCATAAGCTTTTTCAATTGCCTTTTCAATTCCACCACAATAATCAATGTGATTATCTTTAAGCATGATCATGTCGTATAAGCCAAATCGATGATTCGTACCTCCACCAATTCTCACAGCCTCCTTTTCCAGTAACCTGAAGTTGGGTGTGGTTTTACGCGTATCCAGTATGTTGGTTTTATAACCTTTTAACTTATCTACGTACATACGCGTTAAAGTAGCAATGCCACTCATCCGCTGCATAGTATTCAGCACTAGTCGTTCACATTGCAAAATGGTATGCACTTTAGCTACAACATCAAAAGCAATATCACCTGGCACCATGCTATCTCCGTCATTTTTATGTCGTGTAAAAACAATAGCCGGTTCCATCTGCATAAAAATTTTCTCAGCAATTTCCACTCCTGCCAGTATCCCTTCTTCTTTTATTTTAAGCACTGCTTTGCCCATAGCATCTGTAGGAATACATGATAAAGTTGAATGATCGCCATCACCAATATCTTCCTCCAATGCATTTGTAATCAAAAGATTTAATTGTTCTTCGAAATTCATCATGCACAAAAGTATTAAAATAAAAAACCTGTAAAAGAAAACTCCTACAGGTTTAAAATCACTTATTTTTTTAGATCATCGGTTTTCAAATCGTAATTCCTGCAATACCTGCGCATCCCCTTTTTGCTTCATAAAAATGGTAGTTCTGAAAGCTCCGTTCTTCGTTAAAAGTGTACCAATGCAATATTGTGATCCTGCATTTTCACCTTTATGAATTATTTCAAACCCCTTTACAGGGTTATTTTGAAAGAAATCTTTTAACACCAGTTCAGCCTGGCTTTTACTGTAACTATTGCTTTTATCAGGCATACTTATTTCTACACTACTGTCAAAATACTTAGCTACCTGGCCTGAATTACCTGATTTCATTGCGGCAATTACGTCATCAATACCAGCCAATAAAACGAAAGAGGATAAAAGTGTTAGGAGAACAGATAAAGTAAATAGTTGTTTCATAATGATAAGCTTTACGGATAGGATTTTCCCAAAAACGTGCCAAGGTTGATGGCTGTTGGAAATTAAATTACACTGAAAAGATAATAAGCTTTTTTCAAAACCTGTAAAAAAGTTAGCTTTGGGATATGAATACAAAAAAAGTAATACTAGTAATAATGGACGGATGGGGCCTTGGAAAAGACAAAAAGAGTGATGCTATCCAAAATGCCCAGGTCCCGTTTGTAACATCGTTATATTCAAAATATTCTAATACCACATTAATTACCTGTGGTGAGGCAGTGGGTTTACCTGATGGCCAAATGGGCAACAGTGAAGTTGGCCACCTTAACCTGGGTGCCGGTAGAGTTGTTTATCAGGAGCTACAGCGCATCAATATGGGCATACGAACAGGCACATTTCAAACGAATGAAATTTTACTGAATTCAATTCGTTATGCAAAAACAAATAATAAGCCACTTCACCTGATTGGGTTGGTGAGCAATGGTGGTGTGCATTCTCATATCAATCACGTTAAGGCAATTGCTTCAATTTGTAAATCAGAAGATTTTACTAATTTATTTGTACATGCTTTTACTGATGGAAGAGATACTGATCCAAAAAGTGGATTGAGTTTTTTAACTGAATTGCAGGAACATCTAAATGAAACAACCGGAACTATTGCATCCGTAACCGGTAGATATTATGCGATGGATAGGGACAAACGTTGGGAAAGAGTAAAACTGGCTTATGATGCACTGGTTAACGGAATTGGTGAAACAACTGACGACGTTTTGCGAGCAGTAAAAAAATCCTACGACGATGGTGTTACGGACGAATTTATTAAGCCAATCATTAACAGTAAGGCTATTAATGGCTCTATCAAAAATGGAGATGCCGTTATTAGTTTTAATTTTAGAACGGATCGTTGCCGGGAAATTACTGAAGTACTCACACAAACAGATATGCCTGATTTTGGAATGAAAGCATTGGATTTGAATTATACAACGATGACCCAATATGACCAGACTTTCAAAAATGTAAATGTGGTTTTCGAAAATGATGATCTTAAAAATACGTTAGGTGAAATATTACAGGCAAATGGTAAAACACAGATACGTATAGCTGAAACTGAAAAATATCCACACGTATCTTTCTTCTTTAGTGGGGGCAGAGAAGTGCCTTTTGAAGGTGAAAAGAGAATAATGGTGCCTTCACCAAAAGTTGCAACTTACGATCTTCAACCAGAAATGAGTGCCTTTGAATTGACAGCTGCTATACTACCCGAGATTGAAAATAAAACAGCGGACTTTATTTGTTTGAACTTTGCAAATGCAGATATGGTGGGCCATACCGGGGTATGGAGCGCTGTTATTAAAGCGGTTGAAACAGTAGATTCTTGCGTAGAAAAAGTGGTGACAGCTGCATTGGCAAGCGACTATGCCGTATTCCTTACCGCCGATCATGGTAATGCTGACTTCGAGATAAATGATGATGGCTCGCCAAATACTGCACACACCTTAAACCCGGTTCCTTTATTCATCATTGATAAGGAATGGAAAGGATCAGTAAAAAACGGAAAGCTTGGAGATATTGCTCCATCTATACTAACCATGATGCATTTACCCATACCTGAAGAAATGACCGGGGATATTTTAATATCCTAATTTACTGCCAACTATAAAATATGAAAAAAATCCTTAAATCAATTGGGTATGTATTGCTGGTTGGTTTAATTATTATTCAGTTCTTTAGGCCAACAAAAAATATAGATATATCCGGCAATTTAAAGGATAACGATATCAGTAAAGCGTACTATGTTCCTAAGGATGTAACAACTATTTTAGAAACCAGTTGTTACGACTGCCACAGTAATAACACAGCATACCCTTGGTATTCAAAACTGCAACCGGTAGCCTGGTGGCTGCAGGATCATATTGATGAAGGAAAAAAAGAAATCAATTTTTCTGAATTCGCTACTTACAGAATTGGACGAAAATATAAAAAACTAGTGTAGTGACAATTTAATTTAGAAACATATAGTATATTTGTATTGATAA
>JBDUEK010000005.1:0-111489 GCA_040002495.1 Ferruginibacter sp.
TGCTGCATTAATCAACAATATTCATAACACATTTTGATGCAGCGGGAAGTATAACATACTTTAAAACTATTGAATATGTCAGCCACATTACGTGAGCTATTTGCGTAATTGAATAATATCGCTTATAAAAAGCTATTCAGGAATTAAATTTTATGTAATTAAATTGACATTACTATTGGTTTGAAACGAGGGAGTTTTTTCTTAAGGAACTTTGATGCCATTCCTGACGTATATATTGCTTTAACAACTTATTGAACCAAATAAAACCACAGTACATTGCTCAGTAAAAACCGGGGCATTTATTGAAAAATTACTTTAGCAATAAAGGCTAAATAAATTATAAAGGATTTGTAAAAGATAAATCCGAATTTCAAACATTGCTGAATTATTCATGGAGCTTAAATGAACAATTATTTATGAACCCAATTGTAATTATTGGTAACGGTATAGCAGGCATTACATGTGCAAGACACGTACGCAAAAAAAGTGACCAGCCTATAACTGTTATTAGTGCTGAAACGAAACATTTTTATGCCCGTACTGCGCTGATGTACATTTATATGGGGCACATGAAGTACGAACATACCAAACCTTACGAAGATTTTTTTTGGGAAAAGAACAAAATAAAACTGGTAGAAGGTTTTGTGGAAAAAGTAGATACACAAAATACAATGGTTGTACTCAGCAGCGGTGAAAAAATCTCGTACGATAAACTCATCATTGCAAGTGGATCTATTTCTAGGATGCCTGCTTTAAAAGGTGTTGACAGCAAAGGTGTACAAGGATTATATGGTTACCCGGATTTATTACAAATGGAAGCTGATACCAAAGGAATAAAACATGCCGTGGTGGCAGGTGGAGGTTTGATTGCCATTGAAATGGCTGAAATGTTAAGGTCCAGGAATATTGGTGTAACGATGCTTGTAAGGGAGCCGGTCTATTGGGGGACCGTACTACCCGAAGCAGATGCTTTATTAATTGGCAGGCACATAAAGGAGCATCACATTAATTTGAAAGTAAATACCGAATTACAGGAAATAGTACCAGATGAGCAGGGTAGGATAAAATCTATTATTACAAAAAACAGAGAGGAAATGCCTTGTGATTTTTTAGGAATGGCAATTGGTGTAAAACCTAATATTGGATTTTTGATAAACGGCGGAATTGAAATTGACAAAGGAGTATTGGTTAATCATTATTTCGAAACCAATATCGCTAATGTATACGGCATTGGCGACTGTGTACAGTTCAAAGATCCTTTGCCCGGCAGAAAACCTGTTGAACAAATCTGGTATACCGGGCGTATGCATGGAGAAACACTTGCCAAAACATTGCTGAATAATCGGACGTCATACAAACCTGGCCCATATTTTAATTCTGCTAAATTTCTTGATATCGAATACCAGACTTATGGTGATGTTACCGCAACAATTTCTGAGGACATGACTGATTTTTTTTGGGAAGAAGCCACAGGGAAAATTGCACTAAGAGCAAGATTTGATGCCGATGGTATTTTAAAAGGTGTGAATGTATATGGAATGCGGTTACGCCATGCCGTATTAAACGATTGGCTGATAAAAAACCAAACCATTGATTACGCCATTGAACACCTGGCAGATGCCAATTTTGACCCTGAGTTTTACAAAGCTTATGAGATAGCAATCACCGAAAAATATAATCATGATTTTGGCAAACAACTAAAGCCCCGTAAGCGAAGCTGGAAGAGACTATTGCAGTTAATGAAGTAATGTTAAAATAATCATTCAAAAGTCAAAAGTCAAAAGTCAAAAGTCAAAAGTCAAAAGTAAAAATTCAGCATTCATTCAAACATTCATCATTCAACATTCATTCAACATTCATCATTCAACGTTCATCATTCAACATTCATCATTCAACGTTCATCATTCAACATTCATCATTCAACATTCATCATAATTTAAGCGTATGTCAAATCAAGATCTTTCCATTGCGCAGCCACATCCTGAAGGTGCAGATGCTATTCAGAAAATGGCCCTGGCAGTAGTTGCCGTAGGCATCCTGATTTTATTGGTAGCATTTGGTGGTGTTACCTATGGGCAAAATGCGCTTTTTATGTGGTTGTCACTCAGTAGTATTTTTGTTGGAACGGTGGTATATTCTACCCGCAAATATCTTTCGCAAACTAGTGGTATTAAGAACAACGGCGTGTGGCAGAAAGGCTTTACCAACAGGGGCATTTTTGCCTGGATGCTGGGTGTGTTTCTTACGGGGTTTTATGTATTGCTGTATTGGTTTCCGCAATACCTCGGTATGGCAAATAATGGTGCTGAAAATACTGGTTTGGTAAGGCTATTTGATCCCTTAAGTTTTTTATTGAATGGCCATGCAGCATCGCAATGGTTTGTGTATGGTACATTTTATTCGCTGGTAGTATTATCGCTTGGTATAAAATTTATGTTGAAGTATCGCAATAACAGGTATCATTTAGTGCGAACTTTTGTGGTGATTTTGTGCCAGCTTTCATTTGCTTATATATTGCCTGAAGTGTTAAGCAGCCTGCAAAGGCCGGATGCTTATTTTAGTATGGATATCAAATATTTCTGGCCGCTTAATTACAGTTTTTTTTACAAAGAAAACCTGGATGCTTTACGAAGCAGTGGAGCATTGGGCATGTTTTACCTGTTAACCGGTTTGTTGATGTTGCTAATTGTGGCACCAATAGTTACTTACTTTGTTGGTAAGCGCTGGTATTGCAGTTGGGTATGCGGATGTGGAGGTTTAGCTGAAACCGCAGGAGATCCGTTCAGGCATTTGTCCTCAAAAAAAGTTTCGGCATGGAAGATAGAACGCTGGCTAATAAATGGCGTGCTGGTATTTGTAACAGTTATGACTGCCTTTGTTTTGTTCACCTACTTTACCGGTAAGTTTGAAGCAGTGGCAGGTACACTAAAAGGGGCTTATGGATTTTTTATCGGTGCAATATTTTCCGGTTTAATTGGGGTGGGCTTTTACCCGATTATGGGCAATAGGGTATGGTGCAGGTTTGGTTGTCCCCTGGCAGCATACATGGGTATTATTCAGCGTTTCAAATCGAGATTTAGAATTACTACCAATGGAGGCCAGTGTATTTCCTGTGGTAACTGTTCTACTTATTGCGAACAGGGCATTGACGTTAGATGGTATGCGCAGCGTGGACAAAATATTGTGCGTTCATCCTGCGTAGGCTGTGGTGTTTGTTCATCAGTTTGTCCAAGGGGCGTATTAAAACTAGAGAACGGCCCGGAAGAAATGCGCCTGAATGAAGAGCCGTTTCTGATTGGCTTATTAAAAAATAAAAAGGATTAATGGGTGCATACCAAATTGTAGCTTTACTTGCAAAACTGTGGGCGGTGAGAACACCGCCCACGGCTGACTGCCCTGGCTGGTGTCTGCACCAGCCAGCGACAATTTGGGATGCGCCCGGATTAATTTCAGGCTTCATTTTTAAATCTTATTTGTCCTTGTTATAAACCAGTATGGATCATACACCAAAGATCGTTGTTATTATTCCCGCCTTCAATGAAGAAAATGCTGTTGGTAATGTGCTGAATGATTTACCAAAACATTTAATACAAGCAGTTATTGTTGTAAATAATAATTCAAAAGATACTACCAGGCAGCAGGCTGAAAAAGCGGGTGTAATTGTAATTGATGAACCACGACAGGGTTACGGCTACGCATGCCTGAAAGGCATGGAATATGTAAGCCTGCATAATTTAAACCCTGATATCATTGTGTTTTTAGATGCCGATTATTCTGACTATCCCGAGCAATTGCCTTTACTTATAGCACCTATCCAACACCATGGTTTTGATATGGTGATTGGTTCACGGGCATTGGGTGGTAGAAAAAAAGGTTCTATGACTATACCACAAATTTTTGGGAACTGGCTTGCAACAAGACTTATCAGCATTTTTTATAAGGTTCATTACACGGACCTGGGCGCTTTCAGGGCAATAAAATGGGAGGCGTTGCAACAAATGAACATGCAGGATAAAACTTATGGCTGGACGGTGGAGATGCAGTTAAAAGCTGCTAAAATGAAAATGAAAGTTACTGAAGTGGCAGTGATGTATCGGGTCAGGATAGGGTTCTCTAAAATAAGTGGAACAGTAAAAGGCACCGTGTTGGCTGGTTATAAAATTATTACTACTATATTCAAATATCTTTAACAAAAGCTGTTGAAGAGATTCCTTTTCGATAAAATGAAAAGTACATCCACAAAAAAATTAGATCCAACTATTATACTTCGCAATGGATAAATTAGTGACTTTATTGCTACTTTACAATGTTTGATTTGTCCTATTTTTTTGTTAACCAGCCTATGTTTTTTATGGCGACATTGTTGCGTCGCACACTTGTACTGCTGTATTTCATGGCATCCTTTCCCATTATCTTTTTAACAAATTTGATCCAAACAATCCTTTACAAAAGAAGGTAGCAACATTAATTTGCCAAATAGAATTACCCAAAGTACCAGTGTGCGACGCAACGATGCTACATAGCAGTACTACAGCCTGGTTCAAAAAAAATCAACTCACCTTTTTGCCCCTTGCGCAGTATAGAGTAGGAGTAATGGCTTTTGTTGGGTGAAATTTTTAATCATCCAACCATTCAGCAGGTACATCTTCAATTTCATCCACATCTGTAAGTTGTGGCAAAATGTAGCAGGAAAGATTTTGTGATTTTACATCCTGCATTGTTTGATCAAACACTTTTGAAGTGCTCCAGTCTTTATTCATAAAAATACCGGCAATCATTTTACGCATGCCTAACAAGTAGTAACCCCCATCCGTAGCAGGCCCAATTACAATATCGTTGTCGTTTAATGATTGAAAGGCTGTTGTTACAATTTCATTGGAAAGGCCAGGACAGTCGCTCCCGATTACAATGCAATGCTGGTAACCTTTACTAAATAGTAAATCAAAAGCATGTTGCATTCTGTCACCCAGGTCAACTCCCTTCTGCATTTCAGCAGTAAAGCCCTGCCAGAAATTATCATCCATTGCTTCAGTAACAAATACAAATTTATCACAGAGAAGGCTGCTTGCAATTGATCGGGTATGTGCTAAAAGCAGCTTGTAAATTTCCAATGCTTTTTGTTGACCGGCCTTTACTGCCAACCGCGTTTTTACCTTTCCCAATACTGGTTTCCTGGCAAATACGATCAAGGCTTTTTTTGTATCCGTCATGCAGCTTTAAAGTAAATGTTTGTAGCTGCAAGTTACCATCCAATCAATTGTTCAGGCTTAATAATTTCCCTTAACAAAAATATATTTACACCTGCGCTATTCTTTTACCAGGGCGTTATTGTTTGGCACTTCTTCCGATTTCCTTTTATTTGATTGTTTAAAGCCACCGGCTTTTATTACGTTGATCACTATTTTGTCATTCTTTTTTAAGGTGTCGGATATAATGGTGTACTTACCTTTCACCTCATAGAATTCAGTTACATCTCCATTCCTTTCTTTAATGGTATAAGTGCCTGTGTTGTGAAGGTGCAATGTTGAATAGCAGGATGCCAGCATCAGTGTTGCAAATAATAATATTGTTATTGTTTTCATGACCTGATTATTTAAGGATGAGTGAAAAATGTAGTAATTATTGATGCTCTAACTAATGGGAAGGTTTTTTAAAGGAAGAATTCCAGCTGAAGATTTCATTTGCTGTAATTCAAATAGTTGGTCGTAACCAGGGGAGAAAAGGCAAACACAAATAAGAAATATTTATGAAAGGGTTGATTTCGATAAGGCAAATAATTTGATCGCTTGCTTAATTTTTATCAGGAAAAATCGACAAAACATAATCGCCTGATTCAACATTATTGCCAACAATTAAAAGGCAAATATCATCAATGTATGAGAATGCTTCCCTTTTGCTTTGGAACATAACAGGGAAATTCATCTGTACAATTTCAGGATTGAGTAAGTGAACAACATCTAAACTTTTAGTATCAACACTCAAAATAAATACTTCACTTTTTACCCGTGAAATGTTGTTGCTGGTTTTCAGTTCAATGGTGGCAGTGAAATTTACAATGCCGCTGGCATTTCTTAGATCAAAATCCCTGATAAAGCCTATTATGGGGGTTGAAAAGACTTGCATAAGTCAAAGTTAAAAAAACAATTGATAATTTTTTTTCATAATAATCTGCGTTTAATGATCGCCATGGTTATTTTTTAAAAAAAATGAAGTCTTTCAATCCTATGTTGGCACCATAAACCTGTTTACCGCCCAGCGCTACAAATCTGCAACGAATACTTTTCGGGCTTTTCCAGTTGGCTTTGGGGTCAAATAAAGGGGCTTTTACAATCTTGTAATTATCGTATTTAAAACTGGCCATTCCGTTGGTAACAGATACCTCAAATGATTTCATAGCCGACATGTTTTTCCTTATTAGTTTTTCCTCACCGGATACAATTATTTTTTTATTACCATATACAATTGCTGAAAATGGTTGAGTGTTCCTATTCATGTTTACATAAAAAGAAGTAAGTACTTTATCGTTGTTATCAATCACCTCAAAATATTGTTCAATATTTATTCCATTCGGCATATTGCCGGGATAAGCAAGGTAACCGGATAATGTCCATGAAGTTGTTACATTGTTTTCTCCCAGGTCGCGGCTAACGGTATAAGTTACCGGCTCTTGTTTTGAGAATTTGATAAAGATATCAGGGCTCTCAAACTTTTCGTATTTTAATACATTTGTAGTTGCAGTAAAAATATTGTTGTATTTGTTAACGGTAATATCTTCAGCCGGGCTGCGCTGCCAGCCAGTCGCATTCTCATTAGTAAGCGTGGTTTCATGGGGCAGACTTTCCATCAGGTCAATACCGGTGGAAGATTTTTTGGCTATACCCAATGGTGAATATTTTAAGGGAACATCTTGTTCAATAATTGTATTTAGGCCACTAATCTTCCACCTGTGTACGCCTGCGTGATCGCTCTCATCACCATGATACAAATAGTAATCGCCAGATGGAGCTTTCACCATAATAGGAGTTAGTGCGTTGCCAGCCATGCCGGCAGTTGCATGGTCCAAAGTTTCAGGCCTTGTGATACCAAACTGGCCGATGGCAAGTCCGTTATCGAGATAGTGATTGTATTTATTAGTTTGGCTCGCTTTCCAAAACTCGCCGTGATAAGTAGTAATGATATTGCGATCAATAATACATAAGCCACCGCCGGCATAGTTATTTACACCATTACCAATGTCGAAATAACCCGACCCCGGATAATTCCCTTCATAGTTTCTATTGGTTGCTTTTTCTGTTTTCCAAAGCCACTTGTTGGAACCTTTTTGAATTGCGCCAAGATGATAACCGGTTGCCCAAATTTCGGGTTTGTTGTTGCTAAATCTTTGAACCGAATTATAGTTATAGATAATTACTTTTCCTGTGGATGTAACGCTTTCATATTGAGGCGTAGCATTGGGATCATCCATCGTTAACGGGGGAGTAGTGGCAAGCACTTCAGGCATTGTGCTCCAGGTTGGATTTCCAAATGCATCAAACCCTGCTAAAGGATATTTATACAACACAGATACAGCACCTAACGACCCTTTATTGTATTGAACAATGGCACCATCTTTTTCCATATAAAATCCCAGTCCACCACGCCTTATCACACCAGAAAATCGTAATTGTCCTTTATCCGGGAATTCGACAATTTCCCTGCCTTGTTTCGTTCTTAAAAATCCATAGGTTCTTCCATTTAATAGCGTTGTTATATACCTGAATTTTTCAGTTTTATCATAATCTGAGGTTACATTTGCGCCCCAGTTTTTTACCAGCTTCCAACCAGTTTTGCCGGATAATGGAACAGAATAATCTACTGCAAATTCCATGTAGTCTGCCCAAAGCCTGGTGATATTATTCTTATCAACCCAGGTTGAATAAATGGCACCCAGCGACATGATCCTGTCAATAAATGTATGTTTGGCATCATAGTGCTGAACCCTGTAATTACCAGGGTCACTCACCCAAAATGATCCATTGGGTTCATAAGCAATGAAGGTTTGTTGTTTTCCCCGTGCATCATTGAAATAAAATTTATTATTATTCACTGAAGCATCCAAAAAATATCCTCCTTCTTTTCCGAGTGTACTTATCAATTTGGAATTGGAAACATCAAAAAATTTTATTTGCCCGCTGGTGCCTCCATCTGCAACAGTTAGTAGTTTGCCATCTGTTGATACTTGTATAGCTACAGGATCGAGTAACCCTTCAATTGAAATATTAGATTCAGCTAATTTTCCTTTATCATCGATTGTATATTTTGCCACCCTATTAATGCCCGAAATCATCCAGAGATTATCTTGTGCATCAACACACACATTGCGGGGAATGGGCATTTTTTCTTTTGCAATTATTTCACCGGTAGTTTTATTTATTATTTGTAGTTCATCTAAACCAGCTCTTGTTACAAATAAATAGCTACCTTTTTTCTGAACGGCCAAACCAGTAATAGTCCCATTCTGCTGGTTCACCACGCTAATAGCATGATTATAAGTTTTGCCATATTTTACTGTAACTACCTGCCCATTTTCAAAGTTAATTTCTTCATCGTTTGAAACTTTAGTGGCAAAAACAAAACTGCTGGTTCGCTTAAACGCATCATATACGCTCCAGTATACTGCTGCGTCATCTGTGGCCACAAAATCAATTTGGCCACTTTGTGTTTTGGAAGTAAAAAATCGCTTTTTTTGATTGGGAGTTGAAATTTTAAATTTTGCAAGACTAGGAGAACCTTCGCTATAACCTGTACAAAAATAGCCGGTGTTTCCACTAAATGCCAGCCCCCTCATACATTGATAATAACCGCGGTGTTTGGTTAATCCCGAAAGTGAATCGGAGGTATTTCCGATAGTACCTTCCCATTTATAGGTTACGTTGTTGGACACAAGTTTTACATGAAAATTTTTATCAGTAACCGGTATCCCATTGTCATCTTTTCCATCCCAGTTTTGGGTAACATTTCCCGCAGGATATTTTACACAGTTCCATAATGTTCTTACAAGTGTTTCGTCACCGCTATACACACCAGCGCTGGTAACTGAAGGCACTTTTAATTTGAAAGTAAAATTGGCGACCTGTGCGTTCAGGTTTAGGGTAGATAAACACAATAGTATATTTAATATTTTAATCATCGCTATCTTATTCATTTATTCCTGTAACTATTTCTACTTTGACATATTTAAAAAAATGTAGCTCAAGGTTACGATAGTTTAATTATGGAACGAAAAAGATGCCATGAAAAAATACAGTACAAGTGAGTGACACAACGATGCCGCCATAAAAAACTTCTGCTGGTCAACAAAAAAACACAAAGGTTTGACTTGTCAAAGTAGAACTATTAGAAAGCATAATTTAATCAGATTTTTTCATTGCCAGTCGATTATACAAGAATGCAGCGATAAAAATTACTGTATTTATGATGATTTTAACCACTGGTACTGCATTGTGTTGATATTCTGTTAACATGGAGCAATGGGTTACCTTTTGTCTAAATTGGTATTAATGTGTAAATAGTACACATTTAAATGTGTGCTTAAAATTGAAAATATCGTTTAACAGCCCGTGTCAATTTTTAATATTTATTCGGGTACAAAATCAAATTTATGAAATCAATGATTCGTGAATTATTTTTCGACAAAGAAGTCGTAAATAAACTTAAAACATCCAGGCTAAACCAAGAGCATATGTATAATTTATTGTATGCTGGTAAAATTACTTTACAAGAGTATCTAAAGGTTGATGCCTGATTTATGATGAATGCGTTACAAAAATTATAACTCCAATCATATAGATGTTAAAAAGCTGCATACGGCATTAAAATGCAATATGCAGCTTTTATTATTTTAGCATTAAAACAGGATTTCGAAACGGCCAGTTACTTTTTTCAGGAAAGTAGTAACTAAATGCAGAAAATTATTTGCTGACCAACCTCTTCAGTGCCATTATATATCCAAGATGTAATCCTTCGTGAAATAGCAAAAAATTTATAGTGTCGTCAATATTTTTATGTTCTACTCCATAGCGATTTGTCCAGGAAGGATTATTGGCAAAAACATTGCTATTATAGTCAAGTTCCATTTGATCAATAGTACTTAAAAATAAAGTTTTTACTTCTTCCAAATATTCCGGGCTAACCGAATCACTTGGTTTTGAATCTGGCTTGTATGTAAGGAAATATTTTTCATCTATAATCAATGGTAGCCCGCCACGCAAATAACACACCCCTTGCTGACTTGCAAGCATATGGCCAAGGTTCCACACAATATTATTAGTGAAGCCTGCAGGCACTTCATTTAGTTGCTCCATTGAAAGGTCACCGATAAGTTCTAAAACATATTGTCTTGTTTTTCTAAGTATGTCAAACTGTTTAACCATCATTTTTCTTTAGTTATTTATTTGGAAAGTTATAGTAAGTGTAAAGGAATATGTTTAGTGCTGACTATTGGGATGTTTACAAATACACCAATAGTCCACAATCATTTTCAGATTAATCTTCATCTCATCAAGATCGGTGGGTTTTTTAAAATAACCCTGAACCGTTAATTCATATGCAAGTTCAATTTCCCTGCTATTTATACTGGTTGTAAAAAATATAAATGGTATAGATTTCTGCATTAATTTTTCATCAGAAATTATGTTCTTCCGTAATTCAAGTCCATTCATTACAGGCATATTAATATCAGATACTATCAACAGAGGTTGTTCACTGGAAACGTATAGATATTCCAAAAAATCTTTACCATTGTCAAAAAAATGAACAGCATTAGTGACGCCAATCGAATTTAAAATTTCCTGGAAGATTAATCGGTCATCCATGTCATCTTCCACATATATGATTGGACCTTGATTCATACTTTTCATTGTGAGTACTTATTTAAGCAGCGTCTCATAAAATATTAATTGTAATATTTAAAACCTACAATTTATGATTAAAAAATGGATTGAAATAAATTGGACCTAAAAGATTGTTCAACCCACCCATCCTGACCTCGTATTTATTTTCTATTTAGCACATTTGGATCCTCTGTGGCCCATAATTTCTGTCGAAAATAATTGACTGCTTTTACAAGTATTAAACCAGTGTTAGGTTAAGAGTAAAAGGACGTATCGATTTGTGAATTCTGAATGGTGCCAATGAACCATTGACCATTCACTATTACCGATTCACACCTAACTTAACATTAGTTGTTTGCTTAAATTAAATTACTGAGTAATAGTAACAATTTTAATGAGTGACAGCTGTTGTTGTAGCAATACGTGTCAATACAATTATCTGAAGTTTAAACAGAATAACAAATAATTAAGTAAAGGAACCTGATATTTGACCAGTCAATAAAAATAAATCGGACAGTGTGTTTTAAACCAAAGAAATCGACCCATTACTTTGTAAATAAAAGATCCACCGATCAAAAATCTCCAAAGTTAACTACTGAAATATTTGTCAGTTTGACTACGGTTTGTACACAATGGGAATAAAGATTGTTAATAAATATTGTTGATAAATATTCCTTTACTTAAGATAATTTTAAAATATATTTAATCTATGGAAGCGCACTACAAAACACTGCAAACTATATATACTATCTGTAACCAGGATCCTCAGCCTGTTAGTTACCAGTGCCGTCCAAGGGAAATTATTTTAAGGCAATTCCAGGATTGGTCGGTAATTCAGGGAGACCTTAGGCTACTTGAAGCAGAAGGGTTGGTTGTTACAAACCAAAAAGATACCCTCATCATTACCATTACTCAAAGTGGTATAGAGAAAATTAATTCAGAGGACTACACTTTTCAGCACTAAACATTCCTTTATTAAACTGTGCTGTTCCTGTAAATTTGCGTTTTAGAAAAGTTATATGCAACAAAACAGTACGTTAAAGAAGTTATCGGAAATTCTGCATATCAGTGTCTCTACTGTTTCAAGGGCATTGAGAAACCATCCGGATATATCGGAAGAAACAAAAAAAAGGGTGAAGGATTTGGCAACGAAACTTGACTATGAGCCAAACAGTTTTGCTATTCATCTTCGCAACAAGACCAGTAATTTATTAGGTATTCTGGTACCCTCTGTAGATAATTATTTTTACGATTCATTTATATCGGCGGTTGAAAAAGAAGCAAGGCTGATGAATTATACTGTATTGATTATGCAATCAGGAGAAAGTAAAGAAGCTGAAGCTGCTAATCTTAAAGTGATGAAGAATAACCATATTGCCGGTGTTTTTGTTTCTATCACTACCGAAACAGATAATATCGATCATTTTTTAAAATTGCAGGATAATAACATTCCGGTATTGTTTTTTGATAGGGTGCCTGATTTTAATCAATGTAATAAAATTTGCCTGGCGGATAGAGAAGCCGCAAAAATTGCCGCTGAAGCAATTATAGCAAAAGATAAAAAGACTGTGTTGGCACTTTTTGGCCATAAGAATTTAACAATCTCTCAAAAGAGATATCAGTCATTCAATGAAGTTTTTGAAGCTGCTTCCCCACTAACAAAAATTATCAATGAATTTCCTTTAAATCTCGAGGAAGCAAAAGCAATGACGGGTAATGCGCTAGACCAGGAGCAGCGGCCTGATACTATATTTTGCATGGGCGATCTGATACTAATAGGCGCTATGCAGGCTATTTATGAAAGAGGGCTAAAAGTGCCGGAAGATATCGCTGTTATAAGCATCAGCAACGGATTCATTCCTACGTTGTACAATCCCAAAATAACTTATGTAGAAACAAGTGGTTATAAACTTGGCCAGCTTGCTTTTAAGCGAATGATGAAATGCCTGGCTGGTTACTCTTTTCTGCAGGAACTAACAGTAGATTCTTTATTAGTTGACGGTGGTTCTTTATAAAATCTTCTTACGATTATTTGCGCTTTATCTATTCTACAATTGTAAGTTCTGCTTTATAGTCAGCATAATTATAAGGGGCTAAACCAGGGTAGGGTGTAAGTGCAGTAAAGCTAATTTTATATCCCAATACCATTTCTTCGGTTGAATATTGAACAGGCATAGTAGATACAGGCTTAAGCGACAAAGTAATAATCTGTTGCTTACTGTTTTTGGTAATTTTAAATCTTGCAGCAGCACTGCCGGCATAAATACAATTTACATTGGCCGGGCACCTCGAGTCATTGATAACAGAATCAAGACAACAGGTAATGGTGCCATTTGATGTGCTGAAATTTATACAATCCATTACTGGTATTAATCCGTTTTGTGTAGTATGCTTCTGCTTTTTACAAGCCGTAAATAATAGCATAAATATAATCGGGAAGAAAATATTTCTCATTTCTTTTCTGTCTTTTTTTAATTTGACAAGCCTGCATAGAAAACGGTTGCATTTATAAAAAGGAATGTATGTATTTTATATAAGTATAATTATTTCTGACAAAAAAAAAGTTTGATATGCTTCACCATTTTTACAAAGCGGAAGCATACCAAACTCTAATTATTTAAAATACTGTTTATTTTAATTTAAAAATTATACCTGCCTGAAATGCAGTTATATCATTTCCTGCTTCCGCGTTAAATCCAAACTTCGGACTTACAAAATAGGAAGCACCCACAAAAATACCAGGTACAGGTATTACTTGATTTTGATTGCCATTATAATCTTTGTAATAATGATGATGAAAGCCCAGGCCCGCTGATACACCACCATAAGTATCTAATCCTGGCACCTTCCAGCCATAGTGCCATGCAGATCTTATTGCAACAACTATAGTACTGGCTTTGTATTCACTGAAATTTTTATTTCCCCCGTTCGAAAATGAACCTCCTATTTCGCCACCTAATGTAATTACACCTGGGCCAGCTTGCCATAAAGCTGCTTCTACTGCGGCTTTGGTTCCAAAAGGTGAATTATAATAATTTCCTTTATATTGGGCACCCACACCTACGCCTAAGTTAAGTGTTACAGTTCCTAATTTTATGGGTGTTACAGGTCCGTTACCGCCACGTGATTGTGCGTAAGAAAAATTGGATATACCCATGCCTAGCACAAGTATCAAACATGCTATAATTTTTATTTTTTTCATAACTCCACTAATTACAAATATGATACCAGTGGAAACTGACTGCCATATTTTATATTTTATTTATACTTTGACGCTGATATTGAGGTGTAATTTCTACAATGAATTTTTACGGAAGTAAATCATTAACAATGTTGATTAACAGATTGGAATGAATGCAGCTTAAAGATTAATCAGTCACTTTATTTAGAGCATTCGTTGCGTTATAATGTTATCTGTAGAAGATAATGATGGCACCAAGCAAGGTTAATGCAATCACTATTTTTCTATAATGGGCATCTTTAATCTTTGAAACTATTTTTAACCCGGCCCAAAAACCTGCAAGTAAAGCAGGTAACAAAATAGCATCAGTAGCGAGGGTAGCTCCCGTTATATTGTGCCAGTAAAACACCTGGAATGGCATTTTGAAAAGATTAATTACCAGGAACACCCAGGCAGCAGTTCCAATAAACCCATTTTTAGGCATGCGCAAGGCAAGGAAATAGATATTGGAGAAAGCGCCTGCAAGATTTCCCAACATTGTGGTAAATCCCGAAACCAGGCCCATGCCCACTACAAAGGATTTATTGGTGGGTATTTTTTCAGTTTTAAGAAATTCAAGTGCTACCATTATAACTGCTGTCAACACAATAATTACAGCCATTATCTTTCTGAATATTTCCTCATTAAGCAACTTGCCGGTAAATACACCAATAATTACTCCCAATATCATCCATGGTATCAATTTCCAGAATTGGTTCCATTGGGCGTGCCTGTTATAATAAATTACGGCAAAAATATCGGCTACACAAAGCAGTGGTAACACAATTCCTGTTGAGGCTTTTCCACCAAAAACAATTGCCATAATGGTTACGTTCATCATATCAATTCCTTTCAAACCTGCCTTGGAAAGTCCAATGATGAAAGCCGCAATTAAAATTAACGACCAGTTAGTGATTGAATGTGTAAATAGAAGATGTGTATCCATTGAATGCTACCTTAATATACTTTTTGTTTTGCAAGTTAAGTAAAGCATTTAAAGCGTTAGAATTATAGACATAATCATTAAACAATTGAAAAGGTAATGTATACGGCATTGTAACGAGGCGAAGGCAGTTGGTGCAAAATTGGAAATGATGAGCCAGTTAAAATCAATCAATAAATTAGGGGAGTTTCAACCTGTTTTCCTTACACAAAAAGAAAGCTGAGAATCACTTATTCCTTCTACGTTTCCAAAAAACAACAATACCTGCAAGCAGCAGTATGCTTACTGATAAACCAATAGTAAAGTAGGGGATTTCCGGCATTGCATTTATTTTTTGATGAAGGTTGTAAGCAGTTAATCGTTTGCTAATTTGTTTACAACAAGATAAGGTTTGTAAGTTTGAAAGTAGCAAGTAATTCCGAAATTAAAGTTGATTAATATTCACAGATAATACAAAAAGTATCCTGCCATCCGAAATGCATTCATCGGCATCTACCATTTTTGCTTCCTGAAATTTATCGTCCCTGCAATTTAAGCAGGCCATGATTACTTCCTGTTTTTTAAAATCAAGTTTGCCTTTATCGCCCGGTATTACAGAACCAGTGGTAGCTGAATTACCTCCGCATAGCCAGAAGTTGGCTCCATTCAGCATTCTAAGTTCTTCCAGCGACATACCGGGCCGTACACCGCTTTTCATTCCCCAATTATTTTCTTGTACAAACCTGCCACTTTCTACCGTACTTTTTAAATTTTGCTGCCCACCAAATAACAGGTTTGTTATGGTACAGCGATTCAATTCATCGGCCCAAATAAATACCACCTGGCGGTTGGTGTTTAAAAAGAGTACCGAGCATTTGGCAAGGTCATTTCCGGCTAAAAAGTAAATATCTTTTTTTACATTTTTTTCACCGAAATAATAGGTAAGGTATTCATGCGATGTAAAGGTCAACAGATCGTCTGCGTAATAAATATCTTTTGGGCTTGGAAATATTTTTTTATTAAACTGTAGCGAATACCAGCAAACGCTATCTTCCATATAAGTGGACGTTTGTACCGTAAATTCATGGTGTTGAAAAAATTGTGAAGTATCTGCGCTTGCTGGTTCACTCGTGAAAAACCCTTCCTGTTTTAATGCCTTTTTCAATGCATTAAATTCGTCTTTAGATACCGTTTCGTAAGTTAAACGGTTTCTAACTCCCAAATCTGTAGTGGTGATGCACCTGTTGATAGAGTCGTTATCCTGAAATTTACGGGTACGCCGGTAATCGTATTTCCTTACCGGAAGGTCATCTTTCTGATCATTGCCCACATAGGCAAAACCTTTTCCGTTTAAAAATTTATCAAATTTTGAAGTAGGGTAGGCAGTTAAATTACAGAGATTATCAAGCGACAAGGCCTGGCCAAATGACGCAGTTGCTGATAAACAAAATAATGTAATGGCTAAAATTATTTTCATCAATCCCTTTATTGTGAATTTTAAGCAGTAGTGCCAATGAAAATATACCCTTACGGGAACAATTTTCCATTCAATAACATATTTATCTCAAAAATATTTTATTGAATGTGTTGTTTGTAGATATTTTATTTAGATAAGTCCGTTTTAAATAAAATAGTACGCATTGTAAATTTACAAACAATTGCTGCAAAAAACTGGTTATAAACCAATTTTCAGGGAGGTGATAATTAGTGATAAATGTTTTAATTCACGGTAATCAGTATTGGCTTATACATTCTTTTTTTCTTTAATTGGGCTCTGCCTATAAACTGATTGCCATTAATCCTATCAAAAAATGAAGGGAAAATCATTATCTCTTCCTCTCTTGTATCAAATAGTAATTCTTTGGTTATGTTGCCGGTTTTGTCAATTTTGCTAACCATCACCTGTCCACCAAAACCATCTACGTGTGTTTTGGGCACTTCATCTTCTGACAGGTTTTTGTTTTTTAAATTATCAAGGTATAAAAAATAATAGCCGGATTCATCAGTAATTAATTTAAAACTCATAGTGCCCCTTCCTGCACCGCCCACCTGATTTTTTGGAATTTTGCGTAGCCATTGAAAATCGCCTTTCGTATCAATTTTGGCGGCTAAAATATCTCCATAATAATAGATCGTTGAAGAGTAAGTCATTCCGGTTGCACCACTTGTACGAGTCGTTACTTCATAATGATATTCTTCACATGCAATAAGTACGCCTCCATCTTTTTCAATAGTTATACTTCTTACTTTTAAATTTGGTATTTCATAATCGTCTTTTCTGTCCATCTTTCTTTTCGACCTTGCAGATTCAAATTTTTGCAACTCTGATAAAGGGAATTCATAATAGCCTTTTTTATAGTTAATCACTTTTCCATCCTGATCCAACCTTGCCAGGAATATTCCATCGGTACCATTGCCTTTTAATTTTTTGCTGTAAGTACACGCTATAATCATTTCATGCAACGAATTTTCTACCAGCGAAGTTTCCTTTATGAAATAGTCGTCAACAGTAATTTTCGCAATGATGATACGCTTGCTGTCTTTGCTGAATTTTAAAACTTCATAATGATAAGCTGGCGCACCTGTACTTTTATCTCTTTCTTTCCTTGAATCAGAATCATAAACTTTTGCCAGCATGTATGCATTTCCTTTAGCATCAATTGAAAAGTCGGAGTTGTCCATAATCTGCTCTGTATATGGCATTGTAAAAACATTGCCCCAGATTTTATTTAAGTTTTCATCAAAAACCTGAAGCCCAATTTTATCATAATTTTTTTTATCGTTTTTAAATTCAGGATACAGCCTGTAACTCACCAATAGCTTTTTATTTTCTGCATCAAAATTAAATTGGTATTTATTAGTTGTTTTGTTACTTGTATATCCGACAGGATTGTATTCGCCTGCCATTTTTTCAGACTCAAACATTAAATGATTTTCTTCTGATATCCGGCCCGTAACTGCATCTAATTTGGTATAGCTAAGTGATTCCGTTTCGTTTTTTTTATCCCAATCGCTATGTAGCCAATAATAATTTGAATTAAAATCAATAGCAATTTCGCTATTAAAGTTTTTTGTTGTTTCAGGCAGTTTTATTACTTTTTCAGAAGTGCTGTTGAGCGTTTTAGGATCGAACCGTACAATAATCATTTCATCTTTTTTTAGCGATAAATTAATTATTCCGTCCTGTTCATTACCCAAAAATGCCAGATCCTCGGTATTTCGGGGAAGCGTGTACTCGGAGCCGGTTTTGAAAGAAAATTTATTGCTTTGACTAAAGCACAGAGTAGATAATGAGCATAATAAGGTCAGACAAAATAGTTTCATTTTAGTAACGGATTGATTGAGAAAAATAATTTTTAAATACAATATTATTGATATCAATGTTGCGATCCTAAATTATTTTGAAATGTAAGGCTTTCACAATCTGGAAGAATGAGATAAGTTTAATTGGACAAATTAGTGGTTGAAGAAGTTCTGGCGTAAGTACCCGGTAAAGTTTGGAAACTATGCCCCGCTGCAAAGCCCGAAAAATTTTCTTTTAAATAATGTGACGTTACCAATAATTTATCTGCTATCCGTTGAACGGTGAGGTAATGAAACATCGGTTTGTAATCAGGCGAAAGATCATAAATGCTGTTTGTAGTATTACTGTTAAGCGGTTGATGTAATCCGCCACCGCCACCTATCACCAAAAAATCTTTTCCCTGGATCATAAAATGTTCAAACGCATGCGCATGCCCGGTAATAAAAAGCTGAGACTTTTTTGACTTGATATAACCTGGAACAAAATATTGTTGCACTAATGCAGATCCCTCCACTACTTTACTGTTGGAATAAGGAGCATGATGGCAGGTAACAATTACTATTTTTATAGTCATCATTGTATCCAATGCAACAAGCGTGTGTTCATACCATTCCCGCTGTTTTAGTTGATCAGTAGTTGATAGCTTTGCAAAGTTGGAATTTAATAATATAACGGCTACCGAATCTGTGATTGAAACATACCCGGTACGTACATTCGTAGGAAATCTTTTATCAAATTTTCTTTCGCCTTTTTTCTTAAAAATCATTACCTCATGGTTGCCTAGTATGCCGGATACATTGATATTAATTTTTCGGCAACTGTCAAGAAACTTGTCCACTTTTCTCCATTTTTTATTACTGTAACCAAGGCCCACCACATCGCCCAACATATAAAGGCTTTGCGGTTTTCTTTGTAAAATTTCTGAAAAAATATCGGCCGTAGCAGTAAGATTATTATTGGGCTTAAGCAAAATTTTTTCAACAAACAGCGGTTGCTGTGTGTCGCTTACAAAAACCATTTCGGTGGAGGGCAAGGGTGCCGGCAATGAAGTATCCTGCGCAGAAATCATCTTACTTAATAATACAAACGTACCTATCAGTAATTGTTTTTTCATATTTTAACCGGGTCTACCATTCCCAAAAATTCCAGCAAAAATGTAATTGCAGCGAAAGTGCATTGTCTTTTGTTTCAAAAGCATTGGCCCATTTACCTTCTACTGCTATTTCTACTTTTTTGGAGACAGGTTGAGTATACGATAGCGCAATATTCGAGCCTAAACTAAAAGTGGTAGACTTTACCTTGCCTGCATAATTTAGATGACTGGTGAGAAAATAAGAGCCAAACCCTGCATAAATGCGTACCCTTTTTACAACCGGCATTGACCAGGTTACTAAAATTGGGATAGCCGACAGTTGAACCTTCCCATTTATATTGCCATTTTTTAAACTGTAGGAATAAAAGTTTGTAAAGCCGGTTTCTATACCAAGCCTTAGCCTGAATTGAGGTTGCCACATTACCCTGATGGTTGCTGCGGGACCGGTTCGTAAAACATTTGTTTGTATGCCAATCGACTCATTATTAACAGCGGCTATATAATATGACATTCCTCCGCCAACAGTTAATTGAAATGACTTGTTGCGTTTTTCAGGTAAGTCAGTTTTTATTACTTCCTGCGCAAATAAATTTCCTATGGTTAACAAAACCATCAACAACAGCATCGAAAATTTAGTGTTATTGTTGCACATAATAATTATAAGCTACACATGAAGGAAAATTTGAAAGAATAGCATCGAAGTTACCTTCCTTAATAAATTTGGTGATGAATTCCGGCACGTCGAGCGTCCACACAAAAGCAAGTCTGCCCTGGGCATGCATCAATGCAACCTTTTCGTTTTGTGTGCCTTCGGTAAAACGCGGCGCCCATACCACAGAGTTACAATATTCCACTGCATCTGTATTTAGTTCGCACAACGACGGAATATTTTTGTAATTGGGTAATGCCAAAAAATTATCAAACTCAGTTTTTGTAGGTATGCCAATTACAATCTGCAACAACCTGCCATTAGCAGCAGCCTTTGCCAAATATTCTTTTTGAATAGCCCTTACAGAATCTGCAGCTCCGTTAAATTTTGAATCTAACCAAACAAATGATAACTGGGTTTGATAAACAACTGCATCCAAAGCCTGGCGAAGTGTAGGAATTTTTTCTCCGTGTATCAGTCGTACAAAAGTCGATAGTTGATCGTACGTATAATTAGTAATAGGCCCCACAAGCCCGGATTTCTGTGTTTCTCTCAGGTTGATATTATCATCATGATAAATAATCGGAATGCCGTCTTTGGTATAGCGCACATCAATTTCAATTCCCGTAGATCCAAACTCAGGAGTTTTTAGTATCATCTCCACCGAATTTTCAGAAACAGGCAGCAAGTCAGATGTGCGGCCACCGGACCGATGTGCCATTATTTTAAAATTTGGCCGGCTGCTATTTAACGTACGATCGTAACTAAGTGTAATAGGATTCATGGGTGTTTCACTTCCGTTTCCATAAACACCTTCCATAATAATACTTCCTTTTGTAACTACCGGGTTGGGTGCAAGTAGATTAGCAGAACCATTTGCTGCGTTAATAGTAATACGCATAATGCCTGTTTCGGTACTCACCATTTTCCTCCAATAACCGTTGAGCAATATTTCACCATTTAATTTTTTGCCTTCACAAATAAAATAGGCAATGTCTTTTCCAAAAAAGCCGGAAACATGATAGAGGGTATCACCACTTTTAATTACATAACTCCATTTTATTGCAGCTAACTGACCAAATGTTTCTGCACCGGCTTCCAGGTTGTAAACGCCTTCCATTGCATTTTTGGTGGTAGTACTTAAAGTAGCGGCTGAAGCATCATTAAAAAGATCCCAACCAGTTGTATCAGGTACAGGCGACTGGTAGTCCTTTTTGCAACTCAGCAAAAACAATGAAACGAGCATTATGGTCAGCAGTTGTTTCATAGAATAAATCCTACGGTAATTTGAGGGTAAAAAATCTGCCTGTCGGTTTTGTAAAACAGCGACCAGGTTTGCCAGTAAAAATTATTGTAGATGGCAGAAAATGCCAACGTTAAATGTTTTTTATTATAAAATGGTTGCTCCAATGCAAGTGTAAAAGTTTCGCCGTTATAAAAGCGGTCGTTGGAGGTATAATGTTGTTGGCCATTTGCTGCTTTATAAAAAAAGTTAATGGAGGAATTTGCTTTAAATGTAACGAGCAGGTTTTTTTTTGTTTTATAGCCAAGCGATACAGTTGGATACGTTAGCCAGCCGGACGCCTTACTGTTAAAGCCCGATATTTTTAAAATTCCAAACCAATAGCCGACATCATTTCCTGCAGAAAAATATAGATTTCGTCCCAGCGGTTTTCTCCAGTGGATACCTGCAGAAAGATGATTTTGCAATGCCTGGAAAAACAACCTGCCTTCCAAAACAAAATGATTATTTATTCTTCTTAAAACCTGTACATCAATTGTTGGAACTCTTATTCTTACTTCCTCCGTAATGTCTTCGGGAGTAGTCAGTAAATTAAACCCAATGGAGGAACGCCATTTTTCTGCATACATCGGGTAGGGGAAAACGATGGCTGCATGTTTTGCATGAAAACTGGTATCCTGCGCATAACTTTTACCAGTAGTTATAAATAAAATAAAAAGAACCAGGAAAAGTTGAATGTAAGATGATATGTGGAACTTGTTTTTTATAGACGAGGTGTAATGATACTGGCAATTTAGGAATTATATTATAAACAAAACTTATTGTTGATGGCAATTGTTTTGCATAATTATTGGATTGTATTTTTATCGCTTAATTTTACTGGTAATATTACGCATAGGATCAATAGTGGAATGTTAAATTGCTTTGCTTTTAAACCCTAGTAGCTTTGATAATTAGATACGGTGGACCTTATTTTAATTGTTTGTATTATTTCCGCTCTATTTGAATAAGGTCTATTCGTTAAAATAATTGAATTCTACTAAGGTCTCAACTGGCAAAAAATCCAGCGAATGATTTTATTATTTGCCAGGTATTATTGGAAATAAAGTACCCAAATTTAAAATAAACTGAATCAACTATAAACAAGCGTTTTCCATGAAGGATAAAAAAATTGGTTGGATTGGTACCGGCCTGATGGGATTGCCAATGGCGAAACATTTGGCAACTGCTGGATACAAATTAAACGTATATAACCGTACCAAAGCCAAAGCAAAGGAGTTGATAGATATGGGCTGTACCTGGTGCGATTCGCCTGCAGAAATTGCGGCGCATTCCGAAATAATAGTAACCATCATTGGTTTCCCAAAAGATGTGGAAGAATGTTATTTTGGCGAACAGGGCATCTTTAAGAATATAAAACAGGGTACTATATTAATTGACATGACTACAACCAAGCCCAGCATTGCTCTAAAAATTGCAGCAGCAGTTGAAGAATTTAAAGGCGAGTTTATTGATGCCCCGGTTTCAGGTGGACAGGTAGGTGCAATCAATGGTAATCTTTCAATAATGATGGGTGGCAAAAAAAATGTTGTTGACCAGGTGATTCCTATGTTTGAAGTATTTGGTAAAAATATGGTGTACCAGGGAAATGTGGGCACCGGGCAACATGCAAAAATGTGCAACCAGATTGTTATTGCCGGAACTTTAATGGGTGTTTGTGAAGGATTGATTTACGGCGCCAAAGCCGGGCTTGATTTAAACAAATTATTAGATTCTATATCGAAAGGCGCTGCCGGTTGCTGGAGCCTGGATGTATTGGCGCCCAAAATAGTAAAGGGAGATTTTTCTCCGGGATTTTCGATTGACAATTTTGTAAAAGATTTAAACATTGCCTTAGAAGAAGCAGAAGCAATGAAGCTATCATTACCTGGGTTGGCACTGGCAAAACAATTATACATTAGTGTACAGGCAATGGGCAAAGGTACTTCAGGCAACCAGGCATTATACCTGGCGCTTGAGAAGTTAGCTAACATGGGTTAATAGTGGTTGATGAAATTCTACCAATGGCTTTATTAATTGTTATTAAAAATTGTCACTATTGTCCGACTAAAAATATAAATATCGCTACAACTCTTACTGGTTAAATGTTCTAGCCCCTCTCCCTTGGAGAGGGGTTGGGGTGAGGTCATTCAGGCGTAGCAACGAATACAGGAGTTTAGTCGGACAACACTGAAAAATTGTATTAAAAAATACGTGAAAGACCTATCTAAAAGATAAAATTTAATCTATTTTCCTTCTCTCCTCAAATTTACTATTAAGCAATTTTACAGGGTAATGCAACCTGTGCGGGTAAAACTTCTACATAATAAAATATGTATAATTTTTAAGAAATTTTGCTTGAGATTTACGGACCCCATAGTAAAATATTCCATCTTTAGAGTAAAACCTGCCATTGGTAGCCGCCATCATAAATTCTAATTTAACGGTTTGGTACACGGCCATTTTTTTGCTAAATCTGCGAAGGTTACGATTGTTAAAAACAGTTGTGTTTTTGTAAAAAAATGCTGTTATATGATGTTGGTTTTGCTCCTTAGTCCTCCAAATGCTTTTGGGAATAATCCATTTTGTATTTCAGCTTATTTTTAAAAAGACGCTTTCACAGCAGTTTTTAGACTCAGCAATTTTTTGGTGATTGACCCAACGAATGCTTAATCAATCTCTATACAACTAACATGTTTGTTAAAAAATATTTTGAAGAATTTATAATAGATGATAACCGGCATACAAACGGCAGAACGATAACTGAAACAGATATAGTGATTCATGCCGGCCAGTCAGGCGATTTTTTCCCTCATCATATGGACGAAGCCTGGTGCAGCACACAACCTTTTCAAAAAAGAATTGCCCATGGCACATTGATTTTTACAATAGCGATAGGACTTACAGCCGATTTCGTAAATGAAGTATCAATGACGTACGGCTACGATCGGCTACGCTTTATTAAGCCGGTTTTTATTGGTGATACGTTGAAAGTGAAAGTAACGATCAAAGAAAAAAAGGATCACAAAAAGCCGGGCTTTGGCTTGGTTACGGAATTGGTTGAAGCTATTAACCAGCATCATGAACTCGTGATGGTGTGCGAACACATTTTATTGGTAAACAAAAATGCTGCATAGCAAATGGGAACAATAATTTTAAAAGGAATAACATGGGGGCACAGCAGGGGTATTACGCCTTTACAAGCTGTTTCCCAACGTTTTTCCGAATTAAATCCCGGTGTTGAAATACAATGGGAGAAAAGAACACTGCAACAGTTTGCTGACTTTCCCATAGAAAAACTTACTACAAAATACGACTTGCTGATAATTGATCATCCCTGGGTGGGTTGTGCTGCAGCCACCAATTGTGTACTACCGCTAAATGAATATTTATCGGAAGATTACCTGGCCGATCAGTTGAAAAATTCCGTTGGTTACTCACACCTGAGTTATTTTTATGATGATAAGCAATGGGCTTTGGCCATGGATGCAGCAACGCCTGTTGCCAGTTACAGAAAAGATTTACTTGAAAAAAATAATGTGGCAGTTCCAACAACCTGGCAAGAAGTAATTGTATTCGCCAAATTGGGTAAAGTAGCGGTGCCTGCTATTCCGATCGATCTGTTAATGAACTTTTATACTTTTTGCCTGGCAAATGGTAATGAACCATTTAAAAATCAAGATGAAATAATTGATAAAGAAACTGGGTTAAAAGCGATAGCAACCATGAAAGAACTATACACCTTGGTTGACAAATCAATGTACAAACGCAATCCAATTGCGGTGGCAGAATTAATGACTTCTACTGACGATTATTGGTATTGCCCTTTTGCTTATGGTTACTCAAATTATTCAAGAGCAGGATATGCAGACAATATCATTCAATACACAGATGTGGTTTCATACAACGAAAACAAACTACAGACAACAATTGGCGGTACGGGGCTGGCAGTTTCTGCATTCAGTGATCATAAAGAACTTGCAGTGAAATTTGTTTCCATGGCTGCATCCGCCATTTGTCAGCGTACAATTTATGTACAAAATGGTGGGCAACCCGGCCATCTTGGTGCGTGGGTAGATGAAACCGCCAATCAATTGACCAACAATTATTTTATCAATACATTGCCGGTTATTCAAAATGGATATGTACGGCCACGATATAATGGCTACCTGCATTTCCAGGATAATGGCGGTGAACCTTTACAACATTGCATCATGAATGATACCAGTGCGGAACAGGCTTTAGCTGAAATGAACCTAATATATAAAAGTAGTATTAAAGAAATACACACAAATGCATTCGTATGATTGAATTGCCATTGGAAGGATTAGTAGTACTTGAGTTCAGCCAATATCTCTCGGGCCCGTCGGCTGGTTTACGACTGGCAGATTTGGGTGCAAGAGTAATAAAAATAGAACGGCCGGTAACAGGTGATGCCGGAAGAAAATTGCATATAAAAAATATATGGGTAGATGAAAATTCGCTATTGTTTCATACCATTAATCGAAATAAAGAGAGTTTTACAGCCGATCTTAAAAATGAATCAGACCTCGTTTCTGTAAAAAAAATAATTACAAAAGCAGATGTGGTCATCCATAATTTTCGGCCAGGCGTAATGGAAAGAACAGGATTAGGTTACCAGGCGGTACAGGCAATTAATCCACGCATTATTTATGCTGCCATTTCTGGTTATGGTAAATCAGGTCCATGGAAAGCTAAGCCAGGGCAGGATTTGCTGCTTCAATCGATAACCGGTATTACGTGGACAACTGGTAATAAAAATAATGGCCCCGTGGCTTTTGGAATTTCAATCGCCGATATTTTGTGTGGTGCCCAGTTGGTACAGGGCATTTTGGGTGGGCTAATTCGCCGGCAAAAAACAGGACTTGGTGCCTTGATTGAAATAAGCCTGATGGAATCCTTACTCGATTTTCAATTTGAGCTATTGACTACCTATTTTGCCAATAATAAAACACCACAACGAAGCGCTATCAGTAATGGTCACCCGCTTTTAAGTGCGCCTTATGGAATTTATAAAACTACAGATGGTTATATTGCATTGGCCATGATGGATATTAATAGTTTAGCACAAGCAATACATTGCCCTGCGTTGGAGAACTTTACAAAAGAGGAGGTATTTGCAAGCAGAGATGAAATAAAAAAAATATTGAAAGATTATTTAATTACACAGCCTACAAGTTATTGGATGAAACTGTTACAGGCAAAAGATCTTTGGGCAATGGAAGTATATAACTGGCTACAAATGACCAGCCATGCTGCTTACAAAGTTTTACAAATGGAGCAAACAATCAAATCGGGTGATAAAGAGATTATAACAACAAGATGTCCCATCCGGATAAATCGGGAAAGAATATTTTCTGATAAAGCAGCACCGGCACTTGGTGCACACAATGAAGTAGTGTTTAATGATTTCATAAAATAGTAAAGCGAAAATGGAATTACTACACGACATTTTAGTATTAGATTTTAGCCAGTTTTTGTCGGGTCCCTCTGCTTCATTGCGGTTGGCCGATATGGGTGCAACAGTCATTAAAATAGAGAAGCCGGTTACCGGCGACATAGGCAGGCAATTATATGTATCAGATGTACAGATAGAAGGAGAGTCAACAATTTTTCATGCCATTAACCGCAATAAGCAAGGCTATGCCGCCGACCTTAAAAATGCCGACGATCTCAAAAAAGTAAAACAACTAATTGCAAAGGCAGATGTGATGTTGCATAATTTCCGGCCAGGCGTTATGGAACGGATCGGGCTGGATTATGAAACCATTAAAAAGATTAATCCTTCAATAGTATATGCAGAAGTCACAGGTTTTGGCAATGAAGGGCCGTGGAAAGATTTACCGGGGCAGGATTTATTATTACAGGCCGCAACCGGATTAGCCTGGTTGAGTAATAACAATAATGAAGCGCCAACACCAATGGGAGTGGCAGTAGCAGATATTATGGCGGGCACACAAATTGCTCAGGGCATTTTAGCATCACTGTACAAAAGAGCTGTAAACGGTAAAGGTGCATTGATACAGGTAAGTATGATGGAGAGTATTATTTCATTTCAGTTTGAAGTGCTCACCTGCTTTTATAATGATGGTAACCAACTACCCGTTCGAAGTGATAATAATAGCGCCCATGCTTACATTGGAGCACCGTATGGCATTTATAAAACAAGTGACGGTTACCTATCACTGGCGATGAGTAATGTTGTAGTGTTGGCAAATTTATTGCAATGTAACCAGCTAAGTCAATATAGCGATAGCAACGATTGGTTTGCAAAGAGAGATAAAATAAAAGAGATTTTAGCCAATCATTTGAAACATAGCAGTACCGCATATTGGCTTTCTATTTTAGAAAAAGCAGATATTTGGTGTGCGCCGGTTTTTGACTATGATTTACTGATGGAACAGGAAGGCTACCGTGTATTAAATATGGAGATTGTAGTAAAAACCAGTAACGGCTTATCGGTCACTACTACCCGCTGTCCAATAAGAGTAGATGGTGAAATACTGGTGTCAGGTAAAGGAGCGCCAATGCTGGGTGAACACAACGAACAGATTGAAAAGGAACTGGGATTGTTAAAAAAAATATCGGTGAATCATTGAAGCAGTTGGTTAACATGCGGCCTGGTAAATTGTATAAAATTTAATAAAGACTGTTTTTAATAATAAAGGAATGATTGCTGATACGCATATTCACGTTTGGGATTTCAAAAAAGCATATTATTTATGGTTGGATGGAAACGATTCCATTCTAAACCGCAACTATCATATCAGTGAAATCGAAACCGAACGAAAAGCATTGAAAATTACAAATGGTGTATTGGTACAGGCTGCAAATAATTTTGAAGATACTGATATGATGCTCCAGGTGGCAGAAGAAACAGATTGGATCAATGGGGTTGTTGGCTGGCTGCCATTAACAGATACTGCAGCAACCCAACAGGCACTGGGAGAAAAATATTTGAGAAATAAATATTTTAAAGGAGTCAGGCATTTAATTCACGACGAAGCCGATCCTGAATGGCTGTTACAACCACAGGTTGTTGAAAGTTTACGGCTACTGGCGGTACATAATATCAGTTATAATATTGTGGGCGTTTTACCGGAGCATTTAAGAACGGCCTTGAAAATTTCAGCGTTAGTTCCGGAATTAAAAATGGTATTGGATCATATATGTTATCCACGCAGTGGTGGAATGGAATCATACAAAGAGTGGGAGTCAATGATGAAAATTTTATCCGGGAATAAAAATATTTATGCAAAAATTTCAGGATTAACATTGGCTGTTGGTAAGGGATATGGCTGGAAAATTGAAGATCTAAAACCAGCTATTCAATTTGTCCTGCAATCGTTTGGAACTGATCGTTGTTTCTGTGGGGGCGACTGGCCGGTATCTTTACTGGCAGGTGATTATACAAAAACATGGAACGCATATAAGCACATAATTAATGAGCAATTGACCAAAAAAGAAAGCGATCAGGTTTTCTATTTGAATGCACAGAATTTTTATAAACTATAAACTATAAACTATAAACTATAAACCAGGTCGCTGATTAAGAATGGAATTAATTAACGGAATTTTATTTCATGCAGTAGGCGCATCGAGTGCTGCATTGTGCTATACACCACAAAAAAAAGTAAGTGGTTGGGCCTGGCAAACCTACTGGCTGGCACAGGCATTTGTCTGCTGGTTGCTGTTACCGGTATTAGTAGCTTTTATTACCATACCTGAATTAATTACGGTATTAAAAGAAGCGCCGGTAGATGCCATGCAAAAATCTTTCTTATTAGGCATGACTTATGGAGTAGGAGGTACTGCATTTGGTATCGCCATTCGTTATGTTGGCTTTTCGCTTACTTATGCAATAGCCGTTGGAATCAGTTGCGTATTGGGCACTTTGTTACCACCAATTGTGCATGGTACACTGGGCGAAGTTTTAAAAAGTAACGGAGGTACATTTCTAATAATGGGTGTTGCCATTGGTGCGGCAGGCATTGCTTTATGTGGCGTAGCCGGCAGAAAAAAAGAAATTGATCTTGAAAAAAATAGCGATAATAAATCGACTTTTTCGCTGGCAAAAGGATTGCCACTTTGTTTGCTGGCCGGGGTTCTATCAGCCTTGTACGGCTTTTCATTAGACCAGGGACAACCCATTGCAGATGTTGCTGAAAAATTTGGTGCAGGAAATTACCGTGGTAACGTGATTTATATTTTCTCAAATTCCGGTGCCTTTGTAACAACCCTTATTTATTGCTTGTACTTACATCGGAAGGAGAAAACATTTGGGGAATATTCTGCAAAAGGGAACGTAAAACTGCCAGCAAATTACTTGTTATCGATACTAACAGGATTTCTTTGGTACGGTCAGTTCTTTTTTTACGGACTTGGGCATGTGAGGATGGGAAATTATAAATTCAGCAGTTGGGCTATTCACATGATCATGCTGGTTTTATTAAGTGCAGTGGCAGGTTTGGTGATGCAGGAGTGGAAAAGCTGTAGTACTAAAACAATGCAGATACTTTGGATAGCGTTGGCGGTTTTAATCATCGCTGTGCTTACACTAACCTATGGTAATTACCTGGGCAATTTAGAATAATAAAAAACAATGACCATTAATGCACACATGCCAAATAATAAATATCCGGTTTTTATAATCGGTGCTGGTAGTATTGTAAATAACGCCCATCTTCCGGCCTATCAACTGGCAGGTTTTAATGTACAGGGTATCGTAGATATTGACATTGAAAAAGCCAGGGTAACGGCTGATAAATTTGGGATTCCAACTGTATTTGCAAATTTGGATGACATGCTTCAACATGCAACAACGGATACAATTTTTGACCTGGCTGTTCCCGGTTCTGCCATGATTGAAATATTGGAAAAACTTCCTGTAAAATCAACCGTTTTGTTACAAAAGCCAATGGGCGAAAATTTTGAGGAAGCAAAAAAAATATTGGAAATAGCACGCACCAATCAAATGATTGCAGCCGTTAATTTTCAATTGCGGTATGCACCTTTTATTGCAGAGTTAAGGGATATGTTGCAACAAGGATTACTGGGTGAACTGTTGGATATTGAGGTAAATGTAAATGTGTATACCCCCTGGCATATCTGGGATTTTTTATTTACATCGGCAAGGGTTGAAATATTATATCATAGCATTCATTACATCGATATGATCAGAAGTTTTTTAGGAAATCCTGCATCCATTTATGCCAAAACAGTAAAGCATCCGGCAATGAAAGAACTGGCTTCGGTGCGTAGCAATATTATTATGGATTATGGTGAAATGATCAGGGCAAATATTCTTACCAATCATTGTCACGATTACGGAAAAGGACGGCAACATTCCTATATGAAATTTGAAGGAAGTAAGGGTGCAGTTAAAATAAGTTTCGGTGTATTAAAAAATTACCCGGATGGAGAGACTGATAAATTTGAATACATCCTAAAAGAAAATGGGAAGAACAAAACATGGAAGAAAAAGGACATAAATGGAAGCTGGTTTCCGCATGCATTTATCGGCAGTATGGCACAGGTAATGCTGGCAAAAGAAGGCGTAATTGAAAGTCCCGATAATTCAGTTGAAGATTGTATTCATACGATGGCATGTGTTGAAGCAGCTTATCAGTCTAGTCAGCAAGGTGGTATCAGGCCGGCATATTAAAGTAAAAGATGTAGAAGACTAGTTAAAACATGGATTTTTATCGCCAGGGGAAAAGCCGGTAGCATAGACTCACTACAGGCAGTAGGTAGTTGGGACGAATTTAATAGTGTCCCTGCATCATTAGATACCGACGAAGATGGCATCTCCAACGATTGGGAAACAAACACGGTTTATACCATCTTGATTTAATAAGTATTCCAAAGGACTACGTTGAAATCTTAGATGGTATTATACCGATTGCAAATCGTATTGGACTAAATAACGGTATAATCGGTATTAAATGCAAATGATGCAACCGACAGAAACAAGATGGATAACAATGGTTATACAATGCTTGAAAATTATTTGAACGAAATGGCGGTCATTAAATAAGCATGAAATACTTTCTTATCATAGTGTGCATGATTTTTTGCCTGGCGGGTTTTACCCAGGTGAGGATTCAGAATAATGCAAAATCTTCAAGAACAAATTTTGCAGTTGAAAAATTAAAGGCCGTTATCAGTCAGTATAAATTAGGTGGTAAAAAAATGTTGATCAGTATCAATAAAACTGAAACTGGTAACAAAGAAGGTTTCAAAATTATAATTGAAAATAATAAAGTCAATATTACCGGAAATGATGACACAGGTATTTTATATGGATGTCTTGAACTGGCCGATAGAATTAAGAATGCGAAGGCTTTTCCTTTATCCTTGCAATTTTCAGATGCACCCGAAATGGTATTACGTGGTGCCTGCATTGGCTTGCAAAAATCAACTTACCTACCGGGAAGAACAGTGTATGAATATCCCATCACCGAAGAAACATTTCCCTGGTTTTACAATAAAAAATTATGGATTCAATACCTCGATTCTTTGTTGGATAACCGGATGAATTCGCTTTATCTATGGAACGGTCATCCTTTTGCGTCACTGGTTAAATTAACAGATTATCCATACGCTGTTGAGGTAGATGAAGCCACCTTTAAAAAGAATGAAGCAATGTATCGCTTCCTTACAACGGAGGCAGATAAACGCGGTATTTGGGTGATACAGATGTTTTACAATATCATCGTATCCAAACCTTTTGCAGAACACAATCATATTAAAACGCAGGAAAGGGAGCGTCCAATCATTCCGTTGATTGCAGATTATACCCGCAAATCAATAGCTGCATTTGTTGAAAAATATCCAAACGTAGGTTTGATGGTTTGCCTGGGTGAGGCGATGGAAGGGGTGGGTAATGATGATATTGAGTGGTTTACAAAAACCATTATTCCAGGTGTACAGGACGGTTTAAAACTGTTAGGTAAAACAGAAGAACCTCCAATAGTATTACGGGCCCACGATACAGACGCACCCGGAGTTATGAAAGCGGCATTGCCACTATATAAAAATTTATATACTACAGCTAAATTTAACGGCGAAGCATTAACAACTCCAAGGCCAAGAGGCAAATGGGCAGAGCTGCATCAAACACTTAGTCATTTGGGAAGTGTGCAAATTGAGAACGTACACATACTTGCCAACCTGGAGCCATTCAGGTATGGCTCACCGGATTTTATTCAGCAATCTGTAATTGGTATGCATGAAGTAATGGGTGGAAATGGATTGCATTTATATCCCGAAGCATCTTACTGGGACTGGCCATATAGCGCCGATAGTGTGAATGGAAAAAGACTGTTACAAATTGAAAGAGACTGGATTTGGTATAAAGCATGGAGCCGCTATGCATGGAAGGCGAAACGAAGCAGGCAGGATGAAATTGATTACTGGTCACAGGTATTGGCGGCTAAATATGGTTGCAGTAAGGCTGATGGAAAAAATATCCTGGAAGCCTATGAAGAGTCAGGAGAAATAGCCCCCAAATTATTGCGTCGGTTTGGTATAACTGACGGCAACCGGCAAACGCTTACCCTGGGTATGTTGATGACGCAACTGATAAACCCTTTTCGTTATGGATTGTTCACCTTATTATACGAAGCTGAAAGTCCTGAGGGAGAAATGTTGATTGAATATGCAGAAAAGGAATGGAAGGGAGAAAAACATATTGGTGAAACTCCGGTACAAATTATCAATGAAGTAAAACAACATGGCAGTAAAGCGGTACATGCAATAGAAGCAGCTTCAGAAAATATTACTAAAAACAAAGCAGAATTTAACCGCCTTAAAAACGATATGCTTTGTTACCAGGCAATGGCCGATCATTATGGGGATAAGGCTGAGGCAGCATTGGATGTATTGCGCTTTAAATATTCCAATAATACCAGCGATTTGGATAAGGCAATGCCTTTGCTGGAAAAAAGTGTAACTGCATATAAACGCCTGGTTGAACTTACTAAAGGAACTTATTTATACGCCAATAGCATGCAAACCAAACAGCGAAAAATTCCAATGCGTGGTGTAGATGGAACATTTAAAACCTGGGCCGAAGTATTGGTTCCTTTTGAAGATGAACTCAATCATTTTAAACTTGCGGTCGATTCTTTAAAATCATCCACCAATAAAAAAGCAGCTATTGTAAAACCTTTTGAAAATGTACTGGCCAGGTGGATAGATTCAGCGGGTAATAATTTTTTGATTGATTCAGGCTCCAAAATTTTTGCAGATACTAACCTGGTAATAACGGCTTACGCAAAAGAGCTAAAAGGATTAAGAGGCGTTTTGTTACCGTATCGTCAACAAATGAAGGAACCAACTTCGCTGAATTTTACCTGCGATGAACCGGTGAAAGTATTGGTAGGTTATTTTAATGCACCACAGGCAGCCTTTTCCAACAATAATATTTATTTAAAAGAACCTGAACTGGAAACCAATGCTACTGCAGATGACTATGGACAAGCTGAGATAAAGATATCAAATGCAATTGCCATTGATGGAATGCCACCGGTGAATATACATGTCTATAATTTTAAACCAGGAAACAATACATTAAAACTGGGAAAAGGTGTATGCCTGGTACTTGGATTTATTAAAGCTGGCCAACAGGTGCCGGTATACGATGCCATGTTGCTAAGCGACCCTGCGAATAAAAACATCGATTGGTTGTTTGAATAAGTGTCTCACAGAAAACGCAGATTAACACAGAAGAAAAATAATCTGTGAAATCCGTGAAAATCTGTGAGAGAAAAAATCAGGAATAAGAAAATGAAAAAGTCAATTTCAATAATAATCGCTGTACTGTTTCTGGCGCAATGCTATGCCCAGCAGTTTTATGATGTAACAAAATACGGAGCAAAAAAAGACAGCAGCACCAAAGCAACACTTGCTATTAAGAAAGCCATTGACGCTGCTTCCAAAGCAGGCGGCGGCACCGTTTATTTTCCGGCAGGTAAATATTTAACGGGCGCCATTCATTTAAAAAGCAATATCACCATATTCATTGACGCAGGCGCTGAGATACATTTCAGCGACGATTTTGATGATTACCTGCCCATGGTTCAAAGCCGCTATGAAGGCGTGGATGTAATGAGTTTTTCTCCCTTATTTTATGCATACAAAGCAGAGAATATTTCTATCAAAGGCAGGGGTATTATAAACGGGCACGGACAAAAATGGTGGGCCCATGTGTTGAATTATAAAGAAGGGCCAACAAGAAATAAATGGCAACTGATGTTCGACAAATTGAATAAGGACATATTGTTGCCCGAAGATCCACGGCAAATGAAAATTGGTTTTTTGCGGCCGCCGTTTATACAACCCATGTATTGCAAAAATGTATTGATAGAAGGAATCACCATCACCAACTCACCATTCTGGACGGTGAACCCGGAGTTTTGTGAAAACGTAACCATTAATGCCGTTACCATCAACAATCCGCATTCGCCCAATACCGATGGCATCAATCCCGAGTCCTGCAAATATGTGCATATCTCCAATTGCCATATTAGTGTTGGCGATGATTGCATAACCATTAAATCAGGAAAAGACCTTCCAGGCCGCACTAAAAATATGCCTGCAGAAAATTATACTATTACCAATTGTACCATGCTCAACGGGCATGGTGGCGTGGTAATTGGAAGTGAAACCAGCGGCGGCGTAAAAAAAATTACCATCAGCAATTGTATTTTTGATGGCACCGATCGTGGCATCCGGATTAAAACTGCCCGTGGCCGTGGCAACGTGGTAGAAGATATCCGGGTAGATAATATCATCATGAAAAATATCAGGGAGCAGGCAATTGTGCTTGATATGGAGTATTCAAAATCGAAGCCAGAACCTGTGAGTGAACGCACACCACAGTTTCGTAATATCCGCTTTAGTAACATTACAGCCTACACGAAACAGGCCATGTATATAAATGGAATTGAAGAAATGCCGGTAACCGAAATCAGTTTAAATGATGTGGTATTTGAAGCAGAAACAGGCATCGTAATCAAAAATGCCAAAGACATAGAATTACACAATGTAAGAGTGAACACAAAAACAGGCAGCGCAGTACAGGCAGAAAAAACAAGCCGCCTTGATATTGATGGGTTGGTAAGTGCAAAACCTTTAACGGATGTTCCCCTGATAAAACTTACCAATGTGCAGGATGTATTGATTCATAACTGCTGGCCCTTTACCGGAACAAAAATATTTGCAAGCATAAAAGGTGCAGATACAAAAAATGTAAAGTTGAGTAATAATGAATTGGGGGAAGCGATAGTGGAGGAGTGAGTGAAGTGCTGCCCCAAACCCCTGAAGGGGCTTTAGAGAATTAGGTTCGAAAGTGCATTTGGAAATTGCGTGTGTTGGTTTATAAAGTGGTCGCAGAATTTTGAGTGTTGTGCATTTAGCAACATAGTTGCTACCTGTTTCCAGACCATGCAACAATCAAAACAGGTTGTACTCCGTAGGAGTATCCTAAGGTTATAACGGTCATTGATAAAATTATTAATGTGCATTTAGCAGCATAGTTGCTTTCTTTTTGTATAAATAAGTATGTAATGAACATTAATTAATTGATGTGCATTTTTAGCAACATAGTTGCTTCCTGTTTCTAGAAAAACAGGCACTACCATCCAGCGTACTCCGTAGGAGTATCCTGAGGTTGTAATGGTCATTGATAAAATTATTAATGTGCATTTAGCAACTTAGTTGCTAAATGCTTCTAGAAATAAATATGTAATTGTCATCAATTAATTAATGTGCATTTAGCAACATAGTTGCTGCCTGTTTCTAGAATAACAATCAATATACGGCCGTACTCCGTAGGAGTGTCCTAAATTTGTTGAAGTGTTTAAGAAGTTAATATGTGTGGAACATTTAGCAAGATATTTGCCACCTGTTTATAGCAAATTGACAAATTTAGAAATCGTTCAATAACGATAAAATGTACAAGAGTGCGACGCCAATGTCGCCCAATTGAAATACAAATGATGGAGAACAAAAAAATATATTTAATCATAAGCAGCTTGTTATTGTGTGTACAAATTTTATTTGCACAGGATACCTGGCTTTGGTATAAACAACCGGCTGAAAAGTGGACCGAGGCCCTGCCAATCGGCAACGGCAGAATCGGCGCCATGATATTTGGAGGTGTGGAAGATGACCGCATCCAGTTTAATGAAGAGACATTGTGGACCGGTGAACCAAGAGATTACAACAAACCCGGTGCTTACAAATACCTGGATTATATCCGGCAATTATTATTTGCCGGCAAACAAAAGGAAGCAGAGGCATTGGCCGAAAAAGAATTTATGGGCACCAAAAGTGACGCTGGGAAAAAAGATGTTTGGATAAAAAACATACTAGCATTAAAAGGCATGAAAGGCAACCCGGCCTTGCCTGGCTATGACGACAGCAAATGGAAAACCATGCCCGTGCCATCCTACGAAGGTTGGGAGGCGGTGGGGTTTGAGGGCATGGATGGCGCTGTGTGGTTCAGAACCAGCTTTAATATGCCAGCATCCTGGAAGGGAAAAGACGTACAATTAGACATCAATAAAATCAGGGATCACGACCTGACTTATATAAACGGAAAATTAATTGGTACGCAAAACAATGCGGATGCAAGAAATTATGTAATACCTGCAACGGTGTTACATAGTGGCAAAAACACTATCGCAATCCAGGTGATTAATTACGCAGATAAGGGTGGCATTGCCGGATATAAAGACACATCCCGGCATATTGGCGTGTACCGGGTAGGGCAAGAGGCTGAAAAAATCTCGTTGAATGGCGATTGGAAATATTTTATACAAGATGAGGAGCCACCTGCTGTCGGAGAATACCAGGCAAGCTATCAACCATTTGGCGACCTGCTGTTACACTTCAACAATGTAGCCGGTGCAACAAATTATTCAAGATCCCTGGATATTAGTACAGCAATTGCCAGTACAAGTTTTACTGTTAACGAAACAGATTACAGCAGACAATATTTTGTAAGCCAGCCTAACCAGGCGGCTGTTGTGCATTTAACAGCCAGTGAAAAAGGAAGCATTGATTTTGAAGCTACTCTTAGCAGTCCGCATAAAAAATATACCCTAAAAAAAATTGATGCCAATACGATTGCCTTGCATGTACAGGTTCGAAATGGTGCCTTGCATGGCGAGAGTTATTTAAGGGTTGTTACCAGATCGGGCACTTTAAAAATTGATGATGATAAAATCATTGTTAGTAACGCCGATGAAGCAACGCTTTACTTAACTGCCGGTACCAATTATAAAAATTACAAAGACGTGTCAGCAAATGCCAGCCTGCCATGCATCAACGCATTAAAAAGCATTAACGGAAAAACTTACAATGAAATTAAGCAGGCGCATATAAAAGAGTACCAGCAATATTTCAATACCTTCTCTATTAAATTAACCAACAGCGCAGCAGCATTGAATGAAAAGCCTGCAAAGTGGCGGCCTGCCGGTCATCCCACCGATGAACGGTTAGCTGCTTTTGCGACTTCAAACGATCCTTCTTTTGTTGCCTTGTACATGCAATACGGCAGGTATTTATTAATCAGTTCATCCCGTCCCGGCACAAAGCCCGCCAACCTGCAGGGCATCTGGAACGATTTACTGGCGCCGCCCTGGGGCAGCAAATACACCACCAACATCAATGCCGAAATGAATTATTGGCCAGCGGAATTGTTGAATCTATCGGCCATGCATAGCCCATTTTTTGGAATGATTGATGACCTTTCTAAAACCGGCCGGGAGACTGCTAAAGAATATTACAACGCCCCAGGCTGGGTGCTGCATCACAACACAGATATTTGGCGTGGCACGGCGCCCATCAATGCATCCAATCACGGAATTTGGGTAACAGGTGCTCCCTGGTTATGCCATCATTTGTGGGAGCATTATTTATTTACGCAGGATAAAAATTTTCTGCTCAACGAGGCTTACCCCATCATGAAGTCGGCAGCATTATTTTTTAATAGTTATTTAATCAAAGATCCTGCAACAGGATTTTTAATCAGCACACCCTCCAATTCGCCGGAGCAGGGCGGTTTGGTTGCAGGGCCAACAATGGATCACCAGATCATTCGTGACTTGTTTAAAAATGTAATTGCATCTGCCAAAATTTTAAATGTTGACCAGGCATTGCAAACAACATTGCAACAAAAATACAATCAAATTGCGCCCAATAAAATAGGCCGCTACGGACAGTTGCAGGAGTGGATGCAGGACGTAGATGATACCAGCAACAAGCACCGGCATATTTCACATTTGTGGGGCATGTATCCCGGCAATGAAATAAACTGGGATCAAAATCCGGAGCTGATGAAAGCTGCCCGGCAATCATTGTTATATCGTGGCGATGCAGCCACCGGCTGGAGTCTCGGCTGGAAAATTAATTGCTGGGCAAGGTTTAAAGATGGCGATCATGCATACAAAATGATCCGGATGTTGATGAGCCCTGCAGGCAATGGCGCCGGCAGTTATCCCAATTTATTCGATGCCCATCCACCGTTCCAGATTGATGGTAACTTTGGTGGCGCAGCAGGCATCGGCGAAATGTTATTACAAAGTCACACAAAATTTATTGACATCCTGCCTGCGTTACCGTTAGCCTTACCTTATGGCGAAGTAAAAGGTATTTGTGCCAGGGGCGGATTTGTAATGGACATCAAATGGCTGGATGGAAAACTGGTACAACTAAAAATAATTTCAAAAGCGGGATTGCCATTGTTGTTACGCTACAATGGAATTACAAAAAATATTAACACAATAAAAAACGGGGTTTATACATTTGATGCATCGCTTAAAAAGTTATAAAAATAAGTTGGTAACCGGCAGTGGATTTTCATGGCAGCATCGTTGCGTCGCACACTTGTGCCGCATACCATTGATGAACTTTTTTATCAACAACAAGAATTCAGGTATTCAAAACTCTGCAAAATCAGTTGGTTTTATAGTGTTACTAATTTCATTTTGTATAAATGTAACTGCTCAGCGGCAGGATTTTTCCCTCAACAATAACTGGCTTACATCACTTGGCGAAACCAACGATTGGAAACCCGTAAATGTGCCGCATAACTGGGATGATTATTACGGTTACAGAAGATTACTGCATGGCAATCTACATGGCGCAGCCACTTATAAAAGAACCATCGCCATTAAACAAACCAAAACGGGCAAACGCTTTTTTCTTTTTTTTGAAGGAGTAGGTTCTTATGCCACCGTTTTTTTAAATGGTAAACAAATAGGCGAACATGCAGGCGGCAGAACCAGCTTTACCATTGATGTAACAGAAAAATTAAAAACGGATGGAACACCCAATGCATTATTGGTAGAAGCCAGTCACCCTGCCAACATAGAAGACCTGCCTTGGGTATGCGGTGGCTGTAGTGATGAACGTGGTTTTTCTGAAGGTTCCCAACCGATGGGTATTTTCAGGCCAGTTCATTTAATTGTTACCAGCGATCTTCGTATTCAACCATTTGGTATACATGCCTGGGCCAGCATCAATAACAATAACGCCACGCTCTTTATCAATAGCACCATTAAAAATTATACAACACAGGATCGGAAAATAAATATTGTACACCAACTGTATGATGCCGGTAATAACCTGGTAGCTACTTCATCAAACCAACAAACCTTACATCCAAACGATTCGCTCATCATCAAAGCAAAAGACATTGTCGTAAACAAACCAAAACTTTGGGATGTTCAAAATCCTTATCTCTACAAAATCGTTTCAACCATCGTTGAAAATAAAATTGTCATTGATAAAACCACCACTGAATTTGGTTTTCGTACGCTGGCGTGGAATAGTCCAACTCACCAGTTTACATTAAATAACAAACCGGTATTTATCAATGGTATTGCAGAATACGAACATTTGATTGGACAAAGCCATGCATTTAGTAATGAACAAATTATAGCCCGGATAAAATGGATTCAATCAGCCGGCTTCAATGCACTGCGGGATGCTCATCAGCCGCACAATTTATTGTACGGGAAATTATGCAATGAAAAAGGATTACTCTGGTGGACACAATTATCAGCACATATCTGGTACGATACAAAAGCATTCAGAGACAATTTTAAAACCTTGCTAAAGGAATGGGTAATTGAACGACGCAACGATCCTTCAGTAATTTTATGGGGATTGCAAAACGAAAGTAAACTACCAAAAGATTTTGCAGAAGAATGTACCGCATTAATTCGCTCACTGGATCCAACTGCATCTACCCAACGATTGGTAACCACCTGCAATGGCGGTGAAGGTACCGATTGGGATGTGCCTCAAAACTGGACAGGCACTTATGGCGGCAATCCGGCAACTTATGGAGCTGATCTTAAAAAGCAAATTTTAGTAGGAGAGTACGGTGCCTGGCGAACTATTGATTTACATACCGAAGGTGGCTTTGTCCAAAACGGACCCTTGAGCGAAGATCGTATGACGCAATTGATGGAGCAAAAGGTAAGGCTGGCAGAATCAGTAAAAGATAGCGTTGCCGGTCACTTCTTTTGGTTGCTTACTTCGCATGATAATCCCGGCCGTGTACAAGGCGGTGAAGGTTTAAGAGAAATGGATAGAATTGGCCCGGTAAATTATAAGGGCATGCTCACACCATGGGAAGAGCCCACAGATGCGTACTATATGTTTCGAAGTAACTATGCACCCAAAGAAAAAGAACCCATGGTGTATATCGTGTCGCACACCTGGCCCAACCGCTGGATGCAGCCGGGTATAAAAGACAGTATCAATGTGTATAGCAATTGTGATGAAGTGGAATTGTTTAATGATATAAATGGGTCATCGCTTGGTAGAAAAAAGAAGCAGGGAATTGGTACACATTTTCAATGGAACAAAGTAAATATTCAATACAATGTATTGTATGCGGTTGGGTATGTAAATGGAAAAGCCATGGCAAGGGATACCATCGTTTTGTTTCATTTGCCGCAGTCGCCAAATTACGATCAGTTATACGCAAAGTCAACAAATATTACGAAGCCGCTGGCGGGTTATAATTATTTATATCGTATAAATTGCGGAGGCCCGTTGTACACAGATGAGAACAACAATCAGTGGACAACGGGTAAATATGTTGCCTCATCCTGGACTGGTGATTTTGAAAACCTTCCGAAAGAATTCGCAAGTCAACGCAGAACTTTTTCACCCATCAAAAATACACATGACTGGAAATTATTTCAAAGCTTTCGATATGGAAAAGATAAACTCAAATTTGATTTTGATGTAGCAGATGGAGAGTATTTGGTTGACCTGTATTTTATAGAACCATGGTTAGGCATTGGTGGCGGAATAGACGCAACGGGCATGAGGATATTTGATGTCGCAATCAATGACGAGACAGTATTGAATGACCTGGATATCTGGAAAGAAGCGGGATCTAATACCGTGCTAAGGAAAACTGTGTCAGCGAAATCAGTGAATGGTAAAATAGTTATTTCATTTCCGGAAACTAAAGTAGGGCAGGCGTTGATATCTGCCATTACTATTGCTAAAAAGATGGAAGCAGTTACTGGCAAAACGAAAGTCAACATTACACCAACTTATAATTTAATTGATTGGCTTGATATCGGCGATAAACAATTTGGAGAAGGAGCCATTCAAATAAATACGTTACCCTCCAATCTATTTGGCGCTGATTGGGTACAACTCGATTCAAAAGAATCTAAGAACTTATTTGAATACAATTTTGAAAGTTCCACTGATTTGTTTATTGCCGTTAAAACAGGAACAATTGATTCCGCAATGATTGCAGGTTTTGAAAACACTAACACCCAAATTGTCACTGATGAAAATGGCGGTACAATTTATCATATTTATAAAAAACGTTACGCAAAAGCCGATTCAATTTCGCTAAATATAAATGCAAACTTAATTTTGTGTAAGCTCCCGGTAACCGGTATGCAACCAGCTTACGATTTAAAACCCTCGGTTGCTTATCGGCCGGATGCTGCAAAATTGTTGGGTGATGGCTTGTTAAAATCAACTATCAATGATAAGGAAACCATCAGTTTTACAAATAATCAATCTGCTATTGAATGGAACATCAATATAGGCGCAGCAGATATCTATTCACTCACCATTCGCTATTCAAATGAAACAAATAAAACACTTGGCGGCAAACTGGAGATGCTGATGGCAGATGGAACTGTTATACAAATTGAAAACATTACTTTTACGGAAAGCAAGACAGGGAAGTGGAGTTATATTTCCATTAATACCCGCAGCATGGTCAATGCTGGAGACTATATTTTAAGAATTGTGGCTGTTGATGCAATCGGTGTGGGTATTTCAGGATTAGATTTGCAGTAAAACAAACAAATAATTAAATTAATAATAAGTCAACTTTAAAATGAAAACATTAGTTTGTACAAAGCCCGGGGAGTTTAATTACAGTGAAAGTGAAATGCCGGTATTGCAAAAGGGACATGCAATCATACAGATAAAACGCATTGGTATCTGCGGTACAGATCTTCATGCATTTGAAGGCACGCAACCTTATTTTGAATACCCACGAATTTTGGGTCATGAGTTGTCGGGCATACTGGTTGAATTTGATGGAGCGGAAGGTTTTGAAAAAGGCGAGACCGTTAGTTTTATTCCGTATTTCAATTGTGGTGAGTGTATTGCGTGTAGGAACGGACTGCCTAACTGTTGTGCATCTATTAAAGTTTGTGGCGTTCATATTGATGGTGGTTTTGCGGAATATCTACAGGTGCCATCTTATTCTTTGCTGCATGGCGAAGGATTAAGTTTTGATGAACTGGCATTGGTTGAGCCATTGGCAATTGGTGCACACAGCGTAAGAAGAGCCGGTGTAAACCCAGGTGAATTTGTATTGGTAGTTGGTGCAGGCCCCATCGGTTTAGGTATTGCAGAGTTTGCAAGAATTGCTGGTGGCAATGTGATTGTAATGGACATCAATGATAACAGGTTAAATTTTTGTAGAGAAAAATTACAAATCAGTCACACCATCAACCCATTGCAACAGGATGTAATGAATGTATTGAAGGAAATAACCAATGGAGATATGCCAACGGTGGTCATTGATGCAACCGGTAGTCAAAAAGCTATCATCAATGCATTTCAATATATGGCACATGGGGCAAGGTATGTATTGGTTGGTTTGCAAAAGGGGGAGCTTAGTTTTAGTCACCCCGAATTTCATAAACGTGAAGCTACGTTAATGAGTAGCCGCAATGCAACCCGGCAGGATTTTGAACATGTAATTGCATCTATGAAAAAAGGATTGGTAAAACCGGAAAATTATATAACGCACCGCGTACATTTTGATGAAGTGAAAGCCAATTTTGATAGCTGGCTTATACCTGCAACTGGTGTTATAAAAGCCATGGTTGGTCTAACATAGCCGTTTTAAGGGGAGAAAAAATATATGAATAAATTGTCATTTTTGATACTGGTAGTGCTGGTATCTGCAACAGGTTTTGCACAAAGGCTTGTTGTAAACAATTTGCAGTGTGAGCATAAGTCAAACCCGGTTGTCATCAACAATACAAAACCTGTATTTAGCTGGCAGATTCAATCCTCACATAGAGGTGTAGTACAAACTGGTTACAGAGTGTTAATCGCCGACAAAGCGTCCTTACTTAAAAATAATATTGGTAATATCTGGGATTCAAAAAAAGTAGACAGCGATAATTCTACACAAGTGTTATTTGCAGGCAAAAATTTAAATGCGGCAACCATTTACTTTTGGAAGGTGCTGGTGTGGGATAATAAAAATGAAACAACAGAAAGTGATATTGCAAATTATGCAACGGGTTTATTAAATGCATCAGATTGGAGTAATGCAAAATGGATCGGTTTTGATGAAATGCCAAACTCCTTATATACAGTTCCCGGTGTACACAGTCCGGATGTGAAAAGGGTATTGGGCCCCGATAAATTGAAGCAAAGAACAGTTGTGCCATTGTTTAGAAAATCATTTAGGGTAACAAAAACTATTTCCAATGCCACCATATTTATTAGTGGGCTTGGTCAATACGAACTAAGCCTGAATGGTAAAAAAGTTGGCAGTAGTTTTTTAGCCCCGGGTTGGACTGCCTACGACAAAAGAGTTTTTTACAACGCCTATGATGTTACTGAATCTGTTAAGCGTGGCGAAAATGCGATTGGGGTAATAGTGGGTAACGGTTTTTATAATATCAACCGGGAGCGATATATAAAGTTTGCGGTGGCCTACGGTTATCCAAAAATGATTTGTAAAATGATCATCCGGTATTCCGATGGCTCTGCTTCAACGTTAGTAAGTGATCAATCCTGGAAAACTACCCCTTCTCCCATTACATTCACCAGTATTTATGGGGGAGAAGATTATGATGCAAACCTGGAAAAAGCATGCTGGAACAAAAGTAATTTTAACGTAACAAGATGGAAACCTGTAAAAATAGTAACGCCACCAACTGGCATACTGGAAGCTGAGACGGACAACCCGGTTAAGGTGATGGATTCATTAAATGTACAAAAGGTAACTAAGCCTAAGGACAGTGTTTATATGTACGATTTTGGACAGAATCTTTCTGGTATTGTTGAATTAAAAATAAGTGGTAAAAAAAGACAGGTTGTTAAATTAACACCTGCAGAATTAATTGATCAAAATAACCTCGCCAATCAAAAAGCAACCGGCAGTCCCTATTATTATTTATATACGTTAAAAGGTGATGGAGTAGAAACCTGGCGGCCAAGTTTTACCTACACTGGTTTCCGGTATGTGCAGGTAGAAGGTGCAGTACCCGATACTGCTGCTTCCAGAAAAGGGTTTGCAAAAATTGTAAGCATCCAATCATTACATACTGCTAATTCATCTCCCTTAAATGGAAGTTTTGAGTGTTCCAATAAATTATTTAATGAAATCAATCAAATGATAAAATGGGCCATCAAAAGTAATCTACAAAGCGTGGTAACCGATTGTCCTCACCGTGAAAAACTAAGCTGGCTCGAACAGGATTACTTAATGGGTGGCTCTATTAATGCGAACTACAATGTTTATCATTTGTATAAGAAGCTGGTAAATGATATGATGGATGCACAAACGGCTGATGGACTTGTGCCGGATATTGCTCCTGAGTTTGTATTTTTTGATGATAATGGATTTGGGTTCCGTGATTCACCGGAGTGGGGAAGCGCTTCCGTGATTGTACCCTGGCTATTGTATAAATGGTATGGCGATGCCGCCATCCTGGAAACCGCTTACCCCATGATGAAAAAATATGTTGCCTATTTAAAAAATAAATCAAACAATAATCTGTTGGATTATGGCTTGGGCGATTGGTATGATTATGGGCCCAATCATCCCGGAGTAGCACAGTTAACACCCAAGGCGCTAACTGCAACCGCCATTTATTATTATGATGTAAAATTGTTGTCATCAATCTCCGTCCTGCTAAATAAAAATGAAGATGCATCGGCATTAAAAAATGATGCGCTGCAAATCAAAAAAGCTTTCAACGATACATTTTTTAATGCACAAACCAATGTGTACGCCACCGGCAGTCAAACTGCAATGGCAATGCCCATTTGTGTAGGACTGGTGCCGGAAAAAGCTGAAGCTGCGGTGATGAAAAACATGGTGGATTCAATTGTGGCTTCCGGGAAGAAATTAACCGCCGGTGATATTGGATTTCATTTCTTAATTCAGGCTTTGCATGATGGCGGCGCTTCCCAATTAATTTTTGATATGAATTTCAGGGATGATGTTCCGGGGTATGGTTATCAGATTAAAAAAGGTGCAACTGCGCTCACTGAATCATGGCCGGCCCTGGCAGATGTATCTAATAATCATTTAATGCTGGGGCATATCATGCAATGGTTTTACGAAGGATTGGGTGGCATTAACCAGGCGCCTGATTCTTATGGGTATCAGCATATAATAATCAAACCAGAAATAGTGGGCGATATCAGTTTTGTAAATGCCAATCATCAAACAAACTATGGTAACATAATTTCCAACTGGAAAAAAGAAAAAGATGCTTTTTATTTAACAGTAGACATTCCTGTAAACACCACCGCAACTATTTATTTGCCGTCAAATAATAACAGTGAAATAGAGGAAAGTAATATGCCATTAGGTACGGTGAAAGATGCAAAACTATTGCGGTACGAAAACGAGTATGCGATTGTTGAAGTAGGTTCCGGCAAATACAATTTCCTGGTGAAACATTAAAAACAGGTGTTAAGTTAAGTATAAAGGGATTTGTTTTATTACACGAATTTTAAAGCCCAATTACACGAATTACTATAGTTTATTGATGAGTTGGTGTAATTCGTAATAATTCGTGTAATAAAGTTTATATAAAACATATCTAACATAATACCAGTTGGTATCAAATAAGATGAATGTAAGCGATGAGAAGATATTTTATTTTATTGAGTACTTTATTTTATGTGCAATTATCATCTGCACAGGTTCGCAATATCATCGACTTTAATAACAATTGGAAATTTCATTTAGGTGATGATAGTACAGCATTTACCACCAATCATAAAGATGCGTCCTGGCGCAAATTAACTCTGCCACACGATTGGAGTATCGAAGGAGATTTTAGCAACAGTAACCCTGCAACAACACAAGGCGGCGCATTACCCACAGGTATTGGTTGGTACAGGAAAACTTTTGTACTTCCTGCTGTTGTTAAAAATAAAAATATTCGAATTGAGTTTGATGGGGTGTATCGCAATAGTGAAGTCTGGATCAACGGGCATTATCTTGGCAAACGGCCATACGGTTATAGTTCCTTTAGTTACGACTTAACAAAGTTCCTCAAAGCTGCACCAGCCAACAACATTATTGCAGTAAAAGTTGATAACAGTGCCCAGCCCAATTCAAGATGGTACACCGGATCCGGCATTTATAGAAATGTTCGGCTGGTAGCAACCAACAAAATCTTTATAGATAAATATGGGGTGTTTATTACAACGCCTGAAGTAAACAAGCAAAGTGCAACACTTGAAATTTCTACCAGCATTAGCACCAATTACAAAGTTGATCAAAATGTGAACGTGGTACAAACGGTTTATGATAGCAAAGGTGTTGAGGTAACAAAAAAAGTACATTCAAACCTTCGCATGTATTTTGAAGGAACTACCATTGCACAAAAACTAACAATTGATAAACCGAAGTTGTGGTCAATTGATAAGCCTATATTGTATCAATTGAAAACGCAGATTTTTAATGGAGGAAAACTAGTAGATGAATCAGTCAATAGCTTTGGTATCCGTTCTTTTTATTTTGATAAAGACAAGGGCTTCTTTTTAAACAACCAATCCCTAAAAATAAAAGGCGTTTGCATGCATCACGACCTGGGAGCATTAGGTGCTGCAGTTAATACAAGGGCCATTGAAAGGCAGCTCGAAATTTTAAAAGCGATGGGCTGCAATGCCATCCGTACGGCACACAATCCGCCGGCGCCGGAGTTGTTAGAGCTTTGTGATAAAATGGGTTTCCTGGTAATGGTGGAGGCATTTGACATGTGGAAGAAAAAGAAAAACAAGTTTGATTATTATGCAGATTTTGAACAATGGCACGAAAAGGATTTATTGGATATGGTTTTGCGTGACAGAAATCATCCATCGGTTTTTATGTGGAGCATTGGCAATGAAATACGGGAACAGTTTGATTCATCAGGCATAACCATTGCACAGGAACTTGTAAAAATAATTAAACAGGCAGACCGGTCGAGGCCTGTTACTTGTGCTTTGAGTGAATGGAACCCTGAGAAGAATTTTATCTACAAATCAGGAGCATTGGATATTGTTGGGCTCAATTATCATCACGATGTGTATGAAGATTTTCACAAGTATTACCCCGGACAAATTTTTTTGGGCGCAGAAAATATGAGTGCCTTTGCAACAAGGGGCCATTATGATATGCCATCCGACAGCAGTTATTTCTGGCCGGCAAAATCACCTCAGAAAATTGTAGAGAATGGGAATGCTGATTTTACAGTTTCGGCATACGACCAGGTTTCGGCTTATTGGGGCAGTACGCATGAAACAACCTGGAAGATTATAAAGAAACACGATTTTTTATCCGGCTTGTTTGTATGGAGTGGGTTTGATTTTATTGGTGAGCCCATTCCTTATCCATGGCCAGCAAGAAGTTCGTATTATGGCATCATCGACCTGGCGGGTTTTCCAAAGGATGTATATTATATGTATCAGAGTGAATGGACCAACAAACCGGTGCTGCATATTTTTCCGCATTGGAACTGGACGCCTGGAAAACTTGTAGATGTATGGGCTTATTATAATAATGCCGATGAAGTAGAATTGTTTTTAAATGGAAAATCATTGGGAGTTCGTAAAAAAACCAATGATGATTTACATGTTATGTGGCGGATTCCATTTAAGGCGGGAACACTCACCGCTATTTCCAGAAAAAATGAAAAAATAGTGCTCACTAAATCAATCAAAACTGCTGGTAGTCCATATAAAATAAAGTTAACCGCAGATCGCAATATGATTCATGCAAATGGAAAAGACCTTTCTTTTATTACGGCCCGGGTGTTGGATAAAGATGGCAACATTGTTCCCGATGCGAATAATATTTTGAAGTTTTCAACAACGGGCCCCATTCATATTGCAGGTACCGATAACGGTTACCAGGCAGACACCCTATCATTAAAATCGCCTCTAAGAAAAGCCTGGAAAGGGTTGGCTTTGGCAATCATTCAATCTTCACTTAAAAAGGGACATAGTACATTAACTGTTACATCACCCGGTTTACTGTCGGGAACGATTGCACTAAAAACTACTGATTAGAAGTCTTCTCCACACTGTTGAAATTTATTGTGTAATAGTAAAATATTCCATCATTATAGCAAAACCTTACATTGTCGACTTTTCTTAGTAGATGTATCTTTATTTTATATAAATGATAAGGGTTTAATACTGTTTATCCTGTTACATTTCCTAACGATTAAATGCTTCTTAATGAAAAGATTTTTGCTTGTCAATAATAATGTTCTGTCTTTTAAGAATAATAAGTACAGCAAATCAGTTCCGTTTGTTAACTCATTTATATCGTTTACTAATTCATATTTAAGATTCACTTTGCTTGCGATAGTAGTACTTACCGCCTCGGCGGTAAGTGCTCAAAATAATACGGAGGAACAACAGGCTGCCTACAAAAAAGCTATCACAGAACGATCTGCAAAAATTGTAAATACACTTGCCATAACTGATTCGGTTAAATACAAACATGTAGTTAGTATTATTTCAAACCAATATTTTCAATTAAATACTATACAGCTGCAAGACGATGCTAATACAAAAATTATAAAAGAAAAATCGACAACTAAAGAAGAAACTACTGCTGCATTAAAAATGAAAGATGATGAAAAAGCATCACAACTCAGTAAGCTGCATCAATCATATATAGCACATTTACAAGAGCAGTTAAATGAAGAACAAGTAGAAAAAGTAAAAGACGGAATGACTTACCGGGTTTTGCCAATTACCTGGACAGCCTATATGGATATGTTACAAAATCTTACTCAAGAGCAAAAGGACAAAATGTATGCCTGGCTGGTAGAAGCACGGGAGCTTGCAATGGACCAGGGATCCAGTGATAAAAAACATGCAGTGTTTGGAAAATACAAAGGAAAAATAAATAATTATTTATCCGCCGCCGGATATGATATGAAGAAAGAAGGAGAGGAGTGGCAAAAGAGAATTAAGGAACGTAAAAGCCAAACTAACAAAAACTAACATACAAATAAATCATCCCTTTTTTTATCAAAAATTAACAGCATATGAAATTAAATCGACTGCTTGCGTTGCTATGTGTACTTGTTGTGTTAATCTTACCAAATATAGTTTTTGCCCAGGGGGTAACTGTAAAAGGTAAGGTAACCGATAATACCAATGGTACACCCCTTGTTGGAGCAACCGTAAAAGTAAAAAACACAAATGCCTTTGCAACAACCGATGCCAATGGAGAATTTTCCGTAAAGGCACCGTCGCAGGAATCAATTATCTCCGTCAGTTATGTCGGGTATAAGATTTATGAGGCCAAAGCAGGTAAGGGAGATATGACCATTGCCCTTTCAAGCTTGCAATCTGATTTAAATGAAGTAATAGTGGTTGGTTATGGTACGCAAAAAAAAGAAAACATTACCGGGTCTGTAGCAACTGTTGATATGGCAAAAATTGAAGAATTACCGGTAAGTAGTATAGCAGAAGCGCTCAAGGGACAGATTCCCGGTTTAAGTGTTTCGGGAGGAAGCCAACGGCCTGGTGAAAATGCAACATTATCTATCCGCCAGCAATTCGGCTATAGCAAAGATGGTAATACCACATTGCCATTGATTATTATTGATGATATAATTCAGGTTGACCCCAATACCGGGCAACCAACCATGGATCAGTTTAATATATTAAATCCCAATGAAGTTGAAAGCATCACAGTACTTCGTGATGCAAGTGCTGCCATTTATGGGTCGCGGGCATCGCAGGGTGCAATCATTGTAAAAACAAAAAGAGGAAAACTAGGCCGCCCAAGGATTTCTTACTCAGGCAAGTTTGAACAAAATGATGCAGTAAGTTTTGGGAAAACAATGAATGCGTATGAGCATGGCATATTTGCCAACAGGTATGGCCGGGCCGCAGGTTGGAATAACAACCAGTTTTTCAGCGACGATGAATTGCAGAGAATGAAATCTTTGGACTACGATTGGTTGAATAAAGCCTGGAGTTCTGCAGGAGCAATGCAGCATTCCCTCACAGTAAGTGGAGGTTCTGACAGAGCAACATTTTTTGCCGGTGCCAGCTATTATACTCAGTCAGCCAATTTAGGTACCCAGGATTATAACAAATGGACATTCAGGACAGGTGTTGATGTGAAAGTTGCAAATAACCTGAAACTTTCCGCAACTGTATCAGCACTTAATTCGAAGATTGAAAAATCATTTACAAAGATCAGCATTAACGATGGTGCATATGCTTCAGGTTCGGAGCAAACTGATTATTCAGTTCTTTTACACATGCCTAAATACATTCCATGGGAATATAATGTAAATGGCATGAAGGAATTTATTTCTCCTGCTTTGGGGCCACACAGAGTGCAAAACACTCCTGTAGGACAAAATAATATTGCCGGCTGGAACTATTTTGCATTGCTGGATAACGGCTCGTTCACAGGCACTGATGACCTGGGTTATACCACCAGTTTTTCTTTGCAGTATGATGTTCCTTTTGTGAAGGGTTTGGCGCTTAAAGGAACCTATGGGCTTAACTACAATACTTCCAATAATGATCAGGCCATGTTAGGGCTTCAGTTAGCAGTGGCAAGAAATACAAATCAGGCAAACAATCATCTGTACTCAGATAGTTCAGATTGGTTTGTAGGTCTTAATAACAATCGTTCTACCGTACGTTACAGCGACGCAATTGGAAAAATACAACAGGGAAACTTTTTTATCACCTACGATCGTAGGTTTGGCAGGAGCAATATATCAGCAATGACCTCTGTTGAAAAAGGTTTGCAGTATTACCAAAAAAAGTTTCTTATTTATGATCAGCCCATATTTGGCGCATATAACGGTTCCTCGCCTTCCGCAGGAACGCTGAATCCATCAAACACTTATGTTTACCGTACAGACCAGGGAAGCCTCGGGTATCTTGGCCGCCTCAATTATGATTATGATGGCAAATACCTGGTGCAATTTGTATTCCGCTCGGATGCCTCAACCAAATTTGCTCCGGAAAATTACTGGGGATTTTTTCCCAGCGTTTCTGCAGGTTGGATTATTTCCAAAGAAAACTGGTTTCAAGACCAATTTAAATCCATCGATTTCTTAAAGCTCCGTGGATCCATTGGCAAAACCGGCAAGGATAACCTGAAGCTTTGGCGCTGGATGCAGACTTATGCATACGCAGCAGATAAAGGCCTGGGTTTTGGAAGCAACAATGGCGGAACGCTGGTTTCCGGGTTATCCCCGGATGCTACGCCCAATCCAAATGTAACATGGGATAAAACAATTAAAAAGAACATCGGAGTAGACTTGGCCGTTTTTGATAACAGGTTATCCATCTCCTATGACCGGTACTGGGATTACAACTACGATTTGCTGATATCCCTCGCTGGCCAGGTAGGCGTTCCTATCACGGTTGGAGGCGCATTCGCAGAACAGAATTTTGCTGGCATTAAAGCAAGGGGCTCAGAGATCAGTATATCCTGGAAAGATCAAAAGAAAGATTTTGAATATAGCATAGGAGTGAATTTTGGAACCAGCGACAATAAGGTTGTAAAATGGCTCCCCAATGCTTTTGATTATCCATCCAAAAATCAGGTGAGAGAAGGGTATTCTACCATTTTTCCTACATGGGGATACCAAACCTGGAAAGGTAATGCCGGTGGCGACGGCCTTTTGCGCACAGATGCAGATATTGATGCTTACTGGCAATATCTTACAGATCTGGCTACTAAAGCTGGAACAACACCTTCCTATCTCGGTCAAACCACCAGGGATGGAATTAAGACAGGAATGCTTGCATACCAGGATATTGCTGGTGATCTTAACTCGACTGATCGAACTATTGCAGGCCCGAACGGTAGGGTTCTCGCCGACCAGGACTACGTTCAATTAGCGAAAAAGAATCGTACATCAGGCTTTAGTACAAATATTGGATTAAGGTGGAAAGGGATTTCCTTAAATACACAAATATCTACATCGTGGGGTGGATACAACAGGGTGGATTATGTGAAACAAGGCACGAGTTCAGGCCAGATATTTTGGTCACATGAGTCTTATCTAAATGATATGTTTGACCCCGTTGATAATGTAAACGGTAAATGGGCGAACCTGTACTACGGGGAAAATTCAGCAAACTCAGATTACTGGCAGATATCAAGTTTTAGAGCCTTTGTGCGTAGCCTTACGATTGGATATACACTACCAAAAAATATTTCCTCAAAACTCAAAACGGATAATGTGAGGATCAGCCTCTCCGGATTCAATCTTTGGGATTTTTATAACCCATATCCTGACCATTACAGAAACATGTACGATGATCCACAATCTGCATATCCAACGTTGAGAACATGGGCGTTGAGTGTTAATGCAAGTTTCTAATATCTAAAATTTAATTACTTCAAGTTATTATTATGAAAAAAATAAAAATATTAGGCTTTCTCGTTTTCGCACTCACTACTATCATGGGTTGTAAAACGAAGTTTTTGGAAGATATAAAAAGTGTCGATAAATATGATGAGGGTATATTTGAAAATGAAGTACTTACCGGTTGGTATGTCGACCGTTTGTACTACGATTATTTTTCAGCTTACAGGTCGCCAATTGTATCAATTGTAGGATTATATAATGATACCAGAACAAAATCTACCGAAGAAATTGGGGGCACGGTTACAGATTATATTAACCCACAAAAAACATTGATTGATGCGGCTCAGGCGGATGGTTATTATGGAGCAGGCCTTTCCGGTTCGGTGGTAAATAATCCATACACCAGAATTCGTACTGCCAATTTCTTATTAGAAAAAATAGCTGAAAAAGGCGGAAAATTATCGAACGATTTTAAGAGCAAGGCAAAGGGTCAAATGTATTTGCTAAGGGCTTTACAATATTTTGATCTTGTACGTATCTATGGGGGTGTTCCAATTGTTACAAAGGTTGAAAATGCAAGTAACACCAATACGGATATTCAACACCCCAGGGCAACAGCCTCAGAGTGTTTTAAATTTATTGCAGCAGATTTGGATTCTGCAGCTGCACTGCTTCCAATGCGATGGGATGGTGCCAATTACGGACGTTTATCCGCTGCTGGTGCTCTTGCTATGAAAAGCCGTGTGCTTTTAACCGCTGCAAGTCCGCTGTTTAACAAAGACTGGAATAACGCAGGCAATACCAAATGGCAGGATGCGCTTACTGCGGGGCTAGCTGCCGAGACTGCATTGACTTCTGCAGGATATGGATTATATGGTTCATCTGCAAAAGACTGGGCAGAGATGTGGTATAAAAATGATAACTCTTTTAACAAAGAAGCCATTATAGTACAAGAGCTTTCAAAGTCTACTGCCTCCTCCGGCATAACCAGTAATGGCTGGGAGAGAAGCATTCGTCTCGCCAAACAAACCGGTGGTGGCGGAATAGCAGCGCCAAAAGAAATGATCGATCTTTTCCCAATGTCTGATGGTTCAAGGCCTGAAGTTGGTGTTAACTACGACAGCACTTTATTTTTCATGGGTAGAGACCCAAGATTTTACCGCACATTCGCTTTTTCCGGAACAAAGTGGCCGGTTAAAGAAGCCAGTGTTCAGGATGTGGTTTGGCTGTACCGTTGGAAGTATGGCTCTAATTCTTATGGATATAGCGATGGAAACAGTGTTCAAAGTGCTGCTGTTGTAAAGAAGATGACAAATCCTCCGGGAGCCAGCACAGTCGACGGCCTGGCATTTTCTGGTACAGATATCGTTGAATACCGATATGCAGAATTGTTACTCAATATTGCTGAGTGTTATGCTGCTAATGGCGACATCGCTAACTGTATGCTTTATATTGGCAAAATCCGTGAACGTGTAGGCATTCCTTCGGCTAACAACTATGGTTTAGGCACACTGGCCTCAAAGAACGCAGCTATTGAAGCATGCTTGTATGAGCGCCGTGTAGAGCTTGCTTACGAAGGAAAACGTTTCTGGGACCTGCAACGCTGGATGTTGTATAATGATGATGCAACAGCAGATAACAGTACAAATTCAATTTTAGGAATCACGCCGCTCAATGGAACCGTCCGCAGTACAAGGCTTTGGCAATACAAAACCACAGCTAGCAGTGCAGATCCTCTTCTTGCGACCAGGCCCAACATTTCTATAGATCCTGATGCGGCAAATTTCAGTAGTCAACTTATTGCATTGAAAGATTTTTACGAGGCAAACCTGGTAACCTTACCTTCTGATCAGCCTTTAGATAGGGTGGGATCAACGCCTGTTACTATTCAATTCCGCCAAAATTATTATATCTCCGGATTAAATTCTTCTGTGTTGTCGCTCAATCCCTGGTTACAACAAACCATTGGGTGGAATGACTACAACGGATCTCCCGGCACATTTGATTTTAGAAAATAACGAAATGTCAATCGCAGAAAGAGAAGATTATCTTCTCTTTCTCGTTTAGCACATTTTTGGCAGGCTGTTAAGAAAAAAGACTTCTTTAAAAAACATAAAAAATGAATTTGATGAAAGGATTAGTTGTTTTAATATTTAGCCTCGTAGTTGTAAACAAAGGGTTTGCTCAGTATCCCGATATTCCCAAAGACGTTCAGCGCCAGGCTGATTCTTTAATGAAAGCCGCAGTAGCACATTCAGACAGCGCCTGGGCAATTGCTTATCCAATTATTCAGCAGGAAGCAAGGCAAGGCAAACCCTATATTCCCTGGGCTTCAAGGCCCGATGAATTACCACAGGCAAGCATACCCGCTTTTCCGGGAGCAGAAGGTGGAGGTAGATATACATTCGGTGGCAGGGGCGGAAAAGTAATTGTTGTAACTAATTTAAACGATGATGGTGAAGGAAGTTTTAGATGGGCCTGCGAGCAGGGTGGTGCAAGAATTGTTGTGTTCAATGTAGCTGGTATTATCCACCTAAAGTCACCCCTAATGATTCGGGCTCCATACATTACCATAGCCGGGCAAACAGCACCCGGTGATGGTGTCTGTATTGCCGGTGAATCCGTATGGTTAAATACACACGATGTGTTAGTTCGTTACATGCGCTTTCGCCGTGGCGAAACCTGGGTAGGCCGCAGGGACGATGCTATTGGCGGAAATCCCATTGGAAATATCATGATAGATCATGTAAGTGCAAGTTGGGGGCTCGATGAAAATATGAGCATGTACCGCCACATGTACAATGACAGCACAGGCAAAATTGAAGATAAATTTCCAACAGTAAATATCACCATTCAAAACTCAATTTTTAGTGAAGCACTCGATACCTGGAACCATGCATTTGGAAGTACATTGGGAGGAGAAAACTGTGCGTTTATACGTAACCTTTGGGCTGGTAATGCAGGACGAAATCCTTCCGTGGGTTGGAACGGAATTTTCAATTTTGTAAATAATGTTGTTTTTAACTGGGTGCATCGTTCCATTGATGGAGGAGATTACAGAGCACAGTTCAATATCATTAACAACTATTTTCAACCCGGCCCTGCAACGCCTAAAAATAATGTAGGGCATCGTATACTAAAACCCGAAAGTGGCAGAAGCAAATTAGATCATCATGTGTATGGCAGGGCTTATGTAAATGGCAATGTAATGGAAGGATATCCTGCCATTACAAAAAATAACTGGGATGGTGGCGTGCAGATAGAAGAAGAAGCCAATACCGGAGAATATACAGAAGAAATCAAATGGTCAACCCCATTGCCAATGCCCCAAATTACCATCTTACCTGCTACACAGGCCAGGCAATTTGTGTTGGCAAATGCGGGAGCAATCTTGCCTGTAAGAGATGCTGTAGATACAAGAATAATCAAACAAGTGGCTACCGGTAAAATAATAGTTGATCCAAATGCAAAACTGCCCGAAACAAATTTTAAACATCGCCGCCTGCCAATTGACTCTTACAAAATCGGCATCATAACAGATCCTTCCCAGGTTGGTGGATACCCTGACTATAAAGGCACACCATATAAAGACAGTGATAGTGACGGTATGCCCGATAGTTATGAAATAAAAAATAAATTGAACCCAAACGATGCCGCCGATGCAGTAAAAATCACAAAAAGCGGATACAGTAATATTGAAGTTTATTTAAATAGTGTGGTAAATATTAAGCAGGTAAAACCTTAAATTAGAGCGGTAATTGCGTTTTTTTGACGTTAATTAATTGCCTATAGAAAGCTGTTGGAAATGATTTACTTGGTCACCATCTTTAGTATTTCATGGCAACGGCATTGGCGACGCTCCGTTCAAGTTCAGTTTTTCATAGCATCATTTGCCCTAAGACTGATACTCCAAAATTAATGTTCAAAACAACTTGCAGTAATTATTATATGATTTGAAAAAACCATAAATCAATTGAAGTGCAGCATTAAAGCGTAGCAAAAAACATGAACAATAAATTACCTCATATAATATCACTTGTATTTTTATTCATTGTTCAAAGTTCAATTGCACAAAAGAAAGCAAGGCCGGTTCCTCCCTTATATTTTGCAAAAGATAAACTTGTTTACACACCCGATTCACTTGGCAATCGCATTCCCGATTTTTCTTATTGTGGGTACAAAGCTTCAGAACAATCCATTCCAACTGTTGCGGTAAAAGTAGTTGTGCCGGTTACAAAAGGCGATGCTACTTTACGTATTCAAACAGCCTTGGACTATGTATCCTCATTGCCTATGGATGCAAATGGTTTTCGTGGTGCAGTGCTGTTACAAAAAGGTGTATACGAAGTTGCCGGTCAGCTCCGAATCATAAGTTCCGGCGTAGTACTTCGTGGAAGTGGCGCCAATAAAAACGGAACCACCATCATTGGTGCAGGCACCGGAAGACTGGCCCTCATGAAAATCATTGGCCAAAATGATAAAGTAAAATCAGACGGACGGAAGCTGAAAATTACTACGGCTTATGTACCGGTAAATGCAACTGAATTTACTGTTGATGGATTGTTGACTCAGCAGGATATTGGTAAAACAGTCATCATTCAACGTCCGTCAACCAAAGCATGGATCGATGAATTAGGTACTGACATTTTTGGCGGCGGTATCTCTTCATTAGGTTGGAAACCGGGTGATCGTGATTTATACTTCGATCGTACCATTACAAAAATTAATGGCAATATAATTACAATTGATGCACCGATAACCACCGCCATTGATTCAGCCTATGGTGGAGGCACTGTTTCATTTTACCAGTGGGATGGAAGAATTACCAACTGTGGAATAGAAAACCTGCAATGCATTTCTCCCTACGATAAAAATAATTTAAAGGATGAAGATCATCGCTGGAATGCCATCAATATAGAAAGCGCAACAGATGCATGGGTACGCCAGGTAAACTTCGAAAACTTTGCAGGCTCTGCAGTTAGTGTGTTGGAAACATCCAGGCGCATCACTGTTGAAGATTGTAAATCCACACATCCTGTTTCAGAAATTGGCGGCCAACGTCGCTATACATTTTTCACCACCGGGCAACAAACATTGTTTCAACGCTGCCACTCAGAAAACGGTTATCACGATTTTGCAACCGGCTACTGTGCCCCAGGACCAAATGCTTTTGTACAATGCGAATCCATATTACCTTTTAGTTTTAGTGGTGCAATTGATAGTTGGTCATCGGGCATTTTATTTGACATTGTAAATGTTGATGGAAATGCACTGCGCTACACCAACCGTGGACAGGATGCCAATGGTGCTGGCTGGGCTGCAGCAAATAGTGTATTTTGGAATTGTAGTGCAGCAATGATCGATTGTTACAAACCACCAACTGCACAAAACTGGTCATTCGGTAGCTGGAGCCAATTCTCCGGAGATGGTTACTGGGGCGAATCTAACAATGCCATCGATCCACGCAGTTTGTATTATGCACAGCTAAAAGAAAGGCTTGGTAACAATGTAGATCAGCTTGCACAAATATTGCCTATGTCAACAGATGCTTCGAGTAGCCCTTCGGTTGAGGTAGCACAAGAGCTTACAAAACTTGCCGAAAAGCCAAGATTATTATTGGATGAATGGATCAATGAAGCAGCACAAAGAAACCCGATCAGCACTACTTATAATGCAAAGATTGCAATGATGCTGAATGACCTGCAGTTCAATAAAATTATTAAAGAAACTAAAGCGCCGCAGATAAAAGCCCAACCGGTTACTACTATTAAAAATGGCTGGCTGGTTCGTGGCAACGAAATATTATCTGGTAAAAGATTATCGGTTCCCTGGTGGACCGGTGGCGTGCAGGCCGGTGAGTTAGCTAATGCCAAACCTGCCATCACTCGTTATGTGCCGGGCCGATCAGGCAAAGGGCTTACAGATGATCTTGAAGAAGTAACCGATCAAATGAAAGCATCGGGTGTAATTGGTATGGAACAAAATTATGGTTTATGGTACGACAGGCGAAGAGATGATCATGAACGCATTCGCCGGATGGATGGCGAAGTATGGCCGCCATTTTATGAACTGCCTTTCGCAAGAAGCGGTAAAGAAACTGCCTGGGACGGCCTGAGTAAATATGATCTTACCAAATACAATTTATTTTACTGGAGCCGGTTAAAACAGTTTGCAGACCTGGCAGATCAGAAAGGATTGTTATTGATTCACCAGGATTATTTTCAGCATAATATTATTGAAGCAGGTGCACATTATGTCGACTTCCCATGGCGCACTGCCAACAACATCAACAATACCGGCTTTCCTGAACCACCGCCATTTGCAGGTGATAAAAGAATATTTTTAGCGGAGCAGTTTTATGATATCAGCAACCCTGTAAGAAGGGAGTTGCATAGAAAATATATCCGCCAATGCCTAAATAATTTTAAGGATAACAACGGCGTCATCCAGTTCATCGGCGAAGAGTTTACCGGCCCCTTACATTTTGTGAAATTCTGGTTGGATGTTATTAAACAATGGGAAAAAGAAACAGGCAAAAAGCAACTCATAGGTTTAAGCGTAACCAAAGATGTGCAGGATTCCATTTTGAATATCCCGGCCTACGCATCCGTAGTTGATATCATCGATATCCGTTATTGGCACTACCAGGCAGATGGCACAACTTATGAGCCAAAGGGCGGGTTGAGCCTTGCACCAAGGCAACATGCCAGGTTATTAAAGCCAACCAAAACAAGTTTTGAGCAGGTGTACAGGGCCGTGAAAGAATACCGAACAAAGTACCCAAAAAAGGCAGTGATGTACAGCGGAGACAATTATCCTGAATTTGGCATGGCGGTATTAATGGCTGGAGGAAGTTTACCGGTACTGCCCGCAGGCATAGATAAAGATTTGCTGAAAGCTGCAACTGGCATGAAGCCGGTGGCATCCAACAATAAAAATGAATACATATTGAGTGATGGAAAAAATAGTATTGTGTACAATAGCATAACACACAAATTAGAGAAAAGATAATTGGGCAACAATCAACTAAATACTAATAAAAAATTATTCAGTTGTAAGAAGTTGTCTAAAAAATGATGTAGCTGGTCGTCATTGGTACTTCACGGCAATGGATCCGATCAATGTCATTTTGTTGAGCATTTTAGCCACATAGTGGCTACCTGTTTATAGAAAATAACAACAAAAAATGCGATAGACTCCATAGGAGTCGCCTATTTTCTAAGGTTGCTGCTATGGAGTAGGGTAATTTATTTTTTCCAAAGGATGCTCATGTCGGAACTTAACTAAATGACATTTGCATCCACAGGCCCGGAATTCATGGCATCATTGGCCTTGGGATTGAAATCTAAAAATTAAATTCAAATAGCTTGTATGATTCATGCTTAAAATATTCGTAATAAAAATCACTATTGTCCGACTAAAAATATACAATATCGCTACAACTCTTGCTGAATCAATGTTCTAGCCCCTCTCCTTTGGAGAGGGGTTGGGGTGAGGTCATTCAGGCGTAGCAACGGATACAGGAGTTTAGTCGGACAATTCTTAATAAAAATAATAAATGAGTAATCACTTAATAATAAATCCGGGGATAAAATCAACAAAATTTTCCTTAAAAATTACAACCGTTGCCGGATGTATATTGCTGATTTTTTTATTGACATCTTTTGCTTCAAAGGCACAGGTGCAGCTACTAAAAATTTCCGATAACAACCGCTATTTTGCAACGCAGAATGGCAAGCCTTTTTTTTGGATGGGTGATACCGGCTGGCTATTGTTTGTAAAATTAAAAAAGGAAGAAGCCATTCAATACCTGGAAGACCGGAAGAAAAAAGGGTTCAACGTAATACAAGTAATGTTGATACATGATATCAATCTGGGTGCAAATGTGTATGGCGATTCATGTATCATTAACAAGGATGTTTCAAAGCCCAAAATAACACCCGGCAATAATTTTAAGATTGCCGGCGAATATGACTATTGGGACAATGTAGATTTCGTAATTGATGAAGCTGCAAAACGTGGCATCTACATGGCATTGGTACCAATATGGGGTGGCAATATCAAACATGTAAACGAACAACAGGCAAAAATGTATGCTACGTTTTTGGCTAACCGTTATAAAGATAAATCCAATATCATCTGGCTCAATGGCGGCGACATAAAAGGAAGTGAAGGATATACAGAGTGGATGGCCATTGGCAATACCCTCCGTTCCATCGACAAAAATCATTTAATTGGTTATCACCCACGTGGAAGAAATTCTTCTTCTGAATGGTTTCATAATGAACCATGGCTCGATTTTAATATGTTTCAAAGCGGCCACAGGAGCTACGCACAGGATACATCCGCCAATGAAACCACGCACTATGGAGAAGACAACTGGCAATATGTAAATGCGGATTATAAATTATCACCCATCAAGCCAACCTTAGATGGTGAGCCATCTTACGAAGACATTCCTTACGGTTTGCACAATGCAGATGAGCCTTACTGGCAGGATTATGAAATAAGGCGATATGCCTATTGGAGCGTGTTTGCAGGTGCTGCAGGTTTTACCTACGGCCATAATTCTGTCATGCAATTTTATACACCCGGCGATTCAGGTATTTCATTTTTTCCAAAAGTAAAATGGCAACCTTCACTAAATGCACCGGGTGCCAGGCAAATGCATTACCTTAAAAAACTGATGTTGTCAGAATCCTATTTTGACAGGGTGCCCGCACAGGAAATAATTGCGGACAATACTCAAACCAGGTACAATTATATTCTTGCAACAAAAGGCAATGGTTATGCCTTTGCTTACACCTATACCGGTATTAATTTTCAAGTTGATTTTTCAAAACTCGGTTTCACCGTTTCAAAATTATGTTGGTTTCATCCGGTTGATGGAAAGAAGCAAGTCATTAAAAAATCAGCAACAAACGGCATCGTTGAATTTAATCCGCCCGGTGAACCGGCCAATGGAAATGACTGGGTGTTGATCCTCGAAAAATAAATTATGAAAAGGTTCATAACTATATTAATCATTGCTATCGCTTTTGCTTCCTGTGCCAATAAAGCATACCTGTTTACATCATTTCACGAGCCTGCAGATGAAGGCCTGCACATGTTATACAGTTACGATGGTTATAAATGGAACGATCTGGATACAGTGTTGTTAAAGCCAATGGTAGGCAATCAAAAAGTAATGCGTGACCCAAGTATGATGCAAGGGCCTGATGGAACTTTTCATTTAGTATGGACAAGCAGTTGGAGAGGAGATAAAGGTTTTGGCTATGCTTCTTCCAAAGATTTAGTCCATTGGAGTGACCAACAATTGATACCGGTAATGGAAAATGAACCAACCACCATTAATGTATGGGCGCCCGAATTATTTTATGATGATGAACAAAAAAATTATATCATCATCTGGGCCAGTTGCATACCCGGCAGGTTTGATAGAGGCATTGAGGAAGACAGCAACAATCATCGCATGTACGTAACCACTACCAAAGATTTTAAAACATTTACAGATACAAAATTACTTTTTGATGCAGGCTTTAGCGCCATCGATGCCGTCATCGTTAAAAGGGCAACCAAAGACTATGTGTTGGTAGTCAAAGACAATACCCGGCCGGAACGTGATATTAAAGTTGCGTTTGGAACTGATCCGTTGGGACCATACCAGGAAGTATCCAATCCATTTTCTGATCATTTTACTGAAGGGCCATCTGTAGTAAAAGTGAAAGGCAACTGGTTAATCTACTTCGATTCTTATCAAAAGAAAACATACGAAGCAGTTTCAACAACCGACTTTAAAAAATTCGAAAATATTGATAACCTCATTTCTGTGCCTGAAGGCCATAAACACGGAACTATTTTGACCGTAAAAAGAAAATATTTAAATAAAATAGTAAATAATCATAAGAATTAATACTGATTTACATTTTTGAAAAGCTGAATGTCTAATCTTTTTCGATCTTTTCTGTTTATTTCCAAACAACTTTATCGGTCCCAGCCATTGCAATAATTGATTGCTGAAATATTCTAATTACTAAATTGATTTTAAGCACCTTAGAGGAGGTAGTTGGCATAGGGAGATTTCTATTTTTTTGTAAATAGCATCCATTTATCAGTTTATATAAGTTGCTTTTTGCCTAATTTGCCTTTCTATTATTTATTATAATTTTCTTTTAATTTGTTTTTATTGTATAAATTATTATGTTTGTGAACACAAATCCTTCCGAATAATTTTTAAAAACGATTAAAATTTTTGCTGTATGAGACAATGTTCTTATTTCCTGAAAAGCTTATTGCTTTCACAGTTGTTGTTGTTCTTCGTCTTTCCGGCTTTGCAGGCTCAAAATGAAGGAGCCACTTCCCAAAAAAAACAAGTAAAGGTTTCAGGTAAGGTAATGGATGACAAAGGTGCTCCATTAGCCGGTGTTTCCGTGCAGGTAAAAGGCGGAAATGTAATAGCTGTTACCGACAACAATGGAAACTTTTCTGCAACAGCCGATGATAAGGCAGTGTTACAATTTACATCGCTTGGTTTCGGAACAATTGAACGGACTGCCAAAAACGGAACGTTTGATATAAGCCTTAACCAGGAATCAAAATCACTAGATGATGTGGTAGTAGTGGGTTATGGTACTCAGAAAAAACGGGCTGTTACCGGTTCGGTAGCTACTGTTGGGTACGACCAGTTTAAAGACCGTTCATTTTCAAATGTTGCCCAATCACTGGCAGGCACAATTGCCGGCGTTAATATCACATCTGCACAGGGCGCTCCGGGTTTTGGTCCAACCATAAAAATTCGTGGTACCAGTTCCATCACTGCAGGCACCACACCACTGTATGTGGTAGATGGTATGGCCCTTGAAAATTTTGATCTTAACCAGATTAGTCCACAGGACATCCAGTCTGTTGATATATTGAAAGATGCAGCCTCCTCAGCAATTTATGGATCACGGGGTGCCAATGGCGTTATCCTTATCACAACTAAATTGGGTAAGGCAGGTAAGGCACAGGTAAATGTAACTTACGAGCAGGGTATCAGTAAAGTAAACCGCAAGGTGGATATGATGGATGCACAGCAATGGATAAAATATTATATAGATGCCAGGAACAATGCATGGGTATTACTTGATCCTGTAAATAATAAAGCTTCGGATGATAATACCAAACGTTCACTGGTTTCCGGCGCAAAAAACTATTTAATTCCGCCAGATTTTTTAACCAACCCCGGACAGTTTGGTGCAGGTACCGACTGGCAGGATGTAATGTTCAGAACAGCACCTACTTCAAATGCGCAGGTGTCGCTTAGCGGTGGAACAGATAAAACGAGTTACTTGTTTTCAATAGGGTACCTCGATCAGAATGCAGTGTTGATCAAAAACTTTTACAAGCGTTTATCATTGCGTACCAATATCCGTCAAAAAGTTACCGATCAGGTAACTGCTGGATTAAACCTGGCATTTACAGGCACCAATGATCGCACAGATGGTACCTCCGGTAAAAGTGATGCCATCAGCCTTGGTTTGCAAAGCGATCCAATCTTTCCAGAATACAATGAAAATGGCAACCTGGGATTTCTTGATCCCAACTCTGCCTTGAAACGTTTTCAAACGTACGGTGTTCAGTTATGGAGCCCGCATTCATTAATTGATTATGCAGATAAACTAAATAAAAGTTACAATACACTCGCCAACGCCTACATTGAAATTAAACCTATCAAGGATTTAACTTTCCGCGGTAGCATCAATGGCAATCTTACAACCACCAATTATAACTGGTATTGGGTAAGCGGCCAGGGATATGGTTATTCAAGCGTATTGCCGGCCCAGGCTTCTGCAAAAACTACCTCTAACTTTAACTGGCAAACAGAGTTTACCGGGTCTTACGATAAAAAAATTGGTGATCATGCAATCGGTGTGATTGTAGGTTACAGCTCTCAAAAAAACAGGTACGATGGCACCAACATTAATGCAACAGATTTTCCAAACGATTTGGTGCGTACCATCAACGCTGCCGGAACAATTACCAAACCTTCTACCGGCAATTCGGCTGAAGAATGGTCATTGCTTTCTATGTTGGGCAGGGTAAGTTATGGTTACCAGAACAAGTACTTTTTAAATGCAACAGTACGTCGTGATGGTAGCTCAAGATTTGGCCCTAATTCCAAATGGGGAACCTTCCCTTCGGTATCTGCTGCATGGCTTGTTTCGGATGAAAGCTTTATGCAAAATATGCATGCAATCAGTTACCTGAAATTGCGCCTTAGTTATGGTCAGACTGGTAACAACCTTATTCCAAATTATGGTTCCGTTTCATTGCTGGGTACATCCCGTTATGTGAATGGTACTTCAGTTGTAAATGGCTTACGCACCATCACTATTTCCAATCCAAATCTTAAATGGGAAAAAACAGGTCAATATAATATCGGTATCGACCTGGCCCTGCTTAACAACCGGGTAAATATTACATTGGATGCCTATAAATCTGTAACAAAAGATATGTTATTAAATGTACCGGTACCGGCTTATTCAGGTTTTACATCGCAACTAACCAATATCGGTAGTATGCAGAACAAAGGAATTGAACTAGGAATTTCTTCTAAAAATATCGTTGGTAAAACATTTAGCTGGAGCACCGATTTCAACATTTCAATGAACCGGAATAAAGTGTTGAAATTAGGTCCAAATGATGCACCGATTGAAATTGATGAGTGGGGATATTTTGTAACGGAAGTAGGCCAGCCCATTTCAAATTACAAAGGATATATTTTTGATGGCCTTTATAATAATCAAGGCCAGGTTGATAATTCTGTGCATTATCCAGGTGCAGCACCCGGTGATCCAATCATCAGGGATTTAAACGGAGATAAAAAGATTGATGTAAAAGACCGTACCATTTTAGGAAATATTCAGCCCGATTTTACGGCAGGTATTACCAACACTGTCCGGTACAAAGGTTTTGAATTATCATTTATGCTGCAGGGTGTTTTTGGTAGTGAAATATGGAACCAGCAAACAAGGTTCAGCAAGTTCTGGAATGATAGTCGCAACTCCTATGCATCTGTAGCCAACTACTGGAAATCTGAACAAGATCCGGGAGATGGTAAAACATTTAAACCGTACGCAACTTATCCTGCCAATGCATTGGGCAAGGCAGCTTACATACAGGGTTACTCCAACTATTGGATGGAAGACGGCACATTTGTACGCATCAAAAATCTGCGTGCTGCCTACACCATTCCTGCTGCAATGCTTAAACGCATTCCAATAAAAAATATCAGAATTTATGCAAATGCCGAAAACTTACATGTGTTTAGCAACTACGTAGGATTCGATCCTGAAAACAGTACCTATTCTGTAGGAACTTCTTCAGTACCAGGTGCCAATGGCGGTAGTTCCGGCAATCCTCCGGGGCTGTTACTGGGTGCAGATTATGGTGCATATCCAATACCGTTGATACTTACGTTTGGTGTTAAAATGGATTTTTAAATTCTTGAAATTAAAAAGGCTATCAAAATGAAAATTATAAAAATAACATGCTTGCTTTTCTCAATAACATTCTTGTTGGGCGCATGCAAAAAAACGTTCCTCGATCTTGCTCCGGTTTCCAATGCAAATGCCAATGCGGTATTTAAAACCAAGAGTGATTTTGACCTGGCAGTAAATGCTGCTTATTCAACTTTATATACCATTTACGCTCCCAAGGGTTCAATGGCTTTTACGGGAGAGTTGATGTCTGATAATGTTACAGTTTCTACACTGGCAATCTCGGGCTCATTTACAATCGTTGACCAGCAGGCTTTCCGTGATTATTCAATTGCAACCAACAACACCGGCGTTTACATTTTTTGGGTAGATCATTATACTTCCCTCTACCAGGTAAATATTGTGTTAGATAAAATTGGAGCTGCAGCTTTGGATGATTCATATAAAAAGCAGGTAATAGCAGAAATGAAATTTTTAAGGGCATTGTATTATTTCAACCTGGTTCAATTATTTGGCGATGTGCCGTTGGTAACGGGCCCAATTGTAGGTGAAGAAGCGTATGCAATGAAACGTGCCCCTAAAGCGGAAGTGTACAATTTAATTGTAAGCGATTTAAAAACGGCCGCAGCAGATCTTACAGAACCAGGCAGCGAACCGGCGAAGGGGAGAGCAAGCAAAGGAGCAGCTAAAAGTTTATTGGGCAAAGTATATCTTACCATGGGAGATAAAACTGCTGCAGCACAAATTTTAAAAGACGTGGTAGATAATTATGGAGGAAGCAAATATGGGCTGCTGCCTTCTTTTGGTTCTTTATGGGGCAATACGACTGCTCAAAAAAATACCAAGGAATCTATTTTCGAAGTTCAGTTTCTCGGTGGTGCTGCCAATCCTTATAGTACATACTGGTCGGCGTTTGCACCATTTGAAAATTTCGCCATTACAAAATATGGTGGCGGTATGAACATGGTTACAGACGACTTATACAATGAATATGAAACCGGTGATACCAGGAGGGATATTTCCTTTTATTTGGGATATGATAAGGGAGGCGTTTTTGTTCCAATCAAATTCAATAAAAAATGGGTTGATTTAACTGCTCCGTTGGATGGTGGTACAGAAGCAAGCAATAATAATTTTATGATTCTACGGTATGCAGATGTGTTGCTGTTGCTTTCAGAAGCAACCGGCGATCCACAATACCTAAACCAGGTAAGAGCAAGGGCAGGCCTGCCTTTGTTTGGGACAGCGGGTTACCCATCTGCAACTTATCCAACAATCGATCTTGCCATTGAACACGAGCGCAGGATGGAGTTTGCATTAGAATTTCAGCGTTGGTTCGATTTAAAAAGAACAGGCCGTGCGGTGGCAGTGCTTACAGCAAAAGGAAAGGCTGTAACTGCAGATAAATTATTGCTACCGGTTCCGCAATATGCATTGGGACAAAATCCTAATCTGTTGCCACAGAACCCCGGTTATTGATAGTCTTATAAATTCAATGCGCTAAGTAAGTGCATTGGATTTTCTATAGCAACCACGATATTGTTGTTCGTATATTTTTTAAATGTGAATGGTTTCCCGTTCAAATAAACATAAAAAGTCAGTTGATAACTATGCAGAAGATCTTGCTTTTCTTATTAATGTGGATGGGTTCAAGTTACCTGCGTGGGCAAAGTAAACTGCCGTCAATTGAAATATGGGATCGCTATGAAGTGACGTTAGACGGGCCTTCGTCGGGCAATCCATTTGTAGATGTACAATTGTCTGCCACATTTACAAATGGAGAAAAAACAATTTCTGCAAATGGCTTTTATGATGGTGAAGGAAAATATAAATTGCGGTTTATGCCGGTTGCAACAGGCGTTTGGCAGTTTTCGACTTCCAGCAATAGTAGCAAATTAAATAAGAAAAAAGGAAGTTTCAAATGCGTTGCAGCGGCCGCCGCAAATCATGGGCCTGTTAAGGTGGCTAATACATACGATTTTCAATACGCCGATGGTAAGGTTTACTATCCTTTTGGAACCACCATTTATGCTTGGATTCACCAGGGGCAGGCATTGCAGGAGCAAACGTTAAATACATTAAAGGCAGCGCCTTTTAATAAACTTCGCTTTTGTGTTTTTCCAAAGACTTATACTTACGTAGATGAAGAGCCGGAATTGTATGCGTATGAAAGTACTGGCACTGAAAAAAATGCAGATGGTTCTGTAAAACATCAGTGGGATTTCAAAAAATTTAATCCTGCTTTTTTTGCCCATCTTGAAAAGCGAGTAGATGATTTAAAGGCATTGGGCATAGAGGCAGATCTCATTATTTTCCATCCTTATGATAAAGGCAGGTGGGGATTTGACAGCATGGGTAAGCAAAATGACATCTTGTATTTAAAGTATCTCACAGCCAGGCTTTCTTCCTTTAGAAATATTTGGTGGAGCATGGCCAATGAATTCGATTTTATTAAATCAAAACCTCGTGAAGATTGGGATGATTATGCCAGGACAGTAGTTGAAAATGATCCTTACAGGCATTTATGTTCCATTCATAATGGCAGTGTTTATTATGATAACTGGAAATCATATTTCACTCACGTGAGTATTCAAAATGGGGCTGCCGTTGAAGACTTTGGCAGGGCAAATTTGTTAAGGGATGTATATTTTAAACCGGTAATTTATGATGAGGTTTGTTACGAAGGCGATCTGTCGATGAGATGGGGAAGATTAAGTGGTGAAGAAATGTCGGATGCATTTTGGCAGGCTGTTATTGCCGGTACGTATGCAACGCATGGAGAAACCTATCGGTCACCAGGCGATACAATTTTTTGGGCCGAAGGTGGAAAATTAATCGGTTCAAGCCCGGCAAGAATTGGCTTTTTAAAAAAACTATTGGAAGATGGCCCCGGCCCGTTATCACTGGCAGATGAATGGAAAGATGTGCATACGGCTCAACACGGTAGCGATTATTACATCATCTATTTTGGCAAGCAAATGCAATCGGAATGGTTATTTAGTTTACCTAAGAAAAATGCCCCGGCTGCAGGTACTAAGTTTAAAGCTGAAATTATTGATACATGGGAGATGACCATCAAACCGGTAAATGAAATATTTGAATTGGCAGAGCCAAATGATTACCGGATGTTGGATAAGGAACTAAAGAAAATACGCTTACCGCTTAAACCTTATATGGCCATCAGGCTCATTAAGGTTGAGTAATATAGGTATCTATTTTTTTGCTTTTGTTTCCGAATAGGTTCTTTTGATAAGTTATCTTTAGGAACAAAACAATCCAAAACAAAAAAATATGCTTGCAAATCAAAGAAGAGATAAAATTTACGAACTCATTCAGGAAGATGGTTCTGCAAAAGTCATCGACCTGGCAAAGATCTTTAAAGTAACAGAAGTTACGATAAGACAAGACCTGGAAAAACTGGAAAAAGACGGGTTAATAATTAAAGAGCATGGAGGCGCATTTTTAAAAAATATTAAGGACCAGGTTCAATCATTTTCATTGGGGCATCGGGAGAACATTGATAAAAAAGAATTGATTGCAAAAAAATGCCTGGAGTTTATCGAAAACGGTGATAGTATTATTTTGGATTCAGGCTCTACCACTACCGAAATTGCCAAACACCTGAAGGGATTTAAAAACCTTACGGTAATTACTAACGCATTAAATATTGCGTTGATGTTAGGTGCAGAACCGGGCATTGAATTGGTTGTTACCGGCGGTGAGTTTAAGCCGCCAACGCTGTCTCTTACAGGACAAAAAGCGGCTGACTTTTTTAAAGGGCTCAATGTACAAAAGCTTTTTTTAGCTACTGCCGGTATATCACTTAAATCAGGATTAACCTATCCAAGTATAAGTGACCTGGTAGTAAAAAAGGCAATGATTGAAGCGGCTGATATTACATACCTGGTGGCAGATTCAAGTAAGATTGGTAAGAGTGCATTTGCCAGCCTCGGTGCTTTATCGTTGATAGATTATATCATCACAGACAATGGCATTGAAGAAATACATAAAGAGATATTTAAGAACAATGAAATTGAATTAATAATTGCTGAATAATAATTTAAACTTAATCGGACACTACATTCACCAGGTAAATTAAAGTGCCAATTTTTGATTGCTTGCCTGCTATTTTATCTGCGTGATTAAAAAATGTAACCTTACTGGTAAATACGATTAACAGTTAGGTTAAGTATAAAAAACAATGGTTCAAATAAATAAAAAATTCATTGTCATACTATTTGCCTGCATTATAAATTTTAATGCAGCTTCTGCACAGGACACATTACGATATACCGGCACAACTTTATCTAACGTAGATTATCATCACGGGCAATTGTCGCCTGCAATTGGTGTACACAATATCCAGGCGATGCGTGCCAACAGAACCGATACCGGCACAACTTCATGGACGTACAATCACCAGCCCATGTTGGCTTATTGGAACAATACATTTTATCTACAATATCTCTGCGATCCGGTCGGGGAGCACATTGCACCGGGTCGTACTGTAATTCAATCTTCAAAAGATGGATATCATTGGGATGAGCCGGTAGTGCTGTTTCCTATGTATAAATTACCGGATGGTTTTGTTAAGGAAGGAAGAACAGATACCGCAAAAAATAGTTTTGCTGTGATGCACCAACGCATAGGATTTTACACCAGCAAAAGCAATCGTTTGTATGCGTTGGGTTATTATGGCATTGCGCTCGGCGAGCATGACGATCCAAATGACGGGAATGGGGTGGGAAGAGTAATCAGGGAAGTAAAAGCTGAAGGAAGTTTTGGCGACATTTATTTTCTACGGTTGAATCATGCCTTTAATGAAAAAAATACGAACTATCCATTGTACAAAAAATCAAAAGATAAGGAACTAATAAAAGCCGCAGAAGAAATTCTTGCCACGCCACTGCTGATGCAGCAGATGGTAGAAGAGGCTGACCGCAATGATCCGTTGATTCCGCTGAAAAAAGATTTTAAAGCGTTTAATTATTATCATTTGCCAAACGGAAATACAGTTGGCCTTTGGAAATATGCGCTCACCAGCATTAGTACCAATGAAGGAAAAAGCTGGCAATATAATCCTACAAGGGCACCTGGATTTGTAAATGCCAATGCCAAAATTTGGGGACAAAAAACTTTCGATGGAAAATATGCTACGGTGTACAATCCGTCTGAGTTCCGGTGGCCACTGGCTTTGAGTGTGAGTGATGATGGGATGAACTACAAAAATTTATTACTGGTAAATGGTGAGATCAGTTCTTTGCGTTATGGTGGCGCTTATAAAAGCTACGGCCCGCAATACATACGTGGCATACAGGAAATGAATGGCAAACCGCCCGGTAAAAATATGTGGGTGACTTATAGTATGAATAAAGAAGACATCTGGGTTTGTGAAATTCCTGTGCCGGTGAGAGATAAAGTGACCACCGATGTTAAGGATGTTTTTAATAGCATGAAGGACGGAGAAGAATTGAAGGAGTGGAATTTGTTCAGCCCGGTTTTGTGCAGGACGGAGATAGAAAAAAATGCCAATCAAAAAGTGTTGGCATTGCATGACAGTGATCCTTTTGATTATGCAAAAGCAGAGAGAGTATTTCCCGAAGCAAAGAAAGTGTCACTTGAATTTTCAATAACACCTCAGCAAAATGACAAGGGCATTTTAGAAATTGAACTGGTAGACGCAAAAGGGATTCCCTGCCTGCGTTTATACATAGATTCAACCGGAAGCATTTTGTCAAAACAAGGTTATCGCAACAGAGCCATTGGAAAATACAATGCCGGTGAAACATTGAACTTTCAGTTAGAACTAAATACAACGACAAGATTTTATACAGTTAGCATTAATGGACAAAAGCCTTCTAACAATCTTTGTTTTGCGCCGGTGCATTCAGTTGAAAGAATAGTTTTCAGAACGGGTGATACCCGGCGTTTCCCGGATGCAGATACGCCAACAGACCAGGACTATGATTTACCGGGTGCCAGCACAATTGATAAGGAAGCAGTGTATTTAATCCATTATTTAAAAACAAAATCATTATAAAATATCATGGCAGCAATTAGAAATAGTACCATCGGCGTTATCATTGGCAACAGGGATTTTTTTCCTGATAAATTAGTTGGTGAAGCAAGAACAGAAATACTGGACTTGTTTAAAAAACTACATATAACAGCAGTCTTACTGGACGATGCCGATACCAAATTGGGCGGCGTGGAAACTTTCCAGGAAGCACAGAAATGTGCTAGTTTGTTTAAAAAACATGCAGAAACTATTGAAGGTATTTTGGTGGTGCTGCCCAATTTTGGAGATGAGATAGGCGTAGCCGAAACCATTAAATTGGCCAACCTGAATGTACCGGTGCTGATACAGGCTTACCCCGATGACCTGGGAAAAATGGATGTGGTTAACAGGCGGGATGCCTGGTGTGGTAAAATTTCTGTATGCAATAACCTGTACCAGTTTGGTATAAAATACACACTCACTACCAAACATGTGGTGGCAGTAAATGACGCCACTTTTATACAAGATTTGCAAAATTTTACAGCAATATGTAAAGTGGTTAAAGGGCTACGGAAAGTACGCATTGGTGCGGTAGGTGCAAGGCCCGGAGCTTTTAATACAGTTCGCTACAGTGAAAAAATATTACAACGCAATGGCATTTCTGTAACCACGGTTGACCTATCTGAAATTTTAGGAAACGCTAATAAGTTAACAGCCGATGATAAATCAGTAAAGGAAAAGCTTGAAAAAATACATGCATATACTTCAGTGGGTAAAACACCGCCAGACAGGTTGGTGCAGATTGCTAAATTAGATGTGGTACTTGCCAATTTTATGGAAGAAAATGTATTGGATGCATCTGCTATTCAATGCTGGACTTCTATCCAAAAAAACTACGGTTGCAATGTATGTACCAGCATGAGTATGATGAGTGAAAATATGTTGCCAAGCGCCTGTGAAGTAGATGTAACAGGTACACTTACCATGTATGCCATGCAATTGGCGAGTGGCTCTCCAAGTGCCTTGGTTGACTGGAATAATAACTATGCCGACGATGACAGCAAATGTGTATTGTTTCATTGCGGTAACTGGGCCAAATCATTTTTACCGGATATACAAATGAGTACAGCGCCTATTTTGGGAACATCCGTTGGTACTGAAAATACCTATGGTGCGTTGGACGGCCGTACACCAGCATCGCCATTAACTTATGGCCGTATTAGTACCGATGATTGCAAGGGTGTTATTAAAGCGTATGTGGGTGAAGGGGAGTTAACCAATGATGCCTTGAACACATTTGGTAACAGGGCCGTGGCGCAAATTAAGAATTTACAGGGGCTGATGAATTATGTATGTCGTAACGGGTTTGAACATCATGTGGTAATGAATGCAAGTAAAACAGCAGGTATTTTAAAAGAGGCGTATGAAAATTACCTCGGTTGGGAAACCTATTGCCCGGAAGCTTAAAGGTAGCAATGATGGGTTCCATAACGGTATGCAGTTGAAGAGTGCGTATTTTAAAAGGGCGTTTGAAAATTACCTCGGTTGGAAAACCTAATCGCTTAAAGCTTGAAGATAGAAATGATGGGTTCCATAATGGTATGCAGTTGAAGAGTGCGACGCAACGATGATGCCATGAAAAATTGAAGTTGGGTTAAAAATAAAAAAAGAAATACGGGGACTCTATTTAAAAATAATAGAAAGTTGAACAACTACCCGTTAAATGTTGGGCAAAAATGTACAACTATGATTGAACAAAAAAATACAGAAATGTTAACGGGTTCTATAAAAGAAACCAGCATCAGGATGCTGAAAGAAAAATCCATTAGCTACCGGAAAAAAATTCTGCAATACATTGTTGGTGCCAAGGCGGGACATACAGGAGGTAGCCTGTCATGCACAGATATTTTAAATGTATTGTACAATAGTGTATTGAATGTGTCGCCGGAAAACTTTTCGTCGCCGGACAGGGACAGGTATATACAAAGCAAGGGGCATTGCGTGGAAGCATTATTTGTAGTGCTGGCCGACCAGGGTTTTTTTCCGGAAGATGATTTGAATACGATGTGTAAATACAAGTCGCATTATATTGGCCACCCTACAAAAAAAGTAAAAGGGGTGGAGCAAAATACCGGTTCACTTGGTCATGGATTGCCCATCAGCGTTGGTGTTGCACTGGCTGCAAAAATGGATAAGAAAGATTATAAAACATATACGCTGTTAGGCGATGGTGAACTTCCCGAAGGTAGCAACTGGGAAGCAGCGTTGAGTGCGGCTCAATACAAGCTGGATAATCTTTGTGCCATCATCGATAAAAATAACCTGCAAATTACAGCGCCGACAAAAGATGTATGCAGCACCGATCCGTTGGATAAAAAATGGGAAGCATTTGGATGGAGTGTAAAAGAAGTAGATGGCAATGATGTAGAAGCATTATTGGAAGTCTTTAAAAGTTTGCCTTTTGAAAGCGGAAAGCCGTCGGTAATTATTGCAAATACCATCAAAGGCAAAGGTGTAAGTTTTATGGAGAATCAATTGAAATGGCACCACGGGGTTCCCAGTAAGGAACAATACGAACAGGCACAACAAGAATTAGATAATGCATTAACTGAATTATAAAATGGCAGATGAAATAAATACAAAAAGTTACAAGGCTAATCTTGAAATTTTTTCAGAAACACTTCAGCGACTGGCTGTTGATGATACCAACATAGTTGCGGTAACCAGCGACAGTCGTGGCTCTGGTAAGCTGGTGCCTTTTGGACAAAAGTTTCCGGAGCAAATGGTAGAGGTAGGAATAGCTGAACAAAACCTGGTAGGTGTAGCTGCCGGTTTAGCGTCCTGTGGTAAAAAAGTATTTGCAGTTTCACCGGCCTGTTTCTTAACAGCAAGGGCATTGGAACAAATAAAAACAGATGTTGCTTATAGCAACAATCCTGTAAATGTAATTGGCATAAGCGCCGGTGTTAGTTATGGTGCGTTGGGCAGTACCCATCACAGCCTGCACGACTATGCGGTGATGAGAGCAATCAACAATATAACGGTAGTGGCACCTGCAGATAATTTTGAAACGGCCCAGGCGATTGAACTGGCAGCTAAAACGAATGAACCCGTGTACCTGCGTTTTGGGAAAAAAGCAATGCCACCATTAAAAGAGGTAAATGATGATGTGTTTGCTTTTGGCAAAGGCAGGGTTATTTGTGAAGGCGATGATGTAGCCATCATTGCCACAGGCGAAACTGTTTACCCGGCATTACAGGCTGCTGCAAGATTAAAAGAAAAAGGTATCGCAGCTACTGTTGTAAGCATGCATACCATCAAGCCTCTGGATACTGACTTGATAGCATCTCTTGCAAAAAAATGCAAAGCTATGGTGACGGTAGAAGAGCATAGCATATATGGAGGTTTGGGTGAGGCATGCGCATCTTTTTTAATGCAGCTTGGAAATCACTCACAGGGAGGAATCTGGAGTGGTGCTTTTAAAATTATCGGCATACCGGATGAATATACGGTTACAGGATCGCAGCAGGAAATTATGGATCATTATGGAATCAGTGAAGCCGGAATTACCGAAACGGTAACCACCTTATTAAATAAGTAATCACTATTGTCCGACTAAAAATATAAAATATCGCTACAACTCTTACTGGTTCAATGTTCTAGCCCCTCTCCTTTGGAGAGAGCCTGTCCCGATTTTTCGGGAGGTTGGGGTGAGGTCATTCAGGCGTAGCAACGGATACAGGAGTTTAGTCGGACAACACTAATAAGTAATATGAAAAGAGGTTTGCTAATTATAATGAAGATTTGCACGGTGCTAATGGTTTTTACATTTACTCAATGTAAAAGCAAAACCAACAATGCCAACAAGCAAAAAACAATGGCTGTGGTGGTGTCTACACTCAACAATCCATGGTTTGTTTTTTTAGCGGAGACGGCTGCTGCAAAGGCAAAAGCGTTGGGCTATGATGCAAAGATTTTTGACTCTCAGAATAACACCGCTCTTGAAAGTGATCACTTTGATAATATCATTGTTTCGGGTTTTGATGCCATTTTATTTAACTCAACCGATGCGGATGGTTCCGTGGCAAATGTGTTGAAAGCAAAGGAAGCCGGCATCCCTGTTTTTTGTATGGATCGGGAAATTAATTCAAACGTGGCTGCTACTTCACAGATTTTATCCGACAGCTATTCCGGTGCCATTGCCATCGCAAAATATTTTACACAACAATTAAATAAGCAAGGAAACTATGTTGAAATCTTAGGCATTGTTGGTGATAACAATACCTGGGCACGTTCAAACGGTTTTCATAGTGTGGTGGATAATTATCCCGGTTTAAAAATGGTGGCGCAACAAAGTGCCGACTTCGACCGCAACAAAGCATTGGAAGTAATGGAATCTATTCTACAGGCACATCCAAATATTGACGCCGTATTTTGTGGCAACGATGGTATGGCAATGGGCGCTTACCAGGCGCTGGTTTCGGCGGGAAAAGATAAAACTGTAAAGGTGTTTGGTTTTGATGGATCCGAAGATGTGATTACTTCTATCAGCGAAAATAAAGTAGCAGCAACGGGCATGCAATTTCCAAAAGTAATGGCAGAAACTGCCGCTGTGTTTGCAGATGAATACATAAAAGGTAAACGGGATTTCCCGCAAAAAATACCGGTAGCAGTTGAACTGGTTACTAATAAAAACATAAGTGATTATATCGCTTATGGAAAAAAATAACGAAGCTTATGAATAAATATTTAACATACGGCTTGTTGGCAGTGGCATTTGTATTGGTTGCTTACAATTCAGTTTATTTCAAAAAGCTAAGCGCCATGACGGTAATATCAACTGGTAAATTTGATGCCGGAAAATTTACAAAAAAACTATGGGCAGAAAGGCTTCCAGCTAAGCTCGATAGCGCCATAGCATTAAATGATTTGATCGTTGCAGTAAAGGCAAATCCGGCAGATGCTTTCTCAAAATATTCCAATACGCTGGGTATAGGTAATTACCGGTATTGCCTTGTAAAAGTAACCGGTGTGGCAACAGAAATTAACCCCGATGATATTACCATAGCCGTAAATTCGGCAGAGCCGTCAATGAATATAAAATTAGCCACAGAATATGTTTATGGTAATGCCATAAGGGATGCATCCGGACTGGTTGATATAAAAGATTTCTCCAACAACATGGACTTAAACAATATATCTGCAGAGCTAAATAAAAAGGTGAGAGAGGAGGTATTACCTGCTTTTAAATCAACCGTAAAAAAAGGTGATACTGTACAAGTAATTGGCGCCATCGAATTAAATAAAGAACACATAAAATTTAATGATCTCGAGCTGATACCGGTTCAACTGAAAATTCAATAATGCTGATTGCAAAAAATATAACAAAGAAATTTTCGGGAGTTACGGCACTGAATAATATCTGCCTGGAGTTGCATCCCGGCAAAGTAAATGCGATTATTGGGGAGAACGGCGCCGGGAAATCTACCCTCATGAAAATATTTTCCGGTGTACATACGCAGTACGAAGGAAGTATTATTTACAATGACCAGGAGTTACAATTTGCAGGGACAAAAGAAGCTGAGCAGGCTGGCATCGCCATCATTCACCAGGAGCTTAATTTAATTCCACACTTAACCATATCCGAAAATATTTTCCTGGGTCGGGAGTTGACCAATGCCTTTGGCATGTTGGATAAAAAAACAATGCGTATTGCTTCCGGTAAGTTGCTTGAAAAACTGAATTTAACGGTTAGTCCCGATACAAAAATTGCGGAGTTAAAAGTAGGGCAGCAACAACTGGTAGAAATCGCAAAAGCCTTATTCTGCAACGCTGCCGTTATCATTATGGATGAGCCAACTTCGGCCATCAGCGATAAGGAAGTTGACAATCTTTTTTCCATCATTGCTGAATTGAAGTCGCAGGATAAAACCATCGTTTACATTTCTCATAAATTAAAAGAACTCTTCACAATCGCCGACCGGTACATCGTTTTAAGAGATGGTTGCACGATTGAATCGGGCGATATGGAAGGGGTGTCGCAGGAAAGCCTTATCCATAAAATGACAGGCCGTAAAATTGAATTAGATCATCGCACAGCCGCAACTACTGACACCATATTATTACAGGTCAACAACCTTACCTTAAAAAAATCAGCCGGTCTGCATGGCAATGTGCTGAGTGATATTTCCTTTTCATTATTTGAAGGTGAAATACTCGGCATCTATGGATTAATGGGAGCAGGGAGAACAGAATTAATGGAGTCTATTTTTGGCTTATATCCTAAATTGGCTACTGCAGAAATAATTGTTGGCGGCCTTCAACAAAAAATAAAAGCGCCTGCAGATGCCATCAAAGCAGGTATAGCATTGGTGCCGGAAGACAGGAAATTACAAGGGCTCAGTCTTGGCCAGAATATAAAAACCAACATTAGCATAACCATACTTTCCCAATTGCAAAAATGGGGCTTTGTATTAAACCACCATAAAGAAGTAGCCCTGTCAAAAAAGTACATTAACGAACTTGGCATTAAAACTTCATCAGAAAAAACACTTGCTAAAAACCTAAGTGGCGGTAACCAGCAAAAAATTGTGCTGGCAAAATGGCTGGCTACCAAACCCCGCATACTACTACTCGATGAGCCCACAAGAGGCATTGATGTAAATGCCAAAGCAGAAATTTATAAACTGATGAAAACCCTTGCTGCACAAGGTATGGGAATCATCATGGTGTCCTCCGAATTGCCGGAAATATTTGCAGTTTCCGACAGGATACTGGTAATGGCTGAAGGTGAGCTTACGGCCAATATTCCCGTAGCAGAGGCAACAGAAGCCGTTATTTTAAAACATGCTATACACAAAAATTAACGATACAATGGAGCTTACTTTAAAAAGATATTCAAGCCAGCTTAGCAAATTTCAATCACTGATTGCCCTGCTGGTGCTTTGCATTGTGTTGAGTTTTTTAACCGATAAATTTTTTACAGCCGACAATGGGTTAAATGTACTTCGCCAAACTGCCGTAAACATTTGCATCGCCACAGGCATGACATTAATTGTGCTCACAGCAGGAATAGATTTATCCGTAGGTTCAATACTGGCATTGTGCGGTGCCATCACCGCAGGTGTTTTAAAAAACGGCATCGCTATACCTTCATTCGATTTGTTCATCGGCTTTACAATTTTAGGTTCGGTCCTGGCAGGCATTACAGTTGGGGGATTACTTGGGTGGTTCAATGGATTTACCATTACCAAATTTAATGTGCCGCCATTTGTGGCCACACTCGCCATGCTCACCATCGCAAGAGGGTTCACCATGTTGTACACACAAGGGCATCCTATTAGCAACCTCGGAACTCAATTTGCGAATATTGGTACGGGTTGGTTGCTCGGTATTCCGGTACCGGTTTGGATTGCAGCCGTAGTGGTTTTATTTGCAGTTTTTATTACACAAAAAACAAAACTGGGCCGGTACATTTACGCCATTGGTGGCAACGAAACGGCGGCAAAATTATCTGGCATCAATATCAGCAAAGTAAAAATGATTGTGTATGCCATGGCGGGAGCCTTCGCTGCCATTGGCGGTATCATCGTTACCTCCAGGCTCGATTCTGCACAACCCAATGCCGGTATGAGTTACGAGTTGGATGCCATTGCGGCGGTGGTTATTGGAGGTACTTCACTAAGTGGCGGAAAGGGAAGTGTATGGGGCACTGTTATGGGCGCCATTATTATTGGTGTGTTAAATAATGGGTTAGTGTTGTTGAATGTCTCGCCTTTCTGGCAACAGGTTGTAAAAGGGGGTGTTATTTTATTGGCAGTTATTATTGATAAAATGAATGCAAAGAATGAGTAGTTTTTTTATGAACCCGGCGGCAGAACAAAGCCCAACTGCTGTGGCGTCGCACTCTTGTACTTCATAACTATGTTGGGCGGTCTTTGAACAACAATCATCTTCGGTTTAGGTTATAAATAACAATGAAAGAAAAAAAATACATACTAGCAATTGACCAGGGCACCAGCTCAACCAAATCATTAATTTTTGATGAAGCAGGGCAGGCCATTGCTAAAGGATCTGAAACATTACATACGAGTTACCTCGACAATGGTTTTGTAGAACAGGATGCCAATGATATCTATCAAAATGTATTGGCATCTGTAAAAAAATGTCTAGCAGAATTTAAAGCAGCAGGCTTTAATATAAATGATATTGTTTCCATCGGCATTTCCAATCAGCGGGAAACATTTGTTTTGTGGGATAAAAATGGTGAACCACTACACAATGCAGTTGTGTGGCAATGTAAGCGCTCCGTGGCAGTTTGCGAAACGCTTAAACAAAAAGGGCTTGCAGCTACCATCAATCAAAAAACAGGACTGGTAATTGATCCATATTTTTCAGCAACTAAACTCATCTGGTTATTTCAAAACAACGAATCCATTCGAAATGCTGTCAAAAACGGCGATGCATTTTTTGGAACAATCGATACATGGTTATTATATAAACTTACCAACGGAGCGGAGTATGCAACGGATTATACCAACGCATCCCGTACCTTATTATTTAATCTTCACACCCTGCAATGGGATGAAGCGTTAATCAATGAATTTGGTTTAACAGGAATAAATCTGCCAGCAATTAAGTCCTCCTCAGCCGCATTTGGTACAACAGATTGTGATGGTCTTTTCAACAAACAAATTCCTGTCACCGCATTAATAGGCGATTCTCACGCAGCCGCATTTGGTGAAGGATGTTTTGATAAAGGAACTGCCAAAGCTACCATGGGCACAGGTTGTAGCATTTTGATGAACATAGGTGATAAACCAGTTCAATCAAATAACGGCATGGTTACCACCATTTGCTGGAGTACCAACAATAGAATAGACTATGCTTTTGAGGGCGTGATTGTTTCATGCGGTGCCACCATTGAATGGTTAAAGAATGAATTAAACTTATTCAGCAAGAGCAGCGAAACGGCTGTAATGGCAAATGCTGTTGCAGATAACGGTGGCGTGTACCTGGTGCCTGCGTTTAGCGGCCTGGGATCACCACATTGGGATATGGATCGTAGAGCATCCTTAACAGGCATGAGTTTCGGTACCACAAAAAATCACCTGGTACGTTCTGCGTTGGAATCAATTCCTTACCAGGTAAAAGATGTAATTGTTGCCATGGAAAAAGATGCCGGAATTTCGCTGCAGGCTTTAATGGTAGATGGCGGAATTACATCGAATGAATTTGTAGTACAGTTTTTAACAGACCTTTTACAGAAAGATGTTGTAACTATAGGCATGCCGGATGTGTCTGCATTAGGTGCAGCATACCTTGCCGGATTACATACAGGCGTTTATAAAAGTGTTCAGCATTTGAAACAATTGAACTCAGAAAAAAAATTGCATCATCCACAACAAGATAACAGCATTGTAAACAATGGATATGAGGGCTGGGTGGAAACCATAAAAAATAGAAAGTTTTGAGGAATTATTTAACAGTATTATGTCTGGTTATTTTTACAACAGGTTTGCAGGCTCAAAAAAGCCTGGCTAAACCTTTCGTCCTAAAGCAAGCCAACTACAAGCATTATGTTGATTATTTCAACAAAATGGAAGATGAAAATATCGTACAGGCCATTCCCAATGACAGTGCCTGGAATTGGATGAAAAAAAATATTCCACTATTTGATTGTCCACAGCAAAACTTTGAAGAAATATTTTATTTCCGCTGGTGGACATTGCGCAAGCACATCAAAAAAACAGAACAGGGTTTTGTGTTCACCGAATTTTTAGTGCCACGAAGTTATGCAGATAAATATAACCTCATTGCGAGCGGCCTCGGCCATCACATGTATGAATCGAGGTGGTTGCATGATAAAAAATATATGGATGATAACCTGCATGTTTGGTATCGTGGCAATGATGGTAAACCTCTAAAAAAGCTACGCTTTTATAGTAGCTGGAACATCAACGCCATTTACAACAGGTACCTGGTAAACAGTGACAAAAAATTTGTGCTGGATTTGTTGCCCGACCTGGAAGAAGATTATACTGGTTGGGAAAAAGAAAAGCAATTACAAAACGGTTTGTTCTGGCAATATGATGTAAGAGACGCCATGGAAGAAACCATCAGTGGCGGAAGAAGAGAAAAAAATCCCCGGCCTTCCATTAATGGATATATGTATGGAAATGCGCAGGCATTGGCAGCAATCGAAACTATTAAAGGCAATAAGGCATTGGCAAAACTGTATACTGCCAAAGCAGATACAATCAAGGAAATGGTACAGGAAAAACTCTGGAATAAGGATCACCAGTTTTTTGAAGTATTGAAAGAAAAAGGCGATACACTGTCAAATGTGAAAGAAGAAATTGGTTTTATTCCCTGGTACTTCAACATGCCCGACACCAGCTACGATGTAGCCTGGAAAAGTTTAATTGACAAAAAAACATTTGATGCGCCATTTGGCATTACAACAGCCGATAGAAGCCATCCCTTGTTTCGATCACACGGCACCGGTAAATGCGAATGGGATGGTGCCGTTTGGCCTTTTGCAACTTCACAAACACTAACGGCAATGGCCAACCTGTTGAATAATTACAAACAAAATTATGTGGCAGATAGCAATTATTTCAATCAGCTCGAAACTTTTGTTGAGTCGCAATATTATCGTGGTCGTCCCTATGTGGGTGAATACCTGGATGAAACAACAGGCTATTGGCTGATGGGTGATGCAGAACGCAGCCGTTATTATAACCATTCTACTTTCAACGATTTAATTATAAGCGGCCTTGTTGGGTTAAGGCCCAGAGCAGATAACATCATTGAAGTAAATCCATTATTGCCAGCCAATAAATGGGAGTGGTTTTGTCTGGATAATATATTGTATCATGGGAAAATAATTACAATCATTTGGGATAAAACAGGGATGAAATATAAGAAGGGCAAGGGTTTAAGTGTTTGGGTAAATGGTAAAAAAGTAGCATCTGCCAATCAACTTGAAAGACTGACAGGTAAAATTTAATGATGAAAAATTTGAAGAAAATATTATTTATACAATCGCTGTTGTTGTTAAGTATTCACACGATTGCTCAACTGACGTTGCCAAAAATTATTGGCAATGATATGGTATTGCAATGCAGGCAACAGGTGCCGCTTTGGGGAAACGCTGCACCCAACCAATTAGTAGTGGTTACATTTAAACAACAAACATCTACAATAGCTGCAGACAGTAAAGGTAACTGGAAACTAATGCTGGATGCAATGGAACCATCAGCCCTTCCGGAAAAACTGATCATTAAATCCGGTAATCAAATAATTACACTGGATAATATTTTGGTAGGTGAAGTATGGTTATGTTCCGGGCAATCCAATATGGAATATACCATGCGTAAGAACAGTAAAGCAACGGTGCCGCCTGGTGTAAGCAACTGGCCGGTGAATGAACTGGAGACTGCACATAATCAAAGTATCCGTATTTTTTTAACCGATAGGAAAAAAATGAAACCCGATTCCACCCATTCAGGCTGGAGTGTAGCAGAAGATTCTGCCCTACGTTCTTTTTCGGCAGTTGGGTATTTTTTTGCAAAAAAAATGTATGAAGAATTACATGTACCGATTGGTATCATTGCATCTTCAATACCCGGAAGCAGGATAGAACCATGGATGCCAAAAGAAGCATTTACTGCCCTGCCATTTTTCCGCAATCAAACAGATTCTACGCATAAAATAGATGGAGATCCCGGTAAGTTTTACAATACCATTATTGAACCATTGGCGCCTTATGCCATCAAAGGTTTTTTATGGTACCAGGGCGAATCCAATTGTTTTTTAAATGAACGTTTGCAGTACACTTATAAAATGGAGGCGCTCATTAATCAATGGCGAAAAATATGGGGCGACAATAATTTGCCTTTTTATTATGTGCAGATTGCACCCTTTGCTTATTCAAAGGCTGGCGGCAATTTAAGTTACACCAAAGAAAGTTTACCCGAGTTTTGGGAAGCACAGGCACTTGCCTTAAAAATTCCCAACACAGCTATGATTGCAACAACGGATCTCAATGAAAATATGGACAACCTTCATCCGCATTTTAAATGGGAAATTGGTAAGCGACTTGCAATATGTGCACTCGCCAATACTTATCACATTAAAGGCCTGGTACCAATGGGGCCTGTTTATGCTGGTATGAACATTATTGGAAATAAAGTAATCATCGATTTTAACTACACAGGTAAAGGATTAAAAGATAAAGATGATGAGACGTTGAAAGATTTTATCATCGCCGGCAAAGATGGAAAATTCCTGGCTGCAGATGCGGTAATAAAAAATAACCAGGTGGTTGTTTCAAGTGAAAAAGTAAATCATCCGGTTGCAGTAAGATTTGAATGGAACGAAGAAGTTCATCCCGATTTATATAACAGCGAAAATTTGCCTGCTTTGCCTTTCAGAACAGATAATCCCCTGCAGGATAAATTTAAATAAGCAATTGATTCAAACACAATGAAGAGTTTTTTATATAAAATATTATTTACAGTTATAGTATCATTTCCATTGATGGTAATGTGCCAATCAACTGAAATAAAATACTTGTCCGGTACGGGTAACGATCATTCCGTGCAATGGGACTTTATGTGTACCGGCGGCATGAATGCCAACAAGTGGACAAGCATTGATGTACCCTCCTGTTGGGAGGTGCAGGGTTTTGGTAAATATGACTATGGTTTTGCAAAAGATAGCATCCGGGGCAAAGAACAGGGACTGTACAAACACCAGTTCAGCGCACCATTAGCCTGGAAGAATAAACAAATCAATATTGTTTTTGAAGGAGTGATGACAGATGCTGACGTGAAAATAAATGGACGTTCGGCTGGTGCAATTCACCAAGGTGCATTTTATGTTTTTAAATATGATATCACTGACTTATTAAAATTAGGCGAAACTAATTTATTGGAAGTAACGGTGTCAAAACATTCATCCAACTCATCTGTAAATGATGCAGAGCGTAAAGCCGATTTCTGGATTTTTGGTGGCATCTTCCGCCCGGTTTTCCTGGAAATATTACCAATAACAAATATTGAAAATGTGGCCATCAATGCAACAGCAGATGGAAATTTTAAAGCCATCGTAAATACGCAGGGAACTGCTGATAGGTTAGCTGTAAAAATTATCAACCAAGAAGGTGTTTTGCTCGGTAAAGAAATTTCCGTTGCAGTCAGCGACTTAAACAACCGGTTTTTAATTCATCAGAAAATGTTTTCGCCAAAATTGTGGACATCAGAAACACCCAATTTATATAAAGCAGTATTTACACTTTACCGTAGCGGAAAACCGTTGCACACCATCACAAAAAAATTTGGCTTCAGAACGGTTGAAGTAAAGCAACGGGATGGTATATACGTAAATGGCGTAAAGGTCAAAATGCGAGGTGTAAACAGAAGCCCATTTCGGCCGGAGACAGGCAGGACTTTAAGCAAACAAAATAGCATTGAAGATGTGGTATTGCTAAAAGATATGAATATGAATGCGGTGCGCTGTAGTCATTATCCACCGGATGAACATTTCCTGAGTGCCTGCGATTCGCTGGGCATTTTTGTGATGGATGAACTGGCTGGCTGGCATTGGTATTACGATACCCCAACCGGAAAAAAACTGCTGAAAGAAATGATTACCCATGATGTAAATCATCCATCTATCATCATGTGGGCCAATGGCAATGAAGGCGGACAAAACCTGGAACTGGATAAATATTTTACTGAGTTTGATATTCAAAAAAGGCCCGTTGTCCACCCATGGCAATTGTTTGGTGGTATTGAAACACAGCACTACCGTGAATATAATTACGGCATCGGCAATTATGAGCACGGTAACGAAATTGTAATGCCAACAGAATTTTTGCATGGCCAGTTTGATGGCGGACATGGTGCCGGCCTGGAAGATTATTGGGAAAAAATGTGGCACAATCCTTTAAGTGCTGGTGGCTTTCTCTGGGATTTTGCCGACCAGGGAGTTGTGAGAAAAGATAAACATGATTCACTAGATACAGATAAATTTAGGGCAGCAGATGGCATCGTTGGACCACATCACGAAAAGGAAGGAAGTTACTTTGCCATCAAAGAAATATGGAGCCCGGTTCATTTTGAACGAAGAGAAATAACCGATGCATTTGATGGAAAACTAAATATTGAAAACCGTTTTCATTTTACCAATATCAATGAATGTAGTTTTTCTTACAGTTTAAAAATGCTGACGATGCCTTATTTGCCAGATAGCAGTGGTACCATCACAGCGCCCTCCATCAAACCCGGTGAAAAAGGATTTTTACAAATAAAATTGCCATCTGACTGGAATGATTATTATGCCTTGTATGTTACAGTAAAGAATAAAACCGGCAAAGAAATTATTACCAAAAGTTTTCCCATCATTCGTTCCAATTACCTGGAGTCCATCATAACAGAAAGCGATGGTAAACCAACGCCTATACTAACGGAAACCGATAGCCTGTTTATTGTAAAGGCAAACGGCATTGAAGTTTCATTTCATAAAAAAACAGGTTTGTTGACGAAAGTATTCAATGGCAAAGTCGTCATTCCATTTAACAATGGGCCGGTTATACAGGAAGGGGCTAATAATTTTGGAGCATTCTCTGCGAAGAAGCAGGGAGATCATATTGTAATCAGTTCTGTATTTGAGAGAAAAGAACATTACAATGCATTGGAATGGACGATCTATCCAACAGGCGTTGTGCGCATGCAGGTAAATTATTTTCCGGCAGCTTATTTTACATCGATGGTTGGCGTAAATTTTTCATATCCCGAGCAAAGAATTGATTCATTGATTTACCTGGGTGATGGCCCATATCGGGTTTGGAAGAACCGGATGAAGGGTACACAGTTTGGTTTATGGACAAAAAAATATAACAACACAGAAACAGGTGAGGCACCATGGATCTATCCAGAATTTAAAGGCTACTATTCCAATTTGTATTGGGGCGTATTTAAAGGAAAGGATCATTCCTTTACGGTAACGGCACCTACCGAAAATACCTTCCTGCGCTTGTTTACACCTGCGTGGAAAACCGACCAATGGCACAACTACGAACCGATATTTCCATCAGGTGATATTTCATTTATGCAGGGCATCAGCAGCATTGGTACAAAAACACAACGCAACGAAACCACCGGGCCAATGGGAGAAAAAAATATATTTTATGATTATGAAAAGGACCCCTCCAGGGCATTGAAACTAGTCTTGTTTTTTGAGTTTAATAAGTAGACATGAAGTTAAAATTTCTCATATCATTTTTAATGGTTGGATTAATTTCCACAGCACAGGTAAAGCTGCAAAACCTGCGTTGCGAAATGCTGACCAATCCCTTGGGTATAAATGTATTGCAACCCAGGTTTAGTTGGCAAATGGAAAGTGGGGAACATAATGTAGTACAACTTTCTTACCAGTTGATCGTAAGCAGCACCGAACAGCAATTAAAAAACAATGAAGGAGATGTATGGAATTCCGGCAACATCAGTAATGATAAATCTGTGTTGATTGAATATGGCGGTAAGCCGTTGCAGCCTGGTAAAAAATATTTCTGGAAGGTGATTGTAACAACAAACAAGGGAACGGCTTCATTAAACGAAATAGCATTTTTCTCCACCGGATTATTTGATAAAACCGATTGGAAAGCTATGTGGATCGGGTATGACAAAGCATCGCCATGGGATAGTGTTACACAATGGTCGAGGTTATCAGCAAGGTATTTAAGAAAAGAATTTCAGAATCCTTCACCTGTAAAAAGAGCAACTGTGTACATTTCAGGTTTAGGTATGTATGAACTTTTTATTAATGGAAAAAAAATCGGCGACCAGGTATTGGCACCCAATCCAACCGATTACCGAAAATCATTTTTCTATAACACACACGATGTAACCGCTGATATACAAAAAGGGAACAATGCTATTGCAACGGTATTAGGCAATGGACGGTTTTTTACCATGCGGCAAAATTACAAAACCTATAAGATTAATACTTTCGGCTATCCGAAACTGTTATTGCAATTAGCAATTGAGTATGAAGATGGCAGTACGAAAATAATTATGTCTGACAACAACTGGAAACTAAATGTAGACGGCCCCATCAGGAGCAATAACGAATATGATGGCGAGGAATATGATGCCAACAAAGAAATGAAGGGTTGGACAATGCCGGGCTTTAATGACACTAAATGGATGAAGCCTGAATTGGTTGAAGCGCCTGGCGGAAAATTGATTGCCCAGTCTGCTGAACCGATGAAAGTGATGAAAACAATTGCGCCGGTTTCAATAAATAAACTTGCCGGCAAATACATACTTGACATGGGGCAAAATTTTGCGGGCTGGTTAAAACTTCAGAACATAAAAGGGAAGAAAGGCGATAAAATAACATTGCGATTTGCTGAGAGCCTGCAAGCCAACGGAGAATTATTTACTGCAAATTTGAGAGATGCAAGAGTAACCGACATCTACACATTCGGCAACGCTGGTTTAGATGGTAAAGGCTGGCATCCATCGTTTGTTTATCATGGTTTCAGGTATGTTGAAGTAACTGGTTTTCCGGGTATGCCTGACATCAATAATTTTGAAGGCCAGTTGGTGTATGATGCTTTTGAAACAACGGGTTCTTTTCAAACTTCTAATGAAATCATCAACGCCATTTATAAAAATGCCTGGTGGGGTATTGCTTCCAATTATAAAGGAATGCCCATTGATTGTCCGCAACGAAATGAGCGCCAGCCCTGGTTGGGAGACCGTGTGGTAGGGGAGCAGGGTGAAAGCTATATGTTTGATAATGCAAAATTGTATGCGAAGTGGATGGATGACATTAAACAGTCACAAACTGCCGCCGGAGCCATACCTGATGTAGCACCGGCCTTCTGGAATTATTATTCAGATGATGTAACCTGGCCTGCCGCTTTCTTCAGCATTAGCAATAATTTGTACAACCAGTTCGGTGATATAAAGCCCATTCAAAAAAATTATACAGCCATGAAAAAGTGGTTGTTGTACATGAAAGAAAAATATCTGGTCAACTATATTATGACCAAAGACAAATATGGTGATTGGTGTGTGCCACCGGAAAGTTTACAACTCATTCATGCAAAGGATCCGGCCAGGCTTACCGACGGAAAATTAATTGCAACTGCTTATTATTACAAGTTGCTTGGTTACATGCAGCGCTTTGCAAAGCTTACCGATCATAAAAATGATGCCGCTGAATTTTCTTTGTTGGGAGATAGTATCCGGACAGCTTTTCAACAAACATTTTATAACCCGGTTGAAAAATATTATTCCAACAACACCGTTACTGCAAATCTTTTGCCGTTGTATTTTGGTATCTGTCCCGATTCTTTGAGGGATAAAGTATTTGAAAATGTTTATAAAAAAATTCATGAAGTTGACAACGATCATGTTAGTACCGGTTTAATTGGCATACAGTTTTTGATGAGGGGCCTAACTGAATATGGTAATACCAACCTGGCATTTAAACTGGCTTCCAATACAACTTATCCCAGCTATGGTTACATGGTTAAAAACGGCGCCACCACTATATGGGAACTCTGGAATGGTAACACAGCCAATCCAAATATGAACAGCCAGAATCATGTAATGATGTTGGGTGATTTACTAACCTGGTTCTACGAAAATCTTGCAGGCATACGAACAGATAAAACGGATGTCGGGTTTAAAAAGATTACCATGAAACCTTCATTACCGGATGGATTGAAATTTGTAGATGCAAGTTATAAAAGTGCTTATGGATTAATAAAAAGCAACTGGCAAAACAATGATGGAAATATGGAATGGAATATTTCGATTCCTGCAAATACAACTGCCAGGGTTTATGTGCCGGCTAAATCTGCAGATGCTGTAACAGAATCAGGAAAGCCATTGGCACAGATAGAAAATGTACAGGTGTTAAAGTGGAAAGAAAATGTATTAATGATAGAATTGAAAAGCGGTGATTATAAATTTAAGTCTGTGATCAAATAAAATCACTCTTACTGTGAAAGGGATAGATTAGCGACATGGTAAATTATTTTGTCTTTAACCTTAGTAGAGTTTTTGATTGAGTATATTGGAACCTTATTCCTTTATTTTATACTTCGCAAGGGATAACTTAGTGAGTTGGTATTTTGCTCCTTATTGATAAAATGTACAAGGGTGCGACGCCACTAAAGCTTAATTGAAAAATATCTGCCTGGTTCATAAAAAAATTGCTCACTAATTTACCCCTTGTTCACTATAATCGCTTTTTTGAATAAGGTCTATTCATTTAATTGATTAGGATTCTACTAAGGTTTTATCTAAAAAGTTGCGGAAAACCTAATCCGATATTTATTGGATTACTGGTTTATCCCTTGCGTAATAATGATTATTGAAAACAATTAATAAAAAACTGACAGTATGAAAAATAAATTATTAAAAGGACTGGTAATATTGTTGTGCTTCGGATGCTGTAACGCAGTAACAGCGCAACAAAAATGGAAGAAAGGAATATTGGTAGATGAATTCATTTTTGAAAATGTATCCTTTCCACAAAGCCATGCCAGCACTATCGCTGAAACACCTGAAGGGCTAATTGCAGCCTGGTTTGGTGGCACCAAAGAAGGCAACAAAGATGTATGTATCTGGACAAGTCATCTTGTAAAAGATAAATGGACCGCACCACAAAAGGTAGCCGATGGTGTGTTGAATGATACGCTTCGCTACGCCTGTTATAACCCGGTTTTGTTCCAGGTGCCAAATGGTGAATTATTGTTATTTTATAAGATAGGGCCCAATGTTGCAGGCTGGACCGGCTGGATGAAACGCAGCAGTGACAATGGTCATACCTGGAGCGCAAGAGAGGCTTTGCCCGATGGTTTTCTTGGCCCAATAAAAAATAAACCGGTGCTGGTTGGTAATACGTTGATCTGTCCGTCTAGCACCGAAAAAGACGGATGGAAAGTGCATTTTGAATACACAAATGATTTCGGAAAAACATGGACAAAGTCCGGAGATATCAATGACGGGAAAATTATTAGCGCCATTCAACCGAGTATTTTATTTTACAAAGATGGCCGCATGCAGGTACTCTGCAGAAGTATGAACCGCACCATTAATGAAAGCTGGAGTTCAGACGGTGGTAAAAACTGGAGTGCTATGAAGGCATCTGCATTGCCCAATAATAACTCCGGTACGGATGCGGTAACGTTAATGGATGGCCGCCAGTTACTGGTATACAATCATGTAAAGCCTGCACCCGAATTGCCCAGGGGTAAAGGTGCCAGAACACCATTGAATGTAGCCTTGTCAAAAGATGGTATTAAATGGTATGCATCCGTCATACTGGAAGATTCTCCCATCAGTCAGTATTCTTATCCGTCCGTAATTCAATCGAAAGATGGTATGGTACACATTGTTTATACCTGGCGCCGGGAGCGAATAAAGTATGTGAAAATTGATCCTTCAAAATTAAAAATGAAACTGATTAAAAATGAAAAATGGCCGGGCGTGGTAAACGTTGTAACCAAACCTTCGGACGATTAATTTGCCTGTGTAACAAAATGTTTTGCTGTTTGCTATTTGATAATGAGTAGCGTTTTTATTAAAATTATTTTTCAGATCCATCTGCCAAAAATTAGCGGCAGATGGATCTGTTGTTTTGAACGGGCATTAGTTTTTTAATAAATAATTCTTCCATTTAGTTCAATTTCTTCGGGAACGATTGCGTATTTAATTACTGCCACAATTAGAAAGTAAGCACAAAATAATAATAACTTTAACATATTAAATGATGATGCTTCGTCATCACTACGACTAAAAAAACTTGCTATTATGAAATTAAAACTTCGCTCTAACACTCGGCTACTCGTGTGTTTTGGGGCACGATTGCTCTTTGCAATCTTCATCTTAAATCCAACAATTTTATTTGCACAAAATCAGGTTACGGTAAAAGGAAAAATTCTGGATAAGCAGAATAATAGTCCTTTATCCGATGTGAGTGTAATTGTTCGGGGTTCCGGTATTGGAACAAAAACCGGTGCTGCCGGAGAGTACAGTATCAATGCAAAGCCTACCGATGTAATTGAATTTTCTTCCGCGGGTTTTGCAACACAACAGGTAAAAGTTGGTAAACAAACAACCATTGATATTAGTCTTGTTGTAAGTAATTCAAACCTGGATGAAGTGGTTGTGATTGGTTACGGTACTGCTAAAAGAAAAGATTTAACTGGTGCCATTTCTTCTGTATCCGGCAAAGATCTGGCTGCTGTTCCGGTAGCAAACGCTGCGCAGGCATTACAGGGAAAACTCCCCGGCGTAAATGTCACTTCCCAGGATGGACGACCCGGCGCATCGGTTTCAATCCGTGTAAGAGGCGGTGGTTCTGTATCTCAAAGTAATGAACCGCTGTATATTGTTGACGGATTTCCAGTGAGCTCAATTAACGATGTTCCTTCAAGCCAGATTCAAAGTATCGATGTATTAAAGGACGCAGCATCCACCGCTATTTATGGTGCAAGAGGTGCCAATGGTGTAATTATTGTTACTACTAAAAGCGGCAAGGCGGGTAAGTTAAGCATCAACTATGATAACTATGTACAGTTTAATAATCCTACCAAATACCTGGGAACTTTAAATGCCTATGATTACATAGCGTATAACTGGGCTTATGCCAAATCAGTTACCAATGCCTATGCAAGTGCATGGGAAATGCTTTGGGCCATTGGACCCTCTGCTGCTACCTATAATAACACAGAAGGAATAGATCATTACAAAAACGTAGCTGCGCAGGATTTTTCAAAACAAACCTATACCAATTCCTTTTCTCAAAATCATAACCTGAGTATAAGTGGTGGCAATGCCAATACTAAATACATCCTTTCAGGAAGTTATTTAAATGATAATGGAATGAAATTGAACTCTTCTTTTAAACGGGCAAATGCTTCGTTTAAACTCAATCAAAAAATCAATAGTAAATTAAATTTTTCTTTTGATACCCGTTTTACCAATATCCAAACCGCCGGCAGCGAACCAACTACTAATGGTACAGGTTCTATTTTATCTTCTGCTTTCCGCTTCAGGCCAATTGCAACAAAAGATGTGTTGGGCGAGTTGGATGACAGGGTAAATACACAATTAGGTTTGTACGATATTGTTTTGCAGGATCAGTACAATCCGGTAGAAAGAATTAAGGATTATCTCCCGGTTTCAACACAACGTTCACTTCGTTCCAACGCATCACTAACCTGGAATGTGGTTAGGGGGCTTACAGCTAAATCTGATTTTGGCTATAATGTTTCATGGAATAAATCAAAGTCATGGTCAGGTGCTGTTTACAATAATTATATAAACAATACAGGTGCTTATACTTACGCAGGAAACGCTTCCCTTTCAAACGGCGAAGGCTGGGGACTACGTTGGGTGAATACGTTGAACTACCAGGTTCCTTTAGGAAATGATAACCACAGTCTCAGCGTTGTAGCAGGGCAGGAAGTAAATAACAGCTATTCAGAAAGTAACAGTATGTTTGGCAATAGATTTCCTGTAGGCTATACTTCTAAAACAGCATTTGGTAATATGGATTCATATTTCCACGATCCAAATGGTGTTGTGAATTCCGGCTTTAGTTCCAGTATCGGAACACCTAACCGGTTGACTTCTTACTTTGGGAGATTTAATTATTCCTACATGGATCGTTTCCTTGTTTCAGGAACGTTTAGAGCAGATGGTTCATCAAGATTTTCACCAAACAATCGCTGGGGATATTTTCCTGCTGCGGCAGTTGCCTGGCGCTTAAATAATGAGCAATTCTTAAAAGATGTAAACTGGTTGGATAACCTGAAACTACGTGTTTCTTACGGTGCAGTTGGTAACGATGGTATAAGTGCAAATCTCTGGAAAACACAATGGTCAACAGATGGTTTAACCGGTTATTCAATAAACGAAATACAACAAAGTTCTTATTCACCGGCATCAACAATTGCTAACCCCGATTTGAAATGGGAAACATCCATTACCAAAAACGTAGGTATTGATTTTGCTTTGTTTAATAACCGTATCACCGGTACAATCGAAGTGTATAAAAATACCACCAAAGATTTATTATTGTTAACCTCTATTTCAGCAATCAGTGGTTTTTCATCTACCTATGATAATATAGGTGCTACAAGTAATAAGGGTATAGAAATTTCTCTTGGTGGTGATATCATCAGAAAAAGAGATTTTAATTTAAGCGCTAATTTCAATATTAATTTTAACAGAGGACGTGTAGACAAACTTGGACCAAATGTGAATGGTTTATACAGAACTTTGTGGGCATCTACAACAATGTCGCCAAGTAACGGAGACTATGTACTACAAGTAGGTAAGCCAGTAGGACAGGTGAGAGGTTATACGTACGAAGGATGGTACACGGTAGATGATTTTAATTATGCAGCCGGTATTTACACACTTAAAAAAGGAGTTGCGGATATTGGTTCTGGTATTATTGGAAATGTATTTGGAACCAATACCAACAAACCCGCCGGACAGGTTGCTTATCCGGGTGTGATTAAATTGAAAGACTCAAACGGTGATGGAATTGTTGATAACAATGATGTTGGAATCATTGGAGATATGACACCAAAACACACAGGTGGTTTAAGCCTTAATTCTACTTACAAAGGTTTTGACCTGGCTTTAAATTTTAACTGGAGCTATGGGAATAAAATTTATAACGCAAATTACTTATCAGGATTTTATGGCTCAAAAGAAGACGGCCTTTACAGAAACAGGTTTGATTATTTAGCTAGTGCCTATAAAATTTATGATATACAAAATGGGCAATTGGTTAGTGTAACCGATCCTGCGGCTTTAACTGCGTTGAATGCCAATGCCACTACTTTCCTCCCTTATCATGAAACTGCTGTAGTTTCTTCAATCGGTATCCAGGATGGTTCTTTTTTAAGGCTCAATACTGTTACACTCGGTTATAGTATTCCATCAGGACTTATCAAAAAAGCCGGGATGAGCAGGCTCAGAATATACGCTTCTATTTACAATGCATTTACAATAACCAACTATAAAGGATTGGACCCTGAGGTTAATACCAACACAGGACAGGGTGGGGCAGGTTATCCTACAATAGGGCTCGATTGGGGATCTTACCCAAGAGCAAGGTCGTATACATTTGGTGTAAATGTTGAATTTTAAATTATCTAAAAAAGCTTTTATGAAAAAGACAGTTTATATTTTTATTAGCTTATTGCTCCTGGGAGGAATATCATGCAAGAAGACTTTTCTTGATGTTACATCTCCCTCGTCACTGGATGAAGACTTTGTGTTTTCAACTACCGGTGAAACCTACAAGGTAATGGTAGGCATGTACAATATCTGGCGTGGTGTTAACAACGGTTTATTTTATGCGATTGACGAAACCGGTTCTGATGCGGAAACACATCCGGAGGCATTCGCTGCACAAACCAGGCACGTATGGGAATCGCTTTATCCATCGGAGCCCAACAAAGATCAGCAGGAATTTGTAGATGCATGGGCAGGTTGGTATAAGATTGCCAACCGTGCAAATATTGCGATGGAAGCCATTGCATTAAAACCGGAATACCAGGCTGCAGTTACTGCAGGGCAACCGAATGAATGGTCGCAGTTATATGGCGAAGCCGCTGTTTTTCGTGCATTTTCCTATTTTCAATTAACGCGTTATTTTGGTGACGTACCTTATTTTACCACCACAATCCGTACATCCAGTCAAACGGACAGTGCCAAACTTATTTCACGTGATCTCATTTATGATGGAGAGATAAATAATTTGATACAGGCTGCACCTTTAATGTATAACCTTGGACAAGGGGGAGTTACAGCAGAAAGATTTTCGGGTACATTCGCAAAAGCACTAATTGGAAAGATTGCATTATTTGCAGGCGGATATGGTTTACGGCGTACTGACTTTGATTATGGCAATGTTTCATTTGACAAAATCGGAACAGAAATGTGGAATGCAAAATATGTTCGTCGTACCGATTACAAGAAGTACTACGAAATTGCTAAAACTTATCTGAAAGAAGTGGTTGATAATTCCGGTTCGGCGCAATTAATAACTGCCGATTCACGTGGCGCTAATTTTAATAATCCGTTCCAACGTAATTTTCAATATAACATGGACCTGCAGGTAAGCCCTGAATCTTTATATGAAATCGGAGAAACACAGGGACAATTTTCTGAGCGTCCTTATGCATTTGGCCGTCCTTCAGGCGGGGGTGGTTCCAATGCTTATCCTTGTAAATCTTATGGCCAGAGCCGTATGCATGCAGCATATTATTATGGCGATTTTGATCCCGCAGATTTACGCCGTGATGTAACCGTTGCCGTAACTGCAAACTCAGGTACCTGTTCAGAAAGGCTGATTGACTTTACACCCGGTTCACGTAATCTTGGTGGATTAACCAATAACAAATGGGATGAAAGCCGCATGAGCAAACCCTACACTGCAGCTCAGCGGCAGTCAGGTGTTAACTGGTCGCAAATGCGTATGGCAGATGTTATATTAATGCTTGCCGAAACCTATGCTGAGTTAGCTGATGATGGTAGTGCAAAAACCGAATTTACAAAAGTACGCAGCCGTGCCTTTCTTGCTGCAGACCAGGCAACTAAAGTAACCGGATATATTGGTGCCTTAGCTGGTGCTTCTTTGAAAGATGCTATACAGGAAGAACGCAAACTCGAATTTGCCGGCGAAGGTATTCTTCGGTATGATTTGATAAGAACGGGCAGATTGCCTGCCGCTATTAAATCGATCAGGGATAAACAAAAAGCAATGGTTAGCGGGTTAAAAGCTGATGGCTATTACACTTTTCCCAATGGCAATCAAATATCCAATTACATCTATACCAAAGCCGTAAATATGGCAGATTTGGGCATAGCTAAAATGTTGACAACACTTTGCACTGTTCCAGGTACAGACCCTAAATATCCGGTACTGTTTCCGTCATGGCGTGGTAACTGCGACCTGTGGAATGCAAACGGTTATACCGCAGCTTCCGGAAACCGCAACATTGCAATACAGGGATTATTTAATTATATAGCACCGGGTAGTCCGGAAGAAACAGCATTGTTAAGCCAGGGATATGTAAAAACAAAATGGGGTATCAATATAGTTGCTAATGAAGATCAATACACAAATAGTATTTTTAAAGGATACTCAGATGCCTTTTATAGCAGCGGTGTTCCGCCAAGATATTTATTGCCATTGTCTTCTGAAACCGTTTCAAAGTCAAATGGTTTAATCACCAATGGATATGGTTTTTAGTTATTAATAAGCTAAGTTTTTTGATTCTATTTACTCAAAGTATAATTCGTGTTTAGCGGATTATACTTTGAGTTTTTTTATGACTTTTTGTTACACTTCACGCAGTATGAGATTGTGTAATAATCAATACTATTCAAGACTCATAGAGAATGTAAACTCCCAATACCTTAATTATGCCACCTTTTGAACTCAACTGCCCTTTAGGGTAGTGACAAAAGGAACAACAATTCTTCATGGCTTTAGCCAAAACAAATTTGGCTAAAGCCATGAACTAAATTAGAATATAATCCCCGCTCTGAAGGACGGGGCAATGTAAAAAGGCGCACGATCAGATTGGATGCTGCATTTTATCAATAATATTCATCACAACTTTTTATGAGGAAGGGAGTATAATATATCTGCTCTTTAGTTTTGAAAACCCCTTAATAGATTTAACCCTTCAAATTGCATTGTCTTCTGAATTGTCCTGTCCTTTGAATTGTGCTGTCCTTTGAATTGTCCTGCCCTTTTGAATTGCCCTGTCCTTTTGAATTGCCCTGTTCTTTTGAATTGCCCTGTCCTTTGAATTGCCCTGTCCTTTAGGGCAGGGTGAAATGGAATTATCCTTTGTGGCTTTAGCCAAATTTGTTTTGGCTAAAGCCACAACTTAAATTAGAATGTAATCGAGGCAATGTAACAAAGAAAACCATCGCATGAAATTCAATAGTTAAGGATTATTTTATCAATGAAACTCAGATAGTGATATTTTACCGTAAAATAGTAAGATATCGTATGTTGTGTAACAACATTTTACTGCAACTTTAATTTTCGTTGGGTATCGATTTTATTTGAACTAAACGAAGTGCGATTTGCAAAGCTGATATGAATAGTCTGCCATTTATAGACATCTCCATTATTATAATTTACCTGGTTGCAATGATTTGGGTAGGCATTTATTTTTCCAGAAAAAATAAAAGTGCTGAACAGTTTACTAAAGCTTCAGGTAAAATTCCGGGATGGGCAATCGGCATTTCTATCTTTGCCACTTTTTTAAGCAGCAATACTTTTTTAGGCGTTACGGGCAAAGCATTTGGTACCAACTGGAACGCTTTTGTTTTTAGTTTGTCAATGCCCCTGGCTGCCTGGGTTGCAGCAAAATACTTTGTTCCTTTTTATCGCACCAGTGGCGATATTTCTGCTTACACACACCTGGAAAAACGCTTTGGCCCATGGGCCCGAACCTATGCGGTATGTTGTTTTTTGTTTACACAAATTGCAAGGATGGGTTCCATTTTTTTTGGCATCGCATTAAGCTTGCAGGCACTTACTGGTTTTAGTATGAGCCAGATTATTATTGTGATGGGCACCTGCATTATTATTTACACGGTACTCGGTGGAATGGAAGCCATCATCTGGACGGATGTTGTGCAGGGCATTATCCTTACCCTTGGAGCACTAATTATTTTATTTTTTGTAATCAAAGACATGCCCGGTGGAGTAGGTGCCATTACCAAAATTGGTGAAGTCAACGGAAAGTTTAGCCTGGGTAGTTTTTCACCGGATCTCACTCAATCTACTTTCTGGGTTATCCTGTTGTATGGCTTTTTTATCAACCTCAATAATTTTGGTATAGATCAAAATTATGTGCAGCGTTATCATACTTCCTCCTCAGAAAAAGGCGCTGCCAAATCGATATGGCTTTGCGTGTATTTATATATACCGGTATCATTGTTATTCTTTATCATTGGCGCATCCTTATTTTCTTTTTACCAGGTACATCCTGAAATGACGGACATTGTAAAATTGCAGGCCGCCGCAGAAAGGTTAGGCATAGGTGCAACACAAGAGCAGGTTGCAAACCTTGCCGCACACTTACAACCATCCGATTATGGCGATAAAATACTACCGCATTTCATGGTTAATAAAATTCCTGTAGGATTAACAGGACTCATTGTTGCTGCAATTTTATCTGCAGCCATGAGTACCATCAGTTCAGGCATGAATGCCTCTGCAACTGTATTTTCAGAAGATATTTATAAAAAATATCTCAATAAAAAATCAACCGAAAAACAAAACCTGCGGGTATTACATGTGTCAACCATTTTTATGGGAATCATTGGTATTATTGCGGGCATAGCAATGATTGGCAGTAAAAGTATCCTGGATGTGTGGTGGGAACTTTCGGGCATTTTTGCAGGTGGCATGCTGGGCCTTTTTCTGTTAGGAATCATTAGCCGAAAAGCACGAAACGCAGAAGCAGTAATTGCGGTAGTAATAGGTATCATTGTCATTGTTTGGATGACATTTTCCGGTTACATTTCACCTGAGTATAGTTGGTTGAAAATTACGTTACACAAAAACCTGATCATTGTGGTAGGTACGCTTAGTATTTTTTTAACCGGCTTATTATTATCAAGGTTAAGGCCTTTATTAACAACACAAAAAACATCAACGTAAATTATAAAAGAAAGCCAGTAAAGGCTGCGCATTTCCAGAATCAGGAATGGTTGTAAGTTTTTGTGGAACCTTTGATTTTAACGAAAAACAGTAATATAGTACAGCATTAAAGTGTTTTACTACATTTTTATTTATCAAAAAAAAGCTAACTTTTACCCCTCAAAAATTGATTAATACAATGGAAAATAAATTTGTTCCGGTAATGATTACGCCATTCAATCTTAAAGCAAAGGTTGACCTGGATGTGGTGAGTAACCTCATCGATTTTTATTTGGCCGCTGGTGTAAAAGGCTTTTTTGCCAACTGCCTAAGCAGCGAAATGTACAGCATTACCGAAGATGAAAGACTGGAGCTAACACAACACATTGTACGCTATGTAAATGGCCGTGCGCCGGTGGTTGCTACCGGTTCGTTTGGATTGTCCATTTACGACAAGGCAGAGTTTACCAAAAAGATTTATGATACAGGTATAGATGCGGTGATATTGATTACAGGTCACTATGCCAACATAGAAGATGGTGATGACGTGCTGCTGAAAAACTTTGAAAAAATGTTTAAGCTTACAGGCAATATCCCATTGGGTATGTATGAGTGCCCTGCACCTTATAAAAGAATAATTGATCCCGATGTTTTCCGCCAGTTGCTATCTGCAAACAGGTTGGTATATCACAAAGACACTTCCATTGAATTGGAAAAAGTAAAGGCCAAACTCGACATCCTAAAAGGAACCAATAACAGTCTTGAGTTTTATGATGCACACACCCCAAATGCAATGTACAGTTTGCAAATGGGCGCTAAAGGAATGAGTTCTATTTCCGGAAATTTCTATCCTGAAATTTTGGTGTGGATGGTAAACAATGCAACCAATCCCGAAAAGCAGGAAGAAGTAAAATGGCTACAGGCAGAAATAAGCCGGGTAGATCCATTGATACATGTCGCTTACCCAATGAGTGCCAAATATTTCTTACGCAAAAGAGGATTGCCGGTGCGTACAATCAGCCGTGCCACTGCGTTAGAGCTAACACCCGATCAAAAGAAAACGCTCGATGATATTCATGACAGTTTTAAAACCTGGTGTCAGAAGCTAAATATAAAGCCCGTAGATATAGAGTCACTCATGTTGCCAAAGTATCCATTAGATGCAGCGATTTAAGTTGCTCATTCACAATAGAAAAAACTGTTTCCCAAGAGTCACAAATTATCGCAGAAAAAAAACTGAAAGTAAAGCTATTGCCAATGAATTATCTTCAAATCTTAAGCTACATGATTGTCCTTGTTGTTATCTGCATTTGTAAAACCGGATTAGCATGAAAAAAGAAAATAATTATTTTGAACCCAACAGCAGCAATGTTAATCAGCTTCAGTGGCGTCGCACTCTTGTACAAGAGATCGTTGTTCAGCCAACCCAAATGACAAAACAGTTTAAAAAAGACAAAAGCCTACTGCCAAAGAAAATAAAAAACTTTATCAAATCATTATGCTCTTCAAAAGCCCCCTTCAGGGGGTTTGGGGGCCTCAGGGGTTTGGGCATCCTCTTCCTTTTCTTTTGTAATTCCTCTTTCGCCCAACAAAACTCCGATAACAATTACACCAAATCACTCAAAGAAGTACTAACCGACATCCAAAAAAAATACGATGTATATATCAGGTTTGATGAAAAAATGGTGGCAGGCAAAACGGTGCCTTACGCCGAATGGAAATATCGCAACAACCTGGAAGAGACGATGGACAATATATTAAAACCATTAGACCTCAAAATTAAGCCAGACGGCGACAAGCGATATAAATTAAGTGAATACGAATACTATCGCTGGCCGGTTGCCGAAGGCTGGGCCGAGCTTGATCGTATCGCTTTACAATATCATAATGTAACTGAATGGGAAGCACGCAAAGCTGAATTAAAACCCTGCATGCTCGAGGCATTACAATTAGATCATCTGCCTGCGGTTCCGGCTAACAATCCAATCATCACGCCAATAAGAAAATATGATGGTTACACCGTTCAGAATATTGCCATTGAAATTTTACCCGGTGTATGGATCAATGGTTCATTATACAAACCTGCAAAGTATAAAGGCAAAATACCCGTAATATTAAATCCCGATGGACATTGGGAAAAGCAACGTTTCCGTGCAGATTGCCAGTACCGTTGCGCTGCATTGGCAAAGATGGGAGCAATGGCATTCAGTTATGATTTATTTGCCTGGGGCGAATCTGGTTTACAGTTTAAATATGAAGATCATCGCCGCAGTTTATCTATGACCATTCAGGCACTGGGCAGCATCCGGATTTTGGATTATTTACTGGCACAAAAAGATGCCGATACAAATCGTGTAGCCATGACTGGTGGTAGTGGTGCAGGAAGCCATACGGTGTTAATGACAGCCCTGGATGACCGCATAAAAGTGAGTGCGCCTGTGGTAGCCATCAGTTCGTATTTCTATGGTGGCTGCCCTTGTGAAAGCGGCATGGATATTCATCATTGTAGTGGTGGAACAGATAACGTAGAAATTGCTGCTATGGCTGCTCCCCGGCCGCAGTTGCTCATCAGTGATGGCAGCGACTGGACAGATAAAATGCCCGAACATGATTTTCCCTACTTACAAAAAATGTATAGTTGGTATGGTAAAAAGGAGGATGTGCAAAATGTACATCTGCCAAATGATCAACACGATTTTGGCATTACAAAGCGGGTGCCTATCTATAATTTTATGGCAAAATACCTCGGCCTTAATCTTAAAGCTATACAAGACGATTCCGGTAACATTGATGAGTCTAACATCACCATTGAAAAAATGGAGGCTATGTATGTATTTGGCGACAAAGGCCAGTTGTTACCTGCACATGCTGTAATGGGATTTGAAAACCTTGAAAAAGTATTTGCCAAAGAAATTCAAAAGGCCAAACAAAACCAACGTTACAAAATTGGACTTATAGATTTGATGTTATTAAAACGCCAGAAATTAGGTGCCATTCCTTTAACAGCAGAATTACATGCAGATGGGGTAGAAGTGGATATGGGAGGCTTAGGTAATCGTCCTACATTCGATAACAAGTTGCTAATTGATTCTGTACGCAACCAGTTTTTAGAAGCTGCAAAGGAAAATAAAGTAGAAATATTTTCACTGGGTATGACGGGTTATTATGCTCAGTCATTTTGTGAAAGGGAAGCATATAAACAATCAATTGAAGATTGCATCACCACCATGAAGCTGATGAATGTAAAAGTGGCATTCCTGCCGTTGGGCGTTCAATGTGATTTAAAAAAGTATCCTGAAAAAAGAGCCGCAATTGTAGAACGCTTAAAAGTAGCCGGTAAAATGGCGCAGGATGCAGGTGTGGTAATCGGCATTGAAACCGCATTGTCCGCCAAAGAAGAAGTACAGTTATTAAAAGAAATTAATTCACCCGGTATAAAAATCTATTTTAATTTTTCCAATCCGTTAAAAGAAGGAAGGGATTTAATTACTGAATTAAAAACACTCGGGAAAGATCGCATCTGCATGATACATGCCACCAACAAAGACAGTGTGTGGCTGCAATACGATCCGCAGATTGATATGTATAAGGTGAAAAAATGCCTGGATGAAATGGGCTGGAGCGGTTGGCTGGTAATAGAACGCAGCAGGGACGCCAACAAGGGAAGAGATGTAAAAGGAAATTATGGAGCAAATACTGCTTACCTGAAAAAGGTGTTTCAATAAAATTAAAGCTGATATTAAAAAGCCAAAGGAATAAAAAATTGATCCTATAGATTCGGATTAATATCCTGAAAATTTTGAGACCAACCTTAGCAGAATCCAAATCACATTAATCGCTACACCTTATTACCTTATTCTAATAAGGCTGAAATAAAAAAGCGATTAAAGTAAGGTAATAAGGTTCATTATATTTAATCAATAATTCTACTGAGGTTTAAAGACAAAGAAATTTTACCATGTAAACAATTTATCCCTAGCTGATATTAAAAGCGTTATTCTTTCTTCAATATAGCCATTAGTTTAAAATTAAAATAAAGTTTTTCTTTGCCGATGGTAACACTTTTCAGGAACCCCTTTTCTTCCAGGTTTTTTAAATAGGCGCCCGAAGTTTTAATATTGCCGAGGCCTGCTTTTTCAATGAAATTTCTTTTAGTGTAAGGCAAACGAAATAACACTTCCAGCAGGTCGCGGCTGTATACTCTTGGCAATTCCTGCTGTATACTTTTTCCCATGCTTTTCATAAGCTTTTCTATTTTTTCTATCCGCTCTTTTCCCTGTTGAGCAGTTTGTTCAATCATGTCCAGCATATAAAGTATCCAGCTTTGCCAATCATTTTTTTCTGTAACATTTCGTAGCGCCAGGTAATAATCGTTTTTATGTTTGAGGATATAATTGCTTAAATATAAAGCTGGCATATCCATTAGCCCGGATAACTTTAAATACAGTAATAGTATAATCCTGCCTGTTCTTCCGTTACCGTCAAAAAAAGGGTGAATGGCTTCAAATTGGTAATGGATCATAGCCAGTTTTACCAAAGGGTCAAAATCTTCATTTACATTGATGAAAGTCTCCAACGCTTTTAATTTATCCCTGATAATCGTTTCGCCTTCGGGAGGTGTGTACACTACTTTACCTGTGGATGGATTTTTTAACTGTGTGCCGGGAATATTTCTCAGGCCAGATCCATTCTCTTTTATCAAGCGCATAATAGCGATGAAAAGATTGGTGGTCAATAAAGGCTTCTTTCGTATTTGTTCCAGGCCGTACCACAAGGCATCTTTATAATGAATGACTTCTTTTGTTGCAGGGTCTTCTGTTTTTTTATCTGATATGGATGCCTGGAAAAGTGCATCCTGTGTTGTAATGATATTTTCAATAGCGGAACTGGCTTGTGCTTCCTGCAGGTTAATGGTATCAATAAATAACAGTGGGTTTGGCAGGTTTTTAATCGCCCCTTTTAGCTCTGACAAAGCTCTGCTTGCTGCTATTGTTTTTTTAAGAATCTGCTTTGTTTCAATCTCCGTTTTTGGAGGCAGGTCTGGCAAACTATTATATGGAATAAGCGGATTGTATTTCATAAACTGTTTTTTTTAACGAGGGCGTTGTTTGCCCTTGTTTGGTGAACGAGGGCAAAAATACGCAAATTTCGCCCTCGTTCAAAAAACGAAGGTAAAATTTACCCTCGTTCCATGGATACGGAGAAAGCAGTTGTTGGCTTTATTAATAACCGCACTCATCATTGAAGTAGTGGAAAAGAAGTGCCACATTGGTATGCCGATGAAAGGATTGCGACGCAACGATGCCGCTATAAAATACGGAAGCTGGTATAATAGTAATAGCTAATAAAATTAAAGTTTCGAACCTAAACTTTAAAACGATTGGCTCAGGTAAAAACGAATAGTAAAGTGTTTCACCATTTTAGTAAATACGTACCAATGAAACAAATTGGGCAAGATTTACCCATATATAAAAAGCGAGGGCAATTTTGCCCCGCTTTTTTCTTACGTCAACATCATTGCTGTTTCATGCAAAACCTTAATTGGTTTACCATTGGAAAGCGTCCACGTTTAATTAAATCCGTCAAGTGTTGTTTGTATCTGCATAATTCGTTTTTGCCATATTCTTGATAAAAAATATACCTGGAAAACAACGGCCATCAATATGCCTGCTATAATCATATAACGGGTAGCATCCAGTTTAATCTGCGAAATAAAAAACAACATCAAACATCCGAAAGCCAATACCCGTGTGGCAACAGACATGATTGCGTAGCGCTTTAATTTGCTGTGATAGTTTTCAAGTGATTGTTTTATGTTAATGCCATTTACTTGTTTTTTAGAAGCGATGTAACCAATGATATTGTGTAATATCAACAACACAACGGCATCTATCAACAACATATTTGCATAAAAAGGTTTCTGGTCGCCATCAAAAATATCATAATAAACAAACAGGAAAAATACCCACACAATTGTTTCAAAAATTAGTTGGCGCCTGATGCCTTTTAAAACCGGGTGCCTGTTTTCGTTGAGCATTTTTTTCAGGTTATCATTATTACTTTGTTCAGTTGGCTGGTTTTGCCAAAGTAATTTCATTTCATCTTGTTGCATAAAATTTATTTTAAAAGTTGTTGAAGTTGGTTTTTTATCCGGTTTAGTTTTACACCTACATAATTTTCACTGATACCAAGTATTTCTGCCATTTCTTTATAATCGAGCCCTTCCAGGTAAAGTGCCATGATAGCTTTTTCTGCGTTTGCTAATCTTCCTAACGCTTCAAACAATTTGTCTTGTTGCGTTTCCTGCGGCTGATTGGGATTCCCCGATAAATGCTCAGGCAATGCTTCAGTAAAAATAATTGCCGGCTGTTTTTTACGAAAGCTGGCCAGGGCTGTATTCAACGCAATGCGGTAGATCCAGGTAGAAACCTTCGACCGGTTTTCAAATGCCGGGCACGATTTCCAGAGTTGAAAAACAATTTCCTGGAAAAAATCTTCCCGATCTTCCGGCATATTGCGGTACAGCCTGCATATTTTATGAATGATTGCCTGGTGTTCGTTTACGGCTGCTAAAAAAGTTTTTTCGTCCATCATTGTTTGTTAAAAAAGATTTTTCTTCCTCTTCCTTCAGTTTGCACACTTCTTACCACACCGCTCTCATCCTGCGTAAAAGTAAATTTTACGTTCACTTTTTTACCAAAAAAATGCATCTTATCTGTTGCAAAAATTTCGAACGGAGGGTTATTTCCCAGCTTAGCATACAATTGATTTTTTTCAGTGATGATCAACAGTTTCATTTGCTGCTGCTCATCCTCGTAAGCTCCCGTTAAGTGCATCATCTCTGAGTCACTTAATTTGGTTTGGTTATTTAATTCCGGTAGGGCAAATGGCTTATTAAAAATAATCTTCTCTGCATCCTGCCATAATTCCTGTACAGGTAAAAAGGAGACATTGCTCAGTAAAATAAAAATAATCTTATCCTTTGGATATACGACCGTAATAGCTGAACAACCAAAACTTCCGCCACCGTGGAAAAAAGCATTGCCAGTTGATTCATCACCTGGTTTTATGAATATACCATTGGTATAGTATGCATTTTCGTTGATGGTATGTTGGCTAAATACATTTGATAATTTTGCATCAATTGATTTTCGCCAAACATTATTATTTATAAAATCCTCGTTCCATTTCAGAAGATCTTCCGCAGTTGAATACAAATTCCCCGAACCTTTCATCAGTGAAAAGCTTCGATGCGGAGCTTTTATCAAACTGTCCCTCAGCAGGTGATATGGTGATGCCATGCCAGAGATAATTTTGCCCGAAGTATATTCCCCGGTAGCAGTTAATTGCAGTGGTGTTTTTATTTTTTGTTGTAACAGGTTGGAGTAAGAAGTACCATAAATCTTTTGAAGGATAAGATAAAGGAGCATGTAGCCCGGACTGGAATACTTTACATCGGTTCCCGGCTTAAACAATAATTTCATTTGCAAAATTGCCGCTATCCCCTGCGCTTCTGTAAGGTCCTGTAAAGCTTTCCCTGTCCAGTAATCGGCAATGCCTTCGTTATGTGGAATACCAGAGCTATGGTTGAGCAGTTGTTGAATGGTAATACTTCGCCATTGCAGTTTGTTAATTTCTGGGAAGAACATGGCAAGGGTATCATCAAAATGTAATTTCCCTTCGCTTACGGCATTTACCGTGAGCATGGCGGTAAATTGTTTACTTACTGACGCTATTAAAAATTTATTGTCAGTCTGCATGGGAACATTTAATTCTATGGATGAAAAACCAAATGCATTTTCAGAAATGACCTCCCCGTTACGTGCGACCAATACAACGCCATTGAATCCAATCCTTTTTTGCTGTAGATCAAAATACTGTTTCAACAATTCGGGTATGTTTTTCTGCTGTTGAGCAGTTGCGATGTTGGCCAACAATGAAATTGTTATCATTATTATCATATGTTTTATCATTTTCATTATTTCCTGTTTATAAGGTTAGTTGCAAAACGATATCAAAAACTTACAGATCCAATTGGATTTATTTTTTATTGCAGATACAGCAGTTGTTAATAGTAAAATATTCCATCATTTTAGTAAATACTTACCATTGAAACAGTGGTATATATAGCTAAATTGAGTGTTTATTAAGCTATATAATAATTTCTTCCCAAACGCTACAAAAGGAATGTTGAAACGATTGCCCATTTTCCTGCTGGCATTAATGCTATTCAATTCTTTTTCTGCCCCTGCGGCTGATATTTTTGTGGCACTAAACGGTTCCGATTTAAATGATGGTTCTGCTAATAAACCATTGGCAACAGTGGCTGCGGCATTGCGAAAAGCAAGGGAGATGCGGCGTTTAAATGATCCTGCTATCTCAAATGGCATCCATATAATTTTAAGAACGGGCGTTTATTATTTATACGAACCATTGCTAATAAGGCCTGAAGATGCAGGTACAGCCGACAGTCCAACTTACATTGAATCTGCACCAAACGAAACACCTGTTTTAAGCGGAGGATTTATAATCAACCATTGGAAAAAACTTTCAACAAAAATTCCAGGGCTGCCATTGTCGGCACAAGGTAAAACCTGGGTAGCCGACGTACCCCTTACCGCAGGAAGATTGTCCGAATTCCGACAACTATGGGTAAACGATGATAAGACTGTTAGAGCCAAATCTGTCAACGGCAATTTAATGGAACGCATTTTAAGCTGGAACAAAAAAGAACAGACTTGCTGGATACCCACTCCCAAAACTTTGTCACTACAAAATGTGAATGGTGTTGAAATGTTTATTCATCAATGGTGGGCCATCGCCAACCTGCGCATAAAAAAAATGGAGCAGCATGGGGACAGCACAAAACTGTTTTTTCATCAACCTGAAAGCACCATCCAAAGTGAGCATCCCTGGCCTGCTCCATGGATCAGCAAAGAAACCGGCAACTCTGCATTTTATCTAACCAATGCCATCCAGTTTTTGGATGAGCCCGGCGAATGGTTTTTAGATATTCCCAATCATAAAATTTATTACTGGCCCCGTCCTGGTGAAAATATGACGACTGCAAATGTAGTGGCGCCTTCCCTGGAAACCCTGGTTAAAGTAACAGGCACAATCGATCACCCCGTTGCAAATTTTTATTTTAAAGGCATATCGTTTATGCATACCGGTTGGTTAAGGCCATCACAGCAAGGACATGTACCACACCAGGCAGGCATGTATATGACAGAGGCATACAAATTAAGACCGGCAGGAACTACAGATAAAAAAACATTGGACAACCAGGCATGGATCGGCCGACCTGCAGCAGCAGTTGAAATTAATTTTGCTGACAAGACTGCTTTTGAAAACTGCCGTTTCGAACACCTGGCATCAACCGGGCTGGATTATAATATTGCCGTGCATGATAATCTTGTTAAAGGAAATTTATTTAAAGATATTGGTGGCACGGCCATTTTAGCTGGTGTGTTTTCAGATGCCGCCACAGAAATTCACTTGCCTTACAATCCTTCTGATACACGGGAGGTCTGTGATAAAATGACGATCAGCAATAACCTGGTTACGGATGCTACCAACGAAGACTGGAGTTGTGTTGGTATTGGTTTGGGGTACACAAAAAATTCAATGATAGCGTACAACGAAGTGGAGAATGTTAGCTACACAGGCATCAGCATGGGCTGGGGTTGGAGCCCTACGGCAAATGCCATGATGAACAATACGATCAGAAAAAATTACATTCATCATTATGGCAAACACAATTATGATTGTGCCGGTATTTATACATTGAGTGCGCAACCCAATTCGTTGATCACTGAAAATTATATTGATAGTATTTGCAAAGCACCCTATGCACATTTGCCATCACATTGGTTTTATTTATACACGGATGAAGGCTCATCTTATTTTACCATAAAAGACAACTGGACACCATCACAAAAATATTTGCAAAATGCCAACGGCCCCGGAAATATCTGGAACAACAATGGCCTGGCGGTTGCTGATAAAATAAAACAGGAAGCAGGTTTGCAACCAGCATTTCAATATTTGTTAAAAGATAAAAATCCAAACCTACATAAGCTACCCATCAATGCCGAACACAATGAAGTAATAGAATTGGTAGTAAATGAAAACGAATCATTGGATCTGCACAAATTAAAATCAATCCTGTATCAAAACAAGATGGATTCAAATGCGATTTATCAATGGCAAAATCACTACGTGATATTTGATAAAGTGCAGGACATTGGTGTAATGAAAGGCAGGTTACAAAACAACTTCCCCAACACACAGGTAAAAGTTTATCCCGATTTAATGTATGAATTCAACCGGAAATATTGTGATGATAAAACAGTAGCCAAAGAATGGGATCATGTGTTGTTAACTGCCAACCTGGTAGCCGATAAAAAAATGCAGCAGGAATATTTAAATTATCATGCCACCCAATTTGAAAAATGGCCTGAAATCTCCAAAGGCTTTTGCAACGCTGATTTTCAGCAATTATTAATTTATAAAAATGGCAGGCAACTGGTATTGATAATTAGTATTCCCAAAGGTGAAAGCCTCGATAAACTGAATCCAAAAACAACAGCAAATAATCCAAGGGTAGATGAATGGAACAAAATAATGAGCAAGTACCAGGAAGGAATTAAAGGAACAAAAAAGGGGGAGACCTGGGTGTTTTTAAAGAAAGTAAGCCCCTAACCCCTAAAGGGGGAAAAGAAAGGCAGCCCCCTGACCCCCTAAAGGGCAATGTCATTAAGTTAAGGCATAATAAAAAGAAAACCATTGAGTTACGA